>NC_013739.1:4451558-5087495 GCF_000025265.1 Conexibacter woesei DSM 14684
TACACCTTGTGTATGGCATACACCGTCGAAGCCGCCGGACTGACGAAGTCCTATGGCGCCCTCCCCGTGCTGACCGGTCTCGACCTGCGCGTCGCGAGCGGCAGCGTCTTCGCCCTGCTGGGGCCCAACGGCGCCGGCAAGACGACGACGATCCGCATCCTCTCAACGCTGATCGGAGCCGACCGCGGCAGCGCGACCGTCGCCGGCCACGACGTCGCGACGGCACCGCGTCAGGTCCGCGCCGCGATCAGCCTGACCGGGCAGTACGCCGCCGTCGACGAGATGCTGACCGGCGAGGAGAACCTGCTGATGATGGCCAGACTGCGGCATCTCGGCCGCGCCGCCGGGCGCCGTCGCAGCGCCGAGCTGCTGGAGCGGTTCGACCTCGCAGACGCACGCCGGCGCAAGGTCTCGACCTACTCCGGCGGCATGCGCCGGCGGCTCGACCTGGCGGTCAGCCTGCTGTCGAACCCGCCCGTGTTGTTCCTCGACGAGCCGACGACGGGCCTTGACCCGCGCAGCCGCCGCGCGATCTGGGAGGCGGTCGGCGAGCTGGCGGACGCCGGCGCGACCGTCCTGCTGACGACGCAGTACCTCGAGGAGGCCGACCGGCTGGCCGACCGCGTCGCCGTGATCGACGGCGGGCGGGTGGTCGCGGAGGGCACCGCCGACGAGCTGAAGCGGCGCGCCGGCAGCGAGGCCGTCGAGCTGTTCTTCGACGGCGACGACGCCCTCGCCGCCGCGACCGCGGTGCTGCGCGACGGCCACGCCGACCGCGAGCGGCTCAGCCTGCGGCTCGCGACCGACGGCAGCGCCGCGGTCGTGCGGCGGCTGCTCGACGCGCTGCACGACCACGACGTCGCCGTGCAGCGGATCGAGCTGCACCGCCCGAGCCTCGACGACGTCTTCATGACCCTCACGGAACGGAGCAGCTGAGATGAACCAGTCGGCCGCCTACTGGGCGCTGAGCGACTCGCTCACGCTGATCGGGCGCAGCGTCCGCCACAGCCTCCGCAGCGTCGACGCGCTCGCGACCGCCGTGATCCTGCCGGTCCTGCTCCTGCTGCTGTTCGTCTACGTCTTCGGCGGCGCGATCGACACGGCCGGCGACTACGTCGACTTCGTCGTGCCGGGGATCGTGCTGCTGTGCGCGGGATACGGCTCCGCCGCGACCTCCGTCAGCGTCAACGACGACATGACGACCGGGGTCGTCGACCGCTTCCGCTCGCTGCCGATCGTCAGCTCCGCGCTGCTGACCGGGCACGTGATCGCGACCGTCCTGCGCAACGTCGCCTCGATGCTGATCGTCTTCGCGGTCGCGCTGCTGATCGGCTTCGACCCGACCGCCAGCGCGCTCGACTGGCTCGCCGCCGCCGGCCTGCTGCTGCTGTTCATGACGGCGATCTCGTGGATCGCAGCCTGCTTCGGCCTGCTCGCGCGCAGCGCAGAGTCGGCCGGCGCGTTCGCGTTCCTGATCATGTTCCTGCCCTACCTCAGCAGCGCATTCGTCCCGCCGGAGACGATGCCGGCCGGCCTGCGCGCGGTCGCCGAGCACCAGCCGATCACGCCGATCGTCGACACGCTGCGCGGGCTGATGACCGGCACGCCGATCGGGAGCGACGCAATCGTCGCGGTCGCGTGGTGCAGCGGCGGGATCGCGCTCGGCTGCGCCGGCGCGGCGTGGCTCTACCGGCGGCGGGTCACCGCATGAGCGGCCCGGCTCAGCCCTGTTCGAGCGGGGCCATCGTCAGGCCGGCGCCCTGGAGCTGCTCCCAGTACAGCTCCGCGACCTCTCTCTGGCCGCTCCAGACGATCGCCTGGCCGCTGTTGTGGATGCGGTCGGCGTAGTCGTAGCCGACCGCGATCGTGACGCCCGGGATGTAGCGCGCGAGCGTGCGCGCGACGTGGTCGAACGTGTTGTGATCGTCGTTCTTGACGATCACGCGCCAGTTGCCGCCGAGCCCGCTGCCCGGCCCCTGCACGCGTTGCTTCTCGATCGTCTGCCCCATCGCGGGTGACCTTAGCGCGGCTCTGCCGCCGCCTGGGCCTCTCGCTCCGCGCGCTTGCGCCAGTAGCGCTCCAGCCCCATGAACAGATGCGACGGCGGCACCGCCGTCTCGTACGCCTGCACCGTCGCCGGACCGTCGGCCTCACGCTCGATCGCGCCGCGGACGGCGTTCTCCAGCAGGTCGGCGTCACCGCGGCGTGCGAGCCCGGCGAGGTCGCGCAGCGAGGTGCGCGTCGCCTCCAGCTGCGCCTCCGCGTCGTCGACCGCGCCGAAGTGCGTCAGCCCGAGGCTCGCCGGTCTCCACGCCGCGATCCGGTCGAGCGAGGACTCCCACGCCTCGACGTCGATGTCGGGCGGCGGCGTCGGCGCTATCACCAGGTCCGACGGCGGGATCCGCACGCCAGCGACGTCGCCGACGAAGGCGCGGCCGCTCTCCTCGTGCAGGTAGGCGACGTGGTGGGAGGCGTGGCCGGGCGTGTAGGCGACGCGGATCCCGCCGGCGAGCTCGCGCAGCGTCTCCCCGCCGCTGAGCGCGTGGACGCGCTCCTGCTCGACCGGCAGCACCTCGCCCCACAGCCGCTTCATGTTGTCCTCGCCGTAGAGGCGGCCGGCGCTGCTCATCAGCTTCGACGGGTCGATCACGTGCGGCGCGCCGCGCTCGTGCACGTAGACCTCGACGTCGGGCCAGCGGCGCGCGAGCGCGCCCGTCCCGCCGGCGTGGTCGAGGTGGATGTGGGTCAGCAGCAGCGCCCGCGGGCGCCAGTCGCCGAGCGCCTCCAGCAGCGTCGGCAGCGCGGGCTCGGGCCCAGGGTCGACGAGCACGTCGCCGACCTGCCAGGCGCAGACGACGCGGCCGATGCCGAGATGGTGGACGTCGATGGCTCGCATTGGGAGGGACCTACCCGGGCTCGTGAATCGGGGTCTGCTGAAGGGGGCGAACCCTACACTCGGGGGGATGAGCGAGGACGCCCCGACACCCAGCCACCGCCTGCCCGAGAAGGACCGTCCGTGGATGATGCGGACGTACGCCGGGCACTCGACGGCGGAGAAGTCGAACGCGCTGTACCGCGGCAACCTGGCCAAGGGCCAGACCGGCCTGTCGATCGCGTTCGACCTGCCGACCCAGACCGGCTACGACGCCGATCACGAACTGGCGCGCGGCGAGGTCGGCAAGGTCGGCGTGCCGGTCGCGCACAAGGGCGACATGAAGGCGCTGCTCGACGGCATCCCGCTCGACAAGATGAACACGTCGATGACGATCAACGCGACGGCGGCCTGGCTGCTGGCGCTGTACATCGTGACGGCGGAGGACCAGGGCGTCTCGCAGGCCCAGCTCCAGGGCACGACGCAGAACGACATCATCAAGGAGTACCTCTCGCGCGGGACCTACGCGTTCCCGCCCGGCCCCTCGATGCGGCTGATCGCCGACATGGTCGCGTACACCGTCGAGGAGGTTCCGAAGTGGAACCCGATCAACATCTGCTCCTACCACCTGCAGGAGGCCGGCGCGACGCCGGTGCAGGAGATCGCCTACGCGATGTCGACCGCGATCGCCGTGCTCGACGAGGTCCGCGAGCGGGTGCCGGCAGAGCTGATGGGGAGAGTCTTCAGCCGCATCTCGTTCTTCGTCAACGCCGGCGTGCGCTTCATCGAGGAGCACGCGAAGCTGCGCGCGATGGGCGTCCTGTGGGACCAGCTCGGACGCGAGCGCTACGGGGTCGAGGACCCCAAGCAGCGCCGCTTCCGCTACGGCGTGCAGGTCAACTCGCTCGGGCTGACCGAGGCGCAGCCGGAGAACAATGTCCAGCGGATCGTGCTGGAGGCGCTCGCCGTGACGCTCGGCCGCGACGCCCGCGCCCGCGCACTTCAGCTGCCGGCGTGGAACGAGGCGCTCGGCCTGCCGCGCCCGTGGGACCAGCAGTGGTCGCTGCGGCTCCAGCAGGTGCTCGCGTTCGAGACCGACCTGCTCGAGTACCCCGACATCTTCGAGGGCTCGGTCGTGATGGACGGGCTCGTCGGCGAGCTGCTCGACGGCGCGCGCGCCGAGATGGCGATCGTCGCCGAGCACGGCGGCGCGGTCGAGGCGGTGCCGTACATGAAGGCGGCGCTGGTCGAGTCCCACCGCGAGCGGATCCGCCGGATCGAGTCGGGCGAGATGAAGGTCGTCGGCCAGAACGTCTACACCGAGACCGAGCCGTCGCCGCTGACGGCCGACAACGACGGCGGCATCATGACCGTCGACCCCGACGTCGAGCGCCACCAGCGCGAGGCCGTCGCCGCCTGGCGCGCGCAGCGCGACCAGGGCGCGGTCGACGCGGCGCTGGCGGAGGTCGCGCGCGTCGCGGGGAGCGACGAGAACATCATGCCCGCGACGATCGCCGCCGCCCGCGCGGGCGCGACGACCGGCGAGTGGGCGCAGACGCTGCGCGACGCCTTCGGCCAGTACCGCGGGCCGACGGGCGTCGGCGAGGCGGCCGGCGCCGGCCCCGACGCCGACGGCTCGCTGGAGCAGATCCGCGACGAGGTCGAGCGCGTCTCCGACGGGCTCGGGCGGCGGCTGAAGATCCTCGTCGGCAAGCCCGGCCTCGACGGCCACTCCAACGGCGCCGAGCAGATCGCCGTCGCCGCGCGCGACGCCGGCATGGAGGTCGTCTACGAGGGGATCCGCCTGACGCCGGCGCAGATCTCCGCCTCCGCGTTGCAGGAGGGCGTCCACGTCGTCGGCCTGTCGATCCTGTCCGGCTCGCACCGCGAGCTGATCCCGTCGGTGATCGAGGCGCTGCGCGAGGCCGGCATCGGCGACGTGCCGGTCGTCGTCGGCGGGATCATCCCGCCGGCCGACGAGCGCGAGCTGCTGGCGGCCGGCGTCGCGGCGGTCTACACGCCGAAGGACTTCGACATCACGCGGATCATGCGCGACATCACGGCGCTCGTCGCACAGCGCAACGGGGTGGCCGCGAGCGCGTGAGCGTTCGCGACGCGACGGGTGACGCCGCTGGCCGCGCCGCTAGCGTTCGCGGCGTGAACGACGGAGCCCAGCTCGGCACGCGCCTGCGCGCCGGCGACCTGACCGCCGCGCCCGCGGTCCTCAACCTCGTCGAATCGCGCGCGCCGAGGGACCAGGCGGCGATCGCGGCGCTGCTGGCCGAGGTCTCCCCCGCCGCACTCGGCGGCGAGGCGCCCGCGCACGTCGTCGGCGTCACCGGGCCGCCCGGCGCCGGCAAGTCGACGCTGCTCTCCGCGCTGGTGCACGGCTGGCGGGCGCGCGGCCGGTCGGTCGCGGTGCTCGCCGTCGACCCCTCCTCCAAGCGCTCCGGCGGCGCGCTGCTCGGCGACCGCGCACGGATCGAGGTCGACCCCGCCGACCGCGAGGTGTTCATCCGCTCGATGGCGGCTGGCGAGCGGCTCGGCGGGCTCGCCCCCGCCACCCGCGCCGCCGCGCACGCGCTCGCGGCCGCGTTCGACGTCGTCGTCGTCGAGACGGTCGGCGTCGGCCAGAGCGAGACCGAGATCGCCGAGGTCGCCGACACCGTCGCGGTCGTCGTGCAGCCCGGCTCCGGCGACGCGCTCCAGTTCATCAAGAGCGGGATCATGGAGATCCCCGACGTGCTGATCGTGACGAAGGCCGACCTCGGCCAGGTCGCGGTCCGCGCACGCCGCGACCTGCACGCGGCGCTGCGCTCGCTCGGCGCGCGCGACACCGCCGTCGTCGCCGTCAGCTCGCTGCCGCCGCAGCAGGGGATCGAGCAGCTGCTCGACGCGCTCGACGCCCACCGCGCCGCAAGCGACATCGCGACACGGCGGCTGAGAGCGCGGCGGCTGCACGCGCTCGCCGACTTCGTCGAGGAGCACGGCGGGCGCGGTCTGCGCGCGCTCGGCGGCCGGCGCGCAGCCGAGCGGTGGCTCGCGACGACCGACCCCGCGCTCGACGTCGCCGCGCTGGAGCGCGCGCTCGCGGAGCGGGCGTCCGCGGCCTGAGCCGCAGCGTTACAGTCAGGTCTCCCCCGTCACACCCATCACCGAGGAGACCGACGCGTGACACGAGGAAGGCACATCCTCGCGCTCGCCACGACCACCGTCGCCGCAGCAGCCTGCGCGCTGCCGACGGCCGCCGGCGCCGCGACGAAGCCCGAACAGAACCAGTGGCTCGGCATGCGCGTGCTGAACCAGATCCACCAGGGCGGCGAGGACGAGGCGCCCTCCAACACGCTCTACGCCTACCACGACGGGCTCGCCAAGGGCGGCGACATGATCGAGCTCGACGTGCACGCGTCCAAGGACGGCGAGCTCGTCGCGATCCACGACGACACCGTCGACCGCACGACCAACGGCAGGGGCCGCGTCAACGCGCTGACGCTCAGACAGCTGCGCCGCCTCGACGCCGCCTGGAACTTCGTCCCCGGCGAGAACGCCGTTGCCGGCCGCCCGGCCTCCGCGTACCCGTTCCGCGGCGTGCGGCTCGGGCGCATCGCGCCGCCGGCCGGCTTCGAGGCCGCCGACTTCCGCATCCCGACGTTGGCGGAGGTCTTCAGCGCGTTCCCGGACGTGCCCGTCAACGTCGAGATCAAGGGCAAGACGCAGCGGGAGAAGTTCGCCGTCGCCGACCGGCTCGCCGACTTCCTCGAGAGAGCCGGCCGCAGCGACGTGATCGTCGCCTCCTTCGACCAGGCCGCGGTCGACCGCTTCCACAGACGCGCGCCGAGAATCGACGTCTCGCCGGGCGTCGACGGCATCTCCGGCTTCCTGCTCAGCAACGTCCCGGCGCCGGCTGGCACGAAGGCGCTGCAGATCCCGATCACCTACAGACTCGGGACGGTGACGCTCGAGGTCGTGACGCCCGAGCGGATCGAGAAGGCGCACAGAGCCGGCTACGCCGTCCACGTCTGGCTCGACAAGTCCGAGGAGAATGACGAGGTCTACGGCAGGCTGCTCGACCTCTGCGTCGACGGCGTGATGACCGCCGAGCCGACGCGCTTCGAGGCCTTTCTGGAGCAGCGCAACGCCCCGCGCGCCGGCGGCCAGGGCGGCAGCGACCGCTGCCGCAAACCGACGCCGCCCCCGCCCGGCTGCCGCGTGCGCGCGTCGAAGCTCGCGCCGCAGCGCGGCGGGAAGCTCGCCGTGCGCGTGCAGCGCTACGGCGACCTGCGCGGCGCATGCCGCGCGCGGGTCACGCTGGGCGGCGCCGCGAGAGGGAGCGGCGCGGTCACGATCCCGGCCGGCCGGATCGCCGCGATCGCGTACGTGAGAGCCGCCGCGCCGAGACGCGGCGAGGTCCGCGTCAGCGTCAGAACGCCGAAGCGCACCGACGTCCGCACCCTCCCGCTGGCACCGCGCTGAGCGAGAGCCGATGTGCCGTCGCTCTTGGGTCCCTGAGAACCATTGGCGACGGCACATCGGCCGGTCGCGCGGCGCCCGCGCGCGCCGTTCGTCAAACTTCGCGGCGTGATCCGCGACCTGCTGCTCCTGCTCGGCGTCTTCGTCGTCGTCAGCGCGCTCGCCGGGCTGCTCGGCGCGTCGAACCTCGGCACCGCGCTGACGTTCGGCACGATGGCGTTCGCAGCGGTGCTCGTCGGGATCATGCTGTACAGAGACCGCGACGCCTGAGCGCGGGAACGCGCGCCGCGCGCGGACGAAAACCGGCGCATCCTGGCCAGCCAGCCAGTTAGGCTGCCGGCCATGACCCTCCCGCTGCCGCAGGTCGAAGGGATCACGCACCGCGACGTCACCGTGCGCGGGATCCGCCTCCACGTCGCCGAGGGCGGTCCGCAGGACGCGCCGCCGGTCCTGCTGCTGCACGGCTGGCCGCAGCATTGGTGGATGTGGCGCGACGTGCTCGTCGATCTGGCCAGAGACCACCGCGTGATCGCGCCCGACCTGCGCGGCCTCGGCTGGAGCGACGCGCCGAGACGCGGCTACGTCAAGCAGGAGCTGGCCGACGACAACATCGCGCTGCTCGACGCGCTCGGGCTCGACCGCGTCGACCTGATCGGCCACGACTGGGGCGCGTTCACCGGCTTCCTGATCTGCCTCACCGCGCCCGAGCGGATCGGCCACTTCCTCGGCTGCTCGATCCCGCACATCTGGCCGCCGAGAGAGCGGCCGAGCCTCAGACGGCTCTCGCAGCTGTGGTACCAGGTCGTGCTCGCGGCCCCCGGCGTCGGCCAGGGCCTGATGCGGCAGGGCGAGCTGACGCGCAAGGTGCTCACGGCCGCCCGTACGCACGGCCGCTACAGCGACTACGAGCTGGAGCAGTTCGTCAGCGTGCTCAAGCAGCCCGAGCACGCGCTGGCGAGCGCCCAGTACTACCGCTCGTTCCTGCTGCACGAGCTGAAGCCGCTCGCCAGCGGCGCCTTCCACGACCGGCCGCTGAGCACCAAGACGCTGCTGCTGTGGGGCACCGACGACCCGATCCTGAGAGGCGCGAAGACCGACGAGCACCGCGCCTTCGCGCCCGAGATGGAGATCGAGCGGGTGCCCGACACCGGCCATTTCCTCCCGGAGGAACGGCCGGGCCTCGTCGTCGAGCGGGCACGCGCGCTGTTCGCGCGCTGACTCAGCGGCGAGCCGCCGTGCGGCGCACGCTCAGCGTGTGCTCGCTGACGAGCCCGCTGCGGTCGCGCAACTCGATCGTCACCGGGTGCACACCGGCGCGCCGCGGCACGCCGATCCACCAGCGGCCGGCTCTTCCGGCGAGCGGCCGCGCGGCGTGCCAGCCGGCACGGGCGGACAGGCGCCAGCGGACCGCCCGCACGCTTGCGCTCGCGTGCACCACGACCGCGGCGCTCCCGGCGGCGAGCGCCGGCGCGGCGGCGCCGGGGCGCGGCACGCGCTCGGCCGTGTCCGCTGGCGCCCCGGCGCCGCTCCAACGGCTCGCCGCGACGTCGACCGCGTTCCCCCTCCCGGCGCCGGCCGTCAGCCGCGGCGCGCGCGGACAGCGGGTCGGCAGCGGGATCCGCTCGACGTACGCTCTGCCGACGGCGATGTCGCCGAGCAGCCGGTAGACCGCCCCGCGGACGTGTCTCGTCCAGACGATCTCGGTCGGCGCCGCCCACGAGAGCCGCACGCGACAGGCGGCCAGGAGCGCGTGCGACCGCTCCACCACGTCGCCCGTGGACTGCCACGTGACGACGCCGCCGCCGAGCTGCGGCACGTCGATCGTCCAGCCGACGACGGTCATGCGCGGAGAGCCGCAGCTCTGCAGCGTGAGCGCGAAGTCGGCATGGCGTGCGACCGCGAACGGGCGTTCGTAGAACGTCGGCGTGAACGCCATCGGCGCGAGCGGGCTGCGTGGCAGCGGGCGTTCCAGCGGAGCGCACATCGGCTCGAACAGACGCGCGGCGTCAAGATCCGGAACGTCGCCGGGACGGCCGTCGTCGTCCCGCACCGTGCCGCTGCGCCAGTCGGCCCAGGCCATCTCCCCGTCGAACTGCCGGTAGGCGATCCAGCGCTCGCCGACGCCTTCCAGGAACAGCAGGTCGGGCCGGCCGTCCTCGCCGGAGCTCCATGCGTCCGCTCCCGGGACGTCATGCCACGTGCGCGTCGCGAGATCGAGCCGCTTCGCCGTCGCAGGCGGCCGGCCCGGGACCGTGGACGCGTCCCAGCAGCGGACGACGAGCTGGCTGCCGCCGACCGCGAACGTCCGCCCGTCGGGGATGCAGCCGTCCGGGACCGCGACTTCGAAGGAGGCACCGCCGGCACCGTCGTCGATCACTCTGAGCCGACCGTCCGGCAGCACGTACGCGATGTGCCGCTCGCCGTCGCTCTGCAGCGATCCCCACTTCGCCTCGTCGAGGCGCGGCCGCTCTGTCGCGGCGTTCGCGGCTGCTGGCGACACCACCGCCAGCGTCGCCACGATCACGGCGGCGACCCGGCCGCGGCGGATCGCGTTCGCAGTCATCGTCATCGCTCCGTTCGTCATCGTGCCCGGACCTCGTAGCGCGCACGGCCGCCGTCGCGGAAGCGGACGTCCAGCCGCAGCCCGGCGGCGCGGCGGCTCGTCTTGCCGGCGCGCAGCGACCAGCGCGCGCCGCTCCCGCGTGCCTGCCGCCAGCCGCGGTCGCCGAGACGCCAGCGCACGCTCTCTGCCGGCGCCCCGAGGCGCACCGCGGTCGTGCCGGCAGTCAGCTGCAACGCCAGCTGCCGCTCGACCGGTCGCAGCAGCTCGACGTCGCCGCCGGTCGCGCGGTCGGACCCGCTCGCCGCGCGCGGCGACACGACCACGCTCCGCCCGCGGGCCGACAGCGAGAGGCGCCAGCGTCTCTCGACCCGCGCGCACGCGCCGGCGACGTCGAGCTGCTGCAGCGTCACCGGGCCGCTACCGCGCGCGCTCGATGCGAGCACGAGCGTCTGGCGGTGCGCAAGGCCGTAGGTGAGCGGGCTGACCTGCCAGCGCAGGCGGAGCCCGCAGCGATCGAGGTATGCGAACTGGCTCATCCGCGGTGCCCGGGTGCGAACGCCCCACGTGACGAGGCCGTCCGACTTCGCGACGGCGACGAACTCCGTTCCTTCCGCCGGTCTGGGCCAGAGCACGATCGCGCCGCCGCCGGGACCGCCGCGATCGTCGCGGAGGGGTCCGCCGGAGTACGGCGGCGGCGTGACACGCCCGCCGCACCCGGGACCGGTCCGCTCGCCGGCACCACGCCGCCAGTCGAAGATCCCGCTGCGCGAGGCGTTCTTGTAGGAGCTCGCGTCGTAGCAGGCGCCCGTCGAGCCGATGCCGGTCCAGTTGATCGAATCGCCCCAGGCCTGCTCCGGCGGGAGCACCAGCGCGGTCAACGCTCCGGTCTCGAGGTCGAGCGCGTGCATCGTGCCATAGCTCCCGGCCGCGGTCGCGCAGGCCGCGAGCGCGAACCCCTCGCCGGCTGCTGCGACCGCTCTGTACGCCCGCGGGACCGCGCAGGCGGTCGAGACGACGCGGTCCGATGCGGGGCGCGTCGAGGGGTCGATGATCCGCACCGCGCCCGCCCGGTCCATGAAGACGAGCCGGCCGCGCTCGTCGAGCGCGGGCGTGTCGCGCGCATCGTCGGTCAGCTCGACGCCGATCGGCGCACTCGCTGTTGCTGCCGCCGGCACGACGCCGACCGCGCCGACCAGCGCGACCGACGCCGCGAGCGCGTTCCATCCATGAAATCGCATGCCGGCTTGAACGGCGGCGCGCCAGCGAAAGTTGCGCAGACGGCGCTGACCGGTCGCCGGGCCGGACGGTCAGCGGCAGCAGAGGAAGGTCGAACGCTCCCGGCTCCGGCACCTTGGGGGGAGGTTTGCCGAGAGCCGGGAGCGCTCTGGATGCACATCGGGGCTCCAGCAGGTCGTCCACCGAACACGCGACACGGGGGAATGGCGCGCATGGGAGCAGATGGAACGACCACCGGAGGTGGCGGCGCAGCAATTGTGGCGTCGCAGGTGCATCGCGCTACTTACAGTAGGAAAAACGTTCTCGCAGATCAACCCCCTCCTGATAAATGGCTAGCTGTAGCTCTTGCGTTCGCCGGCGTGTGTCCGACCGGACGGGTCGGATTTCTCCCATCGGGCCTCCGGGACGAATACCCTGGTCACATGCGTGAACAGCTGAAGGATGGGCACGGGCGTTTGATCGGGGACGTGCGGATCTCGGTCACCGACCGCTGCAACTTCCGCTGCCAGTACTGCATGCCCGCGGACGGGCTGCCGTGGCTGGAGCGCGAGGAGATCCTCACGTTCGAGGAGATCGCCCGGCTCGTCGGGCTGCTGGCGTCGATGGGCGTCCACGACGTGCGGCTGACCGGCGGCGAGCCGCTCGTGCGGCGCGACTTCCCGCGGCTGGTCGAGATGCTCGCCGCGATCCCCGCGGTGCACGACCTCTCGATCACGACGAACGGCTACCTGCTCGAGCGTGACGCGGCCGCGCTCGTCGCCGCCGGCGCGAACCGCTTCAACGTCTCGATCGACTCGCTCCAGCGCGACCGCTTCTTCGAGATGACCCGCCGCGACGCGCTCCCGCGCGTGCTGCGCGGCCTGGAGGCGCTCGCCGCCTTCCCGCAGGCGCACCCGATCAAGGTCAACGCGGTCGCGCTGCGCGGCTTCACCGAGCAGGAGGCGATCCCGTTCGCCGAGTTCGCCCGCTCGCACCCGTACGAGGTCCGCTTCATCGAGTTCATGCCGCTCGACGCCGACCACGCCTGGTCGCGCGACCAGGTGCTGACCGGTGACGAGGTGCGCGCCGCGATCGACGCCGTCTATCCGCTCGAGCCCGAGCCGCGCGAGCCGTCCGCGACCGCGCGCGTCTACCGCTTCGCGGACGGCAGAGGCCGGATCGGCTTCATCAACCCGGTCAGCGAGCCGTTCTGCGGCGACTGCAACCGCATCCGCGTCACGGCCGACGGCAACCTCCGCACCTGCCTCTTCAGCGCCGGCGAGACCAGCCTGCGCGACCCGCTGCGCGCCGGCGCCGGCGACGACGAGCTGGCGCGCGTGATCCGCGACGCGGTCTGGCGCAAGGAGCTCAAGCACCAGGTGAACGACCCCGGCTTCGTGCAGCCCGCGCGGACGATGTCCGCGATCGGCGGCTAGCGCTAGCCTGTCCGCGCGCGCCTCCCGCGCGTCGTTCACCAAGGAGACAGGAACATGACACGCACGTCGATCTCGGCGCCTGACGCCGCCCCGCCCGCCGGTCCGTATTCGCCCGGCGTCCGTGTCGGCGGCGAGCTGCTGTTCACCGCTGGTCAGGGCCCTTTCGACAAGGACGGCAGACGCGTCGGCGAGACGTTCGAGGAGCAGGTCCACGCGACGCTCGACAACGTCGAGGCGATCGCCAAGGCAGCCGGCGCGACGCTCGCCGACGCCGTCCGGCTCGGCGTCTTCATCAAGGACATGGCCGACTTCCCGAAGCTCAACGCGGTCTTCGCCGAGCGGCTGACCGAGCCGTTCCCGGTTCGCACGACGGTCCCGGTCGACCTGCCGGGCTTCGACGTCGAGATCGACGCCGTCTTCGCCGTCCCCGCCGGCTGAGCGCTCAGTTCGAGGCGGCGCCGCGCTGCGCCGCCTCGACCGCCGCGCGGAACTCGTCGATGCCGAAGGCGCCCTCCATCCGAGCGGCGACCTTCCCGTCGGCGTCGATCGTGAACAGCCACGGCTCGGTCTGCAGGCCGAACGCCTCCAGCTGCGGCCGCAGGCCCTTTCTCGGATCGTTGTCGACGTAGACCTCGTTGTGGATGAAGTCGACCTCGTCGCCGTAGGCGGACTTCAGCTGCTCGGCGATGTCGGCGACCGGCCCGCAGACGCGCGACTGGCACAGCGCCGGCGTCGCGAACAGCAGCGCGACCGGTCTCTTGCCGAGCGCGTCTCTGAGGTTCACGTCGTGCATGTCGGTCGGCGGCGTGCGCGTGTCGATCTTCGCGACGTCGTTGTTGACCGAGGCGAGCGTCGGCGTGTCGACCGACGGCGCGTCGTCGCCGACCTCGGGCACCTTCGCGTCGCGTCTGACGAGCAGGTCGGCGGTCGCGCCGTACTGCGTGTCGCCGACTCTGGTGACCGTCAGGACGAACCAGCGACCGGCTCTCGGGAGGTCGACCGTCGCGTGGTAGATCGCCTTCAGCTCGCCGGGCGTGCTGTTGCTCGTCTGGCTGCGGAAGGCGGTCCGGACCTCCAGCGAGTCAGCCGGCGCGAGGAACGGCCCGCTCGCCTTCGCGGTCGGCGTGCGGGCCACGTAGACGGCCGTTCTGCCGTAGACGAACTTGTTCTCGGCGTCGATCAGGCCGAACGCGAGACGGTTCTCGCCGGGCGTGTAGAGCGACGTCGCCAAGCCGGCCTGCGGCCCCGGCTGGAGCGTGTCGGCGAGCTGCCGCAGCGTCCGACCCTGCGTCTTCGGGAACTCCGCCGCGACCGGTCTCTCGGCGGCCGCGATCGCGGGTGAGGAGGCGGGCGCGGCGGTCGCGTTCGGAGACGAGGCGCCACCGCCCTCGTCGCTGCCGCCGCAACCGGCGAGCGCGGTCAGCGCGCCGCAGACGAGCGCGGGCGCGAGCAGATGACGGAGACGCATTCACCTGAGGCTATCTGACCGTGCAGCACCGCCACTGCGCAGCTCGGCCGCCCGGCGTGATGTGATCCGTGCGTGAACGCGGGAACGAAGCTGTCGTGAGCGAGCGGCAGCACCACCACCTCGGCGACCGCCTCGAACGTGCGATCGAGGACCACGTCGACGTCGAGCGCGAGCTGGCGCAGGCGCCCGCGGAGGAGGACGACTCTCAGCGCCGCAAGCTGGTGCAGACCGGCGTCTGGCTGTTCCTGACGGGGATATCGCTCTACCTCGTCGCGCCGAGCCTGCTCGACGTGCTCGGCTCGTGGAGAGACGTCAGCAAGTTCGAGCCGGCGTGGCTGCTCGCGATGCTGGTGCTGCAGGGCGCGTCGCTCGGCTGCCTCTGGTTCCTGCAGCGGCTCGCGCTGCGGCCGGTCGCGATCGCGCCGGTGATCACCTCGCAGCTGGCCGGCAACGCGCTCGCGAAGATCGCCCCCGGTGGCGGCGCGCTGGGCGCCGCGCTGCAGTACCGGATGCTCGTCCAGGCCGGAGTCGCGAGAGAGAAGGCGGTCGGCGGGCTGACGGTCGTCAACCTGCTCACGTTCGGGATGGTGCTGGCGCTGCCGGTGCTGACGATCCCGACGCTGCTGCGCGGCGGGGTCGACGAGAACCTCGTCGAGGTCGCGGCGATCGGCCTCGCCGTCTTCGTCCTGCTGGCCGTGGTCGGCGGGCTGATGCTGGCGAAGGACGGCGTGCTGACGTGGATCGGGCGCACGGTCCAGCGCATCCGCAACCGCCTCCGCCGCGACGCGCCGCCGCTGACGGGGCTGCCGAGACGGCTGCTGCGCGAGCGCGACCGCATCCTCGCGACGTTCGGCCCGCGCTGGAAGCGCGCGCTCGGCTCGACCGTCGGCCGCTGGGCGTTCGACTACGCGACGCTGCTGGCGGCACTGGCGGCCGTCAACGCCTCGCCGTCGCCGGGCCTCGTGCTGCTCGCCTTCTGCGCCGCGCAGGTGCTGACGCAGATCCCGCTGACGCCCGGCGGGCTCGGCTTCGTCGAGGCCGGGCTGACCGGCATGCTGACGCTCGCGGGCGTCTCGCCGGGCGACGCCGTGCTGGCGACGTTCGCCTACCGCCTCTTCTCGTACTGGCTGCCGCTGCCGCTCGGGCTCGTCGGAGTCTTCGGACACCGGCGCGTCATCGCTCGCCTCGGCCTCGCCGGTCCATCATCGCCGTCGCGGTGAGCAGGTCCTCTGGCAGGTTGACGTTGAAGAACGCGTCCGCCTGGTCCTCGGCGTCGAGCACGAGCGGGCCGAGCGCCTCGACCGCCTCGGTGAGCGGCCCCAGCGGCCCGTCGTGCACACGCAGCGCAGCACCGAGCGGCTCCAGCGCCGACGGCTCGTAGCGCGCCAGCAGCGGCTGCAGCACGCCGCCTGCACGCGGGACGACGGCCGGCCGGCCGCGTGCGTCCGCCGTCGCGACCGCACGCACGAGCGGATCGGTCAGGAACGGCAGGTCGCCGGCGGCGACGAGCACCGAGCGGCCGTTCGCCTGCTCGAGCGCGTGGACGATCCCGGTCAGCGGATGACGCGGCTCGCCCGGCTCCAGCCAGACCGCGACCCACGGCAGCACCGGCAGCTCGTTGTCGGGCTTGGCGACGATCACGACTTCGCTGAGCGCGGCGCGCAGGATGCCGACGGGATAGCTCAGCAGCGGCCGTCCGTGCAGCTCCACGACCGCCTTGTCGCCACCGATCCGCCGTCCCGCGCCACCGGCCAGCACGACTCCGATCGGCGCGTTCGGTTGGGCCATCCTGACGCTCCTGGTCCCGGGCGGGTCGCTCCCGCCACGCCAGGGAGCATAGAATCACCGGCGATGGAGGGTTCCACAGATCAGGAGACCGTTCGGAGCTGGCTCCGCTGCTACCGCTGCTGGTCGCAGAACCTGGAGGTCCAGGTCCACTACGAGGGGATCCACAGGATCGATCCGGCGACGGGCGAGCGGGCGGAGGTCGTCGACGAGATGCAGGAGGCGGTCGTGCAATGCCTCGACTGCATGCACGACCAGCCGCACCTCGGCTTCCACAACGGCCGCGTCGAGCCGATCGAGGACCGCTGGGAGCGGATGGTCGCGGGCACGCCGTGGGTCGCCTCCTGCACCGTGACGGTCGACGCCGACGACGTCGAGACGTGCTCGGGGCCCGAGGCCGGCGACGCGCTCTCCTACGCCGCCTTCGGCGATCACGGCACGCGCGAGTTCTTCACCCACGTGCGCTTCCACAAGCACGACGACGACCAGATCGTCGTCCACCTGCTCGTCGAGCTGTACGCGCGCTCCAGCGAGGAGGCGACCGAGGTGCTCGAGACCGCCGCACGCGGCGCGCTCGCGATCACCTCGCTGGCGGAGGAGTCCCGCCCGCCCGCCTCCAGCGGCGACGACGTGCACTGAGCGGCGTCTGCGGGGCGCGCCGCGGCATCCGTGCTTTCCACGGACGCGGGCGGGTGGTCTGGGCCGATGGCGCGTCGGCACTGGGGACGTAGCGTCTCGGGTGCAGACGCGACCACCCGACAGGAGGCTCCGATGACACGCAGCAGCTCGACCCCGACCGCTTCGTCCCGCGCCGCGGCGCGGGTCCGCCGCCACGGTGGCGGCGCACCGCTCGCTGCTGCCGACGCCGACGACGCCGGCGCGGCCGTACGCGGGAACCCGGCACGCTTCGTCTGGGCCGCGGCGCGGCTCGCGCTCGGCTGGATCTTCCTGTGGGCGTTCCTCGACAAGCTGTTCGGGCTCGGTCAGGCGACCCCGTCGGGCGCCGGCTGGATCGACGGCGGCAACCCGACCGAGGGCTACCTGAGCGGCGCGACCGGCCCGTTCGCCGGGATACCACGACATCGCCGGCGCCGGTCTCGTCAACGTGCTGTTCATGGCCGGGCTGCTGTTCGTCGGCGCCGCGCTGATGAGCGGCGTCGCGATGCGGCTGGCGTGCGCGGCCGGCGCGCTGATGATGATCCTGATGTGGACCTCGGCGCTGTGGCCCGAGACCAACCCGTTCATGGACGACCACCTCGTCTACGCGCTCCTCCTCGCCGGCCTCGCGCTCGTCCGCGCCGGCGACACCCTCGGCCTCGGCCGCCGCTGGTCGCAGACCGCGCTCGTGCGGCGCGTGCCGTGGCTGGCGTGAGCGCCGTCTCCTAGTCCGTCCCCGCCCGCATCACGGCGATCGCGCCCGCTACGGCGAGTGGCGCGATCGCCGGCGCGGCGAGCGGCACCAGCTCCAGCAGCGTCGCGCCGGACAGCGCACCGAGCACCAGCGCGACGACGACGGCGACGCGCACGCGGTTGCCGTCCCCTCTGCCCTCGACGACGCCCTGGAAGATCGCGGTGAGCGTGCCCGTCACGAACGTCGTCGCGATCCCGAACGCCGACGTCATCCGGCGGGCGGCGACCGTCTGGAGCGCCATCGCCATCGCCGAGACGGCGAGCAGGCCGAGGATCAGCGCCGAGGACGGCTCCGCGTCCGCCACCCACCAGCCGAGCAGCACGAGCAGGTGCAGCGGCAGGGCGGCGAGCAGCAGACGCGGCGCACTGCCGACCGCCCGCGGGCCGCGCGTCAGCCGGAAGCCGGCGTAGAGCGCGAGCGCGAACGCCGCGGCCGCCACCACCGCGCGCAGCGCGGTCGCACCGTAGGCCTCCCGCCCGACCAGCCCGACGAGCACGAGGTTGCCGGTCTGGTTCGCCGTGAAGACGCCGCCCATCCCGAGGAACGCGACAGCGTCGGTCGCGCCCGAGCCGAACGTCAGCGCGACGAGCGCGATCACGTGCGACCGCACCCCGCGCGAGGCCGGCGCGGGCGGCGGCGTGGCCCCGGTCCTCTCCACGGCCGCCATCCTAGTCCCGCCCACGGCGCCCGCCTGTCAGCATCCTCGCCGATGACCGGCAGCGCGAAGACGACCTGGGCGCTCGGCTCCTACCCGCGGATGGCGGAGCGCCTGGCGGGCGCCGCGCACGAGGCGGTCGAGCTGGCCGGCGTCGGCCCGGGTGACCGCGTGCTCGACGTCGCCTGCGGCACCGGCAACGGCGCGCTCCTGGCGATGGCGCACGGCGCGACGGCCGTCGGGGTCGACGTCGAGCCGCGGCTGCTCGACGTCGCGCGGGCGCGCGCGGCGGCGCTCGGCGACGCCGCCGCGACGACGCTCACCTGGATCGAGGGCGACGGCGCCGCACTGCCGGTCGCCGACGGCGCCTTCGACGTCGTCCTGTCGCTCTTCGGCGTGATGTACGTGCCCGACCAGGACGCCGCGGCACGCGAGCTGGCCCGCACCTGCGCGCCCGGCGCACGCGTCGTGCTCGCGGCCTGGGAGCCGGGCTCGTTCATGCCGGCGATGGGCGCGGCGCTGGCGCCCTATCTCCCGCCTCCGCCTCCCGGCAGCTCCCCGCCGTCGCGCTGGGGCGACGAGCAGGCGCTGGAGCGGCTGCTGGGCGACGCCGGCCTGAGAGTGGAGCGGACGAGCAGCGCGACGATCGCGCTCGACTTCTCCAGCCGCATGGAGGCCGTCGGCTTCCTCGTCGCGACCGCCGGCCACGTGCTCGCCGAGCGCGAGCGGCTGACGAGCGAGGGTCGCTGGAGCGCCCTGCTGGCCGGCCTCGGCGGGCTCGTCGCCGAGCGCGACCGCGGCGCCGACGCCGCGGAGGGCGGCGTCTCGCTCCCGCTCGACTACCTGCTGGCGTTCGCCCGCCCCGCCTGAGCGGAACGCGGCGCCCGCCGTCGACCGCCGCCTGCCGCCGCGTTGCGGTACCCGGGCGCCGCCCGACCCGCTACCGTCGCACGATGGAGATCAGCGCCGAGGAGCTGCGGATCCTGCGCGCTGCGCGCGACGGGCGCATCCGTTCGAGCGGGCACTGGATCATCGACGGCGAGTCGCGGCCCGAGCGGCCGGCGCTCGAACGCGTCAAGCAGCACGGCTGGGTGATCGACGCGCTCGGAGGCGGCGGCTGGCGCTACGAGCTGACGCCCGACGGCCGCGCCGCGCTCGCCGAGGCGGAGGCCGAGGCCGCGGCGCCGGACGGGTGACCGCCCGCCGCGCGGCTCCCACGGCGTCGCGAGCTCACGCGGCGTCGCCGCAGTCGAGCCGCTCGATCAGCTCGTCCGGCGCGGCGCTCCGGTAGCTGGTGACGACGAGCGCCGCGATCTCCTCCCAGTCGGGCGTAGCACGGTCCAGACGCAGCCCGATCCAGCCCCTCGCACCGAGGTACGGCGGCGAGAAGAAGCGCTCGGCCGCGTCCGCGCCGCGCGCCTGCAGCAGCTTCAGCGCCCCCGGCCGACCGCGCACGATCACCGCCGCCACGCCGGCACCGCCGCCGTCGTCGAGCAGGTAGGCGAACGCCTTTCCCCAGACGCGGAACTCGGCGTGGTGATAGCCGGTGCGCTGCTGCGCGGCCTCGGGCAGGCGAGCGCAGATCCCGCTCAGGCGAACGAGCGGCGCGTCGTCGTCGGCGGGTGCGTCCATCGAACGGCGAGAATAGCCCGCCCCGGCCAGGTGCCGGGGCGGGTGCCCGTCAGGCTGCGTCCAGACGCGCCTGCAGCGCGTCGGCCTGCTCCTGCATCGCTGCGGGCAGGCGGTCGCCGAAGACGGCGAGGTGCTCGCGGATGGAGGGCAGCTCGGCCTTCCACTCCTCCGGGTCGACCTTCAGCAGCTCCGCGAGATCGTCGGCGGAGATGTCGAGGCCGCTGGTGTCGAGCGCGTCGGCAGTCGGCAGGATGCCGATCGCGGTCTCGGTGCCCTCGCCGGTGCCGGCGGTGCGCTCGAAGACCCACTTCAACACGCGGCTGTTCTCGCCGAAACCGGGCCACAGCCAGCGCCCGTCGACGTCCTTGCGGAACCAGTTGACGTAGAAGATCTTCGGCAGCTGCGCGCCGTCGCGCTCGCCGATCTCCAGCCAGTGGTTGATGTAGTCGCCCATGTGGTACCCGGCGAACGGGAGCTGGGCGAACGGGTCGCGGCGCAGTCTGCCGACCGCTCCGGTCGCCGCGGCGGTCGTCTCCGACGCCATCGTGGCGCCGAGGAAGACGCCGTGTCTCCAGTCGAACGCCTCGTGCACGAGCGGCACGACGCTGGAGCGGCGGCCGCCGAACAGGAACGCGTCGATCGGCACGCCGGCCGGGTCCTGCCACTCCGGCGCGATCGCCGGGTCCTGCTCGGCCGGGACGGTGAAGCGCGCGTTCGGGTGCGCGGCCGGTCTGCCGGACTCGGGCGTCCAGTCGTTGCCGTGCCAGTCGATCAGGTGGGCCGGCGGCTCATCCGTCATGTCCTCCCACCAGACGTCGCCGTCGTCGGTTCTGGCGACGTTGGTGAAGATCGAGTTCGCGCGCGCGGTGGCGATCGCGTTCGGGTTCGTCTTCTCGCTCGTGCCGGGCGCGACGCCGAAGAAGCCGGCCTCGGGGTTGACGGCGTAGAGCTTGCCGTCCTCGCCGAACTTCATCCAGGCGATGTCGTCGCCGATCGTCTCGACGGTCCAGCCCTCGAGCGTCGGGATCAGCATCGCGAGGTTCGTCTTGCCGCACGCCGACGGGAACGCGCCGGTGACGTACTTCACGACGCCCTCAGGAGACGTGAGCTTGAGGATGAGCATGTGCTCAGCCATCCAGCCCTCGTCGCGCGCCATCACGGAGGCGATCCGCAGCGCGAAGCACTTCTTGCCGAGCAGCGCGTTGCCGCCGTACCCGGAGCCGAACGACCAGATCTCGCGCGTCTCGGGGTAGTGGACGATGTACTTGTTCTCGGCGTTGCACGGCCAGGCGACGTCCTGCGCGCCCTTCTCCAGCGGCGCGCCGACGGAGTGGACGCACGGCACGAAGTGGCCGTCGGAGCCCAGCACGTCCAGCGCGCCCGCGCCCATGCGGGTCATGATCCGCATGCTGACCGCGACGTACGCGGAGTCGGTCAGCTGGACGCCGATGTGGGCGATGTCGGAGCCGAGCGGCCCCATCGAGAACGGCACGACGTACATCGTGCGGCCACGCATCGCGCCCTTGAACAGCCCGTTCAGATGCTCGCGCATCTCGGCAGGGTCACGCCAGTTGTTCGTCGGTCCGGCGTCGTCCTCGGACGCCGAGCAGATGAACGTTCGGTCCTCGACCCGGGCGACGTCGCCAGGATCTGACAGGGCCAGGTAGGAGTTCGGGCGCTTCGCGTCGGACAGGCGCTCGAACGTTCCTGCGTCGACCAGCTCCTGACAGAGGCGGTCGTACTCCTCAGCCGATCCGTCGCACCAGTGGATGCGGTCCGGCTGGGTCAACGCGGCAACCTCGTCGACCCAGGCGAGAAGCTTCTCGTGGGGGGTCGGCGGGGCGTCGGTCTCTGTGATGCTCACGTGCACTCCCTCGGTTGGCTCGCGGGGCATCCGCGGCAGTATTTCACCGCGTTCGGAAACCTGCTTCCGAAGGGCCGCCGGCGAGGCGGCCCGTTCGGCTCAGTCGGACGGCATCCCGGGGGTCTTGCGGGGGACGAGAACGAGCCGCTTGAACTCCGCGACGAGCACGCCGTCCTGGTTCAGAACGCGCGTGTGGACCTTCACAACTCCCCGGTCCAGCTTGCTTTTCGAGGGTTTGACCTCCAGCACCTCGGTCTCGCAGAAGAGCGTGTCGCCGTGGAAGACGGGGTTCGGATGGCTCAGCTCCTCGGTCGCCAGGTTGGCGATCGCCTTGCCGGAGATGTCCGAAACGGACATCCCGAGCGCCAAGGAGTAGACAAGCGGACCGACCACGACGTTTCTGCCCTGCTGCGATCTCGACGCGTAGACGTCGTTCAGGTGCAGCGGGTGGTGGTTCATCGTGATGAGGCAGAAGAGGTGGTCGTCGGATTCCGTGACCGTCTTCGCGGGCCAGTGCTTGTACGTCGCGCCGACCTCGAACTCCTCGAGGTAGCGGCCGTAGCTGTGCGCGCCGGTCGCCTCGCGGGCTGCCTGATCGGTCTCGACGCCGTGGGTCGTGCTCATGGGAAGGTGAACCGTCCTGTGTTCCGGGTGAAAGCCGTGATGGAAGGCGAGAAGTGTGGCGCACCGCCGGACGAATGAGCGCCACCGGGGTCCACGGCGGAACTCCCGTTCTACGATGCGGCGATGCGCAACCCTCGTGATTTCGGCGCCCCGCTCGCGGTCGGCGCACCGACCCCGCTGCTGGAGATCCCGTTCCCGCCCTCGCGGATGATCCACTTCCTCGACGCGAGCAACGAGAAGATGGTGGCGAAGGTCCCCGACATCGCCAAGAAGACCGACATCCTGCTCGGCAACCTCGAGGACGCGGTGCCGGTCGATCGCAAGGAGGCCGCGCGCGAAGGGCTCGTCACGGTCGGCCAGACCTACGACCTCGGCGAGACGCAGCTGTGGACCCGCGTCAACAGCCTCGACTCGCCATGGGTGCTCGACGACCTGCTGCGGCTCGTCGGCGCGATCGGGAACAGACTCGACGTGATCATGGTCCCGAAGGTCGAGGGCGCGTGGGACATCCACTACGTCGACCGCCTGCTGGCGCAGCTCGAGGCGAGATTCAACGTCGAGAGACCGATCCTCGTGCACGCGATCCTGGAGACGGCGCTCGGCGTCGCGAACCTCGAGGAGATCGCCGCTGCCAGCCCGCGCATGCAGGGCATGAGCTTCGGCCCGGCCGACCTCGCCGCCTCGCGCCGCATGAAGACGACGCGCGTCGGCGGCGGCCACCCGGGCTACGTCTCGCTGTCGGACCCCGACGGCGACAACCCGCGCGTCACCGCGCAGCAGGACCTCTGGCACTACTCGATCGCGCGCATGGTCGACGCCTGCGCGGCGACCGGGATCCTCCCCTTCTACGGCCCGTTCGGCGACATCTCCGACGACGAGGGCTGCGAGGCGCAGTTCCGCGCCGCCTTCCTGCTCGGCTGCGTCGGCGCCTGGTCGCTGCACCCGAAGCAGATCGCGATCGCGAAGAAGGTCTTCTCGCCCGATCCCGACGAGGTCAGATTCGCCAAGCGGGTGATCGAGGCGATACCGGACGGCCGCGGCGTCCACATGCTCGACGGCAAGATGCAGGACGACGCCACCTGGAAGCAGTGCAAGGTGATGGTCAGCCTCGCCGAGCTGCTCGCGAAGAAGGATCCGGAGCTGGCCGAGGCCTACGGCTTCGAGCCCGCGACCGCGTAGCGCGCGCACCCGCGCCTGCGGGGAACCGGCGCTCATTCGGGGGCCGGTTCCCTAGCGTGACACCCCTTTGAATCCCGAAACAGAGGCTCGCTGATCCATGCGCTTCTTCGAGTACGAGTCGCGGCAGATCGTCGCCAAGGCCGGGATCCCGGTCTCCAGACACGGCTTCGCCAGAACGGCTGACGAGGCCCGCCGGATCGCCGAGGAGATCGGCGAGCCGGTCGTGATCAAGTCCCAGGTCCTGACGGGCGGCCGCATGAAGGCCGGCGGCGTCAAGTTCGCCGACACGCCCGACGAGGCCGCCGCGCACGCCGCCGACATCCTCCAGCTGGAGATCAACGGCCACATGCCGCGCGGCGTGCTGGTCGACTCCAGAGTCGACGTCAAGCAGGAGTTCTACGCTGGCGTCGTGTGGGACGGCATCCGCAAGCAGCCGGTGATGCTGTTCAGCGACATGGGCGGCATCGACATCGAAGAGGTCGCCGAGACGCACCCCGACAGAGTCGGGCGCGCGCACTTCTCCAACCTCGGCGAGGTCTCCGACTACGAGGCCAAGCAGGTGATCGCCTCGATCGGCGTGACCGGCTCCGCGCTGACGCGCGCGACGCCGATCCTCGTGCGGCTCGCGCGCCTGTTCGTCGAGCGCGACATGACGCTGGCGGAGATCAACCCGCTCGCGCAGCTCCAGGACGGCAGATTCGTCGCCGTCGACGCGCACATGGACATGGAGAACGAGGCCCGTCCGCGGCAGAAGAAGCTGCTCGCCGAGCTGGGCGTCGGCGACGAGGAGACGCGCCAGGCGCGCGAGGCGACCGAGTTCGAGCTGGCCGGCGAGGCCGTCGACGCCGCCTCGCACCGCGGCGTCGCGGGCAACGTGACGGAGTTCGACGGCAACCTCGGGCTCGTGATCGGCGCCGGCGGCGGCTCGCTGACGCTGTTCGACGCGGTCCGCGCGCACGGCGGCAAGCCCGCCAACTACTGCGAGATCGGCGGCAACCCGTCGGTCGAGAAGGCGTGCGGCCTCGCGAAGCTCGTGCTGCAGAAGCCGGGCGTCGACAAGATCGCGGTGATGATGTCGATCGTCTCGAACACGCGCGTCGACATCGTCGCGCGCGGCGTCATCAAGGCGTGCGTCGAGCTGGGCTACGACCCGGCCGAGAAGATCGCGATCTTCCGCATCCCGGGCGCATGGGAGGACGAGGGCTTCAAGATCCTCGAGAAGTACGGAGTCGAGTACTGCGACCGCTCCGTCTCGATGCACGAGGCGGCCCGGCGCGCGGTGGAGAAGATCGAGGGGGTCGCGGCGTAATGTCCATCCTGGTTGACGCGACGACGACGTTCATCGTCCAGGGCATCACCGGCCGCGAGGCCGTCAACCTCACGCGCGAGTGCCTCGACTACGGCGCCGGCGCGCGCGTCGTCGGCGGCGTCACGCCCGGCCGCAAGGGCCGCGAGGTCCACGGCGTGCCGGTCTTCGACACGGTCGCGCAGGCGGTCGAGCACCACGGCGCGCCGATCGACGGCTCGGTCGTGACGGTGCCGCCGGCGTTCACGAAGGACGCGGTGCTGGAGGCGGTCGCCAACGGCATCAAGCTGATCGTGATCGTGACCGAGCGGATCCCGCGCCGCGACGTCGCCGTGATGGTCGAGTTCGCCAGCGCCCACGGCGCGCGCATCATCGGCCCCAACTGCCTCGGGATCATCGTTCCCGACGTGATCAAGATGGGCGGCATCGGCGGACCGGCGAAGGACGCCGCGAAGGCGTACTCCCCCGGTCCGGTCGGCGTCATCTCGCGCTCCGGCGGCATGACGACCGAGATGTCCTCGACGCTGACGGCCGCGGGCCTGGGCCAGTCGACCGCCGTCTCGATCGGCGGCGACGCGATCATCGGCTCCTCCTACGCGGAGCTGATGCCGCTGTTCGAGGCCGACGAGCAGACGCAGGCGATCGTCATCTACACCGAGCCGGGCGGCCGCATGGAGGCCGAGCTGGCGGCGTGGGTCAAGGAGCACGACTCGCGCCTGCCGATCGTCGCGTTCATGGCCGGCCGCTTCATGGACGAGATGCCGGGCATGAGCTTCGGCCACGCCGGCACGATCGTCGAGGGCAAGGCCGACACGGCCGCCGAGAAGATCGAGCGCCTCGCCGAGGCCGGGATCGTCGTCGCCGAGGAGATCTCCGAGATCCCCGGCATCGTCAAGAGCAGAATCGCCGAGAGGAGCATGGTCTGATGCCCGCGCTGTTCATCAACGTCGAGGTCGACGCCGCCGTCGCCTCCGACGCCGCGCTGGCGGCCAAGCTGACCGAGGTCTGCCCCGTGGACATCTACGGGCAGCGGGACGACGGCACGCTCAGCGTCAACGAGGAGAACCTCGACGAGTGCGTGCTGTGCCGCCTCTGCATCGACGCCGCGCCGAAGGGCACCGTACGCGTCGTGAAGCTGTACGAGGACGGGGCTGCCCTGCACTCATGAGAGCGTCACGCCCTTCCAAGCGGCGGCCCTTCGCGGCGCTCCACTCGTGAGCGGCTTCACGCCGGAGGAGCCGGACGGGCCGGGCATGCCGGACGCGGGCGCTGGACGCGCCCGCGGCCGCCGGCCCCGCTGCGCCGCCCCGCGCAGCTGCCCGCGCGGTGGGCCGGAGGCGATCCGCCGCCGTCGCGCGATAGGCACCGCCGCGGCCGCGTGGCGTGCACGGCGCGCCGCCGCGGTCGCCGCGGCCTGCCCGCGCGCCCGCCGCTGAGCCAGCTGCCGTCGTCCTGGAATGGTGTCGTCATGCGACACCGATCCAGGACGACCGGGGCGATCCGCTAGCTCGCGAGCGCCTGCACCGTGACGACGCAGTCCTGACCGGACGCGCCCGAGCTGACCCACGCCGTCACCGCGCGCGCGGCGCCGCTCGCGTTCACAGACGCCTGCCAGGTGACCGACTGCGTGCCGTTCTGGCCGTTGTTGAGGACAGTTGCGACGGCGCCGGCGGCGACGGTGGTGCGCTCGACGCCGGCTCTGTCGGCCACGCCTTCGTCGACCCAGCTCGCCTGCGCGCTCAGCTCGGAGCCGGACCCGTTCTCCAGCGACGTCACGGCTCTGCCGGCGGCGCAGCTCGCCGTCAGTCTGCCGATGCCGGGGAACGGCAGCAGCTGCGCGTCGCTCTGCCCGTTGCTCAGCGTGACCCGCGCCGACAGCAGCTGCCCCGAGCCGGCGACCGCCGCGCCTGGTGCGAGCTTCGAGATCGTGACCGAGCCGTCGATCAGCTTCGCGCCGCTGACGCTCACGTTCGCGAGCTTGGAGGCGGTCACGCTGCCGTCAGCGATCTTGTTCACGGTGACCGCGTTGACACCGAGCTTCGCCGCGGTGACGGCGCCGTCGGCGAGCTTGCCGCTCGCGACCGCCCCGGGCTTCAGCTCACGCGCGGTGATGCCCTCTCTGGCGATCTTCGCGCCGCGCACGGCGCCGCGCGCGATCCGGTTGGTCGAGATCGCGTTCTTGCGGATCTTGGCGCCGGAGACCGCGCCGTTGCGGAGCTTCGCGCTCGTCACCGCGCTGTTCTTGATCTGGTCGGTGCCGATCGTGGCGGCAGCGTAGGTGACGCCGCCGAGCGAGACGAACAGCGCGAGCAGCGCGATCGCCGTCGCCGGGTGGAGCAGCTTCTCCCTGGTCCACATCGATGGGATCCCCTTCCGTGTTCTCGGGTGAAGGGGACCACCTTACGGTCTGACGGCGCGCTCAGGCGGTCAGCGGACCGTACACGTCGGGTCGCCGCGTTCTCAGGAACGGAAACAGGTCCAACCAGTCGTGGCGCTGGTCGAGGTCGAGGTCGGCGACGAGCACAGCGGGTGCGTCGCGCGGCGCCTGCACGAGCACGCGGCCGTACGGATCCGAGACGAAGCTCGACCCGTAGAACGTCAGCGGACCCTCGTCGCCGATCCGGTTGATCGCTACCATGAACGTCCCGTTCGCGATCCCGTTCGCGACGATCACGCGCTCCCACAGCGGCTCGGTGTCGAACCGCGGGTGGTCGGGCTCGGTGCCGATCGCAGTCGGGTAGACGATCACCTCGGCGCCTGCGAGCGAGTAGGCGCGCGCCAGCTCCGGGAACCACTGGTCCCAGCAGGTCGGGAAGCCGAGCCGCGCGTCGTCGAGCGCGACGACGGGGAACGGCTCGGAGCCGGCCGGACCGGGCCGGAAGTACCTGTCCTCGTAGTAGCCGGCGGTGACGGGGAGGTGCAGCTTGCGCGTGCGCGACACGAGCCGGCCGTCCGGCGCGACGACGATCGCGGTGTTGTAGCCGAGCCCGTCGGGACCGTCCGGGCCGTCGGCGCGCTCGTAGAGCGAGGCATGGACGTGGACGCCGGTCTCGGCCGCCAGCCGCCGCGCGAACGCCGCCGTCGGTCCGTCCGCGATCTCCTCGGCGGCATCCTTCGGACCGTCCGGCGTGATCGCGAAGTACGGCGAGAGCGTCAGCTCCTGGAGGCAGACGAGCCGGGCGCCCTCGGAGGCGGCGAGGCGGATCCCCTCCGCCAGCGCCTCCTCGTGCCGCTGCGGGTCGGGCTGCCAGCGCTGCTGCACGGCGGCGATCCGGAACGGCGCGCGGCGCGGCTGCTCCACCCGGGCCAGCGACTCCGGCGGCTGGTAGTTCGTGATCAGCTCGAAGTCGCTCATGCGGCCAGCGGGACCTGTTGGGTGATGCAGTGGACGCCGCCGCCGCCGAGCGCGAGCACCCGGCCGGGCACGCCGACGACCTCGCGGTCCGGCATCAGCTCGCGCAGGCGGCGCAGGGCCTCCTCGTCCAGCTCGGGGTCGAGCTGCGAGAGCGGCACGATCGCGGCGTCGTTGCAGAGGTAGAGGTTCGTGTACGGGATCGCGATCGCGTCGCCGTCGTCGCGGCGCGTGCGCGGCAGCAGCTCGAACGGGACGACCTCGATCCCCGCCGCCCGCAACCGGCGCGCGTTCTCCTCGGCGTTGCCGCGATTGGGGTCCTCGGCGTCGGCGACCGTCTGCAGCAGCGCGCGGCCGGGCGCGAGGAACACGCAGATGTTGTCGACGTGGCCGTCGGTGTCGTGATCCTCGACGAGCCCGCTGCCGAGCCACACGATCCGCTCGGCGCCGAGGTAGGAGCGCAGCCGCTCTTCGATCTGCTGCGGCGTGAGCGCGGGGTTGCGGTTCGGGTTCAGCAGGCACTGCTCGGTCGTCACGAGCGTGCCGTCGCCGTCGACGGCGATCGAGCCGCCTTCGAGGATCAGCGGCGCCTCGTAGCGGTGCAGCCCGAGGTGGGCGATCATGCCGGCGGCCGCGGCGGCGTCGCGATCGTACGGCGCGAACTTCCCGCCCCAGGCGTTGAAGCCGAAGTCGACCGCCGCGCGGTCGGCACCGTCCTCGCCGACCAGCATGATCGGCCCGTTGTCGCGCAGCCACGAGTCGTCGATCGGCAGCTCCAGCAGCTCGACGTTGGCGGTCGGGACGCGGCGGCGGGCGTCGGCGGCGTGAGCGGGGTCGACGACGAGCGTGACCGGCTCGAACGCCGCGACCGCCGCGACGACCTGCGCGTGGACCTCCCGCGCCGCCTCGATGGACGTGTCCCTCCACGTCGCGGCACGAGCCGGCCAGGCGATCAGCGTGCGCTCGTGCCGCGCCCATTCGGCGGGCATCCGCAGCCCGTCCTCACGCGGAGTGCTCGGCATGCGGCTGAGCCTACCCGCAGGCGCCGGCCTTTCGACGCAATGCGGTGCTGACACGCAACGTCGGCCGCCGTAGGGTCCGCGGCTCGCGTGTCCGAACCGCTCGCCCACCTCTACCCGCTCGCGCTCCGCACGCTCGACATCCAGGAGCGCCGGGTCACAGAGCTGCGCGGTCGTCTCGCACCCGTGCTCGCGGCGGGCGGCGCCGGCGCGACGCTGCTGAGCGGCCCGGCGATCGCCGCTGCGTCGGCGGGTCCCCCGGCCTCGTACGCCGCGCTCCTGCTCGCCGCGGTCGGGCTCGCAGTGACGCTCGGCGGATCGGCGCGGCTGCTGACGGCGCGGGTCGAACGGAGAGGCATCGACGTCCTCGCCATCCGCCGATCCCTGCGCGGCCGAGGCGCACTTGCCGACTCCGACGCCTACTACACGTTGATGCTCCCCGCACTTCACGTCCGCGCCGCCGCCGTCGACACAGCCGCCGACAAGCTCGAACGCGTGTTCACACGCATCCTGTGCGGAATCCTCGTCATGCTGTGTGGACTCGCACTCGTCGCGCTCGTAGCCTGAATCGCATGACGAATCCAGACGACCGGTTCGCGAGATACGACGACCTGGAGCCGCTTCCGTACTCGATCTGGCTCGACAAACATGGTCGCCCTCTGTTGACCGACAACCAATGGGAGGCGCTCACCCTCCGCGAGAAGTTCAGATACCTGTTCCGGAACTGGGACCCGACGGGCGAACGCTCACGCCGCTACGCGGAGCTGGGGTTGAAGCACCCCTGCGACTAGTGCCCGCGGGCTCTGCGGGTGCGGGAGCGCTCTTCCTGCTTCTCGACGACGGTGACGATCAGTCTGATGATCTGCTCGACGCCGGTGACCTTCGCGTCGCCGTGCTCGAACGCCTTGCGCCACTGTCTGATTCTGTTGTCCGCGGCCAGCTCGTTGAACGTCGCGCGGGGGATCTCCAGGCGGACTCTCGCGTCGCTGGCGATGTCCTTCACGACGACCGGCCCGGGCAGCTCGACGCGGTACATCTGGATGTCGCCGCGGCCGCGCAGCTCCAGGCCGACGACGAGCTTGAGCGGCTGCAGCGACGGGACCTCCGCGAGGAAGTCCCGTACCGCCTGCTCGATGAGCGTTCTGGTGTCCTTCGCCGAGCTGATGGCGCGCAGTCTATTGCCCGCGCGCCATCAGCGCCGAACGCCGGCCAACTACAACGTGAACTGGCCGACGAGCCGCTCCAGCTCCTCGGCCGTCTTCGCCAGCTCCTGCGCGCTCGCGGCGATCTCCTGCGTCGAGGCGGACGTCTGCTGCGTCGAGGCCGAGACCTGCTCGGTCGACGCCGAGGACTGCTCGGCGACCGAGGCGACCTCGGCCATGTTCTCCTCCATCCGCTGGGCGCGGAGGGTGATCTCGCCGGCCGCGGTGGCGATCTGCTCGACGCGGCCGGTCATGTCCTCGACCGACGCACCGATCTGCAGGAACGACGCACGCGCCTGCTCGACCGTCGAGACGCCCTCGTGGGTGCGCTTCGCGCCGCTCTCGACGACCTCGACCGCGCGGCCCGTCTCGGTCTGGATCTCCGCGATCAGCCCGGCGATCGAGGAGGCCGCCTCCTGCGACTCCTCGGCCAGCTTGCGGACCTCCTCCGCGACGACCGCGAAGCCGCGCCCCTGCTCGCCGGCGCGCGCCGCCTCGATCGCGGCGTTCAGCGCCAGCAGGTTCGTCTGCTCCGCGATCCCGGTGATCGTGTCGACGATGCCGCCGATCTGGCCCGACTTCTCGCCGAGCGCGCGGATCGCGCCGGTGACGTCCGCGGAGGACGCCTGCACGGCCTCCATCGCATCGGTCGCGAGCGAGATCGCGCCGGCGCCCTGCTCGGCGACCGTGCGCGCCTGCTCGGCCGCACGCGCCGTCTCCTCGGCGTTCTGGCTGGAGGAGCGCGTCGCGATCACGACCTCCTCGGTCAGCTCGCGCGCCTCGCCGACGGTTCGCACCTGACGCTCGGCGCCGGCCGCGACCTCGCCGACCGCGCTGGCGATCTCGCCGACCGCGCGGCCGGACTCCTCCGACGTCGTCGCCATCTGCTGCGAGGCGGCAGCGACGGCCTGCGTCTCGGTCGCGATCTGCTTCAGCATCTCGCCGACCTTCGCGCGCATCCCGTCGTAGCCGGAGACCGACCGCTCGAGCTGCTCGAGCATCGCGTTGAAGATCTCCGCCAGGCGGCCGGCGGCGAGCCCGTCCTCCGCCTCTATCCGCGTCGTCACCATCGGCGCGTCGACCGTCAGGTCGCCGCGGGCGACGGTCGCGAGCGCCGTCTCCAGCGCGGTCAGGTCGTGCTGGCTGAGCGACTCCATCCGCTCGGTCAGGGCCTCCAAGCACGATCTGTCGCCGAGCGCCGCACGCAGCTGCGCGCTCATGTCGGAGAAGGCGTGCCCGAGCGCGTCGCGCTCGGACTTCGGCTGGACGTCGACCGCGAGGTCGCCGGCGGCGATCTTGCGCGCCGCGACGGCGGTCTCGTCGAGGTAGGCGATCATCGCTCTGAACGCCTCGGCGGTCTCGCCGATCTCGTCGCGCGATCTGACGTTCACCTCCTGCTCGACGTCGCCGAGCGCGATCCCGCGCGCGGCGGTCAGCATCTGCCGCAGCCCGCTCGCGATCTGCCGTGACAGCAGCATCGCGATCAGGATCGCGACGATCGTCGCGACGACCAGCAGCGCGATGATCAGCGAGCGGGTGCTGGCGACCGTGTCGTTGCCGGCCTTCTGCTGCTCGTCGGAGAGGCCACTCTGGTATCTCTGGACGGCGGCGAGCGCCTCCTCGGCTCTGTCGAACGCCTGCTTGCCCGTCGGCCCGGCCAGCAGCTCGACGCCTCTGACGCCGAGCATCCGCTCGAACCCGGCGGTCGCCTCGACGTAGCTGTCCCACGCTCCCTCGAACCCGTCGGTGATGCCGAGGTCCTCGGCGTTGGTCGCGAGCCTTCTCAGCGTCACGAGCTCTCTCTCGATCAGCTGTTGACCGGCGACGACGTCGGCGGCCAGGCCCCTGCGCGCGGCCGCGTCGGCCTCCGTCACAAAACGCAGCTGGTCCTTGCGGAACGCGTTGATTCTGCCGTTGATCTCGCCGACCGCCTCAAGGCTGGGGACGCCGTTGTCGCCGAGCTGGTTGGTGACGTCGTTGATCGTGCTCAGCTTTCTGATCGCGACGACGCCTACGACGAGCATCAGGGCCACGACGACGAGGAAGCCGCCGAGCAGCTTCGTCCGAACGGTGAACTTCATACATCCTCCTTGGACGCGGCGACGCCACCCGCCCGCCGCACGGCGGGTGGTGAACGCCCGCGCCGCGTGCGTGCCACACGCGGCGCATCGAACTGTCGTCCAGGGTGATCGGTAGAAACGAGAGCGTACCTACGCCAACGTCAGTTCACCGTCAAATCAGGTCACCGGTTACTGGTGACGCACCACGCCATGTTTAGATCTTGTGCCGCTCCAGCAGCTTCTTGCCGATCACCATGCGCTGGATCTCCGACGTTCCCTCGCCGATCAGCAGCAGCGGCGCGTCGCGGTAGAGGCGCTCGATCTCGTACTCCTTCGAGTAGCCGTAGCCGCCGTGGATGCGGAACGACTCCTCGACGCAGAAGCGGCCCGCCTCGGAGGCGAACAGCTTCGCCATGCCGGCCTCGATGTCGGAGCGCTCGCCGGCGTCCTTCATCCGAGCGGCGCGGTTGGTCAGCAGCCGCGCCGCGTCGACCTGCGTCGCCATGTCGGCGAGCTTGAACTGGATCGCCTGGTGCTGGGCGATCGGCTTGCCGAACGTCTTGCGCTCCTGCGAGTAGCGCAGCGCCAGCTCGAGCGCGCGCTGCGCGATCCCGACGCCGCGCGCGGCGACGTTGACGCGGCCGAGCTCGAGCGCGTCCATCATCTGCGCGAAGCCCTTGTTGAGGCCGGCCGCCTCGCCGCCGAGGATGTTCTCCGCCGGGCAGCGGTAGCCGTCGAAGACCAGCTCGGTCGACTCGACGCCCTTGTAGCCCATCTTCTTCAGCTGCGGCGGGACGATCAGCCCTCTGAAGTCGCCCGTGTTCTCCGCGACGCCGCCTTCCTTCTCGGCGATGAAGCAGGTCATCCCGCGGTGCGCCTTCTCGGCATTCGGGTCGGTCTTGACGAGCACGAAGACGAGGTCGGAGCGCAGGCCGTTGGTGACCCACATCTTCTGGCCGTTGATCTCGTAGGCGCCGTCGTCGAGCTTCTTCGCCGCCGTCTTGATCGCCGCCACGTCGGAGCCCAGCTCCGGCTCGGAGAGCGAGAACGCCGCCCGGATCTCGCCGGTCGCCATCCGCGGCAGGTACTTCTGCTTCTGCTCGTCGTTGCCGAACTTCATCAGCAGGTAGGACCCGATGAAGTGCGTGTTGATCACGCCCGAGATCGAGATCCAGCCGCGCGACAGCTCCTCGACGATCATCGCGTAGGTCGTCAGGTCGAGCCCCATCCCGCCGTACTCCTCGGGGATCGTGACGCCGAACAGGCCGAGCTCCTTCATCTGCTCGACTATCGGCTCCGGGAACTCGTCCGCGTGGTCGTAGTGCTCGGCGTTCGGGAGGATCTGCTCGTCGGCGAACTGCCGCACCATCTCGCAGATCGCCTTCTGCTCGTCGGTCTTGTCGATCGCTACGGCCATTCGCTCAACGCTCCGGGTCGGGGAGATTCACTGGCAGGCGAGGATAGCTCCGCAGGTGCGCTGAGAACGCCATTCGAACTGGCAGACTTGCGCCCGATGAACTTCTCACGCGACGTCGTCGACGCAGCCGATCCGGCCCGCCTCGCACTCGTCGAGCTGGCCCGCGACGGCAGCCGCCGCGAGTGGCGGATGGGCGAGGTCGCCGACCGCTCCGCACGCCTCGCCGGCACACTCGCGCGCCACGGCGTCGGCCGCGGCGACACGGTCATGACGCTGATCGGCAACAGATCCGAATGGGTCTTCGCGATGGTCGCGTGCTTCCGCCTCGGCGCGGTTGTGCTGCCATGCACCGAGCAGCTGCGCGCGAAGGACCTGCGGCTGCGGCTCGACGCGGCGCGGCCGCGCGTCGTGGTGTGCGACGAGCGCAACGCGGGCGAGCTGAGCGCGGCGCTCGCGGCGGGCGTGGGCGGCGCGCCGCCCGGCGACGGCGGCCGCGCGGCCGCGAGCGACGGCACGAGCGGCGCGGCCGGGGACGGTCCCCCACTCGTCCTGACGATCCCCGACGACGCGCTGTTCGCCGGCGAGCCGGCCGCCGCCGTCGAGCTGGCGCCGGACGACCCCTGCCTGATCACGTTCACGAGCGGGACCGCGGGCGAGCCGAAGGGCGTCCTGCACGCACAGCGATACCTGACCGGCCAGCACGTCCAGGCGACGCACTGGCTCGACGCGCGGCCCGGCGACCTCGTCTGGTGCACCGCCGCGAGCGGCTGGTCGAAGTCGGCGCGGAACGTCTTCATCGCGCCGTGGATCCGCGGCGCCGCGGCGCTGCTGCACGACGCCCGCTTCGATCCACACGAGCGGCTCGAGCTGCTGGCGCGCGAGCGCGTCAACGTGCTCTGCATGGCGCCGACCGAGTACCGCGTGATCGCCAAGCGCGCCGACCCCGCGCCGCTGCCGGGATTGCGCGGCCTCGTCGCCGCCGGCGAGGCGCTGAACCCCGAGGTGCTGCGCGTCTGGCAGGAGGCGACGGGCGTCGGGATCCGCGACGGCTACGGGCAGACGGAGACTGGCCAGCTGACGGGCGCGCCGCTCGGCGAGCCGCTGCGGCCCGGCTCGATGGGCCGCGCGCTGCCCGGCGTGTCGCTGCGGATCGACGACGGCGAGCTGGTCGCCGACCCGGCGACGGTCCCGACGTTCTTTCTGGGGTACCTCGGCAGCGCCGCCGACCGAGCGGCGGCGGGCGGGGTCTGGCGCACCGGCGACCGCGTGCGCCAGGACGACGACGGCTTCCTCTTCTTCGAGGGCCGCACCGACGACGTGATCATCTCCGCCGGCTACCGCATCGGCCCGTTCGAGGTCGAGTCCGCGCTCGTCGCGCACCCGGCGGTCGCGGAGGCGGCGGTCGTCGCCGCACCCGACGACGAGCGCGGCGCGATCGTCCGCGCCGTCGTCGTCCTGCGCGACGGCCGCGTCCCGTCCGACGCGCTCGCGCGCGAGCTGCAGGACCACGTCAAGCACGAGACCGCGCCGTACAAGTACCCGCGCCGGATCGACTTCGCCGCCGAGCTGCCGAAGACGTCGAGCGGGAAGGTCCGCCGCGCGCTGCTGCGCGAGCAGGGCTGAGCCCGAACAGGTGCATTCTCGGGTCGCAGGGCGACCCGAGAATGCACCTGATGCGGCTCAGGCGGGGGCGGCGACCGGCTCGGGCGGAGCCGGCGTGGCGGAGGCCGGCGGGATGTGGCTCATCGCGTGCTCGGCCATCGCGGTGATCGTGAGGCTCGGGTTGACGCCGACGTTGGCGGGCACCGCCGCGCCGTCGCAGACGAGCAGGTTCTCGTAGCCGTAGACGCGCTGGCGGGCGTCGACGACGCCGTCCTGCGGCGTCGCACCGATCGCGGCGCCGCCGAGGATGTGCGCGGTCGACGGGATGTTGACCGCCTCCATGATCGACGACTGCGCGACGCCGCCCGTCTTCTCCGCCAGCCACTCGGCCGTCTGGTTCGCGATCGGGATGAACGTCGGGTTCGGTCTGGCGCTGTCCTGCTCGGTCTGCAGCCGCACTCCGCCGCCGATCAGCGCCCGTCTCGGGCGCAGCGCGATCGCGTTGTCGAGCGTCTGCATCACGAGCACGATGATCGTGCGGCGCGACCAGCCGCCGGGCCACAGCAGCTTCACGAATCTGCCGGGATTGCGCAGCGCCGCGCCGAGCAGCTTCAGCGGGCGCGTCACGCGCGTGCCGTCGCCGACGAGCAGGGTGTACATGAACGACATCGCGCCGCCGGCCTTGCCGTACGTAACCGTCTCGATGTGCGTGTTCGGGTCCGGGTAGATCGAGCCGGTGATCGCGATCCGCTGCGTCAGGTCGTCGGCGTAGTCCTTCGGCACCGTCACCGCGAGGATCGCCTCGCTGTTGGTGCGGACCAGCTCGCCGAGCCGACGCGAGAGCTTCGGCAGCGAGCCCTTCATGCGGCAGCGCTGGAGCAGTCTGTTGGTGCCGAGCGCGCCGGCCGCGACGACGACGCCGCGCGCGGTCACCGTCACCTTGTCCTGCTCGAGCCAGGAGCCGGACGGGACATGGGTGATCGCGTAGCCGTCGCTGCCGTCGGCGGCGCCGAGCGGGCGCACATCGATCACCGTGCGGTCGGGCGTGATCTGCGCGCCGCGTCTCTCCGCGAACCAGAGGTAGTTCTTCACGAGCGTGTTCTTCGCCCCGACCGGACAGCCGACCATGCAGCGGCCGCAGTGGGTGCAGCCGGTGCGCGCCGGTCCGTCGCCGCCGAAGTACGGGTCCGGGACGGTCACGCCGGGTCTGCCGAAGTAGACGCCGACAGGCGTCTTTCTGTACGTCTCGCCGACGCCCAGCTCCTCGCCGAGCTGGCGCAGCAGGTCGTCGGCCGGGTCGTCGTCGCCGTGGACGACGACGCCGAGCATCCGCTGCGCCTCGGCGTAGTGCGGCGCGAGCGCCGACTCCCAGTCGTTCAGCGCGCCCCACTGCGGGTCGACGAAGAACGCTCTCGGCGGCACGTAGAGCGTGTTGGCGTAGCCGAGCGAGCCGCCGCCGACGCCGCTGCCGCTGACGACGGCGACGTCCTTGAAGGTCGTGATCCGCATCATCCCGCGCATCCCGAGCCGCGGCATCCAGAAGTAGCGCCGCAGATCCCACGTCGATCTCGGGATCTCGTCGTCGCGGAAGCGGCGGCCGCATTCGAGCACGCCGACGCGGTAGCCCTTCTCCGCCAGTCGCAGCGCGGAGACGCTGCCGCCGAACCCCGATCCGACGACGAGCCAGTCGTAGTCGAAGCGTCCTGCTCTCTCCTCCATGCGTTCCACCGTACAGGAAGGTGACGCCTGCGTCACCTTTGAACCGAGCTACGCTGAGCGGATGAGCGCCCGCCCCGTGATCGGCATCTGCACCCCGCTGGAGCGCGCGCGCTGGAGCGTCTGGGACCTGGAGGCGGCACTGCTGCCGACCAACTACCTCGACGCCGTCCGCCGCGCCCGCGGGATGGCGCTGCTGCTCGCGCCCGACCCCGCCCTGACCGCGAACCCCGACGAGGCGCTCGACCTGCTCGACGGCCTGATGCTGGCCGGCGGCGCCGACATCGACCCGAGCCTCTACGGCGCCGAGCGCCACGCCGAGACGGTCGAGACCTACCCCGAGCGCGACGCGTTCGAGCTGGCGCTGACGCGCCGCGCGCTGGAGCGCGAGCTGCCGCTCCTCGGCATCTGCCGCGGGATGCAGCTGCTCAACGTCGCGGCCGGCGGCACGCTGCGCCAGCACCTGCCCGAGGAGTTCGGCCACCACGAGCACCGCAAGGCGATCGGCACCTTCGACGGCGCCGACCACGACGTCGAGCTGGCCGCCGGCTCGCTCGCCGAACGCGCCGCCGGCGAGTCGCGGCACGCGACCAAGTCGCACCACCACCAGGGCGTCGGCCGCGTCGGCGACGGGCTCGTCGTCAGCGGCTGGTCGAGCTTCGACGAACTGCCCGAGGCGATCGAGTTGCCCGAGCGCGAGTTCGTGCTCGGCGTCCAGTGGCACCCGGAGGCCGACGAGCGCAGCCGCCTGATCGGCGCGTTCGTCGAGCAGGCGCGGGCGCACCGCGTGGCGCGCGACGCCGCCGACGCCGCTCAGGCGGGCGCCGCGCCGGCGCGCGCGACGTAGGCGACCATCCGGTTCGTCAGCGCGTTCAGCTGGCGGACGGCGTCGCCCTGTGCCGGCGGCACGTCGTCGAGCAATCGCTCCGCGTTGCCCAGCAGCTCCGGCCCGTTCGCGACCGCGGTGCCCAGCAGCACGCGCGCCGCCTCGCGGACCGTCTCGGGCTCGACCGACCAGACCGCCTCGAAGACGCGTTCGCGATCGCGCGGCGCCGCCGGCTGGTCGGGCACCTCCCACGCCGCAAGGCAGGCGGCGCAGCCAGGCGCGTCGATGACCAGCGCCCACTCGCGCACGAGCGGCGCGTCGGGCGCGATCGGCACCTCGATCGGCCGCAGCAGCGGCATGTCGGCGGCTTGGAAGTCGGCCAGCACGACGGCGAGCCGTGCCGTGCGCGACAGCTCCTCCCAGCGCCGCTCGACCTGGCGGTAGAAGCGCTCGCGCTGGAACGCGGCGAGCACGACCGGCCGCTCGGCCGCCGCCAGCGACTCGTCCTCGATCGCGCGGCTGATCGCCGTCAGGCTCCACTTCGGCAGCCGCTGCGGCACGAGGCCGGGGACCGACCGCCGCATGCTCGCGAAGACCGACACGTCCGAGCCTGACGGCCGCCGCGCCCGCGCGATCGCGGCGCGCATCGCGAGCCCGCGGGCGCGATCCTCCGCGACCTGCCGGATCAGCTCGACGTCGCGCGCGCTGTAGCGGCGCGCGCCGGAGCCGGTCCGCTCGGGCGCGGGGAAGCCGTAGCGCTGCTCCCACATCCGCAGCGTCCCCTCCCCAACGCCGGTCTGGTCCGCGACGTCGCCGATCGACAGCGTGCTACGCATGTGCTTCGCATTGCGAGTTCCACGACAGGGAGCGGCCGCGCGCAGCGCGACGGGGAACTCGCGGGGCTCGGCTGCGCATCGCGCCCACGCTAGCCGCTTTCAGGCCGCTTCGCCGAGGCCGAGCACGCAGCGCGTGCGGATCAGGCCGAGCCGGATGCGGCTCTTCGCGGTGCCGACCGGGACCGCCGTCACGCGCGCGACCTCTCTCGCCGACAGCCCCGCGCCGTAGGCCAGCAGGACCGCCTCGCGCTGCTCCAGCGGCGCCTGCCGCAAGGCGCCGATCGAGGCGGCGACGCGCGCTCTGCGGACGATCGCGTCGTCGACGTCGCCGGACGTCTGACCCGGCCCGCAGAGGGTGCCGAGCGCGACGTCGTGGCCGAGCCGCTCGGTCGCGGCGTCCGACGCCTGGCGCGAGCGCCAGCGGTCGAGCGCGCGGCTGCGCGCGACCATCGCGACGTAGTGGGCGAGCGACCCGCGCGCGGGGTCGTAGGTGCCGGGCCGCTCCCACAGCGTCGCGAAGACGTCCTGCGCGACGTCCTCGGCGGCGGCGCGGTCGTGCAGTACCCGCTCGGCCGCCCGCACGGCGAGCGGAGCCAGCCGGCTGTACGTCTCGGAGAACTCCCGCGGGTCCCACATACGTCGCTCCTTCAACATCGTGTTGAAGGTAGTTATACGACCAGGTTTCGGTTCCTAACCCAGCCGCACCGAACCTGGCGCGCGCACGCTCAAGGGAGCGTGGGAGCTCAGGCGAGCATGGCGCGCTCAGGCGAGCGTGCGCGTCTCGTAGCCCGCCGCGGCGATCGCCGCCAGCACCTCGTCGGCGTGCGCGCGGCCGCGCGTCTCCAGCACGAGCTGGACCGCCGTCTCGCGCACGTGCAGGTCGATCCCCTCGCGCACGTGCGTGATGTCGACCAGGTTCGCGCTCTGTTGGCCGACCAGCGCCAGCAGCGTCGCGAGCGCGCCCGGTCGATCGGGCAGCCGCGTCAGCACCACCAGCCGCCGCCCGGCCTGCGACTCGTGCCGCCGCGCGACCGACGCCAGCACGCCCGCGTCGACGTTCCCGCCGGAGAGGATCACCGCCGTCGTGCCGTCGTCCGCGGGCGCGACCGCGCCGCCCAGCAGCGCCGCGACGCCGACCGCGCCGGCGCCCTCGACGACGAGCTTCGCGCGCTCCAGCAGCAGCACCATCGCCTCCGCGACGCCGTCCTCCGGCACCGCCACGACCTCGTCGACGACGTCGCGCATCAGCTCCAGCGTCAGCGCGCCCGGGCGCTTGACGGCGATGCCGTCGGCGATCGTCGGCGCGGGCCGCTCGACCGCGATCGGTCTGCCCGCCGCCAGCGACGCCGCCACCGGCGCGCAGCGCTCGACCTGCACGCCGACGACGCGCACCTCCGGCCGCAGCGCCTTCAGCGCGATCGCGACGCCGCTCACGAGCCCGCCGCCGCCGACCGGCACGACGACGAGCGACAGCCGCTCGACCTGCTCGGCCAGCTCCAGCCCGATCCCGCCCTGGCCGGCGATCACGTCGGCGTCGTCGAACGGGTGCACGAACGCGCCGCCGAGCTCGCGGGCGCGCTCGCGCGCCGCCGCCAGCGACTCCTCGACCGACGCGCCGACCAGGCGCACCGTCGCGCCGAACTCGGCGCACGCGTCGATCTTCTGGTTCGGCGCGCCGAGCGGCATGAACACCTCGCACGGGATCCCGCGCGCTCGCGCCGCGTACGCGACCGCCTGGCCGTGGTTGCCGGCGCTGCCCGCGACGACCCCGCCGGCGGTGAGGTCGGCGCCGCCGGCCTCCAGCGCCGCGATCTTCGCGAGCGCGCCGCGCAGCTTGAACGAGCCGGTCCGCTGGAGGTTCTCGGCCTTCAGCGCGATCGTCGCGCCGACGCGGTCGCTCAGCGTCCGCGAGCTGAGCACCGGCGTCTCACGCACGACCTCCGCGCCGGACGCGGCCGCACGGCGGACCCGCTCCAGGTCGACCTGCGCCACGGCGGCCACCCGCTCAGTCCGGCAGCGAGACGATCGCGTCCAGCTCGACGCGCACGTCGCGCGGAAGCCCGACGACGGCGAGCGCGACGCGGGCCGGCGGATCCTTCTCGAAGAACGAGCTGTAGACCTCGTTGACCGCGGTGAAGTCGTCCATGTCGCGCAGGTAGACGGTGATCTTGACCGCGTCGGCGAGCGTCGCGCCGGCCGCTGCGCAGACCGCCTGCAGGTTCTCGAGGCAGCGTCCCACCTGCTCGGCCGCCGAGGCTCCGACGATTTCGCCCGTCTCGGGATGGAGCGGGATCTGACCGGAGCAGTAGAGCATCCCCTTCGCGCTGACCGCATGGACGTACGGCCCGATCGCGGCGGGCGCGCCGATGGCGGTGACAGGCTCACGATGGTGGGACACGGCGGATGGCTCCTCTCGGTGGTTTCCTGCACAGTAGCCTCGTCGGATGGCCAACGCCCTCGCGAACGAGACCTCCCCCTACCTGCTGCAGCACAAGGACAACCCGGTCGACTGGCGGCCGTGGGGACCCGACGCGCTCGCGGCCGCGCGCGAGCGCGACGTGCCGCTGCTGATCTCGATCGGCTACTCGGCCTGCCACTGGTGCCACGTGATGGAGCGCGAGTCGTTCGAGGACCCGCAGACCGCGGCGCTGATGAACGAGCGCTTCGTCTGCATCAAGGTCGACCGCGAGGAGCGGCCCGACGTCGACGCGATCTACATGGACGCGGTGCAGGCGATGACGGGCCACGGCGGCTGGCCGCTGAACGCGTTCGCGACGCCCGAGCAGGTGCCGTTCTACGCCGGCACGTACTTCCCGCCGCAGCCGCGCCACGGGCTGCCGAGCTGGCGCCAGGTGCTGGAGGCGATCTCGGACGCGTGGCGCGCCAGACGCGACGAGATCCTCGCGCAGAACGACCGCATCGTCGCCCACCTCAGCGCGGGCGCGCGGCTGGCGCCGAGCGGCGCGATGGTCGACCCGGGACTGCTCGACGACGCCGTCGACTCGCTGCGGATGGCGGCCGATCCGGTCAACGGCGGCTTCGGCAGCGCGCCGAAGTTCCCGCAGGCGTCCGTGATCGAGCTGCTGCTGCGACGCGGCGAGCAGACGGTCGCGCTCGATGCGCTGCGCGCGATGGCGCGCGGCGGCATCCACGACCAGCTCGGCGGCGGCTTCTCGCGCTACACCGTCGACGCCGCCTGGGTCGTCCCGCACTTCGAGAAGATGCTCTACGACAACGCGCTGCTGGCACGCGCGTACCTGCACGGCTGGCAGGTGAGCGGCGACCCGCTGCTGCGGCAGGTCTGCGAGGACACGCTCGACTGGGCGCTGCGCGAGATGCGCGGCCCGGAGGGCGGCTTCCACTCCGCGCTCGACGCCGACTCGGAGGGCGTCGAGGGCAAGTTCTACGTCTGGTCGCTCGCCGAGCTGCGCAGCGCGCTCGGCGACGACGAGCTGTACGACGTCGCGGTCGCCTGGTATGGCGCCACCGTCGCCGGCAACTTCGAGGGCCTCAACATCCTCGTGCGCGCGGGCTCGGCGTCGGCCGCCGAGCCGCCCGAGCTGCCGGAGATCAGACGCCGCCTGCTGGCCGCGCGTTCGACGCGCGTCCGACCCGGGCTCGACGACAAGCGGCTGACGTCGTGGAACGCGCTGATGATCGCGGCGCTGGCGGAGGCCGGCGCGGTGCTCGAGCGCGACGACTACCTCGACGCCGCGCGCGGCACGGCGTCGTTCCTGCTCGACTCCCTCGCGACGTCCGACGGGCGGCTGCTGCGCAGCTGGAAGGACGGCCGCGCGACGCTGCCCGGCTACCTGGAGGACCACGCGTACGCGCTGGAGGCGCTGCTGACGCTGTACGAGGCGACGTTCGAGGAGCGCTGGTTCACGGCCGCACGTGCGTTGGCGGACGCGACGATCGCCCACTTCGCCGACGCAGAGCACGGCGGCTTCTTCATGACCGCAGACGACCACGAGCAGCTCGTCGCGCGGCGCAAGGACCTTGAGGACACGCCGATCCCGTCGGGCAACTCGGCCGCCGCGTTCGGGTTGCTGCGGCTCGCGCGGCTGACCGGCTCCGCCGACTACGAGCGCGAGGCCGAGCGCGTGATCGCGCTGTTGCACCCGCTCGCCGCCGGCCACGCGATGGCGTTCGCGCACCTGCTCGCCGCGATCGACTTCCAGCTCGGCGAGGTGCACGAGGTCGCGATCGTCGGCGACCGCGCGGCGGCGAAGCCGCTGGAGCGCGTCGTGCGCGCGAAGCTGCGCCCGCACGTGGTGCTCGCGGGCGGCACGGGCGAGGGCGACCGCGACGCGGAGGCCTCCGTGGTCCCGCTGCTCGAAGGCCGCCACGCGGTCGGCGGCAAGCCGGCCGCCTACGTCTGCGAGCGCTTCGCCTGCCGCGCGCCGGTCACCGACCCCGACGCGCTGGCGGAGCTGCTGGGGTAGCTGGAGAGCCTGCGGACGGCTTCACTGGACTAGCTATCGGTGCACCGGTACGGTCGGGGGGTCAACCCACGAAGGGAGGCTCACATGCCGCCCCCGATGCCAGACGCAGAGCTCAAGGCCCGTCATCGCGCGATGTGGGCGTCGGGCGACTACCCGTCGATGGTCGAGACGTTCCTGCTGCCGCTCGGCCCACGACTCGTCGAGGCGTGCGTGATCGGCCCCGAGGCGGAGGTCCTCGACGTCGCCGCCGGCACCGGCAACGCCTCGATCCCCGCGGCGCAGCGGGGCGCGAGCGTGACGGCCAGCGATCTCACGCCCGAGCTGCTGGAGGCTGGCCGCCACCGTGCCGAGGACGAGGGCGTCGACCTGCGGTGGGTCGCCGCCGACGCCGAGCAGCTCCCATTCGACGACGAGTCGTTCGACGTCGTCATGTCGTCGATCGGCGCGATGTTCGCGCCTCACCACGCGGACGTCGCCGCCGAGCTGGTGCGCGTCTGTCGCCCGGGCGGCACGATCGGCCTCCTGAGCTGGACGCCGGACGGCATGATCGGCGCGCTGTTCCGGACGATGGGACCGTTCGCCCCGCCACCGCCGCCGGGTGCCCAGCCGCCGCCGCTGTGGGGCAGCGAGGACCACCTGCACGAGCTGTTCGGCGACGTCGTCGCGTTCGACACGCTGCAGCGCGACCGGTTGGAGGTCACCGCCTTCGAGCATCCGCGCGACTACGGCGAGCACTTCAAGGCACGCTACGGGCCGACGATCGCCGCGCGGGCGAACGCGAGCAGATCGGGCCGCGACGCCGAGTTCGACAGCGCGCTGGACCGCTTCTGCGACGAGTGGAACAGAGGGACTCCCGCCGATGCGCGCTTCGAGATGGAGTACCTGCTCGCCGTCGGGACGCGGGCGTGACCGGCGGTCGATGACTTTCGCTGCGAACGGTCGTCTATTGGTGCACCACCGCACTACGAGGAGGCACCGCCATGCCGCGCGCGATCACCCCCAGCCTGTGGTTCGACCAGCAAGCAGAGGAGGCCGCGAACTTCTACGTCTCGGTCTTCGACAACTCGCGGATCGTCAACGTGACCCACTACACGGCGGCCGGGCCGCGCGAGGCGGGCATGGTGATGACGGTCGAGTTCGAGTTGGACGGCACGCGCTTCGTCGCGATAAACGGCGGCCCGCAGTTCACGTTCGACGAGGCGGTCTCGTTCGAGATCCCCTGCGAGACCCAGGACGAGATCGACGCCTACTGGGAGAGACTGTCCGCCGGCGGCAGAGAGGGGCCGTGCGGCTGGGTCGCTGACAGATACGGCCTCGCGTGGCAAGTCGTCCCGACGGGGATGGACGAGCTGTTCGCCGACCCCGATCCGCAGCGCGCCGAGCGCGCGATGAGAGCGATGCTCGCGATGGGCAAGATCGACATCGCGGCGCTGCAGGCCGCGGCCGACGGGGTCGCGTGAGCGCTCCGCCCTCCGCACGGTCGCCCGTCCACCCGGCCGGGCGCGACGACGCCGAGGCGATCGGCCGGCTGCTGCACGACTTCAACCGCGAGTTCGACGCGCCGACGCCGGAGCCCGGCGTGCTCGCCGAGCGCATGCGCCGCCTGCTCGCGACGCGCGAGACGGCGGTGCTGCTGGCCGGCGAGGCGGGCGCGCGGCCGGACGGGCTCGTCGTGCTGCGCTTCCGCGAGGCGATCTGGACGGCCGGGCTGGAGTGCTACGTGGCCGAGCTGTACGTCGTGCCCGCGCGCCGCGGCGAAGGGCTCGGGCGCGCGCTGATGGAGGCCGCGATCGAGCTGGCGCGCCGCATGGGCGCCGACACGATCGACCTCGGCACGAGCGACGACGACGTCGCCGCCCGCGCGCTGTACGAGCGCCTCGGATTCAGCAACCGCGAGGGCGGGCCGGACGGCCCGATCACCTACTTCTACGAGCGCGAGCTGTGAGGAGTGCCGGATCGGCCACGCTGAGCGTGGCCGATCCGGCGGTGCTCGCTCGGGAGAGCGCTTGGGAAACTACGAGTGGACCGGGAAGCCGAGGTCGATGCCGCGGTCGGCCGGGTCGGGCCAGCGGCGCGTGATCACCTTGCCGCGCGTGTAGAAGCGCACGCCGTCGGGGCCGTGGACGTGGAGGTCGCCGAACAGCGAGTCCTTCCAGCCGCCGAACGAGTGGTAGGCCATCGGCACCGGGATCGGCACGTTGACGCCGACCATGCCGGCCGTGATGTCCTGCTCGAACTGCCGGGCGGCGCCGCCGTCGTTGGTGAAGATCGCCGCGCCGTTGCCGTACGGGCTGGAGTTCGCGAGGCCGACGGCCTCGTCGTAGGAGTCCGCGCGCACGACGCACAGCACCGGGCCGAAGATCTCCTCGTCGTAGATCGCCATGCCGGGTCTGACGTTGTCGAACAGCGTCGGGCCGAGCCAGTGGCCGCCCTCGCGGCCCTCGACCGCGATCGCGCGGCCGTCGGCCAGCAGCGTCGCGCCGTCGCCCTCGCCGGAGTCGACGAGGCCGCGCACGCGGCCGAGGTGGCGCTCGCTCACGAGCGGGCCCATCTCGGACGCCGCGTCGAAGCCGTCGCCGACGGTCAGGCCGGCGATCCGCTCCTGGATCTTCGCGATCAGCGGCTCGGCGATCGCGCCGACGGCGACCGCGACGGAGACCGCCATGCAGCGCTGGCCGGCGGAGCCGTAGCCGGCCGAGACGAGCGCGTCGGCGGCGAGGTCGAGGTCGGCGTCGGGCAGCACGACGGCGTGGTTCTTCGCGCCGCCGAGCGCCTGCACGCGTTTGCCGTGCGCCGTCGCCGTCTCGTAGACGTGCTTGGCGATCGGCGTCGAGCCGACGAACGAGACCGCTCTCACCTCGGGGTGGACGAGCAGCGCGTTGACCGCGTCCTTGTCGCCGTTGATGACCGTGAAGACGCCCTCGGGCAGACCGGCGTTCTTCAGCATGTCGGCGAGCAGCAGCGAGGCGGACGGGTCCTGCTCGGACGGCTTCAGCACGAACGCGTTGCCGGCCGCGAGCGCGACCGGCGCCATCCACAGCGGCACCATCACGGGGAAGTTGAACGGCGTTATGCCGGCGACGACGCCGAGCGGCTGACGCAGCGAGTACGAGTCGACGCCGCGCGAGACCTGGCCGGACATCTCGCCCTTCAGCAGGTGGCCGAGACCGCACGCGAAGTCGATCACCTCCATGCCGCGCTGGACCTCGCCGGCGGCGTCGGAGAGGACCTTGCCGTGCTCGCGCGTGATCGCGCGAGCAAGCTCGTCGCGGCGCGAGTTGACCTGCTCGCGGAAGGCGAACATCACCTTCGTGCGCTGGCCGAGCGAGGATCTGCCCCACGCGTCGGCGGCCTCGGCCGCGACGCGTACGGCGCGGTCGACGTCGGCCTCGGTCGCGAACGCGACGCGCGCGACGAGCTCGCCGGTCGCCGACTCCGTCACCTCGCCGAAGCGGTCGCCGGTGCCGGCGTCCTCACGGCCGCCGATCCAGTGGTTGAGGGTGGTGGTGCTCGTTGCGGTCATGTCAGTCGATCCTTGCCATCACGTGCTTCACGACGGTGTAGTCGTCGATCGAATAGGGAGAGAGGTCCTTGCCGTAGCCGGACTGCTTGTAGCCGCCGTGCGGCATCTCGTCCGCGACCGTCAGGTGGTCGTTGAGCCAGACGCAGCCGAACTGCAGCTTCTTCGCCATCCGCAGGCAGCGGCCGATGTCGCGGCTCCAGACCGAAGCCGAGAGGCCGTATTCGACGTCGTTGGCCCACGCCAGCGCCTGCGCCTCGTCGGTGACGCGCTGGACGGTGATCACGGGGCCGAAGACCTCGCGGCGGACGATCTCCGACTCCTGCGTGACGCCGCCGACGATCGTCGGCGCGACGAACCAGCCGCGCTCGTTGGCGGCCGCGCCGCCGGTGACGATCTCGGCGCCGTCGGCGTCGGCGCGGTCGAGGAAGCCGAGCACGCGCTGGCGCTGCTTGTCGGAGATGACCGGGCCCAGCTCGTTCGCGGCGTCGCCGCTCGCGTCGAACGGGCCGCCGATCCGCAGCGACTCGACCTGCGGGACGAGCGCCGAGAGCAGGTCGTCGTAGCGCTTGTCGCTGACGAGCACGCGGCACGCGGCGGTGCAGTCCTGGCCGGCGTTCCAGTAGGAGGCGACCCGCAGCGTCTCGGCAAGCTGGTCCATGTCGGCGTCGTCGAAGACGATCACCGGCGCCTTGCCGCCCAGCTCGAGGTGGACGCGCTTGACCGTCTCGGCGGCGTTCGCGGCGATCTTGCGGCCGGTGCCGACGTCGCCGGTGAGGCACGCCATCCGCACGCGCGGGTGTCTGACGAGCGCGTCGCCGGTCGTCTGGCCGTCGCCGGGGACGACGTTGAAGACGCCGGCCGGCAGCACCTCGCGCGCCAGCTCGCCGAGCCGCAGCGTGCTCAGCGGCGTCAGCTCGGACGGCTTCATGACGACCGTGTTGCCGGCGGCGAGCGCCGGGCCGATCTTCCAGATCGCCATCTGCAGCGGGTAGTTCCACGGCGTGATCTGCGCGACCACGCCGACCGGGTCGCGGCGGATGAAGGAGGTGCGGCCCGCGACGTACTCGGCCGCCGCCTTGCCCTCGATCGTGCGCGCCGCGCCGCCGAAGTAGCGCAGCTCGGCGACGCAGGCGTCGACCTCGTCGCGCGCGGCCTCCAGCGGCTTGCCGACGTTGCGCGCCTCCAGCGCCGCGAACTCCTCGCGGTGCGCGGCGAGCTGGTCGGCGAGCGCGTTCATCAGGTCGTCGCGCTGGGCCGGCGTCGTGTCGGCCCAGCCGTCGAACGCGCGCTCGGCGGCGAGCACGGCGCGGTCGACCGTCGCGGCGGAGGCGACGGGGACCTCGGCCAGCAGCTCCTCGGTCGACGGGTCGATCACCGGCAGCGTCGCGCCGCTCTCGTCGAGCGGCGCGCCGTCTACGGTGCCGAGCGGTGTGGTGGTGGGGGTCGCCATGCGATCAGCGCTCCTAGGCGGAGGTCGGGATGTCCATGTGGAGGCTGACAGCGACGAGCGTCGCGCGCAGCTTGTCGACCAGCTCGTCCAGCTCGCGCGGGCCGGAGATCAGCGGCGGCGCGACCTGCACGACGGTGTCGCCGCGGTCGTCACCGCGCGCGATCAGGCCGTTCTCCAGAAGCGCGCCGGGCAGGAAGCCGCGCAGCAGTCTCTCGCGCTGGTCGGCGTCGAAGCGGCCGTCGGCGCCGTCGGGGACCAGCTCGGTCGCCCAGAAGTAGCCGGCGCCGCGCACGTCGCCGACGATCGGCAGCTCGCGCAGCGCCTCCATCCGGGACCGCAGGTGCGCCTCGTTGGCGCGGACGTTCTCGAGGATCCCCTCGCGCTCGAAGATCTCGATGTTCTTCAGCGCGACCGCGGCGGCGACCGGATGGCCGCCGAACGTGATCCCGTGCAGCAGCGTGGCGCCGGGCGCCTGCATCGCGGCAGCGACCTTCTCGCCGACCATCACGGCGCCCATCGGCGCGTACGCGGAGGTGATCCCCTTCGCGGTCGTGATCATGTCGGGGACGACGTCGAAGCGGGTCGAGCCGAACCACTCGCCGAGGCGGCCGAAGGCACAGATGACCTCGTCGGCGACGAGCAGGATCCCGTGGCGGTCGCAGATCTCCCGCAGGCCCGCCCAGTAGCCCTCGGGCGGGACGAAGCAGCCGCCGGCGTTCTGCACCGGCTCGGCGATCAGGATCCCGATCGTGTCGGCACCCTCGGCGGCGATCGTCGCCTCGATCTCGTCGAGCAGCACGCGCGTCAGCTCGGCGCCCTGCTCGGCGCGGCGGTAGCCGTTGGTGTTGGAGACATGCGTCGTCGGGACGGGCGGCGTCCCGAACGGATCCTTGAAGCCGGGCACGCCGGTGAACGAGAGCGCGCCGAGCGTGACGCCGTGGTACGCCGTTCTGCGCGCGATCGCCTTCGTCCGCTGCGGCTCGCCGTTGGCGAGGTGATACTGGCGTGCCATCTTCCAGGCCGACTCGACCGACTCCGAGCCGCCGCCCGTGAAGAAGACGTGCTCGATCCCGTCAGGCGCGAGCGAGGCGAGCTTGGTCGCCAGCTCGATCGCCGCCGGATGCGCGGTCGACCACAGCGTGTTGAACGCCAGTCTCGTCATCTGCGCCGAGGCGGCGGCGGCGATCTCCTCGCCGTACGAGTAGCCGATCTGCGAACAGAAGAGGCTGGAGAGGCCGTCGAGGTACTGCTTGCCGCGCGTGTCGAAGACGTACGGTCCCTCGCCGCGGTCGAGCACGAGCAGCTCCTTGCCGCCCGGCCCGAACGCGCCGTTGCGGCTGAAATGCAGCAGCAGGTGCTCGTGCGCGTCGCGCTGAAGCGCCTCTGCGTCGGCGGGTGGCGGGGCGAGCTGGCTCACGGCAGACCTCTCTCGGGCATGGGCGGTCGACATCTGCTGTCGATCCTCCTCCCCTGTCGCGACGGCGGAAAGGATCGTTCTGTCATGCCGATCAGACTGTGAGCCGACGGAACGTCACCTACGATGGAGAGGTGACCGTGACGATCGCCGACGTGCTCGACCTGCCCGTGCTGCGTCGCGGCGTGCCCGAGGTGACCGCCGGCGCGGACCTGCTCGACCGTCCGATCCGCTGGGTCCACGCCGCCGAGGTGCCGAACATCGCGAGCCTGCTGAAGGGCGGCGAGCTGCTGCTGACGACCGGGCTCGGGCTCGGCGCCGGGGTGCAGGAGCAGCGCGCGACCGCGGCGGCGCTGGCGGCGCGCGGCGTCGCCGGGCTGGTGCTGGAGCTGGGCGCGACGTTCGCGGCGCCGCCGGCCGCGCTCGCGACCGCCTGCGCGCGCAACGAGCTGCCGCTGATCGTGCTCCACCGCCCGGTCCCGTTCGTCGAGGTGACCGAGACGATCCACGCCGAGATCGTCAACAACCAGTTCGCGCTGATGCAGCGCGGTGAGGAGCTGCACCGCCGCTTCACCGACCTGATGCTGCGCGGCGCCGGCGTGCCGGAAGTGCTCGACGCGCTCGCCGAGGCGACCGGCAACCCGGTGCTGCTGCGACGCGGCGACGACGTGATCGCGCACGCCGCGCACGGTCGCTCGCGGCGCGACCTGCTGGCCGCGCTCGACGGCCACGCGCGCGGCCTGCCGAGCGCGCCGGCCGCCCTGGAGCGGCCGGTCCCCTCCGGCGACCCCGAGCGCCCCAGCGGCGCGCTCGTGCTGCTCGCACTCGACCGCGAGCTGGACGGCTTCGCCGAGGTCGCGCTGGAGCGCGCGGTCGCGCTCGTCGGGCTCGCGCTGATCCAGGACCGCGCCGAGGAGACGCTCGCCCACCGCGAGCGCGGCGCGCTGCTCGGCGAGCTGTTGCGCGGCGGCGTCGGCGAGTCCGAGGCGGCCGCGCGCGCCGCCGCGTTCGGCTTCCGCTCCGAGACGCTGCTGCCGCTCGCCGTCGGCCGCCGCGCGCGCCGCGTCGGGCGCCTGACCGAGGACGAGGACGCGCGCTGGGTGCAGATCTGGCGCGAGCTGCGGCGCGAGCTGGAGCATCGCCGCACGCCCGCGCTGCTCGGCGGCGTCGAGGACCAGGCGCTGCTCGTCGTCGGCCTGCGCAGAGGCGAGACGCGCGCCGAGGCGGCCGAGCGCGCCGCGCGGCTCGTGCGTGCGGAGACCGAGCGCCAGCTCGGCAGCGCCGGCGGCGCGGTGATCTGCGTCGGGCGCGAGGTCACCTCGTGGAGCGAGCTGGGCGCCGCGATGGAGCAGGCGCTGGAGGCGCTGCCCGCCGCCTCCGAGGTCCCCGATCGCCCATGGCACGACGCCGCCGCGCCGGACGTCGACCGGCTGTTCGCGTCGCTGCGCGGCGAACCGGCGCTGCACGAGTTCGTCGGCGCGCGGCTCGACGCGGTGCTCGCGCACGACCGCAGACGCGCGGCAAAGCTGCTGCCGACGCTGGAGTCCTACTGCGAGCACGGCGGCCAGAAGGCAGCGACCGCGCGGGCGCTGGGGCTGGAGCGGCCGTCGCTCTACCACCGCATCGCGCGGCTGGAGACGCTGCTCGGCTCCTCGCTCGCCGATCCGGACACGCTGCTCGGCGTCCACCTCGCGCTGCGCGCGCGCCGCACCCTCGGCGACGCGCCGAGATGAACTGGATGACTGATTCCACGACCGGCACGGCCGTCTGCACGCGCCTCGCGGCGCCGGATCGCCACCCGCCGAGCCCACGAGTGGCGCTGCCACGATGTCGGCTCGGCGGGCGACGCCCGGCATCCACGATCCACGCACATCCGACCACACCGGCCGCGGAACCAATCATCTAGTCTGAACCCATGGCAACCCCGCAGCGAGTCGCCGTCGTAGGTGCCGGTCCGGCCGGGTTCTACACGAGCGACTTCCTGCTGCAGGCGGGCTTCGAGGTCGACCTGTTCGACGCGCTGCCGACGCCGTTCGGCCTCGTGCGCGCAGGCGTCGCCCCGGACCATCCGAAGATCAAGAGAGTCACACGCGCGTACGAGCGCACGGCGAGACATCCCGCGTTCCGCTTCTTCGGCGGTGTGCAGCTCGGGACCGACGTCCAGCGCGAGGAGCTGCTGGAGCGCTACCACGCCGTCGTCTACGCGTTCGGCACCTCGACCGACAACCGCCTCGGGATCCCCGGCGAGGACCGCCCCGGGTCGCACGCCGCGACCGAGTTCGTCGCCTGGTACAACGGCCACCCCGAGCACGCCGACCGCGAGTTCGACCTCAGCGCGCGGCGCGCGGTCGTGATCGGCAACGGCAACGTCGCGATCGACGTCGCGCGGATGCTCGTGCTCGACCCCGAGGAGATCGCGCCGACCGACACCGCGAACCACGCGATCGACGCGCTCGCGCAGGCGCGCGTGCAGGAGGTCGTCGTGCTCGGCCGCCGCGGCCCGGCGCAGGCGGCGTTCACCAACCCCGAGCTGCTGGAGCTGGGCGAGCTGCGCCGCGCGGACGTGATCGTCGACCCCGCCGACGTCGAGCTGGACCCCCACAGCGCCGCCTGGCTCGCGTCCGACGCCGCCGACCAGACGCATCGCAGAAACGTCGAGATCCTGTGGGAGTACGCCGGCCGCGAGCCGCTCGGCAAGAGCCACCGCGTGAGCCTCAGATTCCTGCGCTCGCCGCTGGAGATCCTCGGCGACGCCGATGACGCCGTCGCCGGGCTGCGCGTCGGCGTCAACCGGCTGGAGCCCGACGGTCGCGGCGGCCTGCGCGCGGTCGCGACCGGCGCCGAGGAGACGATCGACTGCGGGCTGGTGCTGCGCAGCATCGGCTATCGCGGCGTCCCGCTGCCGGGGATCCCGTTCGACGAGCGCCGCGGCCTGATCCGCAACGACGGCGGCCGCGTGATCCGCGACGACGGCGCCCCGGCGACCGGCGAGTACGCCGTCGGCTGGATCAAGCGCGGGCCGAGCGGCGTGATCGGCACGAACAAGAAGGACGCGCACGAGACGGTCGACCTGATCGTCGCCGACCGTGACGCCGGCCGACTCGGCGTACCGGAGCCGGCGACGTGCGACGGCGACGAGGTCGCCGCCTGGCTGGCCGAGCGCGTGCCCCATCTCGTCGGCTGGGACGGCTGGAGAACGATCGACGCACACGAGAGAGCGCTCGGCGAGCCGCACAGCCGTCCGCGCGTGAAGCTGGTGCGCGTACCCGAAATGCTGGAAATCGCGCACGGCACCCCCACGCGCGGTTAGCATCCGCGGATCGCCACCGCCCGCCAGCTCCTGACGGTCGCCGCCGGTCACCGCGCGAAGTTCGTCGTGCTCGCGGTCTGGCTGGTGCTGGTCGTGGTCTTCGGCTCGTTCGCCGGCAGACTGACCGACGTCGAGGAGAACGACCCCGTCTCGTTCCTGCCCGGCAAGGCCGAATCGGTCAAGGCGCTGGAGGCGGTCAGAACGTTCCCGTCCGGCGAGCAGACCGAGGCCGTAATCGTCTACCGCCGCGCCGGCGGACTCGAGCCCGCCGACCGCGCCGCGATCGCGAGAGACCGGATCGCGATAAACCAGGATCCTCCGCGCGGGACGTCCAGAATCCCGCCGCCGATCCTCTCCAGAGACGGCGACGCCGCGCTGCTGATCGCAGAGATCGACACGAGCGGGCCAACGGCCGACAACACGCTCACGGACGCGACCGACGCGCTGCGCGACCGGGTCCACGAGGACGTCCCGCCCGGCCTCGCGGTGAAGGTGAGCGGGCCGGCCGGCTTCGCGACCGACGCCGTCAGAGTCTTCGAGCAGATCAACGGGACGCTGCTGCTGGCGACCGCGTCGCTCGTCTTCATCCTGCTGATCCTGATCTACCGCAGCCCGATCTTCTGGGCGATCCCGCTCTTCACCGTCATCTTCGCGGAGGTGATCGCGCGCGGGGTCGGCTACTGGCTGGCGAAGGCGGGCGTGACGATCAACGGGCAGACATCGGGGATCCTGTCCGTGCTCGTGTTCGGCGTCGGGACCGACTACGCGCTGCTGCTCGTCGCCCGCTACCGCGAGGAGCTGCGGCGCCACGAGGACAAGCACGACGCGGTGCGGATCGCGCTGCGCCGCGCCGGCCCGGCGGTGATCGCATCCGGCCTGACGGTGATCGTCGCGCTGCTGTGCCTCTCGCTGGCCGAGGTCAACGGCACCGCCGGGCTCGGCCCGGTCGCCGCGTTCGGCGTCGCGCTCGCGATGGTCGCGATGCTGACGCTGCTGCCGGCGTTGCTGGCGATCACCGGCCGGCGCGCGTTCTGGCCGTTCGTGCCGCAGTACGGCGGCGCCGGAACCGACGAGACGCACGGCTGGTGGCGGCGGCTGGGCGAGCGGATCCGCGTGCGCCCGCGGCGCGTCTGGATCGGAACGACCGTCGCGCTGCTGGTGCTCTGCCTCGGGCTGACGCAGATGAACTCCGACCTCACGAGCGGCAACTCGTTCCGCGGCTCGGTCGAGTCGGTCGAGGGACAGGAGCTGATCTCGGAGTCGTTCCCGGCCGGCGCGAACGCACCGACGTCGGTGATCGTGCCGGCCGACGCGCCCGCCGGCGCCGCCGCCAGAGTCGCCGTCGCGCTCAGAGCGGTGCCGGGCGTCGCGCAGGTGCTGCCGGTCGAGCGCGACCCGCAGGCCGGCGAGCGGCTGAGCGTGACGCTGGAGGCCGACCCCTACAGCGAGCAGGCGTTCGACGTGATCCCGCCGCTGCGCGACGCCGCGAAGGCGGCCGGCGGCCCCGACGTGCTCGTCGGCGGGCCGACCGCGGAGGAGCGCGACCTGCGCGTCTCGACCGCGCGCGACAACCGCGTGATCGTCCCGCTCGTGCTGCTCGTCGTCTTCCTGATCCTCGCCGCGATCCTGCGCGCCGTGCTGCTGCCGCTGCTGTTGATGGCGACGGTCGTGCTGTCCTACGCCGCCGCGCTCGGGATCGGCGCCTTCTTCTTCATGCAGGTGTTCGGCTTCGAGGGCGTCGACCCGAGCCTGCCGCTGTTCGCGTTCATCTTCCTCGTCGCGCTCGGGGTCGACTACAACATCTTCCTGATGGCGCGCGTGCGCGAGGAGGCACACCAGCACGGCACGCGGCTGGGGACGGTGCGCGGTCTCGCAGTCACCGGCGCGGTGATCACCTCGGCCGGCATCGTGCTCGCTGGGACGTTCTCGACGCTGGCCGTGCTGCCGCTCGTCGTGCTGACCGAGATCGGCTTCACGATCGCCGTCGGCGTGCTGCTCGACACGTTCGTGGTGCGCTCGATCCTCGTGCCGGCGATCGTGCTCGACGCCGGCGACCGCGTCTGGTGGCCCTCGGCGCTCGGCCACCGCCGCGCGACGGCGGAGGACGAGCGCGAAGAGGACGACGCGGCGATCGTCTAACCCTCGACCTGAGGGTTAGACGTGGGCTACAAAACCGGCAGGTAGCGGTCCAGCTCCCACTGCGTGACCTGCACGCGGTAGTCGTCCCACTCCTGCCGCTTGATCTCGACGAAGCGGTTGAACATGTGCTCGCCGAGCGTGCGCAGGACCAGCTCGGAGTCGGCCGTCAGCTCGATCGCCTCGCCGAGCGTCGAGGGCAGCTGCTCGATCCCGAGCCGGCGGCGCTCGTCCGGCGCGAGGTGGTAGAGGTTCTTCTCCATCGGCTCCGGCAGCTCGTAGCCGTGCTCGATCCCCTCCAGGCCCGCCTGCAGCAGCACCGCGAACGTCAGGTACGGGTTGCACGCGGGGTCGGGGCAGCGCAGCTCCATCCGCGTCGTCTGCTCCTTGCCGGGGTGGTACATCGGCACGCGCACGAGCGCGGAACGGTTGCGGCGCGACCAGGCGACGTAGACGGGCGCCTCGTAGCCGGGCACGAGCCGCTTGTAGGAGTTGACCCACTGGGCGAAGATCGCGCTCATCTCGCGCGCGTGGCGCAGCTGGCCGGCGATGAACGCCTTCGCTATGTCGGACAGGTAGTACTGGTCGTTCGCGTCGTAGAACGCGTTTCTGCCGTCTCTGAAGAGCGACAGGTGCGTGTGCATGCCGGAGCCGTTCTCGCCGAACAGCGGCTTCGGCATGAACGTCGCGTGGATGCCGTAGTTGCGCGCGTACTCCTTGACCGTGATGCGGTACGTCATGCAGTCGTCGGCCATCTTCAGCGCCGAGGCGTAGCGCATGTCGATTTCGTGCTGGGAGGGGCCGACCTCGTGATGGGTGTACTCGACGTGGATGCCGAGCTGCTCCAGGGCGAGCACCGTGTCGCGCCGCAGGTCCGAGCCGGCGTCGAGCGTGGTGAGGTCGAAGTAGCCGCCCTCGTCGAGCGGCTCCGGCGTCTTCGGGTCCTTGAAGTAGAAGTACTCCAGCTCGGGCCCGACCATGAAGTCGTCGAAGCCCATCGCCTTCGCGCGGTCCAGGGCGCGGCGCAGGACGTGGCGCGGGTCGCCCTCGTACGGCGTCTGCTCAGGCGTCTGGACGTCGCAGAACATCCGCGCGACGCCCTGCTCCTCGGGCCGCCACGGCAGCGCGGCGAACGTCGTCGGGTCGGGCATCGCGATCATGTCCGACTCCTCGACGGCGTTGAAGCCGGTGATCGAGGAGCCGTCGAAGCCCATCCCACCCTCGAACGCGTCGGACAGCTCGCTGCTGTTGATCGAGAACGCCTTCAGCTGCCCGAGGATGTCGGTGAACCACAGACGGATGAAGCGGATGTCGCGCTCCTCTACCAGCCGGAGCACGTCGTCAGCGGTCAGCGGCGTGGCGTCGGTCATCGGTCGGGGCTCCTGGCGGTCTCGGCGGTTGCGACGGGAACGGGACCTTACCGGGAGGCGCCGTCGCAGTCGGGCAGCCACCGCTGCGCCCACGCCTCGAGCGCTTCGAGCGCCGGCTCCAACTCGCGCCCCATCCCGGTCAGCGCGTACTCGACGCGCGTCGGCCCGCCGCCGGGCGGATCCGGGACGACGGTGCGCACGACGACGCCGCGCGCCTCCAGCTCCTTCATCCGCTCCGACAACAGCCGGTCCGACAGCTCCGGCACCGCGTTGGCGATCTCGGAGAAGCGCTGCGGCGAGCGGTGCATCAGCACGCGCACGATCGCGCCCGTCCAGCGCTTGCCGAGGAACTCGATCGCCTCGTGGTAGTGCGGACAGCAGGCGTCGTCGGCATTCGCCATGCCGACGATGTTACGCCGGTCGTCCTGGGTTGGTGTCGTCCTGCGACACCAAGGCGGGACGACCCCGCGGGTGGCGGGCGCGGGCGTGGGCGGGCGGGGCGTCAGGCGGCGGCGAGCGTACGCGACTGCTCGACGGAGCCGTCAACCGGCACCTCGCCGGCGACGTTGACCATCGCCGCGAGCGACTCGAGCGCGACGATCGCGATCGCCTCGAGGATCTCCTCGTCGTGCCAGCCGGCCTCGCGTGCCTCCTCGTGGAGGTGCATCGGCGGTCTGCCGTCGACGACGAGCGCGCGCAGGTAGCGCAGCAGCGCGGCCTCGCGCTCGTCCGCGGAGCCGAAGTCGCGCGCCAGCTCGATCTCGTCGAGGCCGAGGCCGGCGGCGCGCGCGGCGCGGGCGTGCATCGCCAGCCCGGGCGCGGAGCCGTAGTGCTCGGCGACCCCGAGCGCGATCCGTTCGAGCGTGTGCAGTTCGAGGTGGCCGTGGCGCAGCTCGGAGCGGAAGCGCGCGTAGCCGCGCAGCGCGGCCGGCGAGCCCGCGAGCGCGCCGAGGAAGTTCGGCAGCTGACCACCGGTCGAGAGGGCGCCCCGCAGCACTGGCACGGACCCTTCTGGCGCGGTGAGGTCGTCGTGGATCTGGAACCGGCTCATCGCTGTCTTCATGGGATCACCAGTGGTGTCTGGATACGGGGATGCGCATCGCGTGAGAGGCGCGACGCGCGAGTGCAGCGTTGGTGTCCCTTATACGTACGCGACCTAAATGCAGGCTCACGGCTGCATTTACGCCATGTATGAGCAGTTTCGTGTGTGCTTGCCGCCCGCGTGTCGCAGGCGGCGGCTTGATCAGGCCCGCGCGTCCGCCGCGCGCGTCGACTCGGTCAGGCGCCGGAGGCGGTGAGGATCGCGATCAGGATCAGGAAGACGCCCATCAGCACCGCGTACATCGCGGCGCGGTCGGGACGCGTCCCGGCGATCCGCTCGCTCGCGCGGCGAGGGCGATGACGACGCGCGGTCGTCTCGTACTCGTAGTCGTGGCGGCGCGTCGACGGCGGGGCGACCTGGCCCCGGATCACGATCGTGCGGCGCTCGCCCTGCTGGGTGTCGGCTCGCTCGCGACGCGACGGAGCCTGTGCGGTTGGCATGTGGTTCGGTCCTCTTTCTCGAGCTTGCGGGGTTAGCTGACGGGCTCGCACCGAAAGAGCGGCGCTACGCGCAGGTACGCGATTCGCCCCGTTGTCGTGGGTCCCCCGCTTCCCGTGCGGCAGACGGGAATTCAGCGGTATGACGTGACGATCCTACCAACGGCTTGCAGCATTTTGCCGGCATCCGGAGGATCTTATGGAAAGCCCCGGCCGGAACGGCGGAGCACCCTACCGAAGCGCGCCGGAAGCCGCGCCGATGGCGGCGCTGCGGGCGCGCCGGTGGCGGCGCTGCGGGCGCGCCGGTGGCGGCACGGCGGGCGCGCCGCGCGCTAGCGACCGCGCTCGTACGCGGCCTGCTCGGCGACGGTCCGCTCCGCCCACGGGACCGCTTCCAGGCGGGCGTCGGGAATCGGCTCCCCGCTGTCGATCGAGCGACCGTACGTGCCGTCGGCGACGCGCTGCTCGGCCCGCGCGATCGCGGCGAGCTGCTCGTGCAGCTGCTCGGCCAGGCCCTCGTCGCGCTCGCGCTCGAACAGCTCGGTCCCCTCGTCGGCGGGATGCTGGTCGACGTGCGAAAGCTCCTCGCTCTCGCCGCTGTCCGCGGTCAGCTCGGCGAGCTCGCGCTCGGTGCGCGCGCGTTCACGGGCGAGCAGTTCGCGCGCGTGCGCGGCGTCCACGGTCGCTCACCGGCCTGCGGTGGCGGCGACGAAGGCGGCGACGTCCTCGGCCTGGCTGCCTTCGAGCAGCCCGGCCGGCATCGTGCCGCCGCCGCGCTGCCGGCCTCTGACGATCGCGTCGTAGACCAGCTCGGCCGGCGGTCTGAGCTGGTCGAGGTTCGGCCCGACCGGCCCCTCGGACTCGGCGGCGGCGAGCACATGGCAGTTCGCGCATCTCTGCCCGAACAGCTCGCGGCCCTTGACCTCCTGCTTCGTCAGCGATATCTGCGTGCCGCCGACGTGGGCGTCGGCGTTGTCCTCGTTGCCGGTGATCAGCAGCGCGGGGACCGCGATGCCGACGGCGACGTAGAAGACGAGGAACGAGGTGAGGATCGCCCGGCGGCTGCCGCGGCCCTCTCCCTCGGCAGCGACGTGCTTCCCTCTCGGGCCACGGCGCATCGCGATGAAGAAGAGCGCGAGTCCGACAAGGATCCAGAACGCGAGGAACGCGACCGTTGCGAGCATCGGAGCGACCCTACCTTCTCCGCACCACGGAATGGAAGGGTGAACTGTCGGCGGCTCATCGCGAGCGCCCGCGGCCGAAGTTCATGACCTCCGGCGCGACGGCGCGGAAGTCGTTGCCACCGCCGCCGCCCGCGGCCGCCGCGCGATGGCTCTCGACCGCCTGGCGCTCCGCCTCGTCGAGCGGGGAGAAGTCCTTCACCGCGATCACTCTGCCCATCCGCCCGTCGGGGACGTCGAGCGGCGCGATCCGCTGCAGCAGCACGCTGACGCCGCCGCCCGCGGCGGGGTGGCGCTCCAGTCTGCCCTCGGCGATCACGAGCGGCTCGGTCCGCACGGTCAGGCGGCTTCTCTCGTACAGCTCGGGCTTGACGACGAGGTTGACGGTCCCGTGCTCGTCCTCGATCAGCAGGAAGACGATGCCCGAGGCGGTCCCGGGACGCTGCCGCGCGACGACCATCCCGGCGACCCGCACCTGCGCGTTGTGCGGCAGCGACGCGAGGTCGCGACTGGCGACGGTGCCGGCGGGGAGGCTCGGGCGCAGCAGTCTCAGCGGGTGGGTGCGCGCGGTCAGGCCAGTCGTGTCGTAGTCGGCGAGCATCCCGTCCCACTCGCCCAGCGCACGCAGCTCCGGCGCGCCGGGCAGCGTCAGCGGCAGCGCGAGCTGCGTCCCGCCTGGCACGCGCCGGCCGGGCACCGCGACGCCGAGCCGCCACAGCGCGACGCGACGGTCGCCGCCGGCGAGCGCGTCGCAGGCGCCCGACCAGGCGAGCGTCTCCAGCGCCGGGCGCCCGGCGCCCGCGCGTGCGGCGAGGTCGGCGACGTCGCGGAACGGCCCGCCGGCCGCGCGCGCCTCGACGAGCGCCCGCGCGTCGTGGTCCTGCACCCCGCGCACGTAGCCGAGGCCGATGCGGACGCGCGGGCTGGGTGGGTCGGGCGCAGTGGGTGCGGTTGGCGGGATCAGGGCAGGTCTACTGGTCTGTGGGACCAGTAGACCTGCACGGTTCGGCAGCGCGGAGCCGGCGGGCGGCGCGGAGCCGGCGGGCGGGCCCACCTCCACGGTGCATTCGACCTCGCTCGCGTTGATCTCCGGTGCGAGCACCTCGATCCCGCGCCGCTGCGCCTCGTGGACGAGCGCGTCGGGCGGGTAGAAGCCCATCGGCTGCTCGTTCAGCAGCGCGCAGAGGAACTCGGTCGGGTAGTGGACGCGCAGCCACGTCGACTGGTAGGCGAGCAGGCCGAAGGCTGCCCCGTGCGCCTTCGGGAAGCCGAAGCCCGAGAAGCCGCGGACCATCTGGAAGACGCGCTCGGCCAGCTCCGGCGTCACGTCGTCGTGGGTGGCGAGCGCGCCCGCCACGAATCTGCGGTGGTGGGCCTCGATCGCCGCCTCCGAGCGCTTGCGGCTCATCGCCCGCCGCAGCCCCTCCGCCTGCCCCGGCGTGAAGCCGGCGAACGCCATCGCGACCTCGATCACCTGGTCCTGGAAGATGATCGTGCCGAGCGTCTCCTTCAGCGGCTCGACGAGCGACGGGTGGTCGTAGGGGATCGTGAAGCCGGGGTCGACGCGCAGGCGCTGGCGGCGCTCGATGTACGGGTTGACGGCGCCACCCTGGATCGGCCCCGGCCGCACGATCGCGACCTGGATCGTCAGCTCTTCGAGCGATGCGGGCCGCGTGCGCCGCAGCGACGCCATCTGCGCACGGCTCTCGATCTGGAAGACGCCGGTCGTCTCGGCGTTCTGGATCGCCTCGTAGGTCGGTCTGTCGTCGTAAGGGATCCGCGAGAGGTCGATCCGCTCGTCGCGCGTCTGCGCGATCGCCTCGACCGCGCGCTCAACGGCGGACAGCATGCCGAGCCCGAGCAGGTCGATCTTGAGGAAGCCGGCGTCGGCGCAGGAGTCCTTGTCCCATTGCACGATCTGGCGGCCCTCCATCGCGGCCGGGACGATCGGGCAGCAGTCGCTCAGCGGGCGCGTCGCGACGACCATCCCGCCCGAGTGCTGGGAGAGGTGGCGCGGCAGCCCGTGCGCCTGCTCGGCGAGCCGCGCCAGCCACAGCCAGCGGCCGCTCGCGAGCCGCCGCTCGCCGAGCGCGGTCGCGACGTCTCTGGCGACGTCGCGCGCCGACCAGCCCTCCGAGCCGCGCGCGACGCGCTCTATCTCCCCCGGCGGCAGGCCGAGCGCCTTGCCCAGCTCGCGGATCGCGCCACGCGCGCGGTAGGTCGGGAAGGCGGCGACGAGCGCCGAGTTTCTGTGGCCGAAGACGTCGTGGATGCGCGGGATCAGCCGCTCGCGCACGTCGCGCGGAAAGTCGAGGTCGATGTCCGGCAGCGCGGTCAGGTCCTCGTTCAGGAAGCGGCCGATGAAGAGGTCGTTCGCGACCGGGTCGACGTGCGAGAGGCCGGTCAGGTAGCAGACGATCGAGGAGACGGACGAGCCGCGCCCGCGGCCCGGCGGCAGCAGCGAGCGCGCCGTGTCCGGCCCGCGCACCTCGACGGCGACCTCGCGCGCCAGCTCCAGCATCTCGCGGTGGAGCAGGAAGAAGCCGGCGAGGCCGAGCTTGTCGATGATCCGCAGCTCCTGGTCGAGGCGCCGGTGCGCCTCCGCCCGGTCGGCCGCCGACGCGTCGTCATAGCGGACCGCGAGCCGGTCGCCGCAGATCTCGGCGAGTCTGCGGTTGGCGCTCTCGTCCTCGGCGCCGGGATAGCGGTAGCCGAGCCCCTGCGTGAGGTCGAAGCGAAGCCGGTCGGCGAGCCGCGCCGTCTCGGCGACGGCGTCGGGATGGTCGGCCGCGAAGCGCGCCGCCATCGCCTGCGGCGAGGTCAGCACGTGGCTGAAGTTGCCGCGCCGGCCGGGCTCGGAGGCGTCGAGCGTGGTGTGCAGTCTGACCGCGACGAGCGCGTCCTGGAGCGGACCGCGCGAGCGCGCGTGTGCGTGGGTGTTGCCGGTCGCGACGCAGCGCAGCTCCAGCTCGCGCGCGAACTGCTGGAGGCGGCGGTTGCGCGCGCGGTCGTCGCGCAGGTAGGGCCGCTGCAGCTCGACGAAGAGGTGGTCGCGGCCGAACGCGTGGCGCAGCAGCCGCAGCGAGTCGAGGTCGTGCACGCCGTGCGCGGCGCAGCCGCTGAGGCAGACGAGCCCCTCCGCGTGCGCGGCGACGTCGGCGAGCGAGACGAACGGATCGGTCGCCTGACGCGTGCGCGGCCGCGTGCGGCCGGCGGCGCGAGCGCCCGGCAACGCGGCCGCGACGAGCGGGTCCTCGCGCGCCTGCGGACGCGCGCCGGAGACGGCGCTTGAGTGGGCAAGCGCGTCGCCGTCGGCCCCCAGACGCGCGCCGGAGACGGCGCTTGAGTGGGCAAGCGCGTCGCCGTCGGCCCCCAGACGCGCGCCGGAGACGGCGCTTGAGTGGGCAAGCGCGTCGCCGTCGGCCCCCAGACGCGCGCCGGAGACGGGCGTCCCCGCCTCCGGCTCCCCCGTTGCGCGTCCTCCTCGCGCGTCCCCCTCAGCGCGCGCGAGGTCTCCCGGCTCCGCCCCGCGTGTGCGCGCGGGGACGCGGTCCGCCCCGCGCGTGTGCGCGTGGGCGAGCGTGATGAGCCGGCAGAGATTGCGCCACCCGTGTTCGCTCTCGACCAGGAGCGTCAGGTGACGGCCGTCGTCGAGCGTCAGCTCGGCGCCGTGGATCGGACGCAGGCCGAGCGCCTGCGCCGAGCGGGCGAACTCCATCGCGCCGCAGATGTTGTCGTGATCGGTCAGCGCGAGCGCCTCGTGACCCAGCTCCGCCGCGGCCGCTGCCAGCTCGTCCGGCAGCGAGGCGCCGTCCAGGAAGGAGAAGGCCGAATGGGCGTGGAGCTCGACGTACGACACGAACACATGTTCGCATAGAGGGCGGACGATCGTCCACTCGACGCGGCGTCCGCGGAGGCCACAGAAACCTGGTCGAGCGCTGCAAGACAGCGGCTACGTGCCATACGGTGGGCAGATGCGTCGTCCGCTCCTGAGCGTCCTCACCCTGCTCGCGCTGCCCTTCGCGAGTCTGCTCGTGGGAGGGCCGCGGCCCGCGAGCGCCACCAGTCCCGGCGCACATCCGTCGATCACGAAGAGAGATGCAGCCGCGCTGCGTCTCCAACGACGTGCCGCCGGTCTCGTCAGGCGGGCGGGACGGGAGACGCAGGCGCAGCGCGCCGAATGCCGGCAGACGCCGCGGCCGCCGGCGACCTTCACGCACGCGACGCCGAGCGAGGCGCTGCGCGCGGCGCTGATCGTCATGCGCCGCCCGCCGATCCCCGCCGACAACGTGCCCGAGCAGGCGTTCAGCTACGACCAGCTGACCGCGGACGGCGTCTACGCCGACTGGATCCGGCTCGCACGCGCCGCCGACGCCCGCGAGTTCTACGTCGTCCCCGCGCAGCGGGAGTTCCACCCCGCGCCGCTGTCGCGCGACTGCCTGCGCGAGAGACACAGCCGGCTGCTCGCCCTGCTCGACGGCGCGAGCGCCGACCTGCGCCGAGCCGCGCTGCGAATCGAGGAGCGGGTCAACCGCCGCGACCACCCGCCGGGCGGCTTTCCCGACGAGGAGGTCGTCACGCTCTTCGAGCGCGGGCAGGACGGCACGCTCGCCGGCGGCACTCGCGGCGGCACGCTCGCCTCGCTGCGCGCGCAGGGGGTGCTGATCTCGCGGCAGCTGCCCGACTTCAGCTCGCTCATCGGGCTGCTGCTGCCCGACGGCGTCGAGACGATCGAGCTGTTCTACGCCCAACGCGTCGACCGCGGCCCCCACCGGCCGGCGGAGATCTATCCCTCCGACGTCAGACTGACGCTTCCGGTGCAGGACAACGTCGCGTCGTTCCGCGTCCCGCGCGAGACGCCGGACGTGTACCCGACGACGATGATCTGGCGAGCGGTCGACGGCTCGGTCGTGCGAACCGTGCGCGACGCCCGGCCGCCGCAGCGCGGCTACGGCGCCGCGATCGCCTCCGCCGCGACCGGCGGCGCGCCCGGTGCCGCGGCGAGCCGCGGCGGCGCGGCGGCACTCGGCAGCGCGGCGGCGGCACGCGGCGGTGGCGCCACGGTGGCGACAGCGAGCAGCGATGCCGCCGCGGAGCGCCAGGAGCGGCGCTCGACCGACCTGATCAACGCGGCGACGAGAGCGATGCAGCGCGATCCGGCCTGCCGCCAGGAGCTCTCGCGCGAGACGACGTTCACGCACGCGGCGCCGAGCGCTGAGCTGCTGGGGACGTTCGAGCTGCTGCGCCGGCCTGCGATCCCGCAGGACCGGATCGCCGAGGACGCGCTCGGCCTGCGGATGCTCGGCGCGCGCGGCGTGTACCTCGACTGGATCCGCATGGCACGAGCGGCGAACGGTCGCGAGCACTATCTCGTCGTCGCGCAGGACCGCGGGCTGCGGGACCCACTGTCGCGCGCCTGCCTGCGCGAGAGACATCGGCAGCTGATGCTGCTGCTCGACGGCGCCCCGCCGAGACTGCGGCGGATGACGCTGCGCGACGAGGCGCGACTGAACCGCGAGGAGCACCCGGCCGGCGGCTTCCCGAAGCAGGAGGCGATCTACCACTTCGAGCGCGGCCCCGACGGCCAGCTCGCCGGCGGCGGAGGCGGGGTCGACCTCGACTGGTTCCGCAGACACGGCCTCTTCGGCACCGCGCAGGACAGCGTCACCGCGCCGCAGGACGTCTCGGCTGTCACCGGCTTCGTCCCGGACGGCGTCAGGACGATCGAGGCGACGTTCGCGCAGCGGGCGGATCGCGGCAGACACCGGCCGGCGGAGGTCTACCCGTCCGAGCTGACGCTGACGGTCCCGGTGCAGGACAACATCGTCTCGTTCAACGTCGCGCGCCAGGCGGAGGACGCGTTCCCGACGAAGATGGTCTGGCGCGCGACCGACGGCTCGGTCGTGCGGATCGTGCGCGAGCCGCGCTGAGCGGGCGCGGCGGCGCGAAGGGCCGGGGTGCGAGCGGGCGGTGCGAGCGGGCGGGCGGCGGGCGCACCGGCGCGGGCGGGCGGGGCGGAGCGGCGGTGCGAGCGGGGCGGAGCGGCGGTGCGAGCGGGGCGGAGCGGCGGTGCGAGCGGGGCGGTGCGGCGGTGCGAGCGGGCGGGCGGTGCGGGGCGGCGGTGCGAGCGGGCGGGCGGACGGCGCGGCGACGGCGCAATCACCGCTGCCGAAACCAGCCGCCCTCGCGCAGGTCGTGGAAGACGACGACGTTGCGGCCGCACGTCGTCACGACCTCCCAGTAGCGGCGGCGCAGCGGCGCCTCGCTCCACCAGCGGTCCTCGATCAGCCACGACTCCCGCACGGCGTCGATCTCGCGCGCGTCGACGACGAGCGGCCGGCCGTCCCGCGGGTCGGCATCGACGTGCGCGCGGCGCGGCGTCGCGAGCCGGTGGCGGCGAGCGGCGGGAACCGGCGCCGCGCGGGAAGCGGCCCCCACGCGGGCAGCAGGCGCGGAACCGGTGGCCCTCGCGCGAGCGGCGGGAACAGAAGCGACAGCACCCCTCGCACGAGAGGCGAGAGCGGCCGCGGCTGCGCGAGATCGCGACGGCGGGCTCATTCGAACGGCGTCAGGACAGCGCGCCGCTCCGGCACGCGCGAGTCGGGATCGACGGCGAGCACGCGCAGCGCGGCGTCCGGCCCGGCGGCTGCACGCGCCTGGCGCACGCCCTCGCGCAGCCGTGCGCGCCGCGCGGTCTCGGCCTCGTCGAGCAGCGAGCGCTGGTCGCTCGCGACCGCGCCGAAGCGCACCGCCGTGAGCCGCAGCCGCTCCGCCGGCGCCGGCAGCAGCGCCAGCCGCGGCGTGAGCGCCAGCCGCATCCGCGCCGGGTCGGCGAGCGCCTCGCGGAACGGCACCTGCTCGCGCCACGTGCCGCCCTCCACGAGCGTCGCGGCCAGCACGACCGCCCGCAGCGTGCGCCCGTCACGCTCGCGCCGGGCCAGCAGCCGGTCGACGAGCAGCCCGAGCGCATGGTCGAGTTGCGTGCCGGCGAGCGCCTCCGGCAGCTCCAGCTCCTCCTCGATCCGCTCCGGCAGCTCGCGCGGGCGCAGCGCGCCGTCGCGCCCCTGCGCCAGCTCCCACGCGAGCAGGCCCGGTGCGCCGAAGCGGTCCGCGACGGCCGCGCGCGGCAGCTGCGCCAGCTCCCCCAGCGTCTCGACGCCGAGCCGCGCGAGCGGCTCCGGCAGCGCCGCCGTCTCCTCGCGACCGCGCAGCAGCGCGACAGGCAGCGGCGCGAGGTAGTCGCGCGCGGTCCGCTCGTCGCCGAGCACGATCTGCGGCTTGCGCGCCCGCGCACGGGTCGCGGCGGCCAGCGCGCAGAAGCGCGACGGGCCGGTCCCGATCCGCGCCGGGTGACGCAGCGCCGTGCGCGCCGCCGCCAGCACGCGTTCGAGCGTTCCGCCGTGCAGCCGCACCAGGCCCTGTGCCTGGAAGCAGGCGAGCCCCGGCCGCTCCGGCTCGACCGCCGCCCCGATCGACTCCAGCCGCACCAGCAGCCGCTCCCACGCGTCGGCGACGCCGGCAGGGTCGGGCGGCACGAGTGCGAGCCCCGGGCAGCGCGCAAGCGCCTCCCCGAGCGGCATCCCGGGCCGGACGCCGAACGCCTCAGCCGCCAGCGACACCTCCCCCACGCGCGCCTCGCGGCCGGCCTCCGGCGCGAGCGCCGCCGGCGCGCGCAGCAGCTCCTCGCGGTCGCCCGCGGCGACCGTCAGCTGGAAGCGGGGGAAGAGCGTGCAGACCACCATGGACACGAACACATGTTCGCATCGATGGTGGACGGATGCAAGGCTGCTGCTAGCGCCGCCCGCGCTTCGGCGCGAACGCGTGCTCGAGCGCGTTGCGGTCGAAGCCGGCGGCGACCTGGTTCTGCGTCGCGAAGCGCAGCAGCGCGACGCGGAAGATCGCGTTGAGCGTCGAGCCGATCAGCATGGCGAGCACGAGGCCTACGACGGCGATCGCGATCAGCACGCCGCCGAGCGCGGGCGTGGAGCCGGCCGCGGCGACGCCGAGCGCGCCGATCGCGATCGACGGCAGGACGCCGACCAGGACGATGATGCCGCCGATCGAGGCGGAGCCGACGAAGCCCTCGCCCCAGCGCTCCTTGACGACGCCGACCGAGCGCGCCAGCGCGTCTTTGGGGCCGAGCCCCTCCAGCGCCAGCACCGGGATCACGAAGAAGGTCGCGATCGTCCAGGCCGCGTTCAGGAGGCCGCTGATCAGGATGCTCACGATCGGGCCGATCGGCGTCCGCTCCAACGCCGACTCGATCAGCTGCAGCAGCACGCCGACGGTCAGCTGCACGGCCGCCCACTTGGCGATCAGGCCCTTGCGCTCGCGGGCGACCGAGAAGCCGTCGGCGAGCGTCGTGTCATGGCCGTCGAGCGCCTTCGCCGCAGCGGCGGCGAGCGCGACGTTGCAGTAGATGCCGATGAAGCCGAGCGCGTAGATCGCGATCGCCCACAGCACGAAGGCGACAGGCGCCGCCGTGTCCGTCGCTATCAGCACGACACCTGGGCCCGCGATCACGAGCGCCGCCGCGAGCATCGCAAAGCCCGCGATCACTGGGAAGAGCGCGAGCGATCTGTCGGCGCGCAGCACCGCCCAGCTCTGCTTCGCCAGGGCCCACCCGCGTCTGATCCGTCCTCTTCCGCTGTTCATGTTCCGGAGTATCGGACGCGGGTGCCCTGAACTGAAGGCGCTCCTACACGACGCCTACTGTCTCCTCGCGCGCGGAGGCCGGAAAGGCACGTCCTTCGCCCCCCGTCAGCACCGATTCGCCGCCGAGCGCGGCGCGCTCGGCGAGGTCGATCGCCTGCTCGCGCCCCTCCACGACGATCTCGCGCAGCTCCTGCTGCGCGAGCCGGCCGTCGGCGACGCGCGGCGCCCCGTCGACCCACACGTGGCTGACGCAGCGCGAGGTCGCGCAGTAGACGACCTGCTGCCACGGATCGTGGATCGCCGCCAGCTCCGGCGTGTTGCCGTCGAGCAGCGTCACGTCGGCGCGCTTGCCGGCGACGAGCGAGCCGACCTCACGGTCGAGCCCGAGCGCACGGGCGCCCTCGATCGTCGCCATCCGCATCACGTCGATCGCGGTGATCGCGTCGGCGCGCAGGTGGTGGACCTTCTGCAGCAGCGCCGCGGCCTTCACGGCGCCGAACATGTCCTGGTTGTCGTTGGACGCGGCGCCGTCGGTGCCGATCCCGACGCGGACGCCCTCGCGCCGCAGGCGCGGCACAGGGCAGACGCCCGACGCGAGGATCATGTTCGCGACCGGGCTGTGCGCGACCGCCACGTCCTTCGCCGCCAGCAGCGAGAGGTCGTGCTCGCCGCACCAGATGCAGTGGCCGGCGATCACCTCGTGGTCGAGCAGCCCGACGTGCGCGGAGTGCTCGATCGTCGTGCGGCCGGCGTATCTGTGACGCGACTCGGTGACCTCCTCGCGCACCTCCGCGAGGTGCGTGTGGACGCCCCAGCCGTGCTCGGCGCACGCCGCGACGCTGCGCGTCATCAGCTCGTCGCTGACGCCGAGGATCGTCCCTATGCCGAGCCGGAAGCCGACCAGCGGCTCGCTCGACAGGCGGTCGGCGAGCGCCTCGTGCTCGGCCATGAAGACGTCCTCGCCGGGCGCCCCGTCGTAGAGGTTCTCGGCGCCGAACGAGACGATCCCGCGCAGCCCCATCTCCACCAGGCCGTCCGCCGCGCCGAGCGACGCGAGCGAGCCGAGGTTGCGGTGGCAGGACATGTCGTTGACGGTCGTGATGCCGGACAGCAGCATCTCGGCGCCCTTGAGCTTCGTTCCGACGCGCACGTCCTCGCGTGTCGTGACGCGACCGGCCGGCTCGACGACGCGGTCGAACCACTCCCACAACGACGCCGTCTCGCCCATGCCCGTGATCAGGCCCTCGGTGAGGTGCGTGTGGCAGTTGACGAAGCCAGGCAGGACGATGCCGTTGCCGTCGCCGACGACCTCCGCGCCGGAGAAGCGCTCGCGCAGCTCCTCCCACGGTCCGACGGCGAGGATCTCGCCGCCGGCGTCGAATGCGACCGCCCCGTCGCGCAGCAGCTCGCGGGCGGGATCCATGCTGAGGACCCACGCGCCTCGGACGACGGTCGTCGCGGCGGCGTTCGCCGCCTCCATCCCAGTCAAGCGTTGTTCTCCTTGCGGCCCGCGTGGTACCACGGCAGCAGCAGTCGTTCGAACAGGCGAACCAGTCCGAAGAGCGCGATGCCGATGGCGGCGAGCACGATGATCGTCGCGAACATCTCTGCGGTCGCGACCTGGTTGTTGAGCGTCAGGATGAGGTACCCGAGGCCTGCGTCTGCGCCGACCCACTCGGCGAAGACCGCGCCGATCACCGACAGCGCGGCGCCGATCTTCAGGCCCGAGAAGAGGAACGGCAGCGAGCTCGGCAGCTGCGCGGTCCGGAAGCGCTTCCAACGGCCGGCGCCGAGCGTCTTGAGCAGATTCAGCAGCTCAGGCTCGGTCGACTTGAGGCCGTCGAGCGTGTTGACGGCGATCGGGAAGAAGCTCACGAGCATGATCACGATCACCTTCGGGCGCATGTCGAAGCCGGTCCAGATCACGAGGATCGGCGCGATCGCCGGGATCGGGACCATCTGCGAGACGACCAGCCACGGGTACATCGCGCGCTCGGCGAGCACGGAGCTGGCGAGCAGCACCGCGAGCCCGACGCCGAGCACGATCGCGAGCGAGTAGCCGATCAGGATCTCCTTGATCGTCACCCACGCGTTGTCCGCCAGCAGCGTGCGGTTGTCCCACATCGCGCTGAAGACGTCGGTCGGCGCCGGCAGCGTCGACTCCTCGGTGCCGCTGACCTTCACGCCGACCTGCCAGATCACCAGAATCGCGATCAGGAAGAGCAGCGGCGGGAGCACGTGCCCGGCGATGGTGCGCATGCGGGCGCCGGCCGACGGCCGCGCCTGCTCGCTCGCGCCGTTCTCGCGCGTCGGAGCGGCGCTCTGCACGGCGGACATCAGGCCACCACCTCTTCCAGCTGGCGGCGCGACGCCTCGTGCAGCGGCCGCAGCAGTCTCTCCTTCAGCGCCACGAACTCCGGGGAGCTGTGGATCTCGAACGTGCGCGGGCGCGGCAGGTCGATCTCGACACACTGCTGCACGCGTCCCGGCCGGCCCGACATCACGTAGACGCGGTCGGACAGGTAGATCGCCTCCTCGACGTCATGCGTGATGAAGAGGATCGTCTTGCGGTCGGCGGCCCAGACGTCGAGCAGCCACTCCTGCATCGTCTGCCGCGTCAGCGCGTCGAGTGCGCCGAACGGCTCGTCGAGCAGCATCAGCTCACGGCCGGCGAGGAACGTGCGCAGCAGCGCGGCGCGCTGCCGCATGCCGCCGGACAGGTTGCTCGGCCAGCGTCTCTCGAAGCCCTTGAGCCCGAAGCGGCCCAGCTCGGCGCGGGCCAGCTCACGTGCGTCCTTGCGCGAGACGCCGCCCATCTCCAGCCCGAGAGTGACGTTGTCGAGCACTGAGCGCCACGGCATCAGCAGGTCCTTCTGCGGCATGTAGCCGACGCGGCCGAGCATCGAGCCGTGCTCCTCGCCGTCGAGCAGGACGCGCCCCTGGGTGGGGCGCGTCAGGCCGGCGACGATGTTGAAGAGCGTCGACTTGCCGCAGCCGCTCGGGCCGACGATCGAGACGAACTCGCCGGGAGCGATCCGCAGATCGGCCCCCGCGAGCGCGACGACCGTCTCGCCCTCGTCACCGGCGAAGCGCTTGCCGACGTCCTCGACGCAGAGCTTGGCGGGAGCGGCGGCGGTCATGATCCGCCGGCCGCAGGGAGATATCTGTCGCCGCCGTAGCGCTCCGGCGTGAACGGCTCTCTCGCGAGTCTGTTGTCGACCATCCAGCTCGAGAGCGCCTCGACGTTTCTCGGGTCGAGCGTGCCGAAGCGCGCGGCGTCGCCCTGGAACAGCGGCTCGAACGCTCTCAGCTGCGCGGCCGTCAGGTCTCTTCTGAGCGACTTGTTCTCCGACAGGAGGTCCGCCAGCGACTGCTGCGGGTCTCTGATCGTGTCCTCGTAGCCCTGGACCGTCGCGGCCGTGAACGCTCTTATCAGCGCCGGGTCCTGCTGGATGTGCTTTTGGGTCGAGAAGGCGACGAGGCCCGGGTAGACCGGTCCGCCGTTCTCGTCGAGCTTGAAGCTCTTGGTCGGGAAGCCGTCGACGTCGAGCTGGACGCCGTCGGAGGGCCAGAAGCCGATGAAGCCGGCGACCTTGCCGTTCTGGAGGTTCTGCACGCCGTTGAAGCCGATCGTGACGACCTTCACCTTCGACGGGTCGCCGCCGTCGTTTCTGACGACGGTGTCGAGCGTTGCGTTGTCGGACGGCACGCCGGTGACGCCGACGGTCTTGCCCTCGAAGTCCTTGCCGGAGGCGATGTTGTCTCTCTCCAGCGTGATGACGCCGCCGAGCGGCCGCTGGACGATCCCCAGGAACGCCTCGATGTCGAGCCCCTCGCCGATCTGGTTGGCGACGTCGAGGCCGTCCGCGAGGCCGAAGTCGGCCTTGTTCGCGTTGATGAGGCGCAGCGTGTCAGCGGTCGAGGTCGGCTGGATCACGCGCAGATCGATGTTGTGGTCTCTGTAGTAGCCGGCTGCCAATGCCCGGTAGATGCCCGCGTGGACGGCGTTGGGAACGAAGTCGAGCACGAGCGTCGCCTTGGTCATCTCGGCGAGCTCGCCACCAGACGTCGTTCTGACGTTGTCGGCGGTCCCCCCAGAGTCGCTGCCACCGCAGGCGGCGAACGTCGCGACCAACGCGACAGTCGCAATCGCAAGGGTGAGCTGGCGCCACGTCGTCCTCAGCTGTCTCATCATCTCTCCGGTGTTCAGTGGACTGAACTACGATCAGTTGGCTGTACCTAAGATTGTCCATGCCCCGTCAAGGGGTCGTTGGCCGGATGGCAAAAGATCATCCCTCGTTATCGACCGGGGACGCCTCACCTGAGCGCCAGCGCGCCAAGACATGTGCGATCTTGCGGCCCGGAGCGGGCTAGATGCGATCGCGCGCAGGCTGAGCGTAGACGTCCAGCTCGCGCCGGATCGCGTCGGCGACCGCCGGCGCGCCGATCGCCTCCGCAGCGGCGATCGCGGCACGGAAGCGCTCGCGCGCCTCCCCCGGACGGCCGAGCGCGCCGGCCAGCTCGCCGAGCGCGCGCGAGACCGGCGCAAGGTAGATCGAGCACGGCGCGACAGCGTGACGGTCGGCGAACGGCACGAGCAGGTCGTGCAGGGCGGCGGCGCGCTCATGGTCACCGAGGCGAGCGGCGACGAACGCGAGCGCCGTGCGGACGTGCAGCTGCGAGCCCTCGGCGCGGCCGAGGTCCGCCAGCTCGTCCGGCCGCCAACGGCTGAGACGGCGCCGTGCCTCGTCTCGGTCGCCGGCGAGCAGCCGCGCGAGCAGCGCGAGCGTGCGCGGCGCGTCGAGCGACGGCTGCAGGCGCACGAGGTCGTCCGCCTCGCCGAGCGCGGCGGCGACGGTGCCGCGCGCGAGCCGCGCGCGGATCCGGCGCCACCCATGCGCTGCGTGTTCGTCGGCGCCCGCGTCCTCGCCCGCGAGCAGCCCGGCGGTCAGGCGCACGTCGCCGGCGATGTGGAGCGTGCGACAGTCCCCGAGCGCGGTCGCCAGCTCCTCCAGCCGGCGGGCGGCGGCGCCGGTCGCCGCTGCCCGGCCCAGCTCGCCGAGCAGCGGCAGCGCCTGAAGGAGCGCGGCGACCTCGACCGCGCGGTCGCCCTCGGCGCGCGCCCGCGCGGCGAGCGCGTCGGCCCGCTCGAGCCGCAGCTCGGCCCGCTCCGGCTCGCGACGGGCGTCGATCAGGGCGAGCTGGATGCGAGCGTGGATGCGGAGCGGGAGGTCGCTGGGTGCGGGCGCGCCTGGGTCCGCGGCGTCGGCTGCGGTGCGCGCGGCCTCGGCGGTGCGCGCGGCCTCGTCCGCGAGCCGCTCCGCCTCCTGCGGGTCGCTCCACGAGCGGTCGATCGCGAGGCGCGCGAGCAGCTGCGCGCGGAGCAGAGCGGCGGGGGTTGGCGGGGTTGCGGCGGGCGGCGCGGCAGGCGCTGGCGGCGTTGCGGGCGGCGGCGGCGTCGCGAGGGTCGGCGGGGTCGCGGGCGTTTGCGGCGGCGCTGGGGCGGACGGGGCCGCGGCGGGCGGCGGGGCGGCGGCGGGCGGCGGGGCGGCGGCGGGCGGCGGCGCGGCGGCGGGCGGCGGCGCGGCGGCGGGCGGCGGGGCGGCGGCGGGCGGCGGGGCGGCGGCGGGCGGCGGCGCGGCGGCGGGCGGCGGCGCGGCGGCGGGGAGGCGGGTGAGGGCGTCGCGGAGGCGGCGGGCGAGGCCGCCGTCGGAGTGGGTCGCGCGACCGGCGCCGGCGGTTCCGCCTGTGGCGAGCGCGGCGCGGGCGACGAGCTGCGGATCCGCCCGCTCGCACGCGGCCTCGTAGGCGGAGGCCGCCGCGCGCCAGGCGCGATCGGGATCGTCGCGGCGCAGCGCGCGGCCGAGATCGAGCAGCAGCCCGACCCGATCGCGGCGCGCCGGGCCAACCGCCAGCGCGCGCTCCGCCAGCTCGGCCGCCTGCGCGAAGGCGCGGCCGCGCAGCAGCAGCGCGACGCCCTCGCGGGCGCGTCGCACGGCGTCGTCGCGGCCGATCGCCGGAACGCCCCGCAGGGCGAGCCGCGCGATCGCGACGCGATCGCCGTCGATCCGCTCCAGCAGCTCCGCGCCGTCAGCGGCGATCTGCGCCCGCGCGGTGACGCCAATGCTGGCCAGCACCGCCTCGGCGTCGGGCGCGTACGGGAACGTGACGGCGGGCCCCAGCCACGACGAGACGGGTGCGAGCAGCCCGTCGTCGAACGCTCGCTGGAGCTGCGCGAGCGCGTCCGCCCGATCGCCGTCGTCCAGCCGCACGAGCAGCTCGATCGCGGCGACCTCGCCGAGCGCCGCCGCCCGCTGGACGAGCGCCGTCGCGCGCGGACCGAGCACGTCGAGCCGGGCCGCAAGCGCGGCGCTCGCGGCTGACGCGTGGGCAGCGGCGGTGGCGGTGGGCGACGTGTGGGCCGGGCCAGCGGGCGGCGCGTGGGCGGCGCCGGTGGCGGGCATGTCGGCGGCGCCGGCGGCGGGCGCGTGGGCGGCGCCGGTGGCGGGCGTGTCGGCGGTGCCGGCGGCGGGCGCGTGGGCGGCGCCGGCGGCGGGCGCGTGGGCGGCGCCGGCGGCGGGGGTGCGGGCGGCGCCGGCGGGCAGCGCGTGGACCGAGCCGGCGGGCGGCGCGGTTCGGGGCGCATCCCCCGCCGGCGGATCCTCCCCTTGCAGCAGCCGCTGGTGCAGCTCGCGCACCGACGGCGACGGGATCGCGCCCAGCTCGGTGTCGAGGCGGCCGCGCAGCTCCTCGTAGACGCGCAGCGCGGCGGCGCCTTCGTCGAGCGCGGCGAGCGTCTCCATCAGCGCGAGGTGGGCCGACTCGCGCAGCGGCGCACGAGCGATCGCGTGACGTGCGGCGCGCTCGCCCTCCCGTGCGCGATCGCCGCCCAGCTCGGCCCCCGCACGCGCGAACAGCTCCAGCGCGTCGAGGTGCGTCGCCTCGACGTCGGTCCGCCACGGGTCGATCCAGCGCGCGTCGAAGTCGACGAGCAGGCCGCGGCCGGCGATCTCGCGTGCCCGCCCGGCGTGCTCCCACGCCGCTTCCGCCTCGCCGCGGTCGAGCGCAGCGCGCGCGGCGGCGAGCGCGGCCGCCCCCACCTCGACGTCGACGGTCGCGTCCGCCGGCAGCACGAGCCGCACGGCTGCCCCGACGGGCAGCGCATCGGCTCCGAGCGAGCGGCGCAGCCGCGAGAGCAGGCTGCTCACCACGGCGCGCGGCTCGCGCGGACGCGACGTGACCCACAGCGCGTCGACGAGCGCGGCGTGGCGCACCGGACGATGCCGGTGCAGGACGAGGTACGCGAACAGCTGCGTCGCCAATCCGTTCGGCAGCGGGGCGAGGAGCGTTCGCGCCCGCACCTCGCCGCACAGAGCGACCTCCGTCAGCACGGCCCGTACTTTGACGCACGAACGCTCGCTTCGCCACATCGCTGCGGCGGAGCGGCGCCCGGAGTGATCAGCCGGTGTAGGCCGGCTCGACCGCGCCGCTCGCGCAGCGGACGAAGCTGAGCCGCAGCGTCTTCGCCCTCGCTCCGCTCGCGCGCGTGAACGCGACACGCGCCGTCAGCGTGTTGGATCCGGTCACGAGCCGCGCCGCCGGGATGCGCAGTGCCGCGACCTGCCTGCCGCCGACCCGGACCGTCTTCAGCGCTCTGCCGTTGAGCAGGAACGCGACCGAGCGGATCTGTCTGCCCGACACTCTCGCCTGCGCCGCGTCCTTGACGCAGCCGACCGTGCCGGCGATGCGCGCCGCGGCCTTCGGGCGTCTGCCGCCGCTCCCGGTGACGCCCTTGACGCCGCCTCTTCCGGTCGGCGTTCTCGACTCGCTCGCCGGCGGGGACGCGGCTGGCGGCGTGTCGGCCGTTCTCGGCTGCTCGGGCGCTCTCGGCTGCTCCGGGGTTCTCGGCTGCTCGGGGGTTCTCGGCTCCTCCGGCGTTCTCGGCTCCTCCGGCGTTCTCGGCTCCTCCGGCGAGATGCACGAGATCTTCGGCACGAAGGGAGCGTCGTGGATCTCACCGCCGCCGATGTGCGCCAGCTGGCCGACGACGACCGCGCCCTCGACGTTGCTGCGCGAGTCGATCGTGACGTTCGCGTGCGGGGCGAAGATCGTGCCCTCGACGCTGGCGCTGTTCGGCGTCAACGTCAGCTCGGTCGCGACCGGGAAGTTGATCATGATGCGGCTCGCCTGATCGAAGCCGATGCCGGAGTAGTTGGGCGCCTGCCACTCGCCGGTCGTCCAGTCGGTGACGTTGATCAGCAACGAGGCGTCCGCCGGCATCCCTTCCACGAACGTGATCGTCTGGATCTTTCTCAGCTGCGCGCTCGTCAGGTTCAGCACCCTCGTGCTCCCGGCGGTGACGCGCAGGAAGACGTTGAGGTTGTCGCCACTCCAGTCGGTCAGCGCGCCGTTCGCGTTCCTCGTCTCGATGTTCGCCTCGCATCTGCCGATCGCGACCGAGCTTCTGCGCATCGTCGCGAAGGCGCCTCTGAAGTCGATCGAGTTCGCGACCGGGCCGAGGACCGAAGCGGCCGGCTGCTCGGTGTGGATGTCGATGCTGCCGAAGCCCTCGTTCGACGGCCGCACGTGCGTGATGCCTCCGTTCGGCATAACGCGAGCGCCGGTCCCGTTCACGATGTGGGCGTAGTTGCCGTGCAGCACCTTGACCGTGCCGCCGCCGAACGCGACGCTGCCGCCGACGTAGAGGGCCGTTGGCCGGGCCTCGCCTTGCGCTGTCCAGCGACCGTCGTTGTTGTTGCCGACGTTGTAGTTCGCTTCCTGAGGGATCGACAGATCGCCGCCGAGCGCGAGCGACCCGTCGTTCTCGTTGCTGACGACCCGCGCGTCTCTCTCCACGAAGACCGTGAAACCGAGCGTCGGCTGCAACGGCGCGAGTGCGTCGACGTCCGCGGCCGCCTCGCCCGTGAACGCAAGCAGGGCGCCGCCGAGCGCGATGATCGACGCCGTCGAGGCGAGCGTGCGGCGGCGGGTGGACGCGGGGGCTCTGGCTTCCATGCGCATGACTCCGGTCGGTTTGGCGGCGCGTGCGTGGGACCCGCGGCGACGCAGATCGCGACAAGCGTCACACGCGGACGCGCCAGCTTGCCCCGCCCACGTTGCACCGGCATTGCAAGGACATTGCGGACGCGGTCACGGTGCAACCTCTGTGCAACCGCCGGTGCCCTAACGTGACGGCCGTGCGCCACCTCCGCCATCGCGCCCTGCGCCTCGCCACCGCTCTGACGGTCGCGGTAGTGGCGGTCGCGGTGGCCGGAGTGGGAGCGGCCGGAGCGGCTGGCGCGAGCGTGGCCGGTACGGCCGGAGCCGGCACGGCGGGAGCGGGAGCGGCCGGCGCGTGGACGAGTGGGGCCGGCGCCGGAGCGGCCGGAGCGGGAGCGGCCGGAGCGGGCACGGCGGGAGCGGGAGCGGCCGGCGCGTGGACGAGTGTGGCCGGAGCGGGCGCGGCCGGGACCGGCGCGGGCGGGACGGGCGCGGGCGCAGCGGCGGGAGCGGGCGATCGCATCCTCTCCGACGAGCGGGTCTCGTCGCGGTGGGCGTATCCGGCGCGGGTGGCGACGATCCGGGAGCGGCCGGCGGTGGACGCCGCGGCCGTCGCGCGGACCGAGCTGCTGACGGAGGTCGGGCGGCCGAACGTCTACCTCGCGCTCGTCGAGCGGCGCGCCGCGGACGGGCGCCGCTGGGTCCGGATCCGCGTGCCCGACCGGCCGAACGGGCGCACCGGCTGGCTGCCGCGGGACGCGCTCGGGCCGCTGCACCGCGTCGCGACGCAGCTGGTCGTCGACCGCCGCACGCTGCGCGCGACGCTGCGCCGCGCGGGTCGCACCGTGCTGACCGTCCGGATCGGCATCGGTGCCGCCGCGACGCCGACGCCCGCCGGCCGCTACTGGATCCGCGAGAAGCTGCGCTTCGCCGCGCAGCCGGTCTACGGCACCCACGCGCTCGGCACGTCGGCCTACGCCCCGACGCTGACCGAGTGGCCGGCCGGCGGCGTCGTCGGGCTCCACGGCACCGATCAGCCGGAGCTGATCCCGGGCCGGCCGTCGCACGGCTGCGTCCGCATCCGCAACGCCGAGATGGCGCGGCTGTGGCGCCTCACCCCGATCGGCACGCCAGTCCTGATCCGCTGACGCTCTGAGCCGGCGCCGAGGTCGTCCTGGCTTGTGGTCGCATAGCGACAGCAATCCAGGACAACCTCCAAGCCGCGCGCGGCTATCTCAGCGTCATCACCGGCTCTCCGGCGCCGGTCAACCCGTTCGCGCCGCGGGTGCAGGTGCCGCCTCTCGGGGCGCCCGCGTTGTACGCCTGCCGCAGGCAGTTGCGCAGTGCGAGCTGGCCCCACCAGTTCGGGTGCAGCGACTCCTGGATGTAGTAGTCCGACCCGATCGTCGTGAGTGTGCGTATCGCGTTGACCCACTCGGTGTTGTCGACCGCGCCGGCAGCTCTCCAGTTCGCGAGTCCTCTTTCCTCCAACAGCCCGACCGTGTTCTCGCACAGCCGCCGGCCGTCGAACGCTCTGCTGAGGTACATGTGCAGCACGTTCGTCAGCCCGGTCCCCGTCGCGGCGTTGTGGACCGCGGCCGAGATCGTCGGCAGCGCGGTCGCGTTCGCCCAGTTCGCGTCCGCGTTCCACATGCCGCAGCCACCGGTGTTCTGGCGCGTGAGGCCCGACTCGCCGTAACGGAAGCCCGCACCGTTCGGTACCGGCGACTCGTAGTCCTGCACGACGATCCGGTAGTCGCCGTCGGCGTAGCCGGCGGTCGACATAGCGCTCCGCACGTTGAGGATCGCGGTTCTGATCGCGGTCGTCTGCGCCGTCACGTTCGCGGGCGTGAAGTTGGCCGTCACCGACGCGTCGTCGTTGCAGTGATTCTGTGCCCACCACGGCGACGTCAGCCAGTCGGTCAGGCACGTCTGGATGATCGAAGCGAAGTTGAAGTTGTTGCCGCCGATCGAGATCGCGACGAGCTTCACGTTGTTGGCCGCCGCAAATCTCTGCAGCCGCAGCGCCTGCCCCTCGTTCCCACCGCTGTTGTAGAAGTCGAGCCCCGGCTTGAAGTTGCCGTCGGAGTCGGTGAACGTCGCCGTGCGCGCGCCCGAGCACGCGAGGTTGACGGAGTTCACGCCACCGCCGATGTGCGCCTCGGCCGCCGTCGAGCGATGGCAGCGGACGATCGCCTCCGCCGTTCTCGTCGCATTGTCGAAATACGTTCTCGCTCCGCCCGCGTCATGGTTGGCGGAGCTGCCGTTCGTGTTGCCGGCCCAACGGCCGGCCTCGCCCGAGATGTAGGAGTCGCCGAGCGTGGCGACCCACGGCGTCCCGACTCCAGGCCCGTCGGCCTGCGCGGCTCCCGCCGACACCCCGACGGCGCCGACGACCACCAGCGCGGCGAACGCCGCGCGCATTGCAACAGCACGCTGTCGCATCTCTCTCCCCTTGATCGTGGGCGGTGCCCCAGTTGCCCGCCCGCCGACCGATCCTAACCAGTTTTCTGTGTGTCGCGCGAGCGCGAGCCACCGCGCCGAACCCGCCGCCGAACGAGTTCGGGGCCTCGCCGCGGCACGTGCGGCGAGGCCCCGGTTCCCGCGACTCCGCGTTCCCCCCCGCGGAGCTTCCCCCTCTGCGGGAGTCTTCGACGAGCCGGCTCAGGCTCAGGTCAGCACGATCCGCGCGCCCCTCGTCGTCACGTTTCTGGCGCGGTCCGCCGCCTGCACGTCGAGCTGAGCGTCAGCGCGACGTGCGAGGCGCAGCAGCAGGCGCTCCCGCCCCCGCGCGCGCAGCGTCACGATCACGCCGCCGGCGGCGTCGGTGCGGGCGCGTGCGGTGTCGACCTCGATGCGGCGCTCGCCCCAGCCCCAGCGCCAGCCGCGCCGCCGGCCGCCGCGGATCGTCGCGCGCAGGCGCACGTCGAGCGTCGCCGCCTCGTCGACGTGCAGCCGCACCGTCAGCCCGCTGTGCAGGAACGAGTCGAGCGAGATGCGCTCGCGCACGTCGAGCGTCAGCTGCGGCGGAGTGGTGTCGCGCGGCGGGAGCGGCGGCGCGGGCACGATGCGCGAGCCCGGGGCGCCGCCGCGCCGCACCTTCGTGATCGCGACCGTCGCGGGGATCGGCTTCGTCGGGTTGCGCTCCGTGGTCTTGCTGCCCTTCGGCCAGTACGACGAGTACGAGGCGGTGCTGCTCGGGTCGCCGGAGGAGTTCTCGCCCGGGTGCTGGACGTTGACGAACAGCGTCTGCTCGTCAGGCGTGAAGTACGGGCCAGTGCCCTCCGACTGGACCGGCATGTTCGCGAAGCGGTACGCCGTCGCCGCGCCCGCCTCCTGACCCGCGGGGATCATGAAGACGGCGTTGTTGGCGTGGAACGCCTGCGGTCTCGTGGGATCGTTGAGCGTGCCCGACGAGATGTCGGTGACGATCCAGAGGTTGCCGGCCTTGTCGAAGACGAGATTGTCGGGCGAGGAGAAGCCCTCCTCCCCCGTCCCGGCACCGTCGTGCCGGCCGCCGGCCGCGTAGTCCTCCCACTCGAACGGCGCACCCTCGCCGACCGCGGTCGCGTCGTTCTGGTGCTCGACGAAGCGGCGGATGGAGCCGTGCACGTCATTCACGCCCGAGTTGTTCGTCAGCGCGATCCAGACGCTGCCGTCCTCACCGACCTCGACGTCCTCCGGGCGGTTGGTCGCGTAGTGCGCCGTCCACTCCGCGGCGCCGACGTTGCTCGCGATCCGCACATGCGTGTCGACCAGCTCGTCCTCGGTCACCTCACGCCACCAGCCGGTGCCCTCGGTCGCGGTCAGGAGCGTGCCGGCCGCGTCGAATCTGCGACGGCCGTCCGGCTCCCAGCGCGCGACGTAGAGCTTCCCGCTCGCGAGGATCCGCAGGTTCTCCGAGCGGCGGCCGGGGCGGTACGGCAGCTCGGAGACGAACTTGTAGACGGCGCCGTCGTTGCGATCGTCGCCCATGTAGAGCACGAACGGCTTGTTCGGCCGCGCGCGGAAGGCGGTGTTCTCGTGGCGGAAGCGGCCGAGCGCGGTGTGCTTGGCGCCGGTGAAGCTCGGGTCGTAAGGGTCGTGCTCGCAGACCCAGCCGAACTTCGCCGGTCTCGCCGCGCTGGAACCGTCGCCGTTGACGTAGTCGTCGGTGTCGAGCAGCGGTCTGACCCAGCCGTAGCCGCCGGTCGTGCCGTAGTCCTGGTAGTTCTCCTCGCACGAGAGCGCGGTGCCCCACGGCGTGATCCCGCCCGAGCAGTTGGCGAGCGAGCCGGGCGCGACGGTGCCGATGCCGGGATAGGCGGAGTTCGCCGCCAGCGGCCCGGTGAACGTCAGCGGCGTCGTGTGCGCGGTGACGCGGCGGTTGTACGACGAGGGCGAGACGACCTGCCAGACGTCGTCGCGTCCGCGCTTGATGTGGACGATCGAGTTGCCGACCGACTCCTGCTCGATGCGGACCTGCTCGAGCGTCTTTCTCGCACCGTCGACGTTGCCGTGCTGGAAGAACGGCGCGGGGTACTCGTGGTTGACGAAGATCAGGCCCTCGTCGTCGCCGCGCAGCGGGAAGTAGGCGAGGAAGTCGTTGTTGAAGCCGTAGCGCAGCGTCGCGCCGTCGTCGTCGGCGAACGGGTCGCCCCAGCCGATCAGCACGTCGGCGCGATAGCCCTCGGGCACCTCGAACAGGTCGGCGGAGGAGGGCGCGAGCGCGCGGAAGTCGGAGAAGTCGTTCGGCGAGTGCTGCGGGTGCGCGTGCGCTGTCGCGGGCGCGAGCAGGCCGGCCTTGCCGAGTGACGCGGCCGCCGCCGTCGAAGCGCCGGCGGCCGCGATGCCGCGGATGAACGTGCGCCGTGTCGGAGCGATGGACGTGGGAGACGTCGAGGGATCCATGCGATGGACCTTGCCCCGCGGCGCGCGCTCGCTGGTGAAGGTGCGGTGAACGGCTCGTGGCGAATCGGTGGCGTGGCGCGGCGGCGCTGGGCCGCAGCGCCACGCTGCGGCTCAGCGGACCGTCAGCGTCACCCCTCTCACCGCCGTGCGGGCGTTGCCGCGTGCGTCGACCGCGCGGACCGACAGGCGGTACGTGCCCGCCGGCAGCTTCGCGCCGAGCCGCACCGACCAACGAGAGGTGCCGCGCGCGACGAGCGAGCGCGCGGCCGCCGCGGCGAGCGGCCTGGTCAGCGTGCCGCGCGGCGTCAGGTAGCGCCAGCGACCCTCGCCGACGGCCTTCGCCACCGTCACCTGGACGGCGGCGACCGTGCCGGTGACCGCCTGCCTGCCGCCTGTTCCCGCGCAGCCGCGGTCGGTCGCGACGCCGCGCACGAGGCGCGCGCCCGCCGCGAGCACCCGCGCCGTCGGCGCGGTCGTGTCGGCGCACGTCGCGCGCGCGGCGCCGCCTCCGGGAGGGGCGGCCGGTGCGGCCGGTCCGGCCGCGGCCGGAGCCGCCGGAGCGGCCGCGGCCGGTGCGGCCGCCGCCGCGACGCTCAGCCCGAGCACCTGCCCGGCCTCGGCGACCGTCGTGCGCGGGCTCGCGTCGATCAGGTCGATCGGCTGCGGGCCGGCCGCGCCAGCCGGACCGCCCGCGCCGGCCGCCGCCGGCCCGTCGGCGAGCACGCGCGAGCCGCCGACCGGCTCCTGGAGGCGCACGTCGGCCAGCTCGATCGAGCCGCTCGCCGGCTTGCCGGCCTCGCCGAAGCGCAGCTCCAGTCTGCGCAGCTTCGTCAGGTCGACGCCCTGCGCGGCGAAGTCGCTCAGCGGGACGCGGATCTGGTTGAGGATGATGTGGACGCGCGGCGTGATGTCGCCGGTCGTCTGGTGCAGCGCGTTGCCGTAGCGATGGTCGCCGGCGGCGACGACGCCCTCGTTCCCGGCCGCGTCGGTCACCGCGATCGCGAAGTCCTGCGTCGTCGCGCTCGCGTTCCAGAGCGCGTCCCCCGTGCGCGCGGGATTGCGCGGATCGAAGAAGTTCACCGCGGCGCCGAGCGCGAGCGCCTTGAAGCCGCTGACGTCGCCGCTTGCCGCCGGGATCCGCGTCGCGAGCGACGCGGGCCCCTCCCACGCGGCGGCGATCTGCAAGCCGTAGGAGCGGTTGACGGGAGCGTTCTCGCGCGTGGCTCTCAACGCACCCGAGCTGTTCTGGCCTCCGAGCGCGGTGACGCCGGGCAGCGGGCAGCCCTTCTTCGCGGTCGGCAGCGTGCCGGTCACGGCGCCGAGGTTCACCGGCGCGAAGTGGTCGGGCTCGGGGTTGCACCAGTCGAGGCCGGACGCGGTCGTCGCCGGCACGGGCTGCACGCCGCCGTCGGCCGTGTACGGGCTGCTGAAGCCGCTCGCGGTCAGCGCCGTGCCGAGCGCGCTGACCGTCAGCGGCGCACCGGGGTCGGGGGTGATCACGTCACGCCGTTCCTCCCCACCCGGGAAGTAGCTCGTCAGCACGCGCTCGGCACACGGGATGCGCGTGCCGCTCGTGCTCACCGGGCAGGCCGCGGCCGGGATCTGCCTGCCGTCGCCCTCGGCGCTCAGCTCGCCCGTCACGTACGGGTCGAAGGCGGCCTCGCCGCCGACGTAGCGGCGGAAGAACGACGACATGGTCGCGAGGCCGATCAGCTCCTGGTCGCCCATCAGCGCCGGATCGCCGGAGCCGCGGGTCGTTCTGTCGTAGAGCCCGCCGCTGAGCCGCACGCTGGTCGGGTTGGCCGGGCCGCAGGCGGGATCAGCCGTGCCGGCGTCGTCCCCGTCCGCGAACCACACCGAGTTGAACCAGTTGTGGTTCCCGCCGAGGACCGACTGCTGGATGCGCGGGAACGGGTCGCCGGGAAGCGCGTACTGGCCGCGCTCGAAGAAGCGCGCGCCCTGGAGGTTGGAGACGTCGCCGTCGCACAGCGGCTCGATCGACAGGTGCGGAACGCCCCACGGCGTGCTGCGCTCGTAGTCGACGGGCGCGAGCGCGATCACGCCGCGCAGGTTGTAGCGTCTGCCCGGCGCCGGGCGGGTGCGGTTCCAGTTGACAAAGCTGGTGACGGCGTCGCCGCCGCGCGAGTGGCCCATCAGGCCGATTCTCGTCATGTCGAGCTTCCCGACGAGACGGTCGCCGAGGTTCGAGTTGATCCCGTCCGGCAGCGGCTCGCGGTTGGCCTTCGTCAGCATGTCGAGCGTCGCGGCGATCAGCAGGCGGCGCTGGTGCATCCCGGCGGTCTGGCCGTCCTGGAACGCCATCAGCTGGTCTTGGTCGAGCGAGACGACCGTGTAGCCGTGGCTGGCGAGGTTCTCGCCGAGGTAGGCGTAGCCGCGGTCGTTGCGTTTGAAGGCGGTGCAGAACGGCGAGCTGCCGCTGTCGCACTGCGCGTGGTTGCCGTGGACGAGCACGAGCACCGGCGACGGCGCCGCGCGGTCGCTCGGGTAGTAGAGCGAGCCGCGCAGCTGCAGCGTCACGGCGGCGGCGCTGCCGGTCGGCGCGCCACCCGTCGAGCTGGGCTCCTGCAGGTCGACGGTGCCGGCGCGGAACGGGTCGAGCGTCGTAACGGCGTGCGGACCGCGGACCATCGGGTCCGGCGGCGCGGCGGTCGCCGCGGCGGCTGCGAGGGCGAGGGCGAGGACCGAGAGGATCGTGAGCACCAGCGCCGCAAGCGCGCGCGGTGGGGAAAGGGCGTGTGTCACCAGGTCTCCGTGAGATCGGTTTGTCACTGCGTGATGGGAGAGCGGGAGCCGCTCGCTTTCCGCTGCGGGATCGGCGTCCTTGCTCGTGCGGTCGACCCTCCACGCGGACGTGCAGCCCTCGATGCCCGGTCCGCGCCTCGGTTCTCACCGGCTGTCGGATCGTATGCGCGCTCGTTGAATCGTCACCTAGCCCTGAGGCCAAACCGTCACGGTGAATGACGGTCCCGAGGGATAAGCAACTCTGCACGAATCGTCCACTATGTTGGACGGGCCCTCAGCCGGCCGGCGAGCGGCGCCGTTTCCGGGGCGTCGAGGACCGTGCCACCCCTCCCCTGCGCGACCGTCGCGTGCTCGGGTGGCCTCCCGACGAACCCATACGAGGTACCCCTTGACTCCACGATCTCTCCGCCGCGCGGTGCGCATCGGGGTCGCCTGCACGGCGCTCTCCGCATTCGCTCCGGTCGCCGCGCCGGCCTCGACCTGGACAGTCGACGACGACAGAATCCAGTGCCCGAACGCCGCGTTCGGCTCGATCCAGGCGGCGGTCGACCAGGCCGCACCCTGGGACACCCTCGTCATCTGCGACGGCACCTACGAGGAGCAGTCGACGCCGGCCTCCGGCGCCGGCTCGCCGTCGCAGCCCGGCTCCCTCAACGGGCTGACGATCACCAAGCCGCTGACGTTGAAGGGCGCCGGCGCGGCGAAGGTGACGATCCGCCCGAGCAGCTCGCTGACGACGCTCGCCGGCAGCGCGCCGTACCTGCGCGACGGCGGCGGCAACGTCGTCACGGTCTCGCGCCAGTCGCGCGACGCGACCGACAGAAACACCATGTTCGTCGACATCTCAGGCGTCACGATCACGTCCGGCACGACGTACGCCGAGGCCGGCGTCGCGTTCTTCAACGCCTCCGGCGCGATCCGCGACAGCGTCGTCGGCCCGCTTGTGCGCGCCGCCGACGCCGGCGAGCTGGCAGCCAGACCGCACGGCTGGGGCGTCGTCGTCGCCAACAGCCAGCAGGGCGCCGAGGCCGGCCCGCGACGCGAGGTCGCGATCGAGCGCAGCCGCGTCTTCGGCTACCAGTCCGGCGGCGTCCTCTTCGACGACGCGCGCGGACCCGACGGCGCGCCCGAGACGTTGCAGCGCTCCGGCATCGTCTCCTACGGCTACGTGCGCGACAGCAGCGTCGAGGGCAGCGGGCCCGACGCGCTGATCCCGCAGACCGGCGTCCGCTACCACGCCGGCCAGCGCGGGGCGATCAGCGGCAGCGTGATCGCCGGCAACAGTTACACGCCCGACCTGCGCAGCTCGGCCGGCGTGCTGCTGACCGACGCGGAGACCGGGACCGACCCCGCCAACCCGGTCCAGCGGGCGTTCAGCATCTCCGACAGCTCGCTGACGGGCAACGGCTACGGCCTCTTCAACGCGAACGCGGCGAACGACGCCGTGCGCCACGGCGCGCCCGCCGCCGCTTCGCTCGGCGTGACTGGGAGCGAGGTCTTCTGGGGCTGCACGACCGGTCCGGTGATCGGCGTGCCGAGCGGCGCGACCTGCCAGGGCGCCTCCGGCAGCGACGCGGGCGGCGCCGCGAGCGTGCAGCTCGGCTTCGTGCGCAGAGTCGCGCCGCCGTTCGCCGCCGTGCCGGGCGCGACCGCCGACGACGCGCCGACGGCGCGCTTCGGCGAGCCGTCGGGCGGCACGATCGCGGTCGGCGAGCCGCTCGACCCGGTCGTCGTCGCGCGTGACGACTTCGGCGTCAGATCGGTCGCCGTGACGTTCGACGGCGACCCGCTCGGCAGACTCGCCAGCGCGCCGTACGAGTTCTCGACCGGCTGGACGCCGGACTACGCCGACATCGATGCCGTCGTGGAGGTCGCAGCGACGGTGGTCGACTCGGCCGGGCAGGAGACGGTCGTGACCGAGGAGGTCGTCGTCGTGCCGCCCGCAGGCTACGAGCCGATCGCGCTCGACACGCTCGACGCGGCGTTCGGCGCGGTCCTGCTCGGGGAGGGCGCGGAGCGGACCGTCACGATCGCCAACAGCGGCGGAAACCCGCTGACGCTCGGCCCGCTCGACGTCGCGGGCGCCGGCTTCGCGGTCGCCGGCGGCAGCTGCGCAGCCGGCGCGGTGCTGGAGGTCGGCGATACGTGCACGCTGGTCGCGCGCTTCGCCCCGGCCGTCGCCGGCGCGGCGAGCGGCACGTTGACGGTCTCCTACGACGCGCTCGGCGGCGGCGACCCGGCCGTCGTCGCGCTGAGCGGCGCGGGCGTCGAGCCGCCGCCCGTGGAGAGAAGAGAGCCGGTCGTCGTGCTGGATCCGCCGGCGCGGCCCGTCACGCCGGTCGCACCGGCCCCCACCGCCGCGCCGCGCGTCACCGGCAGCGCGACGGTCGGCGGCACGCTGACGTGCGCGCCAGGCAGGTGGAGCGGCGCGCCGACGTCGTTGGCGTACCAGTGGCTGCGCGACGGCGCCCCGATCGCCGGGGCGAGCGCGGCGACGTACCGGCTCGTGCGGGCCGACACGGGCGCGCGCGTGAGCTGCCGCGTGCTCGCGGCGAACGCGGCCGGCGTCGGCGGCCCCGCGCTCGCGCCCGGCGTGCTCGTCTCGCTGCCGCGGCGGACGACGAGATCGGCGATCGTCGCGCAGGCCGGCGCGGCGATCGCGACCTTCCCGCGGATCGCCGTCGTCGGCGGCGACGGCCGCGTCGGGGTCGTGCGCGTGGCGTGCATGCGGACGAGCGGCTGCACGCTGAAGCTCACCGGCCGGCTGGCGATCGGCAGGTCGAGCGCACGCGTCGCGCTGACGCGCGAGGTCGCCGGCGGCAGATCGGCCCTGCTGACGCTCCGGCTCGGCGCCAGAGCGCGCAGAGCGCTCGCGTCCCGCGGCCGCGGGACGCTCGCGCTGGCGCTCGTCGCCGGCGACGGCGCCAGAGCGACCGCGACGGTGCGCGTGACGGAGCGGTAGCCACCGCGCCGCGCCGCTGCGCGGGGAGGAATGGCGATCTGACCACCGTGACGGTGGTCAGATCGCCGCTCCTCACGCCTGCGCGGCCGTCGCGTCCGCTTCGTCGTGCGGGCGCGGGACGAGCAGCAGCGAGCACGGCGCGCCGCGCAGCAGCTCCTCCGAGGTGCTGCCGATCACGACCCGCGAGCGCGCGCCCCAGTGGCGCGATCCGACGACGAGCAGGTCCGCGCCGGCCGCGGCCGCCGCCAGCTGCTCCGGCGGGTCGCCGACGAGCACCTCTCCGCCCGCCTCCTCGCCCGCCGCGTCGAGCGCGGCCGCGAGCGCCTGCTCGGCGTGCTGTCTGCGCCGCGCGACCAGCTCGTCCCACTCGGCCAGCTCCAGCACCTCGCCGAGCGGCGCGCGGCGGACGGCGAGCTGCTCGTCGGCGACCGCGACGACGTGCAGCGCGGCGCCGCTCGTCTCCGCGAGCGCCCGCGCCGCGGCGACCGCGGCGACCGACTCCGGCGATCCGTCCGTGCCGACGACGATCCGCCGCAGCGTGAACGCGGACGCGGCGGGGGCGGCGGCCGCGCCAGGCGCCGAGGCGGCGTCGGCGGGCGCGGCGGCCACGCCGCCGGCCAGCCCGCGCGCGGCGAGCGCGACGGCGCACGGCGCCTCGTGCAGCACCTGCCGGACGGTCCGTCCGGCGAACGCCTCGCCGTCCGGGGCGTGGCGGGAGGAACCGAGCACGACGAGCCGCGCCTGCTCGCGCTCGGCGAGGTCACGCAGCGCGTGCGCGGCGGAGCGCTCCTTCACCGTCACGGTGCGCGCGTGCGGCGCGCAGTCAGCGCAGACCGCGGCGACGATCCGCTCCAGCTCCTCGCGCGAGGGGCCCGCGGGACGCAGCGACCGCGGCAGCGGGACGCGCGGCTCGACCTGGACGGCGGCGGCCAGCAGCTCCGCCCCGTTCTCGCCCGCCAGCGCACGCGCGAGCACGACCGCGTCGCGGGCGGCGGGATCGTCGTCGACGCCCGTCAGGATCGTCGTCATCGCGAGTTGGGCTCCATGCGCTCGACATGGGAAGCTATCGCGCATGGAGGCGAGGATCTCGAACGAGTTCGACGCGGGCTTCACCTGGGTCGTCGAGGAGCAGATGGAGCGGGCGTCGCACGCACTCGCGATCGACGGCCGCGTCTGGCTGATCGACCCGGTCGCGTGGGAGCCGGCGCTGGAGCGCGCGGCCGCGCTCGGCGAGCCGGCCGGCGTCGTGCAGCTGCTCGACCGCCACAGACGCGACGGCGCCGCGATCGCGCACAGACTCGGCGTCCAGCTCCACGTCGGGCCGGACGCGCTGCCCGGCACGCCGCTGGAGCCGCAGCGCCTGATCGACCGCCCCTGGTGGCACGAGACCGTCCTGTGGTGGCCGGAGCAGGAGCTGCTGGTCGTGCCCGAGGCGGTCGGCACCGCTGGCTACTTCGCCCTCGGCCGCCCGCTCGGCGTGCACCCGATGCTGCGCCTCACGCCCCCGTTCAGCCTGCGCCAGTACGCACCGAGAAGCATCCTCGTCGGCCACGGGCCGAGCCTGCACGAGGACGCCGCGAGCGCGCTGAACGAGGCGCTGCAGCACGCCCGCAGCGACGTGCCGCGCGGCATCGCGAAGCTGCCCGGCCTGTTCAAGCGCGGGCGCTGAGGGGCGCGCGAGGCGGCCGGCGCGGCGTGGCCGGCGCGGCGCGGGGCGGCCGGCGCGGCGCGGGGCGGCCGGCGCGGCGCGGACGGCGCGGCGTAGCAGGCGCGGCGCGTGCTCAGACCGCGCCGTAGTCGTGCGCGCTGCGGAACTCGCCGGCGTGCGCGCCGCGCAGCCAGACGACGACGCGGCACTCGGGGTCGCCGAGCGCGATCCGCTCCTCCAGCACGACCGACGCGCCGCCGCTGTTGCGCGCGGCGATCCCGCCGAAGACGCTCGACGTCATGCGGCAGAGGCCGGGTGCGCGCCGCACGACGTCGCCGAACGGGCAGGCGCGGTTGCCGAGCACGATCCGCTCCTCGTCGGCCTCGATCACGTAGAAGTCGCCGTCGATCGCCGCCTTCAGGCGCACGTAGAGGTCGGCCATCTGCATCGGCGACAGCTCGCCCGTGATCCCCTCGACGCGGCGGAACTCCTCCTCCATCCGGCCGCCGACGTCGGCGCCGACCTGCGCGACGGCGGCGGCGGCCGCGTCCGGCCCCTCGTTCGCCTCGACCGCCTGCGCGAGCTGCACGACGAGCGCGCGCAGGAACGACTCCTTGCCGAAGGTGCCGTCGGGTGCCGCCTCCTCCCGCGCCGGCAGCGCCTCGGCGTGCTGCCGCGGCGGATCGAAGTCGCGCTCGGCGACGCGCGTCACCGGCAGCTCGATCATCACGCGCGAGCCGCCCGCGCGCTTGGCCGCCACCGCCATCCAGCCGGCGACGTTGGAGACGATGAAGAGGCCGCGTCCGCCGCCCGCCTGCAGCAGGTCGTCGGGCAGCTCCGTCGTCGGCTCGAAGCCCCTGCCGAGGTCGTGGACCGCCAGCACCGCCCGCTCGCCGGACCAGTCGAGGTTCGCCCACGCCGGTCCCGGCGCGTGCCGGACGACGTTGCTCAGCAGCTCCGATATCGCGAGCTGGGCGCCCGCGAGGTCGGACTCGGGCGCCGCGTGTCGGCGCAGGTAGTCGACGATCTCATGACGCAGGTCAGAGACGGCCTCCGGAGTGCTGCCTTCGAGGTACCAGTCCACGGGTGCTCGATTCCGCCGCACGTCGCGTCCCCCGAGGGCGCGCATGCGGAACCCGAGCAGTGTACGGGGCGCGGGCTCCCCCGTCAGCAGGAGTGTCCGGCAACCGTCGCGACGATCCGCTCGACGCGCTCCGGGTCGTGGCAGCGCGCGAGCGCGCGGGCAACCGCCTCCTCGCCGACGCGTGCGTGCGCGACGAGCACGTGGTCGTCGCGCAGGTGGTCGAGCAAGCCGCCCATCGTCGTCCAGTCGCCGCGCTCGGCCAGCACCTCGGCGACGTCGCCGAGCAGCGCCGGGTCGACCGCGTCGAGCGCCTCCCCGACCCGCTCGGGGTCGAGCGTGACCGCGAGGTCGGCGAGGAAGCCGGGCGCGACGCGGCCGGCGAGCCCGACCGCTGCCTGCGGGCGCATCCGCTCGACCGCGCGAGCGCCGAGCCGCGCGCCGAGCAGCCGCTGCGCCAGCGACGCCGCCAGCGGCCCGGGCAGCTTCTCGCCGAGCGCGACGAGCCGGTCGAGCACGTCGCCGTCGTGGGCGCCGAGCGCCCGCGCGAGCTGGCGGCGCAGCGCGTGCAGCTCGTCCGCGCCGAGCGGGTCGAGGCCGGCGAGCGCGCCGCCGTCGGCGCCGAGCAGCCGCTCGATCCGCTCGCGCTCTGCGCGGACGCGCTCCCGCTCGCTCATCCCAGCATCCGCCTGACGAGCGGGCGCAGCGGCCGCGGGACCGCCCGATGCGCGCCGTCGACCGCGTCCTCGAGCGCCGCGCGCTGCTGCGCCATCGCCGCCTCGAGCGCTTCGGCGAGCGCGCCGAGCACCGCCGGGTCGTGCCGTCTGAGCGCTGGCGTGAGCGGCTCGCCGACCAGCGCCTCGAGCCGCTTCGCGCTCATGACGGCACCGCCTCGTCGGCCGAGGCAGTGGCGGCGGCGACAGCGGGAGTGGAAGCTGTCCGCACCCGGTACTGGAGCATGTCGACGCGGCTCGTGCGGCGGCGGAAGTCATACGTCTGCCCCGGCCACAGCGTGCGGTTGCAGCCGTCGGAGTCGAGGTACCAGCTGGCGCAGCCGCCGGCAGTCCAGACCGTCCCCCGCATCCGCTGCTGCAGCTCGTCGTTGAAGCGCCGCTGCACGCCGGCGCGGACCTCGATCGACGCGACGCCGCGCTCGCGCATCCGTCTGAGCGCGTCGAGCACGTACGCGATCTGCGCCTCGATCACGTAGACCATCGAGCCGGCGCCGAGACCGGTGTTGGGGCCGATGATCGTGAAGAGGTTGGGGAAGCCGGCGACGGTCGTGCCGAGGTACGACTCGGCGCCGTCGTGCCAGACCTCGCTCAGCGCGCGGCCGTCGCGGCCGCGGATCCGCCCGTAGGCGGGGTTGCCGAGCACGCCGTAGCCGGTCCCGAGCACGATCGCGTCGACCTCGCGCTCGCTGCCGTCACCGGCGACGACGGTCGCGCCGCGCACCTCGCGCACGCCGCCGGTCAGCACCTCGGCGTTCGGCGCCGCGAGCGCTCTGTAGTACGTGTTGGACGCGAGGATCCGCTTGCAGCCGAGGCGGAAGTCAGGCGTCAGCTTGCGCCGCAGCTCGGGGTCGGCGACGTGGCGGCGGATGTTCCAGCGCGCGAGCCGTTCGAGCGCTCTCAGCGTCGGCGCCTGCCGCAGCAGCGACGTGACGAGGCCCTCCATCCCCCAGTAGACGGCGGCACGCTGGAGCCGCCCGAGCGCGGGCACGCGCCGCAGCAGGAAGCGCTGCACGCGGCCGGTCGGGCGGTCGACGTGCGGGAGGACCCAGCCGGGCGTGCGCTGGAGGAGGTGCAGCGAGCCGACGCGCGGCTGGATCTGCGGGACGAACTGGATCGCGGAGGAGCCGGTGCCGACGACCGCGACGCGCTTGCCCGTCAGGTCGACGGTGTGGTCCCAGGCGGCCGAGTGGAACAGCTCGCCGGGGAACTCGGCGAGGCCCGGGACGTCGGGCAGCTGCGGCTCGGTCAGCGGGCCGAGCGCGCTGACGAGCACGCGCGCGGTCAGCGGTCCCTGCGTCGTGTCCAGCCGCCAGCGCTGGGCCGCGTCGTCCCACGTCGCGGCGGTCAGCTCGCAGCCGAAGCGGATGTGGCGGCGCAGATCGTGGCGCTCGGCGCAGCGGCGCAGGTAGGCGTGGATCTCCGGCTGCGGCGAGAACAGCCGCGACCAATCGGGGTTCGGCTCGAACGAGAACGAGTAGAGCGGCGACGGCACGTCGCAGGCGCAGCCGGGGTACGTGTTCGCGCGCCAGACGCCGCCGACGTCGCCGGCCCGCTCGAGGAGCGTGAAGTCGTCGATCCCCTCCTGGCGCAGCCGCATCGCGGTGCCGAGGCCGCCGAAGCCGGCCCCGACGATCACCACGTCGCTCATGTCGTCTCCTCGTCGAACACCATCTACCGTCACACTACACAGATCTCTGTCATGAGTTACTGCACTTGATGACAGAGATCGGTGTATGGTTGGAACGATGGACGCTCTGATGCTGCTCACGGCCGCAGCCGAGACCGCGCCCGCAGGCGGCGCGACCGCCGGCCAGATCGCGATCGGCGGCGGCATCGCGGTCGGCTGGACGGTGCTCCTGCTGCTGCTCGGGCACGGCCATCGCACCGGCCGCTCGACGCTGCTGAACCGCATGGCCGCGCCGCTGGAGCGCGCGACCGGCCTGCCCGGCTGGGCGACGCTGCCGGTCGCGGTCGCCGTCGTCGGCTTCCTGCTCGCCGGCCCGGGCTTCGCGTGGGACGTCGCGCTGCACATGAGCAAGGGCCGCGACGAGGGCCCGTTCGCGAACCCGTCGCACTTCATGATCTTCGGCGGGCTGCTCGTGCTGCTCGCCTCCGGCTGGCTCGCGGTCGTGCTGCCGAAGGGCGACGTCGGCCCCTCCGGCGTGCGGATCGCGCCGAGCTGGAGCGTCCCCGCGGGCGGGATCGCGATGCTGCTGTGCGCCTCCGCCGCGCTGCTGGCGTTTCCGCTCGACGACTTCTGGCACCGCGCCTTCGGGCAGGACGTGACGCTGTGGGGACCGACCCACCTCGTGCTGATAACCGGCGGGCTGCTCGTGTACGTCTCCTCGCTCGTGCTCGTGCGCGAGGGCCGCGCGTCGGCGGCACGGCTGGCGGCGCTGAGGGGCGACCGCGCGCCGCGGCCCGTGCCGACGTGGCTCGGCGCGCTCGCCGCGTCGATCGTGCTCGCCGGCCTGACGCTCGCCTACCAGCAGGAGTTCGGCTACGGCGCGCCGCAGTTCCGCACGCTCTTCCACCCCGTCCTGATCGCGATGGCGGCGACGCTCGCGCTCGTCACGGTGCGGCTCGCCTGCGGCCCCGGCGCGGCGCTGCTGACGGTCGTCTTCGCGGGCGTCGTCGACTTCGCGCTGACCGGCCTCGTCGGCCCCGTGCTCGGCGACCTGACGCTGCACTTCCCGACCTACGTCGCCGAGGGCGCGCTGGTCGAGCTGGCGGCGCTCGCGCTGCTGCGCGACGGCCGCTCGCCGTATCTGTTCGCGACCGCCTCCGCGGTCCTGATCGGCACGCTCGGCGTGCTCGCCGAGTTCGGCTGGTCGCACGTCTGGATGCCGCTGTCGTGGCCGGCGCACATCGTGGCGCCGGCGATGGTGCGCGCAGTCCCGCTCGCGATCGCCTGCGGCGTGCTCGCCGTCTTCGTCGCCCGCTGCCTCGGCCGCAGCGGCGACCCCGCGATCCTCGGCCGCTGGGCGTGGGCGCCCCCCGCCGCCGCAGTCGCGGTCACGCTCGCGGTGCTCGGCTCGCTGCTGCCGAGCCACGCGCCCGACGGTGCCCGCGTCGCGCTGACGCTGACCGACGCCGGCAACGGGACCGCGAACGTCGTCGCGCGCTTCACGCCGCGCGACGTCGCCGAGGACGCCGACCGCCTCCAGGGGCTCAGCTGGCAGAGCGGCGAGGGGATCGTGACCGCGCCGCTGGAGCGCGTCTCCGAAGGCGTCTACCGCACGACCGAGCCGCTGGAGGTGAGTGGGAGCGCGAAGGCGATGATCCGCCTCCAGCGCGGCACGACGACCGCCAGCGTCGCGGTCCGCTTCCCCGCCGACGCGGCGATCCCGGCACCGGCCGTCCCGGCGCTGGCGCAGGTCGAGCGGCCGCTCGTGCACGACCCGCTGCTGCTCCAGCGCGAGCGCAAGCCGGACACTCCGAGATGGCTGTGGTCGACCGCCGCGACTGCGGTGCTCGCGCTCGTGCTGACGCTGCTGGGGACGATCGGCTGGGCGCTGCTGCGGATCGCGCGCGGTCCGCTGGCGCCGGCGGGAGCGCGCGGCGCTGCGGCCGGCGCGGGCGCCGGCGCGGGCGGGGCCGGCGGGCCGGGCGCCGGCGGGCCCGGCGGTGCGCCGGGCGGAACCGGCGAGCGCCACCCCGGCGCGCCGCCGCGACCGGTCGGGGCGCGATGAGCACTACCCTTGCGGCCATGCCCGCCGCCCGCCGCCCCCGTGCCGACCACGGCTCCGAGGAGGAGCTGACGATCGAGCAGCTGTCGGAGCGGACCGGGCTGACGCCGCGCAACATCCGCGCGTACCGCACGCAGCGGCTGCTGCCGCCGCCGGTCGTCAGAGGCGGCACCGGCTACTACGGCCGCGAGCACGTCGAGCGGATCGAGCGGATCAGACAGCTGCGCGCGGAGGGCTTCAACCTGACCGCGATCCAGCGGCTGCTCGACGACACGCCGGCATCCGGCGACGGCGCGCGCGAGTTCCAGCGGCTCGTCAGCGTCGCCTACGACGCCGAGCCGCCGCGCACGGTCGAGGCGGCGGAGCTGTTCGCGCAGCTCGGCGACCAGCTGACGCCCGCGCTCGTCCAGCGCGCGATCGAGCTGGGCGCCGTGCGCGCGCTGCCCGACGGCAGATTCGAGCTGCCGACCCCCGCGCTGCTCGACGCCGCTGCCGAGCTGACCGACCGCGGCATCCCGCTGGAGCCGGTGATGCCCGTCTTCGAGCTGGTGCAGAGAGAGTGCGAGACGATCGCCGACGCCTTCCTCGACACGTTCGTCGAGCGCGTCTGGCAGCACTTCCAGGAGGCCGGCTACCCGCGCGCCCGCTGGGACGAGATCGCCGAGACCGTCGAGCGGCTGCGCCCGACGGCCTCCAAGGCCGTGCTCGCGATCTTCCAGAGCACGATCGACGAAGCGATCGAACGGCGCTTCGGCGACGAGCTGGCCCAGCTCGCCGAGCGCGCGTAGGCGCGCTGCGACGCCCAGCTGCGGGTGTTCGCGCGCGTCCGGCCAACCGGGCCGCCGCCCGCGCGTTCAAGCGTGTGTGACACGCATACTGTCGGCGTGGAGCACGTTCCCGCAGCCCAGTGGCGCGGCCCGATCCGGCGTCCGGCCCGTCTCCTGCACCTCGCCGGCGACGAGCGGCTCGTCGCGTTCGCGCGCGACGGCGACCCCGGAGCGTTCGAGGTGCTCTACGACCGCTATCACCGCCAGATGCTTGCGTTCTGCCGGCACATGCTCGGCTCGCGCGAGGAGGCCGAGGACGCGGTGCAGCACGTGTTCCTCGCCGCCTACCGCGATCTCCAGCGCTCGCGCAAGCCGGTCGTGCTGCGGCCGTGGCTGTACGCGATCGCACGCAACCGCTGCCTGTCCGTGCTGCGCGTGCGGCGCGAGCACGTCCCGCTCGAGGGTGCCGAGCCAGCGACCGACGGGCTCGCCGCCGCGATCGAGCGTCGCGAGGACGTCCGCGAGCTGCTGCGCGACCTCGCGCGGTTGCCCGAGGACCAGCGCGCCGCTCTGCTGCTCTCCGAGCTGGGCGCGCTCGACCACGACGGGATCGCGACGGTTCTGGGCTGCCGGCGGGAGAAGGTGAAGGCGCTGGTGTTCCAAGCGCGTTCGGCGCTCGCCGCCGACAGGGAGGCGCGCGCGATCTCCTGCGAGGAGATCCGGGCACAGCTCGCGACCGCGACCGGCGCGGCGCTCCGCCGCGGCCCGCTGCGCCGTCACCTGCGCGACTGTGCCGGCTGCAGCGTCTTCAGCGACGAGGTCAGACGCCAGCGCTCGCTGATGGCGATCGCGCTGCCGGTCGTGCCGAGCGCCGCGCTGAAGGCGGCCGTCATGGGCGGGCTCGGCGGCGGCGCGGCCGCGGGCGGGTCGGCCGGTGGCGGCGCGACGGTCGGCGGTGCCGCGGGCGGCGGCGCGGCGGGCGGCGGCGCGGCGGGCGGCGGCGCGGCGGGCAGCGGCGCGGCGGGCGGCGGCGCGGCGGGCAGCGGCGCGGCGGGCAGCGGCGCGCTCGCGGGCGCGGCGAGCGGAAGAGCGGGTGCGGGGCTGGGGCTTGCCGGCGGCGCGAGCGCGATCGTCAGCGGCGGGGGCGGCAAGCTGGCGGTGGCCGTCGCGCTCGGCAGCGCGGTGGTCGGCGGCAGTTCGATCGCGGTCGAGCAGGCGACCGACGCGCCTGGACCGCCGCCGGCGGCGGCGCAGCGCGCGAACCCTGCCCCTTCGTCGTCGCCATCGACGGGATCGACCGCAACGACCCCGAGCGGCTCCGACGTAACGCGCCAGGCGGCAGCGCGGAACCGGACCGCCGGAGCAGCCGGCGGGCGCGGGGCTCGCCCCATCCCTGCAGCCGCCACGCCGCTCCAGCGGCAGACGCCGCAGCCGACGCCATCTGTCAGCGGTCCGCTGGAGGTCGCCCCGCCCGGCGGCGGCAACGCACCCGGCGACACCCGCCAGAACCCGCCCGGCCACAGCGGCAACGCACCCGGCCACACCCGCCAAGAACCGCCCGGCGACATCCGCGGCAACGCACCCGACAATACCCGCCAGGAACCGCCCGGCCACAGGGGCGAGTCGCGCCGCCGCGGTGGCTCGGAGCGGATTCCCGACGGCCGCCCGAAGGATCCCCCCGCGACGCCGCCGGGCGCACGGAGACGAGGGCCGGCGGCCCCGACCGACAGAGTTCGGGCGACGCCGGACGGCTCTGCCGCACCGCGCCCCGGCCCACCGCCCGACCGCGGCGCCGGCAGACCACCGGCCGACCCGGGCGGCAGAGGGCCCGGCAGACCGCCGGCCGACACGGGCGGCAGAGGCCCCGGCAGACCGCCGGCCGACACGGGCGGCAGAGGCCCCGGCAGACCGCCGGCCGACACGGGCGGCAGAGGCGCCGGCGGAACACCGCCGGCGTCCAGAGCGGGCGAGGGCGCCGGTCAGCCGAGCAGACCGGCTCCGCCACCGCAGCCGCCGGCTCCAGCCCCGGAACCGGCCGTTCCCGCGACCCCGGCCGCTCCCGCCGCCCCCGAGCGCGGACGTCCTCGCGGCTGAGCGCCGCGCGCGAACCGCTGCATCCGGCCAACCTGAGCGCCCCTTCGGCGTTCACATCCTCGAGAGTGCACCCGACCGAGGAGCCGAAACGATGAAGAGAATCGCCGCCACGACCAACGCGTTCGGCAAGTGCGTCGCGCAGCAGCGCCCGTCGGCGGAGGCAGCGACGGCAGCCTGAGCCTGCGTCGGCCTCCATTTCCACGAGAACGATCATGCAACGCCCCGGAACGGTCCGCGAGCGCACGCGGCTCTACCACGACGCGGTGCGGATCGTCGAGACCGAGTACGCCTCCGACCTCGAGCTCGACGACATCGCCCGACGCGTGGCGTCCTCGCGACGCCAGCTGCAGCGCGCCTACGCCGAGATCGGCGAGACGACCTTCCGCGCTCACCTCACGCACGTCCGCATGCAGCGCGCGGCCGAGCTGCTGGTGCAGACGCGGCAGCCGGTGCGAGACGTCGCGCTGCGCGTCGGCTACCGCCAGTCGGCGCAGTTCGCCAAGACGTTCCGCCGCTACCTCGGCGCCGCTCCCGCCGCCTACCGCATGCGGGAGCGCGTCCGAGCGGCGTAGCGCTCAGGCGTTCGGGCTGCCGGTGACCGCGGAGTCGTCGGGCGCCCAACGCTCGGTCGACCAGTGCTGCTGCACCTTCGGCGCGGCGAAGAAGCCGACCACGCGAAGGTCCTCGCTGCCCGTGTTGAGGAGGTCATGAGCCGTCCCCTCCGGCAGCACGACGACGTCGCCGGCGCGGACCGGCGTGGAGCCCTCGTCGCGCAGCAGCTCGCCGCTGCCGCCGAGGAAGAACTGCGTCTCCTCGGCGGTGTCGGTGTGGCGGCCGAGCCGCTTGCCCGGCGGCACCGCGAAGTAGATCACCGTCGACCGCTCCGCACCGTCGCCGCCGTACGCGAAGAAACCGCCCGTCCAGGCGGCCTCGCCGGTCGAGGAGGTGAGCGCGACGGTTCTGACGTCGTCGACGTTGAGCGGGTCCATGGCGAATCCATTCGTTGGGACTGCGGATGTGTGCTCCATTGTGGGTCTCCTGGACCCACAACGCAACACACATCCGGTCGCCGCCGCGGGGTCTCAGCCGTCGCGCCGCCGCTGCGCGATGCCGGTCAAGGTCTCGCGCACGATCCGCTCGGCGACGAGCGCGGTGACGTCGGCGGAGCCGACGCCGGTCGGGATCACCTCGACGACGTCCATCCCGACGAGCCGCAGGCGGTGCGCGAGCGTGCGGCACGCCCACAGCAGGTCGGCGGGCGTCATCCCGCCCGGCTCCGGCGTCCCCGTCCCGGGCGCGAACGCCGGGTCGAGCACGTCGACGTCGACGGTCAGGAACGTCGGCCCGTCGCCGAGCACCTCGACCGCGCGGTCGACGATCGAAGCGATCCCGCGGTCGCGGATCTCGTGCATGAACAGCGACGTGATCCCGTGCTCGCGCTGCCAGCCGAACTCGTCGTCGCCAGGCCAGTAGCCGCGCAGGCCGATCTGCACGTAGCGCGAGCCGTCGACGTGGCCGTCCTCGACCAGCCGGTACATCGGCGTGCCGTGCGAGCGGGGGACGCCGAAGACCTCTCTGCCCGTGTCCGTGTGCGTGTCGAAGTGGACGAGCCCGAGCGGACCGTGGACCGCCGCGCAGGCGCGCACGTCCGCCTCCGCGATCGAGTGGTCGCCGCCGAGCACGACCGGGATCGCGCCCGCCGCCAGCGCCTCCCCCACCGTCCGCTCGATCGCCTCCGCCGAGCGCGCCGCGTCGGCCGGCAGCACCGGCGCGTCGCCGTAGTCGACGACGCGCAGCACGGAGAACGCGTCGATCCCCGCCTCCAGGTGCGGACCGGGCGGGCAGCTCGCCGCGCGGATCGCGCGCGGGCCGAAACGCGTGCCCGGCCGGTCGGAGACGAGGTCGTCGGTCGGTGCGCCGATCACCGCCACGTCGACGCCGGCCAGCTCCGCCGGATCCTCGGTGTACGGCTGCCCGGCGAACGTCAGCAGCCCCGCGTAGTCCGGCTTCTCGCCGTACTGCGCCCAACGTGAGAGTGGATCGATCATGCGGTACCTCGTATCGGATCGGCGTTCCCGCGGTCGCGGCGCGCGAGCGCACGCTGGACCAGCACGTTGACCGCGACCAGCGCGAGCACCGCGACGAGCAGCAGCGTGGCGAGCACGTTGACCTCGGGCGGCACGCCCTGGCGCGTCGCGCCGAAGATGAACAGCGGGAACGTCTGGGTCTGTCCTGCGTTGAAGCTGGTGATGACGTAGTCGTCGATCGAGAGCGCGGCCGACAGCACCGCCGCGGCGGCGACGCCCGGCGCGATCATCGGCAGCGTGACGCGGCGGAACGCCGCCCATTGACCGGCGCCGAGGTCGCGTGCCGCCTCCTCTATGTGCCGGTCGAGCCCTTCCAGCCGTGCGCGCACCGTCACGACGACGTAGGAGAGGCAGAACATCGTGTGCGAGATCACGAGCGTGACGAAGCCGGTGCCGACGCCGACGACGAGGAACATCGCCAGCAGCGAGGCGCCCATCACGACCTCGGGCGTCGCCATCGGCAGGAAGACGAAGAACTCGGCGGCGGTGCGGCCGCGGAAGCGGTGGCGCACGAGCGCGAGCGCCAGCCACGTCCCCAGCACGATCGCGATCGCGGTCGTCACCGCCGCGATCAGCAGCGAGTTCTTCAGCGCGAGCGCGAGGTCGGGATCGCTGAACGGGTGCAGCAGGTGGTCGAGCGTGAAGCCCTGCCACGTCAGGTTGAAGCGGCCCCTGTTGTCGTTGAAGCCGAACAGCACGACGATCGCGACGGGGACGCACAGATATGCGACGACGAGCGTCGTCCAGAGGCCGAGCAGCCCGCCGCGGAGCCGTTCGCCGAATGCGCGCGGGGCCATCAGACCGCCACCTCCGTCAGGTTCTTGGTGCCGAGCAGGCGCGTGTAGAGCGCGATGCCGGCGAGGATCAGCCCCATCAGGATGAACGACAGCGCTGCCGCCGTCGGGTAGTCGAGCACGGTGATGAACTTCGACTGGATCACGTTGCCGATCATGTACTGGCGCGAGGTGCCGAGCAACGCCGCGTTGACGAAGTCGCCGCACGCCGGGATGAAGCACAGCAGCGAGCCGGCGAAGATCCCCGGCAGCGCGAGCGGGATCGTGACCTTGCGGAACGCTCTCGTGCGCGAGGCGTAGAGGTCGGTCGCCGCCTCGATCAGCCGCCGGTCCAGCTTCGACAGCGAGACGTACAGCGGCAGGATCATGAACGGCAGGAAGTTGTAGGCGATGCCGGCGATCACGGCGGCCGAGGTCGCCAGCACGCGGCCGTCGTCGGCGACGAGGCCGACGTCCTGCAGGCGCGACACGACCCAGCCGTTGTCGGCCAGGATCAGCTGCCAGGCGACCGTCCGCAGCACGTAGGAGACGAAGAACGGCAGCACGACGAGCAGCAGCAGAAGCGCCTTCGTGCGTCTCGCTCTGAACGCGAGGAAGTAGGCGAGCGGGAACGCCAGCACGAGGCAGATCGCGGTCGCCGCGGCGGCGTAGCCGATCGAGCGCAGGAACTGCACGTGGTACTCCGAGAGCGCGTCCCAGTAGGTCGAGAACGACCACGTCAGCGTGTAGCCGGCCTCCGCGTCGCCGGTCATCAGCGAGACGTTGAGCTGGTTGGCGAGCGGGATCGCGAAGAAGACGACGAGCCACAGCAGGCCCGGGAGGGCGAACAGCCACGGCGTCAGCTGGCGGCGGTGGAAGCGGCGTTCGCGGCGCATCAGGCCCCGGCCACCTTCGCCATCGCCTCGTTCATCGTCTGCTCCTCGCGCGCGGTGAAGAACGGGTACGGCTGGAGCGTCGCGCGCACCTCCTCGGGCGGGAAGATCAGCGGGTTCTGCGCGATCTCCGGGTCCTCGCGCTCGAGGATCTCGCGGATGCCCCTGACGGGGCTGATGTAGTTGACGTACGCGCACAGGCGCGCCGCCACCTGCGGGTCGTAGAGGTAGTTCATCATCACCTCCGCCGCGTACGGGTTGCCCGCCTTCGCGGGCATCAGCAGGTTGTCGGTGAACAGCACCGCGCCCTCCTCGGCGTAGCTGAAGCGCAGGTTCGGGTTGTCGCTCTGGAGCTGCACCATGTCGCCCGAGTAGGCGAGCGCGGCGACGATGTTGCCCTTCGCGAGATCGGTCGTGTAGTCGTTGCCGGTGAAGCGGCGGAACTGGCCCTTGTCGTTCGCCGCGCCGATGAACTCGATCGCCTCCAGCTCGTCGTCGAGCGTCGCCTTGGTCGAGTCCTTGCCCTGCATCGCGAGCACGCTGCCCGCGGCGTCGTAGGGCTCGGCGAGGAACGTCACGCGCCCCTTCCACTCGGGGTCGAAGAGGTCTCTGAGCGAGCGCAGCTCGCGGCCGGTCTGCTCGATGTCGTAGCCGATCCCGACCGCGCCGGACTGGTACGGCAGGCTGAAGCGCCGCTGCGGGTCCCAGTCAGGGTTCGCGAGCCCTGTCTCCAGGTTGCGCGCGTTCGGCACGTTGCGGCGGTCGATCGGGACGACCCAGCCGTTGCGGATCCGGCGCGCGACCATCCAGTCCGACAGCACGGCGAGGTCGCGGCCGGTCGGCTGGCCGGCGGCGAGCTGCTGGCGGACCTTGCCGAAGAAGTCGTTGTTGTCGTTGACCTCCTCGACGTACTTCACGCGGCCGCCGAATCTGCGGTCGAACTCCTTCGTCAAGGCCTTGTCCATGTAGAGCGGCCAGTTCGCGAACGTCCAGTCGCCGAGCTCGACGCGCGGGTGGTCGACCGCGTCGGCCTGGCGCTTGAGCTCCGCAAGGCTCTGCTCGTTGGTGCCTTCGATCCCGCACGCCGCGAGCGCACCTGAGAGGCCGGAGGCGACCGCCGCGAGTGTCGCGCCGCGGCCGATCAGCCGCCGCCGCGTGATCCGCTCAGGCATCGGCGGCCTCGGCGTCGACGACGAACGTGTGCTGCGGCTCCCAGACGAGCTGGACCTGCTGGCCGATCGCGCGGTCGTGCGCGTCGCCGGCGTCGTGGTTCTGGACGATCACGGTCAGCTCCTCACCGCCCGCGGCGCGCACGAGGTAGTGCGTCGAGACGCCGAGGTAGGAGCCGGCGATCACCTGGCCGTGCAGCACGTTGGCGCCGGCGGGGACCGCTTCTTCGAGCGGCGCGATGCGGACCTTCTCCGGCCGCACGCCGACGCGCACGCGACCGGCGCGGCCGTCGAGCCGCGCGCGCGGCGCGCGCAGCGTCGCGCCGTCGTGGGTCTCGACGCGGGTGCAGTCGCCATCGGCGGCGCCGGCGCGCGCGTCGATCAGGTTCGACTTGCCGAGGAAGTTCGCGACGAACGTCGTGCGGGGCGTCTCGTAGAGGTCGTTGGCGCTGCCGGCCTGCTCGATCCGCCCGCCGTTCATGACGGCGATCGTGTCGGCCATCCCCATCGCCTCCTCCTGGTCGTGCGTGACGTGCACGAACGTGATCCCGACCTCGCGCTGGATCCGCTTCAGCTCGACCTGGAGGTCTCTGCGCAGCCGCAGGTCGAGCGCGCCGAGCGGCTCGTCGAGCAGCAGCACGCGCGGCCGGTTCACGAGCGCCCGCGCGAGCGCGACGCGCTGCTGCATGCCGCCGGAGAGCTGCGCGGGCTTGCGCTTGGCGACCTGGCCGAGCTGGACCGACTCCAGCGCCTCGCCGACGCGCGTGCGCACCTCCGCGCGCCCGACGCGCTTCTGCTCGAGCCCGAAGGCGACGTTGCGCTCGACGGTCATGTGCGGGAAGAGCGCGTAGGACTGGAAGACGGTGTTGACCTCGCGGCGGTTCGGCGCGCGGTCGGTGACGTCCTCGCCGCCGAGGTGGACGCGGCCGGTCGTCGGGAAGTCGAAGCCGCCGATCATCCGCAGCGTCGTCGTCTTGCCGCAGCCGGACGGCCCCAGCAGCGCGTAGAAGGCGCCGCGCTCGATGTCGAGCGAGAGGTCGTCGATCACGAGCTGGTCGGCGAAGCGCTTGGTGACGCCGGTGAGGCGGACGTCGGGTGCGGCGGTCGGTGTCACTGCGTTCTCCTCGTTGAGGGGTGTCGGGGTGCGGGTTCGTCGTAGAGTCCTGCGCCATGAGCAGAACCCGTCCTTCCAGCCGGCTCGAGCGCGCCGCCAGAACGCGCCGGGCGATCGTCGTGGCGACCGCGGAGGCGGTCGCCGAGCGCGGCGTGCGGGGCATGCGCGTGGAGGACGTCGCGGCCCGCGCCGGCGTCTCCACCTCGCTGCTCTACTACCACTTCGACGACCGGCTGACGTTGCTCAGAGCGGCGCTCGACCACGCCAACGCGCAGGCTCCGTCCGGCCTCCTGCGCGTCCCGCACGCCGGCACGACGGAGTTCGAGGCGGTCCGCAACGCGCTGCTGCGCGAGCTCGACACGGTCCCCCAGATCCGCAACAACTCGATCGTCTGGAACGAGATCTCCGCGACGGCCGTGTTCGAGCCGGAGCTGCGCGAGGACCTGCGCCGGGTGACAGCCGAGTGGAACGGCTGGGTCGCCGAGGCGATCGCCGCCGGCGTCGCCGAGGGCTCGATCCGCGCCGGCCTCGATCCGGCCGACACGGCAGAGCTGCTGACGTCGGTGGTCGAAGGGCTCAGCCTCCGCTGGCTCGCGGGCTCGCTCGAACTGGAGCGAGCCCGCGTGCTGTGCCGCGACGCGATCGACGCGATCCTCTCACCGGCCTGAAGCGGCCTCCCACACGACTCTGCCGCCGACCATCGTCAGCAGCACCTTCGTTCTGCCGATCTGCTTCGCCGGCACGCGGAAGAGGTTGCGGTCGAGCACGATCAGGTCGGCGAGCTTGCCCGGCTCCAGCGAGCCGGTCTGCTGCTCGGCCTGCATCGCCCACGCGGCGTTGCGCGTGATCGCTCTGACCGCTGCGGCGCGCGGCAGCAGCGGGTCGCTGCCGAGCCGGCCGCGGTATCTCGCGCCGCCGTCCGGGTTCTCGCGCGTGATGCCGACCTGGAGCATGAAGAACTCGTTGAGCGGGTCGACCGGCCAGTCGCTGCCGGCCGCGACGCGCGCGCCGGCGCGGTGGAGGCTGCCGATCGGCTCGGTCCGCGCGAAGCGCTCGGGGCCGAGCTCGTTCTTCGCGGCGTCGATCGAGTCGGCCGCCGGCTTCGCCCACTGGAACGCCATCGCGGGTGCGACGCCGAGCGCCTTGAAGCGCGGCAGGTCGGTCGGGTGGACCGACTCCGCGTGCGAGATCGACAGCGGCAGTCTGCTGCCCGGCACGCGCTTGCGCGCGATCGCGAACGCGTCGAGCGTGTGGCGCACGGCGCGGTCGCCGATCGCGTGGATCGACGGGCTGATCCCGCCTCTCAGCAGCAGCGTCGTGACGTCGGCGAGCTTGTCCTTCGCGAGGTAGGGCTCGGGGCCGCGGTCTCTGCCCGGCACCCATCTCGGCGCGTCCTCGGTGCCGGCGTTGACGAAGTACGGCTCCAAGAACGACGCCGTCTGCGCCGGCGCCTGCAGGACGCCGTCCTGCGCCAGCTCGCCGATGTTCGCGACGCGGATGCCGGCGCGCGGCGCGAGCGGGCCCGTGTCCCATCTGCGGCGCAGCGCGAACGCGGGCGCGACCGCCTTGCGCGGGTCTCTCGCGGCGACGGACGCGTCGACGCCGGCCGCGAGGTTGATGCGCGCGGTCAGGTCGCCTCTGCGGCGCAGCGTCGCGTACGCCTGCGCGCTCGCGTCGGTGCCGTACTGGTCCATCACGGACGTGACGCCCGCTCTGCGCAGCGCGTCGAGCGCGACGCGGGTGACCTCGAGGTTGTCGGCCGGCGTCGGGGCCGGGATCTTTCTGCTGACGATGCGGGCGGCGGCGTCCTCGAGGATGCCGGTCGGCTCGCCGGCGGCGTCGCGGACGATCTTGCCGTTCGCCGGGTCGGGCGTCTGCGCGGTGATCCCGCCGAGCGCCAGCGCGGCGCTGTTGACGAGGTCGGAGTGACCGTCGGAGGAGTTGACGACGATCGGCCGTCTGGTGTCCAGCGCGTCGAGCGTCGCGCGCGTCGCGTCGGTCCCGGCCGGCACCATCGCCTGGCGGTACCAGTTCTCGACGCTGAGAAAGCCGTTCGGCTCCTTGTCTCTCGTTCTGTCGAGGCAGGCCTGGATCTTCTGCTGAAACTGCGCGGTCGTGAGCGGCGCGTACTCGAGGTTGCACGCCGCCAGCCGCACGCCGGCGAGGCCGACGTGGATGTGCGCGTCCTGCAGGCCCGGCATCACCATCTTGCCGCGCAGGTTCACGACCTTCGTGCGCTTGCCGACGTAGGCGCGCGCGCCGCGATCGCTGCCGACGTAGACGATCTTGCCGTCGCGCACCGCGAGCGCCTGTCTGACGCTGTCGCGGTCGTCCACGGTGCGCACGTATCCGTTGCGCAGCACCGTGTCCGCCGCCGCCGGCTGCGCCGCCGCGGCCGTTGCCGGCGCAGCGGCGATCAGCCCGCCGGCGATCGCCAGCGCGGCCCCAAATCGAGCTCTCATCGACCCTCTCCTGATTCGTCCGATCGCGGACGTGCTCCGCGACGCGGCGAACCGTACCAGACTCGCTGACGAACTTTCAGCGAAATTACGGGAGGGTTGTCAGCGCGTCCTCCTCGCCGACCGCGTTGGCCCGCGCGACGCCCGCGTACCAGCGCGCGCTCCGCTTCGGGATCCGCTCCTGCGTGCGGTAGTCGACGTAAACGATCCCGAACCGCTTGGAGTAGCCGAGCGCCCACTCGAAGTTGTCCAGCAGCGACCAGACGAAGTAGCCGCGCACGTCGGCGCCCTGCTCGATCGCCTGCCGCACCGCGCGCAGGTGGCCGTCGAGGAACGCGACCCGCTCCTCGTCGTCGACGCCGCCCTCCGGGTCGACGTAGTCGTCGAACGCGGCGCCGTTCTCGGTCACGTACAGCGGCACGTCGGTGTAGTCGGTCGCGACGCGCACGAGCACCTCGCGCAGGCCGTCCGGGTGGATGCCGATCCCGCCGGCCGTCAGCGGCCCGGCGTCCGGCTGCTTCACCCAGCCACGCGGATCGTCCGGGTGCGGGCTGACGAAGTGGCGCTCGTAGTAGTTGATCCCAGCGAAGTCGAGCGGCGCCGAGATCGCCTCCAGGTCGCCGTCGAGGACAAACGCCATGTCCGTCTCGGCGCGCTGCAGCTCGACCATGTCCTGCGGGTAACTGCCGCGGAAGACCGGGTCGAGGAACCAGCGGTTCTCGCGCCCGTCGACGCGTCTCGCCGCCGCGACCGCCGCCGGGTCGTCGCTCGCCGGCCACGCCGAGGAGAGGTTGAGCGTGATGCCGACCTCGCCCGTGACGTCCGCCGCGCGCAGGGCGGCGAGCGCCCGGGCGTGACCGAGCAGCAGGTGGTGGGACGCCGCGACCGCCGCCGCCATGCTCTGCACGCCGGGCGCGTGGCGGCCCTCCAGGTAGCCGAGGAACGATGAGCAGTACGGCTCGTTCAGCGTCACCCAGAACGGCACCTCGTCGCCGAGCGCGGCCGCGACCTGCGCGGCGTACTCGCCGAACCGCTCCGCCGTCGAGCGGACCGCCCAGCCGCCCTCCTCCTGGAGGTCCTGCGGCAGGTCCCAGTGGTAGAGCGTCACCATCGGCACAACGTCGCGCTCGCGCAGCCCGTCGAGCACGCGGCGGTAGTGGTCGACGACGTGCTGGGTCAGCGGCCCGCGGCCGTTGGGCTGCAGCCGCGGCCACGCGAGCGACAGCCGGTAGGCGCCGAGCCCGAGCGAGGCGACGAGGTCGAGGTCCTGCTCCCAGCGGTGGTAGTGGTCGCAGGCGACGTCGCCGGTGTCGCCGTGGTGGACCTTCCCGGGCGTCCGCGCGAAGACGTCCCAGATCGACGGCGTGCGCCCGCCCTCCTGCGCGGCGCCCTCGATCTGGTACGCCGCGGTCGCCGCGCCCCACAGAAAGCCGCCGGGGAATTCGATCGTGCTCAAGGGTCCCTCCTTCACGCGCCTCGCGCGGCGCGACGGCGCCGGCTGATCGCATCGATGCTCACCGCCGCCACGAGGATGGCCCCCGTGGCGATGTCCTTGGTGCTCGACGGCTTGCCGAGCAGGTCGAGTCCGTTCTCCACGCTGGCGATCACCAGCGCGCCGAGCAGCGCCTGGTAGACGCGCCCCTGGCCGCCGAAGAGGCTCGCGCCGCCGATCACGGCCGCCGCGATCGCCTCCAGCAGCAGCGTCCCGCCGCCCGTCCCCGTCGACACCGCGAACTGGCGCGAGACGGCGATCGTGCCGGCGACGGCGGCGAGTGCCGCCGCGACCGCGAAGACGAGCACGCGGATCTGGTCGACGCGCACACCGGCGCGGCGCGCCGCCTCACGGTCGCCGCCGATCGCGAACAGGTGACGGCCGAGCTGCGTGCGGGTCGTGACCGCGCCGAGCGCGATCGTGATCCCGCCGAGCAGCACGAGCAGCCACGGCACGCCGAAGTAGCCGTCGAGGTACGCGACGATCACCGCGCCGACGACGGCCGGCGTCGCGCACGCGGCGACGTCGCGGCCGAGCGCGCGGACCGACAGTCTCAGCCGCGCGCGGGCGCGGCGCCGCAGCGCGACGTCGGCCCACCAGCCCGCGACGGCGACCGCCAGCAGCAGCCACGCGAGCCAGCTCGGCACGTAGCTGTTGGCGATCCCGCGCACGAACTCGTCCTCGACGCGCAGCTCGCCGGCGTTGCCCAGCAGCGTCAGCTGGACGCCCTGCCAGGCGAGGAAGCCGCCGAGCGTGACGACGAACGACGGCACGCCGACGAGCACCGAGATGCCGCCCTGCAGCAACCCGGCCGCCGCGCCGACGGCGATCGCGGCGGCGATCGCCGCCCACACCGGCCAGCCCTCGTTCGTCAGCAGCACCGCCAGCAGCGCCGCGCACATGCCGGCGAGCGTGCCGAGCGAGAGGTCGATCTCGCCGATCAGCAGCACCAGCACGACGCCGAGCGACAGCATCCCCACGACGCCGACCTGCAGCACGAGGTTGGAGAGGTTGCGGGCGGTCAGGAAGTTCTCGTTCAGCAGCTGGAAGACGATCCAGATCACGGCGAGGCCGACGATCACCGGGACCGGTCCCCAGTCGGCGTTGCGGGCCGCGCCGAGGCGGTCGCGCAGGGTCGGCGGCAGCTGCTCGCCGCCGGGTCCGCCGGCCGGCGGCGGCGCGGTCGCGGACGTCTCGACCGCGCTCATGCTCGCGCTCCGGACAGCGTGCGCCCGCCGGTGATCGCGGCGACGACGGTGTCCGGCTCGGTCTCGGAGCGCACGAACGTGCCGGCGTTGCGGCCGAGCCGCAGGACCGCGATCCGGTCGGCGACGCGGAAGACGTCGGAGAGGTTGTGCGAGATCACGATCACGGCGAGGCCGCGGTCGCGCAGCGAGCGCACGAGCCCGAGCACCATGTCGGTCTGCTCGACGCCGAGCGCGGCGGTCGGCTCGTCGAGCAGCACGAGCTTCGACCCCCACAGCACGGCACGCGCGACGGCGACCGCCTGGCGCTGGCCGCCCGAGAGCCCGGAGACGGGGCGGCGCACGTCGCTGAGGCGGACCGACAGCTCGCCCAGCACCTGCTGCGTGCGGTGCTCCATCTGCGCCTCGCTCAGCCGCCGCAGCCGCCCCGCGAGCGGCCGCCGCAGCTGCTCGCGGCCGAGGAACAGATTCGCGACGACGTCGAGGTTGTCGCAGATCGCGAGGTCCTGGTAGACGGTCGCGATGCCGAGCGCGGCGGCAGCCTGGGGGCTGCCGATCCGCACCTCCTCGCCCTCGAACACGAAGCGCCCGGCGTCGGCCGCGTGCGCGCCCGCGATCGACTTCACGAGCGTCGACTTGCCGGCGCCGTTGTCGCCCACCAGGGCGAGCACCTCGCCGCGGTGGACCGCGAGGTCCACGCCCGCGAGGGCGTGGACCGCGCCGAACGACTTGCGCACGCCTTCGAGCCGCAGCAGCGGCTCGCCGGTCATGGGGCCGGACATCTCGCCGCCGCCTTGCCGGTGCAGACTCTCTCCTCCGTCGTGAAGCCGTCGGCGAAGACGGTGTCGACGATGTTGTCCTGCGTCACGACGACCGGCTCCAGCAGGATCGACGGGACGTCGCCGGCGCCGTTGTCGGTCGTCGAGGTCGCCATCGATCTGACCTTCTCGGCGTCGCCCTCGCCGAGCGCGACGGCGACCTCCGCAGCGGCCTCCGCCTCCTGCTTGATCGCCTTGTAGACCGACATCGTCTGCTGGCCGAGCAGGATCCGCTGGAGGCCCGCGTCGGTCGCGTCCTGGCCGGTGACGAGCACCTTGCCGGTCAGGTTGCGCGGCTCCAGCGCGTTGACGACGCCGCCGGCGAGGCCGTCGTTGGCGGCGATCACGCCGTCGACTCTGTCGTTCAGGCGCGTCAGCGCCTGCTCCATCAGCGTGCGGCCCTTCTGCGGGTCGAACTGCTGCGCGTCGCCCTCGTAGGCGAGTCTCAGTCTGCCCGACTCGATCAGCGGGTCGAGCGCTCTGTGCGCGCCGGCCTTGAACTGGCGGCCGGGCGCGATCGACTGGTCGCCGTTGATGAACGCGATCGACGCGCCGTCTCTCAGCTCTCTCGCGAGGTACTCGCCCTGCAGCTCGCCGACACGCTCGTTGTCGAACGAGACGTAGAAGTCGACCGTGCCGTCGGTCAGCAGGCCGTCGTAGGAGACGACGGGGATTCTCGCCTGCTCGGCCTTGTCGGCGATCGCGGCGCCCGCCGCCTCGTCGAGCGGCGAGACGACGATCACGTCGGCGCCGTTGGTGATCGCCGACTCGGTCTGCGTGACCTGCCGCGCGGAGTCGCCCTCGGCGTTGTTCGCGATCACCTTCGCGCCCGGGGCGATCTCCTTCACGGCCGCCTCGAACAGCGGCTTGTCCTGGTTCTCGAAGCGATCGGCGCAGGTCGAGCACGGCATCAGGAACGCGATCGTCAGGTCCTCGCCCGCGCCGCTTCCTCCGCCGCTGGCCGTCGTCCCGCCACCGCCGCCGTCGTCGCTCGACCCGCAGGCGGCCAAGCCGCCCACCAGCGCGGTCGCCGCGAGCAGCGCAACGACCGTTCGCAGGTGTCTCACCATGCGTTCTCTCCTCCGTGGTGGTCTCACACTGTCTCCCGCTGTCCACCGGCCGCGAAGAAGCGATCGACGATCATCGTCGCCGCTCCGAGCGCGACCGCGTCCGGCCCGAGGTGGCAGAGGTCGAGCGTCAGCCGCTCGAACGGCGGCCCCAGCGCACGCCTCCTCGCCTGCTCCCGCACGAGCGGGAGCAGCAGCGGCCCGAGCCGCAGCCCGACCCAGCCGCCGATCACGATCCGATCGGGGTTGACGAGGTTGACGAGGTCGCTGACGCCCGCCCCGAGGTAGCGCGCGGTCTCGCGCAGCACCTCCAGCGCCTGCTCGCCGCCCGCCTCGGCCGCGACCGCCAGCTGCTCGATCACCTCCTCCTCGCCGAGCCCGGCCGTCGCCTCCCCGCTCACCGCCGCCCAGCGGCGGACGATCGCGGGCGCACCGACGTACGCCTCGAGGCAGCCGTGCGCGCCGCAGCGGCACGTGTCGCCGTCGAGCACGATCGTCGTGTGCCCCCACTCGCCCGCGCTCGCGCTCGCGCCGCGGTAGAGCGTCCCCTGCTGCAACAGCGACGCGCCGACGCCGGTCCCGATCAGGCAGACGACGACGTCCTGACCCTCGCCGGCGGCGCCGAACCACGCCTCCGCCGTCCCGAGCGCCTTCGCCCCGTTGCTGACCGTCGCCGGCAGGCCGGTGCGCTGCTCCAACAACGCCGCCAGCGGCGCGCCCTCCCACCCCATGCTCGGGGCGTGGACGAGCGACGTGCCGCTGTCCTCGACGATGCCGGGGACGCCGACGCCGAGCCCGAGCAGGCGCTCGCGCGCCACCCCGGACTCGGACAGCAGGCGCTCGACGCCGGCGGCGATCAGCTCCGCGATCGCCTCGGCGCCCTGCTCGCCGGCTCGCACCGGCGTGTCGACGAGCAGGGTGCGCTGCAGCGCGAGGTCGAACAGCTCCAGCCGGACCGCCGTCTCCCCCAGGTCGACGCCGACGACCGCGCCGTAGCCCGGGTTGATCCCGGTCAGCGACGCCGGACGACCGCCGTTGGACGGCATCTGCCCGGCTTCGCCGAGCACGCCCTCCTCCAGCAGCTGCCCGACGACGTTGTTCGCGGTCGCCGCGCTGACGCCCGCCCGGACGGCGATGTCCTGGCGGCTGATCGGCCCCTCGCGACGCAGCGTGTAGAGCACGCTCGCGCGGTTTCCGAGGCGCACGTCGCGGGTTGTCCGGCGGGTGATCGACATCGCGCTCGCTCAGCTCGTCGGGACGAGCTGGAACTCCTGGTTGGGCTCACCGCTGTACGTCGTCCACTGCTGGATCGCGGCGTCCTCGGCGAGGCTGCCGTCTCTGACGTCGAGCGACTTGCCGCTCGTGCGGTTGACGATCCGGTAATAGCCGGAGCTGGCCGCCGTGATCTGCCACTGCTGGTTGAAGTTGCCGGTCCCGACGACCGCCCACTGCTGCATCTGCACGCCGTCGGTCGAGGTGCCGCCGTTGTCGAGCCCGAGGCCGCTGTTGCGGTTGATCAGGTTCCAGTAGCCGCCGCCGGCGTCGACGAGTCTCCACTGCTGGTCCCAGTCGCTGTTGTCGAGCCACTGGACGACTCTCGCGCCGTTCGCCGTCGAGGCGCCGGAGACGCCGAACGGCTTGCCGCTCGTGCGGCTGACGAACTTGAACGTCCGCCCCGCGGCGGGCGTCGCCGGCAGCGAGGTCGCCGCCGGCACCGTGCCGCGGAAGGTCACCGTGCCGCGCGACGGGAGCGTGTAGTTGAACGAGCCTCTGCCGTTCCAGCTGACGGTGAACGAGGTCGACGTCGCGTTCGTGTTGTGGGCGACGAGCACCTCCTGGCCGTCGGGGTTCTTGAACGCGGCGGTGACGATCCCGTGCGCGTCGACGGTCGATGCGATGTGTCTCGCGCCGGGCGCGACGAACTTCGAGATCTGACCGAGCTGGAAGTAGTTGTTGCGCAGCGTCACCGCGCTCGTCGCGGAGTCGATCGTGATCAGCCCGACGCAGCCGACGCAGCCGCCGAGCTGCGGGCCGCCCGTCTGGTCGAGCGCGAGGTTCCAGGTGATCACGCCCTGCGCCCAGTTCTGCACCGACTTCAGCGTCATGTCGGCCGTGCCGTATCTGATGATGTCCGTCGGGGTCGTGTCCGACGAGCACTCGGTCTCGTAGACGCTCTTGGTCGGGAACAGGTTCCGCAGCTTCGTCATCGCGGCCGGGTCGCTGGGGTTGTCGTAGCAGTGCCACGCGAGTCCGTCGAAGCTCGCCGCGCTGCCGTTCATCAGCGCGAGCGGATTGGCGAAGAACTCCCAGTTGTGGTCGAAGCCGAGGATCTGCTTGCTGAGGCCCGCTCTCGTCAGCGACGGGCGCAGGTAGTTGGCGACCCAGGCGCCCTCGGCCGCCGGCGTCCACGTCATGCCGGGGTAGTTGTTCGGGCAGTAGCCGGGCTCGTTCTGCGCGCTGACGCCCCAGATCGGGATCCCGTTGGACTCGTACGCTCTGATCCAGCTGACGAAGTAGTCCGCCCAGTCCTGGTAGTGCGCCGGCAGCAGCGTGCTGTTGCCCGAGCCGGTGTTGCAGATCATCGAGCCGTTGGACTTCATCCAGCCGGGCGCGCTCCACGGGCTCGCCATGATCCGCAGGTTCGGGTTGATCGCGAGCGCGTCTCTGATCACCGGGATGATGCGGCCGGTGTCCTGCGCGCTGAGCGCGAACGGCGAGCCGGAGCTGTCGCGCGAGGTCCAGTGCGATCTCGCGGCCGTGAAGTCCGAGGAGGTCATCGGCACGCGCCAGAAGCGCAGCCCGATGCCGTCCGCGGCGGCCGTCCCGAAGATCTTGTTCATCAGCGTCGAGTAGCCGCTCGGGTTCGACGCCTTCAGTCTCATCAGCAGGTACGCGGAGGAGTCGGTGAAGGAGGCGCCGAAGCCGCCGTCGACCGTCTGCGTCACCTTGCTGTCGTCGACCTCGACGTTGTACGTCCCGCGCGCGGGACTGCCGAGTCTGACGTCGGTCTGCGGCGTCAAGCCGCTCGATCCGCTGCCGCCGGTCTGCCAGACGTTGAGCGTCTCGCCGACCGCCAGCGCGGACGACGGGACGACCGCCAGCGCCATCGCGGCACCGGCTGCGAGCACGACTGAGCGCCAGGCGCTCCTGGGCCTGCTGGACACGATCTCTCTCCTCGGACTCGACATGGTCGAGCGCTGCCGGCGCGCCTCCCACGACCGCGCGCCAACGCTTCACATTGGACTTAACCTAAGACCTAGGAAAAGCCCTGTCAAGACCACCCGCGAACAGCCTTGTTAGGGTCCCCGAAATTAGGGAAGCCTAAGTTGGTTTGCCGCCCCCGTTCCCGCTGGAGACTCACCTTGCCGCCATCCCGATCGACCGCCCCGCGACCGCGCCTGCGCCACGCGCTGGCGCTCCTCCTCGCCCTCGGTGCCGCGCTGCTGCTGTCCGCCTGCGGCAGCGACGACTCCTCTTCGGACGGCGCGAGCGCGACCGCCGCGCAGAGCGCCGGCAACACGACGAGCGCGCAGAGCGGCGCCTTCCCCGTCACGATCGAGCACAAGCTCGGCACGACCGAGATCCCCGCCGCGCCGGAGCGCGTCGTGACGCTCGGACTGAGCGACCAGGACGCCGTGCTCGCGCTCGGCGTCGCGCCAATCGCGGTCACCGACTGGTACGGCGACCACCCCTACGCCGTCTGGCCGTGGGCGCAGAGACAGCTCGGCGACGCCAGACCGACCGTGCTCGCGAGAGGCGAGTTCACCGGCAACCAGGCCTACGACTACGAGGAGCTGCTGAAGCTCAGACCCGACCTGATCCTCGCGCTCTACGGCGGCGTCACGCAGAAGCAGTACGACACGCTCTCGAAGATCGCGCCGACCGTGCTCCAGCCCAGAGGCGTGGTCGACTACGGCATCCCGTGGCAGACCGCGACCGAGGTCGCCGGCCGCGCGCTCGGCAGAGCTGAGGAGGCGAGAGCGCTCGTCGCCGAGGTCGACGCCAGATTCGCCGCCGCCGCGAGAGCGCACCCGCAGTTCGACGGCCGCTCCGCCGTCGTCGCCGAGCGCTTCGAGGACGGCAGCTCGTTCGCGCGCAGCCCGACCGACCCGCGCACGCGCTTCCTCACCTCGCTCGGGTTCAGGCTGCCGGCGGAGATCGCCAGACGCTCCGGCGACAAGGACGGCGCGACGATCAGCGACGAGCGCTTCGACCTGCTCGACAACGACCTGCTGCTGTGGAACCTCGGCTTCGCGCCGGAGGCGAGAAGAACGCTCGACGACTCCGACCTCTACCAGCAGCTCGACGTCGTCAGAGACGGGCGCGTCGTCTACGTGACCGACCCGCTCGCGTCGGCCGCGCTGACGTGGAGCACCGTGCTCAGCATCCCGTACGCGCTCGACAGAGTCCTCCCGCAGCTCGACAGAGCGGTGAGAGGCTGACCAGCGGCGGAACGGTCGCGGCGGCGGGGCCGGCGGGGGCGGCGGGGGCGGGTCCGCCGCGCGCGGCCGGCGCGCGCCGCCTCGCCGGCCTGCTCGTCGCGCTCGGGGTGCTCGCGGCGCTGGCGCTCGTCAGCGTCAGCGTCGGCGCGCGCGCGATCCCGCTCGACCGCGTCTGGTCGCTGGTGTGGTCGCCGGACGGCTCGCAGGACGCGCTGATCGTCCACGACCTGCGGATCCCGCGCACGCTGCTCGCGCTGCTCGTCGGCGCCGCGCTCGGCGCCGCCGGCGCGCTGATGCAGGCGCTCACGCGCAACCCGCTCGCCGACCCCGGCCTGCTCGGCGTCAACGCCGGCGCCTCGTTCGCCGTCGTCGTCTCGATCGCCTGGCTCGGCACCGCCGGCGTCATGAGCCGCGTCTGGTTCGCCTTCCTGGGCGCGTTCCTCGCCGCCGCGCTCGTCTACGGCCTCGGCTCGCGCGGGCGCAGCAGCGCGACGCCGGTGCGGCTCGCGCTCGCCGGCACCGCCGTGACCGCCGCGCTGCTCGCCGCCGTGCAGGGGATCGCGCTGTCGGATCCGCAGACCTTCAGCGAGTACCGCCTGTGGGCCGTCGGCTCGCTCGCCGGCCGCGACGCCGACGTCGTCGCGCAGGTCGCGCCGTTCATCGTCGCCGGGCTCGCGCTGGCGATCGTGCTCGGCCGCCCGTTGAACGCGCTCGCGATGGGCGACGACGTCGGCCGCGCGCTCGGCGCGCGCCCCGGGCGTACGCGCGTCGCGGGCGCGGTCGGGGTGACGCTGCTGTGCGGCGCGGCGACCGCCGCCCTCGGCCCGATCGTCTTCGTCGGCCTCGTCGTGCCGCACGTCGCGCGCGCAGTCTGCGGCCCCGACCAGCGCTGGGTGCTGCCGTACTCGATCGTGCTCGGACCGATCCTGCTGATCGCGGCCGACGCGCTCGGGCGCGTGATCAGCCGCCCGGAGGAGGTCCAGGTCGGGATCGTGACCGCGTTCCTCGGCGCGCCCGTCTTCATCGCGATCGTGCGCCGCGGAAGGATCGCGCAGCTGTGAGCGCGCCCGGGCTCGGCCGGGTCGTGCGGGTGCCGCTCGCGGGCGTCAGCCTGCGCGTCGCGCCGCGCGTGCTCGCGGTCTGCGCGCTGCTCGCCGCGCTCTGCTTCGCGCTGTTCGTGCTGTCGATCGGCAGCGGCAGCTATCCGCTCTCGTTCGGCCAGGTCGTGACGGCGCTGCTCGGCGGCGGTGACGCGGCGACGACGCTCGTCGTCGAGACGCTGCGGCTTCCGCGGGCGCTGACCGCGGTGCTGGTCGGCGGCGCGCTCGGCGCGGCGGGCGCGATCTTCCAGTCGATCACGCGCAACCCGCTCGGCTCGCCCGACGTGATCGGCTTCACCTCCGGCGCCGCCGCCGCGGCCGTGCTGGTGATCGTCGCCTTCGGCGGCTCGACGTTCGCGATCGCCGCCGGCTCGGTCGCCGGCGGCCTGCTGACCGCGGTCGCCGTCTACCTGCTCGCGTGGCGCGGCGGCGTCAGCGGCTACCGGCTCGTGCTCGTCGGGATCGGCCTCAGCGCGATGCTGCTGGCGCTGACCGACTACCTGCTGACGCGCGCGCGAGTCGAGGACGCGCTCGTCGCAGCGAGCTGGATCGTCGGCAGCCTCGACGACCGCGGCTGGGAGCACGTGCGGCCGATCGCGCTCGCGCTCGTCGTGCTGGTGCCGCTCGTCGCGCTGCTGTCGCGGCCGCTGCGGGCGCTTGAGCTGGGCGACGACGCGGCCGCCGCGCTCGGGGTCACGCCGGAGCGCGCGCGGCTGGCGCTGCTCGTCGTCGGCGTGCTGCTGACCGCAGTCGCGACGGCCGCAGCCGGCCCGATCGTCTTCGTCGCGCTGGCCGCGCCGCAGATCGGCCGGCGGCTGACGCGGGCTGCGGGCCCGGGCGTCGGGACCGCCGCCCTGACGGGCGCGGTGCTGCTGCTCGCGAGCGACCTCGCCGCGCAGCACCTGCTGCCGGACCGGCGCCTGCCGGTCGGGATCGTCACCGGCGTCGCCGGCGGCGTCTTCCTGCTGTGGCTGCTGTCGCACGAGTGGCGCGGCAGCCGCCGCGGGTGACGCGCCCCGGGCGGGTCCGATGGGTCCCCTGGGTCAGGGGATGATGCCGGCCTCGCGCAGCTCCGAGCGCCATGCCTCGGGCTTCGCGGGACCGGAGTGGACGACGACGACGCGGTCCGGTCTGGCGCCGGGCAGCACGTCGACGACGCCGGTGAAGAGGTAGAGCTCGGAGCGCACGGCGCTCGCCGCCATCGAGGCGGGCGTCAGGTCCCACCCAAGCGACAGTTCCGTCGCCCACACGACTGAGGCGCTCATCGTCACATTGTGCCCGATCGCACCCGACGGTGCCGCCCGCGCCAGCTTGCCGGTTTCGGGCGGATCGTTGTTGCGAACGAGTCGCAATCCGGGTAGGTTCGCTTCGTCCGGCAGCTTCCAGACCTGCGAGGTGATCGTGACCGTCGCCCACCATGTCGCTCCCGTCGTCGCCGACGACGCCGAGGCCGCCGTCAGGATCCTGCGCGCGGACGGGCGCCGCGTCACGGCCGCGCGACGGCGCGTGATCGAGGCGCTGTTCGCGGTCGACGAGCCGGTCAGCGCGGAGCGGATCGCCGACGGGCTCGACGGGCTCCTCCCCCGCTCCGACGTCGCCTCGACGTACCGCAACCTGGAGACGCTCGAACAGCTCGGGCTCGTCCGCCACCTGCACGTCGGCCACGGTCCCGGGCAGTACGTGCTCGCCGGGCGCGAGCGGCGTGAGTTCGTCGCGTGCGAGCGCTGCGGCGCGCTCGCGGCGCTGGAGCCGGCGCAGCTCGACGGCGTGCGCGCGGCGGTGCGCGCGGCGACCGGCTTCGAGGCCCGCTTCAGTCACTTCCCGATCGTCGGGCTGTGCGCCGGCTGCGCGCGCGAGGGCGGCCATGCACATCCCTGACGGCTTCCTCAGCCCCGAGGTCGCCGCGGTCACCGGCGCGATCTCGATCGGCGTCGTCGGCTACGCGGTGCGGCGCTCCAGCGAGCAGCTCGACGAGCGCCGCGTCCCGCTGCTCGGCGTCACGACGGCGTTCATCTTCGCGGTCCAGATGCTCAACTTCCCCGTCGCGGGCGGCACCAGCGGCCACCTGCTCGGCGCCGCGCTCGCGGCGGTCCTGCTCGGACCGTGGCTCGCGTGCGTGTCGATGACGGTCGTGCTCGCGACGCAGGCGCTGCTGTTCGCCGACGGCGGCATCTCCGCACTCGGGGCGAACGTCCTCAACATGGGGATCCTCGGCGCGCTGCTCGTCGGCTGGCTGATGACGTGGGCGCGCGCGCTCGCGCCGCGCAACCGCAGCGCGTTCCTCGCCGTCGTCGCGGGCGGCGCGTGGCTGTCGGTGATGGTCGGCGCGGCGGCGACGGCGGTCGAGCTGGCGATCTCCGGCACCGTCCCGCTCGGCACGGTGCTGCCGGCGATGCTCGGCGTCCACGCGCTGATCGGCGTCGGCGAGGCGGTCATCACCGTCGCCGCGGTCGCCGCCGTGCTGGCGTCGCGACCCGACCTCGTCGCGATCGGCCCGCGCGACGGCACGATGCCGGCGCCGCCGGCCGCGGCTCCCGCGATCCCGGGCCGCGCCTGATGCCCGCGCGGATCTCGATGAAGGCGTTCGTCGCGGTGGCGGTCGCGCTCGCCGTCGGGCTCGCGTTCGCGGTCTCGCCGTACGCGTCCTCGCACCCCGACGGGCTCGAACGGGTCGCGGCCGACAAGGGCTTCGCCGAGCAGGGCAGGCTGCACCGGATCCAGCACGACGCGCCGGTGCCCGACTACGCGTTCCCAGGGATCGACAACCCGCGGCTGGCGACCGCCGTCGCCGGCTTCGCCGGAACGCTGACCGTCTTCGCGCTCGCCTACGGGATCGGCTTCGTCCTGCGGCGGCGGGCGACGGGCCCGCCCTCGGCGGCGCGCCCCGGCGGCGCGGCCGGCGGCGGCTCGCCCGCAGCCAGCCCGCTCGCCGGCGGCCCGCCCGCCGCGCCGCCGGCGGCGTGAGGGAGCGGCGGTGAGCGGCGCGCACTCGCTCACGCTGACCGGGGTCGCCGGCGACCCCGGCAGCGCGATCCATCGGCTCGACCCGCGCGCGAAGCTGCTCGCGATGCTCGCGATCACGCTCGCGGCGGTCTCGACGCCGCTGCGCGCGTGGCCGGTCTTCGTCGCCTGCGCGGCCGTGCTGGCGGCGACCGCGATCGTCGCGCGGGTCGGCGCGGGGACCGTCTGGCGGCGGGCGCGGATCGTGCTGCCGCCGGTGCTGCTGATCGCCGTGCTGATCCCGTTCATGCGGCCCGGCGGGACGACCTGGTCGCTCGGCCCGCTGACCGTCTCCGAGGCCGGGCTGGCGGTCTTCGCCGCGCTCGCCGCGAAGGCGGCGATCGGAACCGTCGGCGCCGTGCTGCTCGGCGCGACGACGAGCTACCCGGACGTGCTGCGCGGCCTCGCCGGGCTGCGCGTGCCGCCGCTGCTGACGCTCGTCGCCGGCTTCATGTACCGCTACCTGCACGTGATCGCCGAGGAGCTGCGGCGGACCCGCGCGGCGCTCGCCTCGCGCGCCTTCCACCCGCGCCGCGCGACCGACGTCGCGCCGCTCGGCCGTGCCTCCGCGGCGCTGTTCCTGCGCACGCACGCGCGCGGCGAGCGCGTCTACCTCGCGATGGTCGCGCGCGGCTACGCCGGCGCGATGCCGGAGCTGGAGCCGCTGCGGCTCGCGCGTCGCGACGTCGCCGCGGTCGGCGGCGTGCTCGCGCTGCTCGTGGCGGTGCGGGTCGCGGCGGAAGTGGCGGGCGCGCGGTGAGCTGCGCGATCCACGCGCGCGGGCTGCGCTACTCCTACCCGAACGGGCACGCCGCGCTCGACGGCGTCGACCTCGACGTCGGTCACGGCGAGCGCGTCGCGGTGCTCGGCCCCAACGGTGCCGGCAAGACGACGCTGATGCTCCACCTCAACGGCCTGCTGCGCGCGACCGCCGGATCGCTGGAAGTCGCCGGGCTCGACGTCGGCCCCAAGACGCTGCGCGAGCTGCGCGCGCGGGTCGGGCTCGTCTTCCAGGACCCCGACGATCAGCTGTTCATGGGCAGTGTGCGCGAGGACGTCGCGTTCGGGCCGCTCAACCTCGGGCTCGGGCGGCCGGAGGTCGAGCGGCGGGTCGCCGACGCGCTCGCCGCCGTGCGGATGGACGACGCCGCCAGCCGCGCCCCGCACGAGCTGTCGATGGGCGAGCGGCGGCGGGTCGCGATCGCGACGGTGCTGGCGATGGACCCCGCGCTGCTCGTGCTCGACGAGCCGTCCGCCAGCCTCGACCCGCGCGCCCGGCGCGAGCTGCTCGACGTGCTCGAGCGGATCCCGCGCACGCTGCTCGTCGTCACCCACGACCTCCCGTTCGCCGCCGAGCTGTGCGAGCGCGCGGTGATCCTGTCTGCCGGCCGGATCGTCGCCGACGGCTCCGCCGAGACCGTGATCGGCGACGCCCCGCTGCTCGCCGCCCACGACCTCGAGCTGCCGGCCGGCTTCCGCCTCGACGCGATCGAGCGGCGCGGGCGGCCGGCGCGCGTCGGCGTCTGATGGAGGAGCGGCGCGCGCGAAGCCGCGCCGACCTGCCGCGAGCGCAGTGCCGGCCTGAGGCGTATGCTCGCTCGCGTGGAATACGCCCTGATCGGGGACGCGCCGGAGCTGCGCAACCGCCGGACGAGTTCGGACTACATCGCGGACGCGCTGCGCAACGCCATCAACGGCGGGCAGCTCGAAGACGGCGCGATCCTCAACCAGGTCGAGCTGGCTGAGCACTTCGGCGTCTCGCGCGTCCCGGTGCGGGAGGCGATCCGCCGCCTGGAGGCGGAGGGCCTGGTCGAGGCCGCCGCCCATCGCCGCGCCGTCGTGCGCGGCCTCAGCCTCGCCCGCATCGCCGAGGTCTACGAGCTGCGGGCGCTGCTCGAAGGCCACCTCGTCGCGCAGGCCGCGCCGCACGTCGACAGCGCGACGATCGGTCGGCTGATCGCGATCAACGACGAGATGAGCGGGGCGAGCGACCGCGCCCGCTGGCTGGAGCTGAACACCGCCTTCCACGCGACGCTGTACGCGCCGGCCGACCGCGAGACGGCGCTGGAGCTGGTCGACACGCTGCGCAACCGCGGCGAGCGCTACGTGCAGATGTGGAGCAGGGGCCGCGGGCTGGAGCGCACGAGCCGCGTCACGAACGAGCACGCGGCGATCGTCAGACTGGTCGAGCAGGGCGACGCCGACGGCGCCCGCCGCGCGATGGTCGAGCACATCGAGCACACGCGCGACGCCGTCCTCACGCTCTACCGCGAGCCACCGGCCGGCTGACCGCCAGCGGCGGCCGCTCCGGCCGCTCGCCGCCGCTCCGGTCGCGCACCGCCGCTCGGCCGCCCGCCAGCCCCTCCGCCCGCCCGCTCAGGCGGGCCCGGCGACGACGCCGTCGTCGTGCAGGCGGCCGATCTCGGCCGGGCTGAGGCCGAGCACGTCGGCGAGCACCTGCTCGGTGTGCTCGCCGAGCAGCGGCGCAGGCCGCGCCGCGATCCGCTGCAGCGCGTCGAAGTGCAGCGGTGAGCCTGGCGTCAGATAGGTGCCGATCCCGGGCTGCTCGACGTCGCTGAACATCGGGTTCGCGGTCGACGCGCGCGGGTCCTCGGTGACGAGCTGACGGAACGTCTGGTACGGCCCCCACGAGACGTTCGTGCCCGTGAACGCGTTGCGGATCTGCGCGAGGTCGCGCGAGGCGAACCACGGCCGCAGCAGCGCCGCGATCAGGTCGCGCGCGCCGAAGCGCCCGGCCTCGGTCGAGAGGTCGTGGCCGGTCGCCTGCTCGATGCTCGCGCACGCCTCGCCGATCCCCGTCGCCTGCTGCAGCGCCGTCCACTGACGCGGCGTCAGCGCGACGATCATCACGCGGCGGCCGTCGCGCGTCTCGAAGTCGTGGCCGAACGCGCCGTAGAGGTAGTTGCCGTCCTTCGGCTGGTCGCGCGCGCCGAGCTGCGCCTCCGCGATCCGGCCGAGGTTGCCGACCATCGCGAACGCGACGTCGGACAGCGACAGTCTCACCAGCGTCCCCTCCCCCGTCCGCGTGCGCCGCCGCTCGGCCGCGAGCAGGCCCGTCGTCGCGAGCGTGCCCATCGCGACGTCCCACGCCGGCAGCACGCTGTTGAGCGGTTCGGCGAGGTTGCGCGGACCGGTCGCCCACGGGAAGCCGGTCGCCGGGTTGACGGTGTAGTCGACCTCGCTGGAGCCGTCCGGGTTGCCGGTCAGCGCGACCATCACGAGGTCCTCGCGGCGCGCCCGCAGCGCGTCGTAGGCGAGCCAGCCGCGCGCCGGGAAGTTCGTAAGGAACAGCCCGGCCTCGTCGCCCGGCGCGGTCACCAGCTCCTGCACCAGTTCGCGTCCGGCGGGCGCGTGGAGGTCGAGCTGGATCGAGCGCTTGCCCTTGTTGAGGCCGGCCCAGAAGAGGCTCTGCCCGTTCTCCGCCAGCGGCCAGCGGTCGCGGTCGAGCCCGCCGCCGATCTGGTCGAAGCGGATCACGTCGGCGCCGAGCTGCGCGAGCGTCATGCCACCGAGCGGCGCCGCGACGAACGCCGAGCCCTCGACGACGCGCAGGCCGGAGAGGATTCCCTCGGGAGCGCTCATGGCATGACTCCCACCAGGCGCCAGTCGAGCACGTCGACCGGCTCGGACGCGCTCGCGGCCGCGCCGCCGTCGGTGCCCGTCGCGGCCCGGCGCGCGCGGACGCGCGAGCGCAGGTGCACGAGGCCGCCCCCGCCCTCCAGCGGCTCGCGCCGCTCCAGTTCGACGGTCGACTCCAGCGTGTCGTCCTCGAAGACCGGCGCGAGGTGGTCGCAGCCGTGCCAGGCGACGATCGTCGCGAGGTTCGGCAGCGCGCGCGTCAGCTGCGCGGCGGCGAGGCCGATCGTGTGGCCGCCGTAGACGAGCCGGCGGCCCGCCTGCCCGGCGTCGCGGTCGTGGTGGGCCATCGCGACGTTGAGGCTCAGCCGCGCCAGCTCCGGAGCGGCGCTGACGACGTCCCCGCCCTCGACCTCCCAGACAGTGCCGTCGGCAAGGTCGCCGAACGTCTGACCGGGCGATGCCGCGCGCAGCGCGCCGAGGTCCCAGCCGGCGACGGGCGCGGCGAGTGTCGCGACGTCGAGCGGCAGCGGCTCGCCGTGCAGCTCGTCGGCGTGGCCGGTCGCGGCGTGCGGGTCGCGCAGCGGCAGCATCGCGCAGCGGGTGAAGTCGAGCACGGGGCGCTCGTCCTGGTCGACCGTCACGATCCGCAGCACCGCGAGGCCGGTCGCGGGCCGGTCCGGTCGCGCCCTGTTCTGCTTCAGCGCGACGACCTCCGTCGTCGTGTGGAGCGTGTCGCCGATCAGCGGCGCGCGCCGCAGCACGAGGCCGCGATAGAAGAGGTTGGCGATCACGCGCTGGGTCAGCAGCGTCGACTGCCCGATCGCGACGTCGCAGACGAGCGCGGGATGCGCGAGCGGACGCTCGGCGCCGAGCACGGCGCGCGACAGCGGCGCGTCGAGCGTCAGCCGCAGGCGGTTGCCGAGGATCGCCTGGTGCAGCGCGGCGTGGCCCTCGGTCAGCGTCAGCGCGGGCGCGCGGCGCTCGACGTAGCCGCGCTCCAGCTCGTCGAAGAACGGGCCGGCGACGTGGACGGCGGTCTTCGACCCCGTCATGCCGACGTCTCCCCGGCGCGCGCGAGCGTGCGCAGCGCTGCGGCGCGGATCGCCTCGTCGAGCATCTCGCCGTCGAGCGCGACGGCACCGGCGCCGCCGTCGCGCTCGGCGGCCGCGAGCGCGTCGAGCACCGCGCGCGCCCGGCTCAGCTCCTCGTCGGTGGGCGTGAACGCGGCGTTGAGCGCCGCGACCTGCGCGGGATGGATCGCCCACTTGCCGTCGAAGCCGAGGTCGCGCGCGCGGGTCGTCGCGGCGGTGAAGGGATCATCGACCGCGACGCCGAGGTACGGGCCGTCGATCGCCTGCAGCCCGTGCGCGCGGGCGGCGAGCAGCAGCGCGTCCTGCGCCGGGCGCCAGCCGTCGAGGTCGGCAGCGCCGGCGGCGGTGCGCCCGAGCGACGCGGTCAGGTCGGCGTAGCCGAGGATCAGCGCGTCCAGCCGCGGCGAGGCGGCGGCGATCTGCTGCACGTTCGCGAGGCCCGCGGCGGTCTCGATCAGCGCCTGCACCCGCAGCGGCGGGCGCCCGTGGCCGGCGGCCGCCTCGGCGCCGTCGAGCAGCCGCTCGACGAACGCGAGGTCGCCGGCGCTCTCGACCTTCGGCACGACGAGCGCCGCCGGCTGGGCCGGCAGCGCCGCGAGCGCGGCGACGTCGAGGTGGCACCACGGCGTGCGCGGGGCGTTGACCCGCACGCTCACCGGAACGCCCGCCCACGCGTCGCTGCCGAGCGCCGCCACGACCAGCTCGCGCGCGGCGTCCTTGGCGCTCGCGGCGACCGCGTCCTCGAGGTCGACGATCAGCTCGTCGGCGCCGAGTCCCGGCGCTTTGGCGAGCATCTTCTCGGAGGAGCCGGGAACCGACAGGCAGGACCGGCGCGTGGCGTGGCGTGGCGTGCTAACGGACATTGCACCTCAACCTACTGAGGTCCCTCCGAAACCGCCTCCGACCGATTTCCGGTGCCGGCCGAGGGCCGGTCGTCCTGGATTGCTGTCGTAGAGCGACACCAATCCAGGACGATGCGCGACGCTATGCCGTCGCGACCTCCGAGCGGTCGCCCGACCACAGCGTGTGGAAGGCGCCGTCTCTGTCGACGCGGCGATAGGTGTGCGCGCCGAAGAAGTCGCGCTGGCCCTGGACGAGCGCGGCCGGCAGCCGCTCGGAGGCGAGCGAGTCGTAGTAGGCGAGCGCGGCGGAGAAGCCGGGCGCCGGGATGCCGGAGAGCGCGGCGGTCGCGACGATGCGACGCCAGGCGGTCTCGCCGTCGCGCACGGCGGCGGCGAAGTACGGGTCCTCCAGCAGCGTCGTCAGCGACGGGTTGTTGGCGTACGCCTCGACGATGCGGTTGAGGAAGCGGGCGCGGATGATGCAGCCGCCGCGCCAGATCTTCGCGATGTCGCCGAGCGAGATCTCCCAGCCGAACTCCTTCGCGCCGGCGATGATCACGTCGAAGCCCTGTGCGTAGGCGACGACCTTCGAGGCGTAGAGCGCGGCGCGCACGTCGTCCTCGAAGCCGTCGCCCGGGGCCTGGATCTCAGGCCGCGCCTCGATCGTCGCCTGCACCGCGGCGCGCTGTGCCGGCTTGCTGGAGACGGCGCGGGCGAAGACCGCCTCGGCGATCCCACCGACCGGCACGCCGAGCCCGACGGAGTTCTGCACTGTCCAGACGCCGGTGCCCTTCGAGCCCGCCTCGTCGAGGATCACGTCGACCAGCGGCCGGCCGGTGGCGGCGTCGGTCTGACGCAGCACCTCGGCGGTGATCTCGATCAGGTACGACTCGAGGTCGCCCTCGTTCCAGGCCGCGAAGACCTCGGCGATCGCCTCGGCGTCGTGGCCGCCGACGCGCCGCAGCAGGTCGTAGGACTCGGCGATCAGCTGCATGTCGGCGTACTCGATGCCGTTGTGGATCATCTTCACGAAGTGGCCGGCGCCGTCCGTTCCGACGTGCGTCACGCACGGCTCGCCCTCGGCGACGGCGGCGATCGAGGCGAGGATCGGCCCGAGCGTCGCGTACGCCTCGGCGGAGCCGCCCGGCATGATCGACGGCCCGTTGAGCGCGCCCTCCTCGCCGCCGGAGATGCCGGCGCCGACGAAGTTCAGCCCCCGCTCGCGCAGCGCGTGCTCGCGGCGGATCGTGTCGTGGAAGTTCGCGTTGCCGCCGTCGACGATGATGTCGCCGTCCTCGAACAGGTCGGCGAGCTGGTCGATCACGGCGTCGGTGCCCTTGCCCGCCTGGACCATCACGATCGCGGTGCGCGGCTTCGCGAGCGAGGCGGCGAACTGCTCGATCGACTCGCTCGCGACGAAGCCCGCCTCGGGGTGCTCGGCGACCAGCGTCCGCGCCCGCTCGGGCGAGCGGTTGTAGACCGCGACCGTGTTGCCCTCGCGGCTCGCGAGGTTGCGCGCGAGGTTCGACCCCATCACGGCAAGCCCGACGACGCCGATGTTCGCTGACGGTCTGCTCTGGCTCATCGCTTCTCTTTCCTCGGGCGGGACACCGCTGACATCGCCCGAATCCTACGAGCCTCAGGCGCTTCGCTGCTCGCGCCGCAGCCCGAGCGCCTGCAGCCCGGCGAAGCCGGCGACCGTGACCGCCTGCATGACGATCCAGATCGTGCCGACCGCGGTCGGCGAGCCCCAGCCGACGACGGCCTCGACGAGGCTCTCGACCGCCCAGACGACGTTCAGCGCGACGATCGCGATGACGGCGGCGCGCGGGATCTCGCGGCGCGAGCCGGTGATCCAGACGGCGGCGGCGAACAGCAGCAGGAACGCGCCCGCGGCGCGCAGCAGCGTCGGCGAGAGGCCGAACAGGTCCCCGAGCGGCCCGGCCGCGACGAGGTAGGCGGCGCCGTTGGCGCCGGTCACGACGGCGTCGAGCTTGAGCGCGGGACGCAGGAGCGGGCGGCCGTCGAGGCGGCTGCCGGCGATGGATGTGGTGGAGTCGTTCATGGGCGCAAGCTTCGCGCCGACCGCCGTGGAGATCTACGACCTCGGAGGTAATGTCCGGCGCTCGCTCATCCGCGCTCGCCCTCGCGGTCGGCGCGGTCGGCGCGCAGGTGGACGGGGTTGGAGAGCAGCCACACGCGCCCGTCGATCCGCGCCTCGACGCGGTAGGCGCCGGGTGCGGAGAGGTCGAGGTCGAGCGCGTCGGCGAGCGGCTGCTCAGCGACCGTCGCGCCGTCGCGGAAGACGCGCACGCCGGCGGCGCGCGGCAGGCGGAGGCGGAGGACGGCGGGCGCGGCCGGGCCGGGGGCGGGCGGGCCGGGCGCGGCCGGGCCGGGGGCGGGCGTGCCGGGGGCGGCCGCGCCTGCGCCGAGCGTCGCCTCCCCGCCCATCGGCACGGTCGACCCGTCGGCCAGCTCGGCCCACAGGCGCGCGCCCTCCGCTGGGGCGACGCAGGGGCGTGCGAGCCAGGCGGCGCCGGCGGCCAGCGCGGCGAGCACGGTCGCGCGATCGGCCGGGCCGTCGCCGGTCAGCGGGCGCTCGCAGACGAGGTGCGTGCGCAGCAGGTGGAACGTGCGCACGTGCGACAGCGGCGAGCGGACGCGTCCGTCGAGCCGCACGCCCGGGGCGTGGCCGTCGAGCCCGCCGAGCGCGGGCACGCGGCGGCGCGCCGACAGCTCATCCCACGCGCGCAGATGGTGGGCCGGTGGGCCGTCGTCGGTCGCGGCGACCGGGTCGCGCATCCAGCGGACCGCCTCCGCGGGCGTGCGCCACGCCTCCGCGCCGTCGGTCGTGACGCTCCACAGCTCGATCCCGTCGGTGCCGCCGTCGAGCGCGAGCGCCGCCCAGCCGTGCGGCGGCACGACGCGCCGCGCGAGCGCCGGAACGAGCATGCGGCTGCCGCGCGAGAAGGGGTGGGCGGCGAAGCCGACGCCGCCGGCCGCCCGCACCGCCTTCGCGATCTCCAGCGGGCTGCGCCCGTCGTGCGCGACCTCCTGCTCGACGCCGAACGCCAGGTAGTGGCCGGTCGGCGGGCTGACCTCCACCCCGACGACGAGCAGGACGCCGTCGTGCCAGCCCTCCCACCCGTCATGGCGGGCGGCGAGCGTGTCGTGGTCGGTCAGCAGCACCGCGTCCGCCCCGCTCCCGCGCGCGGCGGCCAGCAGTTCCGGGACCGTCGCGGTCCCGTCCGAGAAGGTCGTGTGGACGTGCGCCACGCACGACACGTCGTACCCGCCGCGTGCTGGATCCATGGACTCTCACTCTAGGCCGACTACCCTGACCCGATGGCGATCCGCCGCCTCGCCCTGCTCGCGGTGCCCGCGGCGATCGCCTTCGCCGCCGCGCTGCTGCTGCCGAAGTCCCCGAGCGGGCTGCGCGACCTGCTGCTCGGCGGGCAGCTCGGACTGCTCGCGCCGATGATCGCGCTCGTCGCCTGGGCCGTGCTGACCCCCGCGCTGTTCCCCGGCACGGTGCTCGCCGGCGCCAGCGGGCTCGCGTTCGGCTCGCTCGGCGGGACCGCCCTCGCGTGGGGCGGCGCGGTGCTCGGCGGGCTCGTCGCGTTCGTGCTCGCCCGCACCGTCGCGCGCGAGCAGGTCGAGCGCGTCGTGCTGCGCCGGCAGAAGCTCGCGCGCGTCAGCGAGCTGCTGGAGCGGCGCGGCTTCGCCGCGACGCTCGCCGCCCGGCTGATGCCGGGCGTCCCCGCGACCGCGCTCCACTACGCGGCCGGTGTCTCGCCCGTCCGCGCGCACGCGTTCCTCGGCGCGATGGCGATCGGCGCGCTGCTGCGGACGGTCCCCTACGCGCTGCTCGGCCAGGGGCTCGGCTCGGGATCTCCGCTGCTGCTCGCGCTCGGCGGCACCTCGATCGTGCTCGGCGGCCTCGGCGGCGGCGTGCTCGTCTGGCAGCTCAGAAGACAGACCAGCCTGTCAGCGTCGTGAACGCGGCCGGAGGGGAGCGGTCGCCCGCCCCGCCTCCGGCCTGCACGGCGCGGTCGTCCTAACGCAACAGCGAGAGGACGGACTGCGGCGCCTGCTGGGCCTGCGCGAGCATGCTCGTACCGGCCTGCTGCAGGATGTTGTTCTTCGTGAACGTCACCATCTCCGCTGCCATGTCCACGTCACGAATTCGCGACTCAGACGCCGACAGATTCTCCTGATACACCGACAGGTTGTTGTACGTGTGCTCCAGGCGGTTCTGCACCGCGCCGAACGACGCGCGTGCTCTCGAGACGTTCTCGATCCCGGTGTCGATGACGGCGAGCGTCGCGTCCGCTCTGATGTCTCTCACTTCCGCGGAGAGTCTGATCAGCGCGACCGAGATGACCTCGCCGTCGTTGGCGCCGACCTGGAACGTGGCCGCCACGGCGCTGTCGAGCAGTCTGATGCCGTTGAACTGCGCGGTCGTTCCGATCCGGCCGATCTCGGCGGCGAGCTGCGCGATCTCGGACGCGATCGCGCCTCTGTCGTTCGCCGCGAGCGTGCCGTTCTCGTGCTGGACCTTCAGCTCACGGACGCGCTGGAGCATGCTGTGCACCTCCGTCAGCGCGCCTTCCGTCGTCTGGACGAGCGAGATGCCATCCTGCACGTTCCGGCGCGCCTGGTTCAGACCGCCGATCTGACCGCGCAGCTTCTCCGAGATCGCCAGACCCGCAGCGTCATCCGCCGCACGGTTGATCCGGAAACCCGAGGAGAGCCGCTCCATCGACTTCGCCAGCTTCCCGCTGGTGCTCTCCAGATTGCGATGCGCGTTGAACGCCTCGACGTTCGTGTTGATACGAAGGGACATGTCAACCTCCTCAGCGCAGCAGTGACAGAACGGACTGCGGGGCCTGCTGCGCCTGCGCCAGCATGCTCGTGCCAGCCTGCTGCAGGATGTTGTTCTTCGTGAACGTCACCATCTCCGCCGCCATATCGACGTCACGGATCCGGCTCTCCGAAGCGGACAGATTCTCCTGATACACGGACAGGTTGTTGTACGTGTGCTCCAGACGGTTCTGCACCGCACCGAACGCCGCACGCTGATCCGAGACGATGCCGATCGCGGCGTCGAGCGCACCGAGCGTCGAAGCAATCGTGAGTCTGGTGATTCTCTCTTCGAGCGAGACCGTCGCGACCGAGATGACCTCGCCGTCGTTGGCGCCGACCTGGAATCTGATCGCCGGGTTTCTGCCGTCGAGCAGCGTGATCCCGTTGAACTGCGTCGTCACGCCGAGTCGATCGATCTCTCTCGTCAGCTGGTCGACCTCGGACGCGATCGCGCCTCTGTCGCCGGCGGCCAGCGTGCCGTTCTCGTGCTGGACCTTCAGCTCGCGAACGCGCTGGAGCATGCTGTGCACCTCCGTCAGCGCGCCTTCCGCCGTCTGCACCAGCGAGATGCCATCCTGCACGTTGCGACGCGCCTGGTTCAGACCGCCGATCTGCCCACGCAGCTTCTCCGAGATCGCCAGACCCGCAGCGTCGTCGGCAGCGCGGTTGATACGGAACCCTGAGGACAGGCGTTCCATCGACTTCGCGAGCTTGGTGCTCGTACCTTCGAGGTTGCGATGCGCGTTGAACGCCTCGACGTTTGTATTGATTCGAAGGGACATACGTCTCATCTCCTTGATGATCGTCCCGGGGCGACCTCATGTCGCCCTCTGTTCGCCCCTGTGATTCGGCCGCCAGCCCAGTGCAATTGAGCACTTTGGCACCTCAGACGTACGTCTTGTCACTCCAGACCAACGCCCTGGCATCTCAGCGCTCAACGAGCGGTCTCCGCACATAACGACGACGCTTCCCGACATAATCGGCGGCAGCTCGCAAGCACGACGCAGCAGTCGCCGACCTCGGCGACCACGGCGCGTTGGAGGAGGTGAAAGTGCAGCGACCAGACACCGTCCACACCCGGACCCAGCTCTACGCCCGCGCGATCGAGATCGTCGAGCGCGAGCACGGGACGCAGATCGAGATCGACGCCGTCGCAGCGCGCCTGACGACCTCGCGCCGGCAGCTCCAGCGCGCCTTCACGGAGATCGGCCGGACGACCTTCCGCAGACACCTGACGGCCGTCCGGATGGCGAACGCCGCCCGCCTGCTGACCGATCCCAGCCTGACGGTGGGCGCGGTCGCCCGACGCGTCGGCTACAGCCAGCAGGCCCAGTTCGCGAAGTCGTTCCGCGCGCACTTCGGCAGCCTGCCGTCCGAGTACCGGCGCGAACGAATCGTCGTCGCCGTGAGGTGAGCGGGCCGCTCACCCATCCGCCGGCAGCCGCACCGTCACCGGCTCGTGCGTCAGCAGCGTCACGTCGAGGCCGTCGCTCACGCGCTCGGTCACGGCTCTGCGCATCGTGCCGTCGGGCGCGACCCACAGCGTGATCGCGCCGGTCCTGCCGTAGCGGTAGACGTCGTAGCGTCTGCCGTCCAGCGTCGCGCGGCGGAGGAAGCGCGCGCCCTGGTCGCGGATGTTCGCGGTGTTGTCGATCGTCTCGGCCGACAGCAGGTGGACGAAGCCGATCATCGCCTGGATCGGGTCGTTCTCCGGATCGGGCGCCCGCCGCGCGAACGTGCGGCCGCCCGGTATCTCCTGCGCGAAGACGGCGTGGCGGGTCCAGTAGAACGTGCGCGGCGCACTCAGCTGCGGATCGTCGGGGCTGACGCGCACGACGCCGCGGCCGCGGCTGAAGTCGACCCGCCCGCGCGCGTGGACGGGCTGCCCGTCGATGTCGAACGCGGCGGTGAAGCGCGCGCCGCCGCGCTCGCGGTTCTGCTGCAGCGTGCGCGCGAGCTGGAGCGCCTGCGCGTCGTTCACCGCCGTGCCGGGCACCGTTCTCGCGGCGGCGGTCGTGCCGGCGGCGTCCTCGGACGAGGACGAGCCGCCGCCGCATGCCGCGACCGTCGCCAGCAGCGTCGCGAGCAGCGCCGCGAGCACTGCGCCCGGTGCTCGCCGCCCGCTCATCCGGTCACTCTCGGCGCGGGTCGTCTCGGTCGCAGGACCGCTCTCGCGTGGGCGGGTCTGACTCTCTGCGCGACGGCGCGAGCGCGGTTGATCAGCAGGCCGAGCAGGACTCTTCTGCGCAGCTGCGTGAGGACGTGGAACTTCCTCGCGTGGCCGCTCGGGAGGCTGGCGAGTCTCCAGCAGACCTCACGGGCTCTCGGATATCTTCTCGCCAGTCTCGTCGCGCCGAGCACGTCGAGCAGCCGCGGCAGGCTGTCGCACAGTCTGACGCGGTCGACGGTGTGCGGGCCTGCGTTGCGGACCACCATGCCGAACTGGAGTCTTCTCAGCACGTCGCCCTGGCGCGTGCGTCTGACGAGGTACTTCACCAGCACCATCGGCGTCTCCGGCGACGGCTCGGCGCCCGCGTAGACCGGCTGCTCGGGCGGCGGCGGCTGGGGCACCGGCGGCTGCGGCGGCTCGGGTGGCGTCGGCGGTCTCGGCTCCGGCGGTCTCGGCGGCAGTGGTCTGCTGAAGCCGAAGTCGTAGGTGTGGTCGTTGTGCCCGACGCCATGCGCGCTGACCGACGCGACCGAGCGCCCGTCTCTCTCGACGCCGTTGTTGTCGATCCGGCGGTCTCTGCCGGCGAACGCGATCGTCACGACCCAGCCGTCGAGCGACGGCTGTGCCAGCGGCACCCGCACCGTGTATCTCGTGTCCGGCGCGACCGCGAAGACGTACTCGCCGCTCGAGTCCGTCGTCGTGTTGTCGATCACGATGCCGGTCTCGTCCAGCAGCTCCACGACCGTGTCGACGACCGGATCCTCGTCCGCGTCCTGCAACCCGTTGCGAACGACGTCGTACCAGAGCCGGTTGCCTATCTGGACCGGCGCGCGCCCCATGTAGGAGTCGAGGTCCCCGAGCCCGTTCGCCTTCTGCCAGCCGCCCGTCGGCGAGTACGGCGAGGAGAAGTAGTTCTCGAACAGCCGCGTCTTTCTGCCGTTCGCGTCGTCGTACCAGAGGAACCCGTTCGAGGTCGCTCTCAGCACGTCGTTCTGCGTGCTCAGCACGTCGCGGAAGCCCGGGACCTGCATCACGCCGCCGAGCTGGTTGTTCGGTATCGAGAGCCCGATCCCGGGGTTCGGGTCGTAGAAGTAGCCGTTGCCCGGGCCGACCGCGCCGTAGCCGCCCGCAGCGAACGCTCTGGCACCGAAGCCGGTGCGCCCGCCGACGCTGCCGCCGGATTCGAGCGTGAAGCCGGCGCCGCTCGGCGCAGCCCGCAGCAGGTCGCCCTGGATCGTCACCGACGCGCCGAAGAACGACGGGTCGAACGGGTCGGTGTTGCCCTCGCCGATCACGCTGTTGCCTGACATGTCGCCCATCAGGTCGCGGAAGCCGAGCTGGAGGCTGCCGTCGGAGTCGACCGAGATCCCCGTCAGCTGCGGGTAGGACTCGTCGTTGACGAACAGCGAGCCGCCGACCGAGCCGCGTCTCCCGCGGCCGACGTCGGCGGGGCTGAGAAAGCCTCTGCCGTTGATCGTCGCGGCCGTCGGCCACGGCTGCCAGTCGCTCGACGCGGACTGGAACGGCGAGCCGGCCGGCGGGTTCGGCACGCGCGTGTACGTCAGCGGGACGCTGAGCACCGGGCTGAACGTCGGCGTTCCGTCCGGGGTGCCGACGCGGTAGACGACCGCTCTCAGGTCGGCCGTGCTCTGCGACGTCTCCGCGTCGCAGACGCCGCCGACGTACATCTCCTCGCTCGCGCCGCGGTCGAAGCCGATCGAGAACGCGCGCCACGTGCCGCCTGTGCAGCCCGGGTCGGGGACCGGCGTCGAGGACGCTGGTCTGACCGGCGCTGTCCCGTCGAGCGGGAGGCGGTTGAGCGTGTTGTCGTTCAGGTTGACGACGTAGAGGTTCTGATCGGCAGGGTCGACTCTGACGGAGCCGAGCCCGCGCCTGCCGACGAGGTCCCACGACATGTCGCGGTTCGCCGGCGGCGTGTTGAACCAGTCGTTGACGTCGCTGCCCGGGTGGCCGTCGGCGCCGGCGCTGACGTCGGCCCAGAGGCTGACGGCGCCGAGCGGGCCGACGCGGAAGATCGCACCGGTGCCGAATCTCGTCAGCCCGGCGAAGCGCTTGTAGTAGGCGCCGGCGTAGAGCGTGCCGGTGCTCTGATCGATCCCGACGCCGTAGACCGTGCCGATCTCGCCGAACGTCGCGAGCGTCCGTCTCGACGGCTCGGTGTTGAACGTGCTTCCGGTCTGCGGGGTCGTGAAGTAGTCGATCCCACGGATCGCGCTGTTGCCGCTGTTGACGTTCGTCGGCCCGGGCCAGTGCATCGCGTACGAGACCGGCGGGTTGTTGACCGACCAGTCGCGCGTGTAGTGGACGCCGAAGTCGGCGCCTCTGACCGCTCTGGAGGCGTCGACGAACTGCTCGTGCGAGCGCAGCCCGTTGAGCTGGCGCGTCGACCACCACGGCCGCGGCCCGCTCAGCTCGATCCGCACTCTGGCGTCTGGCGCGTTGAGCGTGTAGGTGCCGTCGGCCGCGGTCGTCGTCGTATCGACCACTCTCGTGCTGGCGACGAACGCCCGCGCGGTCAACCCCGCGACCGGACCGTCGACCGCGCCTCTGGCCGGGTCCGCGTCGCGCAGCCCGTTCGTGTTGTAGTCGTGGAAGACCGTGCCCGACACCGTCGCGGCGCCGGCTGGGAGCGCGAGCGCCAGCAGCAACGCGAGCGCCGCGAGCGCGGCCACCGCTCCTTGCGTGGTCAGGCTGCCCGTGACCCAGGTCCTGCGCGACTCTGACATGCTCGCCCCCATAGCGATCGGCCGCAGCATCTCCTACCCGCCGCGCGAGCAGCGCAGACGCAGCCAGGCGCGAAAGCGCATCAAACCGCGCCTTTCCTGATCGAAGTTGGCTCACGCGCGGGGTGCCGGGGGCGCCCGCCGCGTCACGTCCGCCCGACGAGCCGCTCGCACGCGCGCAGGTCCGCGACCGTGTCGACGTCGCGCGGGTCGGCGACGTCGTCGCACGGCACCTCGATCGCACCACAGCGCCGCAGCAGCGGCCCGGCGCCGGCGCCGTCGTCCTGCGCGAGGATCCGCGCGAACAGCTCCTGCTCCAGCACGACCGGGTGACCGGGCTCGCCGTCGTAAGTCGCGCGCACCGCCGCCCGGCCCGGCGTGCGCGCCGCGAGCACCCGCCGGATCGCCGCCGGCCCGACGAGCGGCTGGTCGCCGAGCACGACGAGCACGGCATCCACCGCGCCGCCCGCCCCAGCCGCGCCGCTCGCCCCAGCCGCGCCGCTCGCCCCAGCCGCGCCGCCCGCCCCAGCCGCGCCGCCCGCCCCAGCCGCGCCGCCCGCGCCGACCGCGACCAGCCCCGCCTTCAGCGACGCGCCGGGACCGGTCTCCCAACCGGGCGCCTCGACCACCTCCACCTCGCGCAGGTCCACCGCCGCACGCACCTCCGCGGAGCGGGCGCCGAGCACCACGACCGGCCGCGTGAGCCCGGCGGCGAGCACGTTGCCGATCGCGTGGGCGAGCAGCGGCCGGCCGCCGAGCGCGGCGACCTGCTTGGGGCCGCCGAAGCGCCGGCCGGCGCCGGCGGCGAGCACGATCGCGCGCACCGCGGTCACCGGCTCAGCTTCTCACAGACCTCCTCAGGGGCGCACCTCGAATCCGTCGACGTGGACCGTGTCCGCCGTCGCGTCGTAGTTGCGCGTGCCGGTCGGCTCGATCCGGATCGTGTGCGTCCCGCCGCTCGGCAGACTCGCCTCGAACACCGGCGTGCGCCACGCGCCGGACGGGCCGCGGACGCCGTAGGTGTCGACCCGGCCGGCGTACTCGCCGTCGAGGTACACCTCGGCGCGCCCGCACGCCCGGCACTGGCGCCCGAGCCAGGCGATGCGACGCCCGCTGAACGTGAACGTCGCACTCGCGCCCGCGCTGCCGGCGGACTTCACGACGCCGCCGGAGGCGCCCCCGTTCGCGACGTCCGTCCATCTGCCGGCGTACGCCACCGCTCTGTCGGACTCCTCGACGCGCGCCGACGGCGCGGTCGTGACCGCCTGGAACCCGTCGAGCGAGACGTTCGCCGCGCTCGCCTTCAGGTGCTTCTCACCGCGCGCCTCGACGCGGACGGTGTGCGCACCGACGCTCCCGAACGCGTGCGACCAGACCGGCACCGAGTCGCCCGGCTCGACCGCGTACAGGTCGACCGTCGCGACCTGCTGCCCGTCGAGCACGATCCGCGCCTTGCCCATGTCCGGGCCGACGCGCGCGAAGTAGGTCACGCGGTCGCCCGTGAACGCGTACGACGCGAACGGGGTGCTGCGTCTCGGTGGCGTGTCGCCGCTGTAGCGGACGAACGGGTCCCACTGCGTCGAGTCGTAGCCCCACGCGCCGTTCTTGCCGATCACGAAGCGGATCACGTCGCCCGCCGCCACGCTGACGCCGGCGACGTCCGTCGCGACCCCGGTCGTGTCAGCGGCCGCGATCGTCTGCGACCCCCAGATCGTCGCGCCGTTCTTGGTGATCTTCACGACGATCCCGTCGCCGCCGGTGTCGAGCTTCGCGGCGGTCCCGGTGATGTCGACGGTGCCGGCTCTCGGCGCCGTCCAGACGCGCGCGGTGTCGCCCGCCGGGCCTGGGTGGATCGCGTCGGGCCAGACGTAGCCGCCGCCCGCGTCGTGCCACTCGGGCCGGTTCAGGTAGCCGTCGCCGGTGTACGTGGCGATCTCCTGCCATCTCCCCGCGACCTCGTCCTGATAGCGCCAGTCGGCGCCGCCCTGACTCGCGCTGAACCCGCCGCAGGCATCTCCGCACTGCCCGGCGGCCGTAGAGACGGTCCCCAGGTGCGCGTCGATCTGGCCGGTAAGGCGCGCCCACGTGCCGCCGTACGTCACGCCGGCGCCGGGGGCGTCGTCGACCCCTGTCTCGGCGGCCGGCGGAGGCGTTCCCGCCGGCGCCGTCGCGGCCGACGCGTTGCCGTCGCCGTCGACCGTCCGCACCGTGTACGCGGCATGCTCCGACGCGGCCGGCGAGTGGTCGAAGTGGAAGCGGCCCTTCGCGACCGTCGCGATCTTGACGCCGTCGCGCAGCACCTCGTAGCGGCTGACCCAGCGGTCGTCGGTGCCCGCGCCCCAGCGCACCTCAACGCCGCTGAAGCCCATGTTCGTGCCGCGCGCGACCGTCACCGACGCGGGCGCTCTCGGCGCCGTCGTGTCGGTCCCCGCACTGGGGCGGTCGGCGAGGTTGAGGTAGACCAGCTCGCCGCCGGCGACCGACGGCAGCACGATCCCGTTCGTCATCAGGTCCGCGCCGGTGCGCGTCGCCGAGCCTCTCAGGACCGCGTAGGAGACGTGGTATCCCGCGGCGGGGTCGAGCCCCTTCGGGTGGACGGTCGTCGCGCCTCTCGGCGCGCCCTTGTAGACGATCAGCCCGCGCAGCTGGTCGCGGCTGAGCCGCTGGAACCAGTCGGCGTCGGTGCCTGTCGTCACCGGGTGGTACTGCCGCACCCAGCGGCCGACGACGCCCTCGCGCTCGAGGTAGCGGTACTGCTCGACGAGCTTGCGCATGCACTCGACCTGCCCGGCGTTCCACGTGTTGCCGGTGAAGTCCGGGTTGAACATCAGCGCCGCGTTGAAGCCCTGGCTGCAGTTGCCCGGGTTCCACAGATCCGGGATCCCGCTCAGCTTGTCGACGGGGAACAGCCGCGACGCGGCGTCGTGCTCGGCGGAGCCGCCGTGGTCGGTGAAGCTGAAGCTCGTCGACATCCGCAGGTACTCCCAGCCGATCTCGTGACCGCCAGAGTTGACCGACTGGATCGCGGAGCCGGGCCGCTCGTCGAGGAAGCGCTGCTGCGCGCGGCGGAACGCCTGGTCGTGGCCGAGCTGCTTGTCGGGCGCCCATGGCGCGATCGTGACGCCGTCGTTGCGCCACTGGTAGTCGCCCCACTCCAGCGCCTTGCCGATCAACAGGTCGCCGAACCACTGCTCGGCGCCGGTCTGGGTGAGGTCGAGCATCTGGCTCGGCGGCAGCGGGATCGGTGCCCGCGTGCTCCACCAGTCCGGGTGCTCGACGACCGGCGGCGTCCCCGGCTCGGCGTGGTACGCCGGGATGTAGATCAGCTGCTGCATGCCGGACTTCCGCAGGTAGTCCTTCGTCGCCCGCCAGTCGGGGCCCTTCCAGCTCCCGGCCTTGTCCCACCAGCCGTAGTCGCGGTGGTAGGTGTCGCCGCCGATCGCGCGCATCCGCTCGACGAAGCCGAAGACCTGCTGGGTGATGCCAGCCGGGTTCCAGTTCCCGCCCCAGTGGCTGCCCGCCGGCCACTGGCCGAGCAGGCGGACGGCGGCGAAGTAGTCCGGCCGCGTGTAGTCCCACATGTATCTGTACTGCCAGTCGAGCAGCCGGTTCGTCATGTCGTCGAGGTCGTCGGCGTACGTGCCGGTGAACGCCTGCGGGCTCGTGACGCTCTCGTTCGCGGCGAGCGTGCGGGAGTAGCCCGACAGCGCGAAGGTCAGCCCGCCGCGTGCGCCGGCCTGGTCGCCGATCCGCGCCGCCCAGCGGCCGAAGTGGTCGATCCCGGCGAAGACGCCGTCGCGCTCGGCGCGGTTGAAGCTCGCGAACCACGGGATGTAGTTGACGGCGGTCTGCGACCAGCCGGTGACCGGGCACGCCTCCCCGCGCAGCTCCTCGTAGCTCCAGTCGTGCGCGCCCTGCGCGTCGATGAACGCTCTCGACGCCGTCGTCGGCGAGCCGGATCCCCAGACCCAGTTGATTCTCGGGTCCCAGGCGGTCGCGTCGCTGCCCCAGTTGCCGTTGTTGGAGATCACGAAGCGGACGTTGTCGCCGTCGGCGACCTGCAGCTGGCCGAGGTTCACGTCGAACCCGGTCGTGTCGTCGCCGGCGAGCGTTCTCGGCCCGTAGACCGTCAGCCCGTTGCGCATGATCCGCACGCTGACGCCGTCGCCGAGCGGGTTCAGCTTCGCGACGTGGCTGGCGACGCTGATCGTGCCGGAGGTCGGGGCCGTCCAGGTGCGCGAGACGTCGTTGCTCGGCCCCGGGTGCTGCGCGCCCGGCCAGACGTAGCCGCTGCCGGAATCGTGCCACTCCTTCATCCCGAGGTAGCCCGACGGCGAGTAGTTCGCCAGCTCTCGCCAGCCGCGGTCGGTCTCGGGGCAGTTGAATCTGTCGTAGCTGTCGAAGGTGCGCGCGTAGTCGGCGTCGAGCGGTGTCGAGCGCACGGTCCACGAGCCGGCGGCCGCGCGAGCGCCGGTCATGTGCTTGAGGTCGACGTCGGCGGTCTCCTCGCCCATCACGCGCTGGTCGAGGATCGTCGGCCGCATCAGCTTGTGGCCGCTGCCGTCGAGGTTGCGGTACCTGGTCGACTCGCGCACGAGCGACTCGCCCGGGTAGACGAGGTAGGTCTTCGTCACCTCGACCTGCGGGCGCGCGATCGTGACGGTCAGCCGGATCGCGTCCTCGCCACCGAGTCTCACGCTCGCCGCGTCGCCGCTCGTGCACGACCAGCCGGCTCTCGCGCCGGTCAGCGTCGCGTCGTCCCAGACGAAGCTGATCTCCGGCGAGGTGTGTCTCGGCGAGACGTACTCGCGCGCCGGCGTGACGAGCTTGTTCTTGAAGCTCGTGAGGGTGTACGTCTGCGACGCGAACGTCAGCACGCGCTCATACGCGTCGGTGCCGATCGTCCACGAGCAGGCGTTCGCGCCGCTGGTGGCGTAGGCGTCCGCGACCGTCAGCGCGTGCGCCTGCGCGACCGGCAGCGCGGCGCCGAGCCCGAGCGCGAGCGCGCCGCCCGCGACCCAGCGCGCGCACCTCTTCCGCACGACCGCCGGGTGGCAACTGAGGTGTGGCCTCATCTCTCTCCGCTCCTCATTCTGGAAACTGTTAACCGTTATCCCGATGGGAACGTACCGGACGCGTCAAGCCGCGCCCCGGCCCCGCCAACGCCGCCCGAGCCCGAGGAGCGTCAATCCGCACCCCTACAGGGGTGCAAACCGACGCACCTCCGCCCACGGCCGCGACCTGCGTCAATCCGGTGCCCTATAGGGCCCAAACCGACACACCTCGCGCGCGGCGCCGGGCGCACCGGGCCGGCCGAGCGACACGGCGCCGCGCAACCGCCCGGGTTGACGCGCCGCCCGTCCAGCCACTACGGTCTCACCTCAAACAGTTAACTGAAAACCGTCAGCAAGAGGGGTCGAGGATGCGACGGACGGGACGGTCGGCGGTCGAGGCGGTCGGAGCGGTTAAGGCGCGGGCGCTCGCTGCAAAGGCGCTCGCGGCGACGACAGCGCTCGCGCTGAGCGCGGCGGCGGGGCTCGCCGCGGCGGCGCCAGCGCAGGCGCTCACGGTCGGCGACGGCTACGCGAACCAGGGCGCCAACGCCTGCTCGTGGACGTTCGGGACCGCCGCGATCGAGAAGACGGTCGCGTTGACCGCCGGGACGTTCGCGCTGACGAGCTTCAAGAACAAGCTCGTCACGCCGGTGCGCGAGTACGTCCAGGCCGCCGCGACGTCGAACGAGGTCCGCTTCCTGTGGGACGGCGCGACCGTCACGGGCGCGACGCCGGGCTGGTCGTGCGTCTCCGGCAGAGCGTCGGCGGCGACCGTCGGCGGCCAGCCCGCGATCGAGCTGCAGGTGACGATCGCGCGCTCGCAGGTGAGCGTCACGAAGCGCTACGTCGTCTACCCGTCCAGCGCGCTGATCCGCGAGTGGGCCGAGATCAGAAACGCCGACACCGTCGCACACGCGCTCCTGCGGCCGGCGTTCCTCGAGCAGAACCTGATGGGGAACGAGACGAGCGACACGTCCCTGCGCTGGATGACCGGCGCGCGCTCGACCGCCGACGCGTGGACACAGCGCTCGGCGCCGCTGAGCACGGGCTACGCGCGCACCTTCGACAGCCACGACAGATTCAACTGCTCGCAGGCGACGACCGGCTCCGACGGCTGGAGCGACATGACCGCCCGCACGCTGAGCGGCTACCTCGGCATGCGCGAGTGGCACGACGCGACGGGCGGCTACGTCTGGCCCGACGCGCAGCACCCCGGCCAGGGCCGCGCGACCGCGCGTACCTGGACCGTGCTGCGCGACGGCGTCGTCGACGTCAGCGGCAGAGCGGCCAAGATGAACACGAGCGGCGACGGCGTCGTCGTCTCGATCGAGCTCAACGGCACGACCGTGTGGGGCGCCAGAACGATCGCCGGGACCGACACGACCGGCATCGACACGAACGTCTCGGGGCTGAACGTGCGGACCGGCGACGTGATCCGCTTCGTGATCTCCGACAACGGCACGTGGAACTTCGACGCGACGCGTTGGGACCCGACAATCGCGTACCGCGGTGCGGGCGCGCCGGCCTACAGAGCGTCGAGCGGGTTCAGCCTCGCCCAGGGCGACCAGGGCTGGCGCTACCAGGACCGGACGCCGGCCGCCGAGCGCTGCGCGATCGCCGGCTGGGCGGAGACGTCCGCCAACTACATCCCGTGGCTGTCGCTGTGGAACGGCGCGCAGGACGACGGCGTCGCGATCGGCTTCGACTACCTCGGACGCTGGTCGGCCGAGACCGGCCGGCAGGACGGCCGCGCCGGCGCGCTCTCGCTGACGCTGCCGAACTACTCCGACACGCTCGCGCCCGGCGGGTCCGTGACGCTGCCGAAGGCGTTCACGCAAGTCTACGTCGACGACCTCGACGACATGACGAACCGCCTGCTCGACTGGCAGTACCGTTACATGTGGGACTACACGCGGCCGGACTACTTCGCCGCCGTCCGCATGCTCGGCGACTGGAACCTCGGCAGCCAGTGGATCCACAGATGGGACCAGGCAGGCACGTTGCAGAAGGTCTTCGGCCTGACGGCGCGGATGCGGGCGATCGGCGCGGACACCTACCACCGCGACAACGGCTGGTGGGACAAGCCCGGCAGCTGGAACGGCCCCGACTTCAGAGTCAGCGGCGACTACCTCTCGAAGTCCGGCATGCGCCAGCTCGTCTACATGTTCGCGTACAACGCGAACGGCGGATCGGACGCGATCAGAGACCACCCGACGTGGTTCGACCAGCGCTCCGCGTGCGGCTACGCCGAGCTGCTCGTCAACCTCACGCTGCCGGTCGCCGAGACGTGGATGCGCGACCTGCTCGTCTCCAAGGCCGAGCAGTGGGGCGACTTCCAGTGGCGCAACGACTCGTGCCCAGTCGGCGACACGAGCGGGGCGCGACAGCTCGGCCAGGACCAGGCGTTCCGCCGCGTCCAGCAGGGCTTCCTCGACCAGCGGCCCGGCTCCGCGATCCAGGGCGTCGACAGCGGCGGCAACTCGATCCACTACGAGTTCATGCGGATGGCGTCCAGCTTCAGCTTCTCCGACAGCAACGGCCTCTACGAGCAGTACGACGCCTCGCGGCTGTTCCCGGCCGACAAGCTGAGCGGGATCCCCGACCTCTGGAACCCGCGCAACTGCAACGTCACGTGGAACGTCCTGCTGATGTTCAACCCGGACTTCACCGGTGACCCCGACGACCCGGCGCGGATCGAGTGCATGCGCGCGCTCGTCGAGTCCTACCACTACCTGCTCTCCCAGCAGGTCGCCGGGCGCTGGTCCAAGCAGTACCACCCGCGCGGCAGCGACGCCGATCGCAACTGGTTCCAGCGCGTCAGCGGCGACGGCGAGCGCTCGCTCGTGATCTACCGCGGCTCGACCGCCGGCAGCAACGTGACCGTGTACCCGAAGGGCCTCGACCCCAGACGCACCTACGACGTCCGCTACGCCCGCACCGCCGGCAGCGCCTCGCGCAGCGGCGCGGACCTGATGACCAACGGCGTGACGTTCGCCTCGCTGCAGCCGGGCGAGCTGGTCTGGCTCGGGATGCCCAAGCGGCCCGGCGGCGGCCAGGACGCGGTCGCGCCGAGAGCGCCGTCGCAGGTGAGCGCGCACGTGCGCACGAACATGGGCCACGCCGGCGTCGAGGTGACGTGGGGCGCGGGCAGCGACGACAACTGGCTCAGCCGCTACGAGATCCTGCGCGACGGCGTGCAGGTCGGCAGCGTCGCGAAGGGCCGCGTCTTCTTCGACACGACGCCGGGCGCGTCGCCGAACGCCGTGTACGCGGTGCGGACGGTCGACGGCGACGGCAACCGCTCGGCGACGGCCGCCTCGGCGCCGTTCACGGCCGACACGAGCGGCGTCGAGGACGATGCGAGAGGGATCAGATACAGCGGCGCGTGGCAGCGCCGCAGCGGGCTGCCGGACGCGTCCGGCGGGACGGTCGCCACATCGGTTGAGTGCAGAGGCGCCTGCCAGGGCTTCAGCGCGACGCAGGGCGGCGCCAACTGGCGCTACCAGGATCTCGTCGGCGGGAGCTGGCAGGACATCGCCGCGTACCGCGCGAGCGGCTTCATGGGAATGCGCGAGTGGCACGACGCGAGCGGCGGGTACGTCTGGCCCGACGCGCTCCACCCCGGCCCGGCGAACGACACCGCGCGCACGTGGATCGCGCCGCGGGCGGGCAGAGTCGACGTCCTCAGCCACGTCGCGAAGCTCGACCCGAACGGCGACGGCGTGATCGTGAGGATCACGAAGAACGGCACGACCGTGTGGGGTCCGAGAACGCTCGCCGGGAACGACGCCGACGGGTTCGCCGCGAACGTGACGGGGCTCGCGGTGGCGGCCGGCGACGCGATCCGCTTCGAGATCGGCCGCAACGGCACGCACTCGAACGACGCGACGCGCTGGGACCCGTGGGTGTCCTACCAGGACGACCCGCCGCCGAACACGACGCCACCGAGCGCGAGCTTCACGTTCACGGGCAGCCAGATCACGTGGCTGGCGAAGCTCGGCACCGACCTCGGCCGCGCGAAGGTCTCGGTCGACGGCGTCGAGGACGCGACGATCGACCTCTACGCGCCCGACGAGAACAACTGGTCGATCCCGATCTACTCGAAGACGTTCCCGACGGTCGCGACGCGCACGATCACGGTGACGCAGGCCGGTACCCGGCACCCGCTCTCCTCCGGCGTCGGCGTCAGCGTCGACGGCTTCCAGCTGCTGACGAATGCGCCGAGCGTGATCGAGAACAGCGCCGGCGCGATCGCGCTCAGCGGCGGCGGCTGGTCGACGGCGAGCGGGAGCGGGGCCTCGGGCGGAACCGCGAGCGTCAGTGCGACCGCGGGCGACACGGCGACGGTGACGTTCACCGGCCGCCGGATCACGTGGGTCGGGCGGCAGTGCGCGGCGTGCGGCAGAGCGGACGTGTGGCTCGACGGCGCGTTCGCCGCGCGCGTCGACACGTTCGGGATGCGCGGGCCGACGGTGCCGCAGGCGGCGCCCTACCAGGCGACGTTCCCGACCGCCGGGCCGCACACGCTGCAGGTGAGGGTGCTCGGCAGACGCAACCACGACGCGACCGGCGACACCGTCACGGTCGATGCGTTTCACGTGCGACCGTAGAGGTATCGTTAACGAAAACCGTTGCCAGAATGAGGAGTCCGTGCCGAAGTCACTCGACAGCGCCCAGCAGCAGGATCGCCCGGTGGGCCTGGCGTGGATCGGCCAGGCCGGCTACGCGATCGAGGCACCCGGCGGGCAGGTCTGCCTGCTCGACCCGTACCTGTCGGAGTTCGCGCTGGAGGAGCTGGGACTCCCACGCGTGGCGCCGATCGTGCTCGATCCCGCGACGACGCACGTGGACGTCGTCGCGATCACGCACTCCCACCACGACCACCTCGACCTGACGACGTGCCAGGCGCTCGCGGGCGCGAACCCGGACGTCGTCTTCGCCGGCCCGTCGAGCATCGTGGCGCGGCTCGTCGGCCGCGGGGTGCGACGCGAGCGGATCGTGACCGTCGAGCGCGGCGAGAGCGTGGAGGTCGGGCCGTTCGCGTTCCACGGCCACTACGCGCGCCACGAGGTCAGAGGCTGGCTGACCGAGGACGCGCTCGCGTTCGTCGTCGAGGTCGGCGGGACGCGGATCCTCCACAGCGGCGACACCGAGTACGACCCGCGCTGCCTCGCCGTGCACGAGCGCGGGCCGTTCGACGTCGGGATCTTCGTCGCCAACGGCTCGGGCGGCTGCATGAACGCGCTGGAGGCCGCGCTGATGGCGCACCAGCTCGCTCCCGCCGTCGCGATCCCGTGCCACTACGGCATGTGGGCGCCGGAGGGCTACGGGCCGGGCCACTCGCCCGACGGCCTGCCGACGCTCGATCCGCGCCTGTTCGCCGAGGCGTGTGCGAAGCTCGGCGGGCCGGCGACGCGCGTGCTGGAGCTGGGCGAGCGCGTCGACCTCCAGCCCGCAGGGGTGATCACCAACGCATGAGCCGAGAGCCGACCGACCCGACGACGAGCCTGAATCTGGGCCGCCATGCCGCGATGCCCGGTGGGATGGCGGGCCAGCACGCGGTCAAGCTGGAGCGCAGCATCTACTCCGGGCGCGTCGCGTCGATCCTCCGCGAGGCGATCGTCGAGGGCTCGCTCGAGGCCGGGTCCCCGCTCGTGGAGGCGCGCCTTGCGGCGCAGCTGGCGGTCAGCCGCGGGCCGGTCCGCAACGCGCTGCACGTGCTCGAAGGCGAGGGCCTCGTGCGCACGCAGCCGAACGGCCGCTCGATCGTCGTCGGCTTCTCGGCGGCCGACCTCGACGACCTCGTCAGCGTCCGCCTCGAGCTGGAGTCGACCGCGATCCAGCGCGGCGTGGCGGCGAGAAACGACACCGCGCCGCTGCGCGCCGCGTACGAGCTGGTCCACGCGGAGGGCGCCTCGACACAGCGGCTCGTCGACCTCGACATCGACTTCCACCGCGCGCTGCTGGAGTTCTCCGGCAGCCGCTTCCTGACGCAGGCGTGGCTCGCGCTCGCGCCCGTGATCCACACCGTCATCACGATCGGCAACCGCCGCATGGCGGAGGCCGACCCGGACGAGAACTTCACCCGCATCCTCTCCGTCCACGAACCGCTCGTGAAGGCGATCGAGCGCTACGACGCGAGAAGAGCGCTGAGGCTGCTCGGCGAGCAGTTCTCGGTCACGAGAGAGATGTTCGCGGGGCGCTGAGCGCGCCGGCCCGGCGGCGGGCAGGAGGTACAGCACCTCCTGGGCAGAAGGTAAAGTATCTCCCGGGCAGGAGGTATAGTCACTTGCATGACAGCCGCTGCGAATAGGGCGTACCAACCCCGAATGCTCGATTTCGCGCTCGACGAGCTTCTCACCGACCTGCCGGCGCTTCTGATCGTCGGGCCACGGGCGTCGGGCAAGACGACGACCGCGGCGCGGCGTGCGGCGAGCACCGTGCGACTCGACGTCCCGGCGCAAGCCGCCGCGTTCCAGAGCGACCCTGACGCCGCGCTGCGGAACCTGACGGAGCCCGTCCTGCTCGACGAGTGGCAGGTCGTCCCAGAGGTGCTCGGCGCCGTGAAGCGCGCGGTCGACGCCGACTTCCGCCCGGGCCGCTTCCTCGTGACCGGCTCGGTCAGAGCTGGGATCGAGCAGGAGATGTGGCCCGGGACGGGGCGGCTCGTGCGCATCGAGATGTACCCGATGTCAGTTCGCGAACAGCTCGGAAGGGCATCCGCAGCGACGTTCTTCGACGCCCTCGCGGACGGCGCGCCGCCGCCGCAGCCGACCGACCCTCCCGATCTCCGCGGGTACGTCGACCTCGCGCTGCGCGGCGGGTTCCCGGCGCCTTCGCTCCGCCTCCGGCCGCCGGCGGCTCGGCAGTGGCTCAACGGCTACGTCGAGGAACTGCTGCTGCGCGACGTCGCGCAGCTGTCGGGCGGCGCGACGCGACCACTCGACACGCAGCGGCTGCGCCGCTACTTCGAGGCGTATGCGCTCAACTCCGCCGGCGTCGCAGAGCACAAGACGATCTACGACGCCGCAGGCATATCGAAGGTCACCGCGATCGCCTACGAGGCGCTCCTGACCGACCTCTTCGTCGCCGAGCGCATGCCGAGCTGGACGTCGAACCGGCTCAAGCGCCTCGTCCAGCAGCCGAAGCGGTACCTCGTCGACTCGTCCCTGATCGGCGCCGCGGTCAGTGTCGACACGGCCGGCGTCATGCGCGACGGCGACCTGCTCGGCCGGTTGCTCGACACGTTCGTCGTCGGTCAGCTGCGCGCCGAGCTCGGAGTGTCGAGGTCCCGACCTCGCCTGCACCACCTGCGCACGCGAGAGGGCCGCCAGGAGGTGGACGTCGTGGCGGAGCTGGCGGGGCAGCGGGTCGTCGGCATCGAGATCAAGGCGAGCGCCGCGCCAAAGAGCAGCGACGCCCGTCACCTCGCCTGGCTGCGCGACGAGCTGGGCGACCGCTTCGCGGCCGGAGTCGTGCTGCACACCGGCCCGCGCGTCTTTCAGCTCGACGCGGGCATCGTCGCCGCGCCGATCGCGTCGCTCTGGGCCTGAATCGACCGCCCGACGACACGCCGCGCGCCCTACAGCCGCGCCGGCTCCTCCAGCAGCTCCGTGACCGTCACCAGGAAGCGGGCGGCGTCGGCGCCGTAGATCACGCGGTGGTCGCTGGTGAGAGTGAGCGTCGCCAGCGAGACGGCGGCGATCGTGCCGTCGGGGCGCGGGACGGCGGTCGGGCGCAGCGCGCCGACGGCGAGGATCGCGGCCTGTGGCGGGTTGATCACCGCCTCGAAGTGGCGGACGCCGAGCATGCCGAGGTTCGACACCGTGAAGGTGCCGTCGGCGAGCTGGGCGGGGGCGACGCTGCGCTCGCGCACCGCGTCGACCAGGGCACGGGTCTCGCCCGCGATCTCGGCCAGCGGCTTGCGGTCGGCGTCGTGGATCGTCGGGACGACGAGCGCGTCGCCCGCCGCGACCGCCATCCCGACGTTGACGCGATCCCACTCGTGGAAGCCTCCCGCCTCCGCGTCGAAGCTCGCGTTCACGCGCGGGTGCGCGCGCAGCGCCAGCGCGACGGCGCGCAGCACCATGTCGTTGAGCGACGGCGCCGGCGTGCCGCCGGCCGCGCCGCCAGCCGCCTTCAGCCGCGCCCGCAGCGCGACCGCCGCGTCCAGCTCGACGTCGGCCGCGACGGTGAACGCGGGCACGCCGCTCGTCGCCTCGACCATCCGGCGCGCGATCAGCCGCTGCGTCCGCGTCGCCTTCACGAACGTCCCGCCCGCGACGGCGCTCACGCCCCCGCCCCGCCCTCGATCCGCACGACGACGTCGCCGACGGCGCACTCCTGCCCCGTGGCGACGAGGACCTCGGCGACCGTGCCGTCGACGCCGGCCTCGACCTCGAACGCCGCCTTGTCGCCCTCGACCTCGACGACCGAGTCACCCGCCGCGACGGTGTCGCCGACCGCGACCAGCACGGCGAGGATCTCCACCTCGACGGTCGACATGCCCATCTTCGGAATGTGGATGTCGGTCATCGCGCAACCTCCTGACGGGCGGTGAGAACGGATCGGACGGCGGCGGCGAGCTGCTCGCGGCTCGGCAGCAGCGCGACCTCCAGCTCGACCGCGAACGGGATCGGGGCGTCGGCGCGCGTGACGCGTCTGGGCGGCGCCACGAGCGCGCCCGCGAGCTCCTCCGCCGCCGTCGCGACCACCTCGGCCGCGAGCCCGCACGTGCGGTTGGTGTCGTCGACCACGACGAGGCGGCCGGTCTTCTCGACCGACGCCCGCAGCCCCTCCCAGTCGAACGGGTACACCGTCCGCGGATCGAACACCTCGGCCGACACGCCGTCCTCGGCCAGCGACTCGGCGACCGCGAGTGCGTCTCTGACGAGATGGCCGACGGCGACGATCGTGACGTCGTCGCCGGCGCGGTGGACGCGGCCGACGCCGAGCGGGATCGGCGCGGCGTCGTCGGCGACCTCCTCGCGCGTGCCGAGCGCGGCGGCCGGCGCGAACAGGACGACCGGGTCGTCGTCGCGGATCGCGCTGACGAACAGCCCGTACGCGTCGGCGGCGGTCGCCGGCACGACGGTCTTGACACCGGCCTGCGCCAGCAGCGCGTACGGGTGGTCGGAGTGCTGCGCCGCGAGCCCGAGCCGCGCGCCGGAGCCGGGCACGATGTAGGTGACCGGGACCTTCGCCTGCCCGCCCGTCATCAGGCGGAACTTCTGCGCCTGGTTGACGATCGGCTCGAACGCCGTGAACAGCAGCGACGGGATCTGGTACTCCACGACCGGCCGGTGGCCGGCGAGCGCGGCGCCCATCGCGAAGCCGGTGAACGCCTGCTCGGAGATCGGCGTGTCGATGATCCGCTGCGGGCCGAACTCCTCCGTCAGCCCTCTCGTGATGCCGCGCAGCGACGCGCGCACGTCCTCGCCGAGGACGAACACCCCGGGGTCGCGCGTCATCTCGTCGCGCAGCGCCTTCGCCAGCGCCTGCTGGTATCGCATCCGGGCCATCAGGCCACCACTCCCTCGCGCGGCGCGGGGCCACTCGCATAGACGTAGTCGCGCGCGGACGACGGCTCCGGGCGCGGGCTCTCGCGCGCGAAGGCGAGCGCGTCGCGCAGCAGCTCCTCCACCTGCGCGTCGATCGCGGCGACCGCATCGGCGTCGAGCCGCGCCGCCAGCACGGCGAGCGGGTCACGTTCGCGCCAGCGCGCGATCTCCTCGTCGCTGCGGTAGCCCAGCCCCATCGTCGCCTCGGCGGTGTGGTGGCCGACGAAGCGGTAGGTCTCGCATTCGAGGAACGACGGCCCCTCGCCGGCACGGGCGCGCGCGACCGCCGCGCCCGCCGCGGCCAGCACCGCCTCCGCGTCCATCCCGTCGACTCTCTCCGCTGCCATCCCGTACGCGGCGGCGCGCGCGACGAGCGAGCCGGCGGTCGCCTCCGCCTGCGCGAACGAGACGGCGTAGCCGTTGTTCTCGCAGACGAACAGCACGGGCAGCCGCCAGATTGTGGCCATGTTCATCGACTCGTGTAGGACGCCCTGGTTGACGGCGCCGTCGCCGAAGAAGCAGACCGCGACGCGATCGCTCCCGGCTTGCACGCCGGCCCACGCCGCGCCGGCGGCGATCGGCGCACCGGCCGCGACGATCCCGTTCGCGCCGTAGATGCCGAGCGAGACGTCGGCGATGTGCATCGAGCCGCCGCGCGCGCGGTTGAGACCGGTGGTGCGACCGAGCAGCTCGGCCATCATCCGCGCGACATCGGCGCCCTTCGCGATCACGTGGCCGTGGCCGCGGTGCGTCGAGGTGATCACGTCGTCGTCGCGCAGCGCCGCGCAGACGCCGGTCGCGACCGCCTCCTGGCCGATGTACTCGTGCGTGACGCCGGCGATCTCGTTCGCGTTGACGAGCGTCACGATCTGCTCCTCGAAGCGGCGGATCGTGCGCATCGTGCGGTACAGGTCCGCGCTCATCGCGCCGCCGGCACGGGATCGTGGGGCAGGTCTCCGGCAAGCACGCGCAGGACGTCGTCGAGCGCGCGACCGCGCAGCTCGGCGAGCGCCTGCTCGGAGAACGCCGCCGAGTGGGGTGTGACCACAGCAGACTCCAATCCGATCAGGGGACTGTCTTGGGGAAGCGGCTCGACCTCGAAGACGTCGAGGCCCGCCCCGGCGAGGTGGCCGCCGGCGAGCGCCGCGGCGAGCGCGTCCTCGTCGACGATCTCGCCGCGGCTCGTGTTGACGAGCAGAGCGCCGCGCTTCATCGCCGCCAGCTCGGGCGCGCCGACGAGCCGGTGCGTCGAGGGCGTGAGGGGAAGATGGATCGAGAGCGCGTCGGCGCGCCGCAGCAGGTCGCCGAGGTCGTGCGCGCGGGCCGCGCCGGCGGCGGCGAGCGTGTCCGCGTCGACCGCGGGATCGTGCACGAGCAGCTGCATCCCGAAGCCGCGCGCACGCTCGGCGGCGGCGCGCGCGATCCGCCCGAAGCCGAGCAGGCCGAGCGTCGCGCCACGCAGGCGGCGCATCGTGCCGAGGTCGGCGTACGGCGGCCACAGCCCGGCGCGCATCGCGCGATCGGACGACGGCACGCGACGCGCGCAGGCGAGCAGCAGCGCGAGCGTGTGGTCGGCGACGTCGTCGACGCCGTAGTCAGGCACGTAGACGACCTCGATGCCGCGCGCGTACGCGCCCTCGACGTCGACCTTGTCGTAGCCGCTGCCGCAGCGGGCGATCACGCGCAGCTGCGGCAGGCGGTCCATCAGGGCGGCGTCGACCGTCGCGTGGTAGACGAACAGCGCCGCGGCGCCGCCGTCGCCGGCGGCGGCGATCCGCGCGGGATCGTGGCCGTCCAGCTCCAGCACCGCGCGCCCGGCCGCGGCGATCGCCGCGCGGTTGCCGTCGTCGAACGGGAAGCGGTCGGCGTCGGTCAGCAGCAGCAGCTCTGGCATCACAGCAGCGCGCCGCCGTTCGCGCGCAGGACGTGACCGGTGACGAAGGTGGACAGGGGGCTGAGCAGGAAGACGCATGCGCCGGCGATCTCCTCCGGGCGGCCGAGCCGGCCCAGCAGCGTGCGCTGGCCGATCAGCGCCTTCTGCTCGGAGGTCGCAGACAGCAGGCCGTCGGTCTCGATCGGGCCGGGGCTGACGGCGTTGACGCGCACCTGTGCCGGCGCGGCCTCGCGCGCGAGCGACTTCGTCAGCGCGATCACCCCGCCCTTCGCGGCGGCGTAGTGCGCCGCCGGGCTGATCGAGCCGTACTCGCCGGCCGTCGAGGCGACGTTGACGATCGCGCCTCCGCCGCGCGCGATCATGCCCGGCAGGACGGCCTGGCAGCCGGCCGCGGTCGTCAGCAGGTTGGCGGTCAGCGCGCGCGACCAGGCAGCCGCGTCGAGCGTGTCGTACGCGGCGGCCTCGAACAGCCCGGCGCAGTTGACGAGCCCGTCGAGCGGGCCGATCGCCGCGGCGGCGCGGTCGTGCAGCGCGGCGAACGCCGCGGCGTCGGAGGCGTCGATCGCCTCCGCGTGCAGCGCGGCGCCGGGCGCCGCGTCGCGCAGCTCGGCGGCGGTGCGCTCCAGCGCCCCGGCGTGCAGGTCGGTCAGCGCGACGCGCGCGCCGGCCTCGACCAGCATCCGCGCGATCGCGCGGCCGATCCCGCCGCTGGCGCCGGTCAGGATCACGCTGCTGCCGGCGAGCAGCGGCATGCCGCCGCCGATCGTGCCGGGCGTCGTCTCGACGGTCATCGGTCCTCTCCCTGCGCGTCGCCGAACATCGACGCGGTCAATTCGAGCTGGTCGTGCAGCAGCGCCGCGGCCGCATCCGGGCGGGCGTCGCGGATCGCCTCGATCAGCGGCTCGTGCGAGGCGACGATGCGGCGGAAGTGGGTCGCCGGATCGGCCGCGGCGAGTCGCCGGTTGCCGATCGTGATGACGGTCTGGATGACCGGCGCGATCGCCTGCCACGCCTCGACGAGAAAGCGGCTCCCGCTGCGCTGCACGAGCGCGCGGTGGAAGGCGATGTCGAGCTCGACGAGCCTCGGCGTCGTCGCGCCCTCGACCTCGAAGGCGGCGAGCGCCAGCTCCAGCGGCGCGGTCGGCGCGGCGCGCTCGGCACCCCAGCGGATCGCCGTCCCCTCCAGCTCGAAGCGGACGCGGAAGAGGTCGCGCAGGTCCTCGGCGGCAAAGCCGACGACCTCGGTGCGCCCGTTCGGCAGCGTCCGCACGAGGCCCTCGCCCTCCAGCACGTGCAGCGCGCTGCGGACCGGCCCGCGGCTGACCGCCAGCTCGTCGGCGACGCGCGCCTCGACCAGCGGCGTGCCCGAGTGGAGCGTGCCGTCGATGATCGCCTCGCGCAGCACGGCGGCGACGCGGCCGGAGTAGATCGAGCGGCCGAGCTTCGTCGCGTGCTGGCCGCTGCCGCCGGTCAGCGCGAGCCCGTCGCCGAGCGCGAACGCCTCGGGGCGCGGAGCGAGCGGCGTCATGCGGCCGCTCCGGTCGCGGTCGTGGTCGCCTCGATCACGCGCGCCTCGCTGCCCTCGCCGCGCCTGAACTCGTCGACGATCGCGCCGTCGGCGAGCACCAGGCAGCGGTCGCAGAGGCCGACCAGCTCGGCGATCTCGGAGGAGACGACGAGCAGCGTCACGCCTCTGTCGGCGAGGTCGAGGATCAAGCGGTAGATCTCCTGCCGCGTCTCGACGTCGACGCCCTTCGTCGGCTCGTCGAGCAGCATGATCCGCGGCGCGTTCATCAGCACGCGCGCGAGCAGGATCTTCTGCTGGTTGCCGCCGCTGAGGTGCGCGACGTCGGCTCCTGGCGACGGCGCCTTGATCCGCAGCGACTGCATGAAGCCGGCCGCGGCGCGCTGCTCGCCGCGGCGGTCGACCCAGCCGCCGCGCGAGAGGCCGGAGAGGTTGCCAGCGGTGATGTTCTCGCGCAGCGCGAAGTTGAACAGCAGGCCGGTGCCCTTGCGGTCCTCGGTCAGCATCGCGATGCCGGCGCGGCGCGCAGCGGCGGGGTTGCGCAGCTTCAGTGCTCTGCCCTCGACGCTGATCGTGCCGCCGTGCGGGAGCGATCCGTAGAGCGCGGACAGCAGCTCGGTGCGGCCGGCGCCGACGACGCCGGCGATCCCGATGATCTCGCCTCTGCGGGCGCTGAAGCTGACGTCGCGCAGGACGTCGCGCGGGCGGGTCGGGTGCGGCACGCTGACGTGCTCCAGGCGCAGCACCTCTTGCTCGCCGTGCGCACCGGAACGCGTCGGGTAGAGGTGATCGACCTCGCGGCCGACCATCGCCGCGACGATCGCGCGCTCGCTGAACTGCTCGCGCTCGATCTCGGCGACCTTGCGGCCGTCGCGCAGGACGGTCGCGCGGTCGCACATGCGCATCACCTCGGGGATGCGGTGCGTGATGAAGACCATCGTCGTGCCGGCGTCGCGCAGGCGGTCGAGCACGGCGAACAGCCGCTCGGTCTCGGTTCCGGCGAGCGACGCGGTCGGCTCGTCGAGGATCAGCACGTGCGGCTCGGTCGCGAGCGCACGGGCGATCATCACGAGCTGGCGCTGCGTCGCGCTGAGCGCGGCGACGGGACTGCGCGGGTCGATCGGGATCTCCAGCCGGTCGAGCAGCTCGCCGGCGCGGCGGCGCAGCTCGCGGAAGGAGACGAGCGGCGCGGTGTCGAGGCCGGTCTGGCCGACGTAGACGTTCTCGGCGACGCTCAACTGCTCGACGACCTGGATCTCCTGCGGGACGTACGCGACGCCCTCAGCGCGGGCGGCGGCGGGCGAGGAGAACGTCGCCGTCGCGCCGCCGATCCGGAACGACCCCTCGTAGGAGCCGGCCGCGTGGACGCCGGTGAGGATCTTGACGAGCGTCGACTTGCCGGCGCCGTTGTGGCCGACGAGCGCGTGGATCTCGCCAGCACCGAGGCGGAAGTCGACGCCGCTGAGGGCGGGCACGCCGGCAAAGCGCTTGCCGAGCCTGTCGGTTTCGAGCACGTGGGTCATGGGATCAGGGGTGGCGGTGCGGAGGAGCGCGAGGGCGCTCCTCCGCGTGCGCCGGGTTCGGGTCCTAGAGGTCCTTCGTGGCCGCGTCGGCCTGGTCGAGCATCGCCTCGAATCTCGCGACCTGATCTCGCGTGATGATCGTGGCCGGGAGCGGGTTGTCGTAGGCGACCGACTCGCCCGCGACGAGCTGGTCGAGCAGCTCGGCGGTCTTCGCGCCCTCCTCGAACAGCGGCTGTCCGACGACCGCGAAGACCTTCCCCTCCTTGACGAGGTCGAGGTTCTGGCGGACGTAGTCCATGCCGATGATCGTCAGTCTCTTGCCGGCCTGCTGGGCCGCGCCGGCCCACGTCACGGGGCCTCCGCCGGTCGTCGAGAAGGCGGCGACGGTGTCGGGGTTGGCCTGCAGGATCGAGACGGCCTTCGCCTTCGCGGCGGGGACGTCGAAGCCCTCCTCCTGCGGCTTCAGCACCTCGACGTCAGGGCACTCCTCGCCCATCGTCTCGGTGAAGACTCTCGCGACGAGGTTCTCGACCGTGTTGAACGAGCCCTCGGTGACCGCGACGGTGCCTCTGCAGCCGATCTCTCTGGCGATCGCTCTGGCGGACTCGATCGCGTAGTCGGTCGGAACGGTGCCAGTGACGGCTCTGAGGCCCGGGGCGTCGCCCTCTCTGACCGGGATGTGCCACGAGACGATCGGGTAGTCCCTGCCCCATCTGCCGATGAACGGGTAGGTCGACGGGTCGTAGGCGTAGACGCCGATGCCCTTGATCCCGCCCTTGCTCAGGACGGCGTCGGCGAGCGGCGCGGTCGCCGGCATGTCGAGCGCCTCGGCGCCGACGATCTCGCACTCGTAGCCGAGTCTCTTGCACTCCGACAGGAAGCCGCCCTGCATGATGCGGTGGACTGGGTGGTTGCGCATCGGCTGGACCCAGAGCAGCTTGCCCTTGTCCTCGCCGGCGCCGGCGTCGGCTTGCGCCGTCGTCTCGGCGGCCGCGCCGCCGCTCGTGGCGGTGTCGCTCTTGTCGTCGTCGCCGCTCGATCCGCAGGCGGCGACGGTCAGCGCGGCGAGCGCCAGGGCGATGAGCGCGAGCAGCCGCAGAGGCCGCCCGCTCGGGGTGGTGGGTGAATTCATTTCTCTCCTCTCCAGGGGTTCTTCACTGCGGTGCTACGAGGTGCCGCCGGCGAGCGAGACGCGCCGCCGTGCGATGTCGACGCCGACGGCCAGGACCATGATCAGCCCGACCGCGACGGTCTGCCAGTTGGGGTTGACCCCGACGACGACGAGGCCGCTCTGCACGACCTGCAACAGCAGCATCCCGACGATCCCGGCCGCGACCGTGCCGACGCCGCCGAACAGGCTGACGCCGCCGATCACGACGCCGGCGATCACCGTCAGCTCCCAGCCGGTGCCGATCGACGGCGTCCCGCTGGCGCCGTCGGCGAGCACGAGCATGCCAGCGACCGCCGACAGCGCGCCGACGACCATGAAGCAGGCGATCTTGACGCGCCCGGTGGAGATGCCCACCAGCCGCGCGACCTCTCTGTTGCCGCCGGTCGCGTACAGGTTGCGGCCGACGGTGGTGCGTCGCAGCACGACGTCGGCGACGACGGCGAGCACGACGAGCAGGACGAAGCTCCAGCCGAGGCCGAACAGCACCTCGGCGCTGCCGATCTCGCCGACCGATCTCGGCAGCGGGTAGATCGGGTAGCCGTTGGTGATGACGTAGATGAAGCCTCTCGCGGCATAGAGCATCCCGAGCGTCGCGATGAACGCGGGGATCCCGACGCCGACGACGAGCACGCCGTTGATCAGGCCGACGAGCGCGCCGGTCGCGAGGCCGCCGAGGATCCCGACCGGGACGGGCAGGTTGCCCTTCGTCATCAGCCAGGCGCTGACGATCGCCGAGAGGCCGGCGACGGAGCCGACCGAGAGGTCGAACTCGCCCGCGACGAGCAGCAGCGTCTGCCCGATCGCGATGATCCCGACGAACGAGACGGCGGTCAGCATCGAGCGCACGTTGGTGCTCGACAGAAAGGCCGGCTCGAGCAGCCAGAAGACCAGCACGAGGCCGGCGAGCGCGGCGATCACGCCGGCCTCGCTGATCGCGAGCGCGCGGCGCAGCCGGTTCGGTGCGGCGGGCGGGGCGGCGATCGCTTCGGCGCCGGCCTCCGCCTCCCCCGCGACGGCCGCGGCGGGTGAGCCGCCCGGCTGGTTGCGCTGCAACAGGTTCACGTCTCTTTTCTCCTCGCCGCCGTTCGCTTCCTTCCGGAAAACGAAAACGGTAAACAATTTACGAAGACCGTATACGAAGCGTTGGCGGCGTGTCAACCGGCCGGCGCGGCGGGCGGCGCGGCGGGCCGCGGGGTGGCGGCGGGGCGGCTCCTTCCGCGCCCGGCGCCGGCGAGTCGTGCGGAGGCTCAGACCAGCCGCGCGAGCAGGCCGGCGTCGGCGACGACGGTCGTGCCGTTGACGACGGCGGCCGCGTCGGTGGTGAGCCAGGCGATCACGCTCGCCACCTCCTCCGCGGCGGCAACGCGGGCGATCGTGGTGCCGCGACCCTCCTCCCCCGCGCCGCCGTCGCCGAAGCCGGCCTCGGCCGCCGACAGGCCGCGGCGGTCCAGCTCGCGCCGGCTGAGCGGGGTGTCGACCGCGCCGGGCGCCACGCAGACCGCGCGGATCGCGTCGGGCGCGAGGTCGAGCGCCATCTGCCGCGTCAGCGCGCCGATCGCCCCTTTCGAGGCGGCGTAGGCGGCGTTGTCGGTCATCGACGCGTACGCGTGGACCGAGCCCGTGTTGACGATCACGCCGCCGCCGGCCGCGCGCAGCAGCGGGATCGCGTGGCGGCCGAGGCGGAAGATCGAGCCGACGTTGACCGCCAGCAGCCGGTCGAGATCGGCGTCGGAGACGGTCTCGACCGCATCCGGCGCGACCGCGATCCCGGCGACGTTGACGAGCGCGCGCAGCGGCCCGAGCGCCGCCGCCGCGCCGACCGCCGCCTCGCAGTCGGCAGCCGCGGCGACGTCGGTGGCGCACGCGCGCGCGACGCCGCCGCGAGCGACGATCGCGACAGCGGTGCGCTCCGCCCCGCCGCCGTCGAGGTCCGCGGCGAGCACCGCGTCGCCCGCTTCCGCGAGCGCGAGCGCGGTCGCGCGGCCGATGCCGGACGCCGCGCCCGTCACGATGCTCACCCGTGCGCCTGTGCGTGGAGCCATGCGTGGAGATCCCCTTCCGCGCGAACCGCGCAGTTTCGTATTCGTTTTCTGTTGACAAACTGCTCGCGAACGTAGAGGTTGCAGGCGGCCGCGGTCAAGCGCGGTCGCGCGCGCCGAGCAAGCGCGAGTCGGACGAGCGCGAGCCGGACGAGCGCGAGCCGGACCAGCGCGAGCCGGACCAGCGCGAGCCATCCGGCACCAGCCGCCCACCCTCCCGACCCAGCGAGCCTGCCCGTGACCGATCTCTCCCCCGCCCAGTCGCTGCCGTCCTGCGAGCTGACCACCGCCGAGGCGACCGCGACCGTGCTGCCACAGCAGGGCTGCACGATCCTCACGTTCGTCGACCGCGCCAGCAGCGCCGACGCGCTGTGGCACCGCCGCGCGCACGAGCCGGCGCCGTGCACGCGCGACCTCGGCGCCGCCGCGGCGTCAGCGGAGAGCTTCCTCGACCGCTGGGCCGGCGGCTGGTTCACGATGTTCCCACTCGTCGGCTACCCAGACCCGGGCGACGACCCGTCGCAGCTGGTCCACGGCGAGCTGGTGCGGCTGCCGTGGACGGTCGTCGAGGCGAGCGCGGAGCGCGTCGTCGCGCGCGTCCGGACCGTCCGCAGCCCGTTCGCCGTCACGCGCACGACGTCGCTGCGGGGCGCGACGCTGACGGTCGAGCAGGTCGTCGAGAACGTCGGCGACGAACCGGCCGAGTATCTCTCCGGCGAGCACCCCTGCTTCGCGCGCGAGACGTTCGCCGGCGGGCGGATCGAGCTGGAGCTGGAGGAGGCCGGCGCCGTCGTGCCGGCGCCGCCGTTCGCGCCCGAGGAGGCGCTGCTCGCCACGCCGCAGGCGGTCGCGTGGCCGCACGCGCGCCGCGCCGACGGCGGCACGCTCGACGTCGGGCACGTGCCCGAGCACGCCGACGGCCGCCACGACCACGTCTGCCTGCGCCCCGCGGGCGAGACGGTGACGCTGACCGCGCCGCGCCACGGCCGCGCGCTGCGGCTGCGACGCGACGCGGCCGCTCACCCGCACCTGCTGCTGTGGCAGAACTTCCGCGCCTCGCCCGGCTACCCGTTCTGGAACGACGTCGACACGTTCGCGATCGAGCCATCGTCGAACCCCGGCCGCGCGGCTGCCGAGGCGCGCGCGGCGGGAGCGTTCCGGCGGCTGGCCCCAGGCGCGCGCGTGACCGAGGTCACGAGCCTCGCCTGGGGAGACGCCTGAGCGCGCCGCCGAGCCTCAGCGGACCGCGACTCTCGCCGCGACGACCGCGCCGCCGTACGCGATCCGCAGCGTGTAGCGACCGCGCGCGATCGTGCGCGTCGGCTTCAGGCTGCTGATCCGGCCCTGCGCGTAGGTGCGGCCGTTGCGCACCAGCCGCGCTCTCGTGCGGCTCGACGCCGCACGCGCGCCGAACGTCACCGAGCACGTGACTCTCTGCGCGGAGCTGGAGCCGGTCACCTTGCACGTCACCAGCGCGTCGCGGCCGGCCGGGCCGCGCTCGCCCTTCTCGCCCTTCGCGCCGGCCGCGCCGACGGGGCCGATCGGCCCAGCGGCGCCGTCTCTGCCGTTGGTCCCGTTCGTCCCGGGATCGCCCGTGTCGCCCTTCTCACCGGGATCGCCTCTGTCGCCCTTGTCGCCCTTCGGGCCGGGAACGCCCTGCCCATTGCGCACGTCGACGAACAGGCCCGTCGAGCTGGACGGCGCGAATCTCGCGCCGTCGGCGGGCAGGAAGGCGGCGGTCAGCGCGTGGCCGCCGGCGGCCAGGACGCTTGTGCGGTAGCTCGCGACGCCGCCGTCGAGCGCGACCGGCGCGCCCAGCGCGTTGGCGCCGTCGAGGAACTGCACGCTGCCTGCGGCGCTCGGCGCGACGCGCGCCTCCAGCACGACGGCCTCGCCCTCGTTCACGACGCTGCGCGCGGCGGCGAGCGTCGTTCTCGTCGGCTGCGCGTCGCCGTGCTCGGCGGGCGCGGCGTCGGGATCTCTGTCGAGGTCGGTGACGGTCTTGGCGACGTCCCAGCCGGCGCCGGGCTTGCTGACGCGGTAGCCGTCGAAGAAGCGGCCGTTCGCCAGCCGCGCCTGGTAGGTGAGCGTGTCGCTGCTGACGTCGATCAGCTGGTAGAGCTGGATGTTCTCCGCCGCGACGCGCCGTCTGGCGCCGTTGTCGCTCCAGTTGGCGCCTGCGTTCAGCTCGTACATCTTGCCGCCGGAGACGGAGATCGAGTAGACCGCGCCGTGGCTCTTGGTCGGGTCGGTCGCGTCGTCGTCCTTGACCTGGTTGCCGCGGTTGTAGACGTGGTCGTGGCCCTGCAGCACGAGGTCGACCTTGTATCTGTCGATCAGCGGGTTCCAGTTGTCGCGCACGATTCTGTTGTTGCGCGAGCTGGTGCCGGCGTAGACCGGGTGGTGGAACGTCACGACCGTCCACTTCGGCCGTCTCGGGTCGCTCAGCACGTCCTCGAACCATCTCGTCTGCGCGACCAGCACGTCGTTCTGGACGGGCCCGTTCTGCAGCGGGCTGGAGTCGAGCGAGATGTAGCGGACGCCCTGGTAGTCGACGTAGTACGCGCTCTGCCTGACGGCCTCCAGCGGGCTGCCGTCAGCCGCTCTGGGGCCGTTGGCCGGGAACGGGAACTGCGGCTTCCAGAAGGCGGTGATCGCCGTCGAGCTGTTGTACTCGTGGTTGCCCGGCGTCGCCAGGACGTTGCGGGTCTGGTTGTTGTAGCCGGCGGCGCCGTACCACTCCCCCCACTCCTTCTCCTGGATCTGGAGGTTCGCGTCCGAGACGCCGGTCTGGTTGACGAGGTCGCCGGCGTGGATCATCAGCTTCGCCTTCGGGCGGTCGAGCACCGCCTGGTGGAAGACGCGCGGAACGGCCGAGTCGATGTAGTTCTGCGCGTCGCCGAAGTAGACGAAGGAGAAGTCTCTGAGGCCAGTCTCGGCGGTCGTGAAGTCCTCCCACGCGGTCCAGTTGGTGACCGGCCAGCCGTTGGGGTCGGTGCCGTCGCCGACACGGTAGGCGTAGCGCGTGCCCGGCTTCAGGTCTCTGAATTCGACCGCGTGATAGCGATTCGTGTAGCCGGTTCTCGGATCGACCGTGCTGGTGGTCGCCTCGACGGTGACGATTCTCGTGTAGTCGGTGCCGTCGATCGGGGTGAGTCTGTCCATCATCGTGTCGCCGAACGCCGCCGGCGCCTCGATGATCTGCGCCTTCGGCGCCGTCGCGTTCGAGCGCCAGCTGACGCGCTGGCTGCGCGCCGGGTCTTCAGTCGGGATCAGCGCGACGCGGTCCGGGACGGCGGACGGCGCGTAGCGCTCGATCGCCGGCCGCGGCGTGTCGTCGGCGGCTGCGGACGCGATGCCGCCGGGCACCAGCGCGGTCGCCGGCAGCGCGACCGCGAGCGCGCAGACCGACAGGGCCCGCCGGAGCATCCTGCTCGCGGCGAGCGATGAAGCTGGACGTGACGACGTCACTCGCTCTCCTTGTGGATCGTTGAGGGAGGTCGACCGGCGGCACGCGCCGACGATCTACAAGCGATCCTCCCGCAGTGACTACCCTCCGGCGTTACCGGGAGGTGAAGTCACCTCGGTGATCGGGTCGGCGGTGAATTCACCGAGCTGCGAGTAGACCACGCACATCGCGTTGCGGTCGCCGTCGGCGGTCCACGAGCGGCGCGTCGGCAAGACCGGGTAGACGGCGAGCCGCGCCCGCCCGGAGCCGGGCTCACCCCACAGCCCGCGGAACTCGCGCTCGCAGCCGGCGACGCCCTCGCGCGCGACCGCCGCCGCGTCCCACGGCCCGTCTCGCAGCTCGACGAACGAGAAGACCTCGTTCTCGGCGCCGACGCAGCCGACGGTGTTCAGCTGCGGCTCCCCCATCGCCCGGTTGACCGCCGGGTCGTGGAAGCAGTCGCCGTTCTCGAACGTCAGCACCCCGGGCTCTTCGGCGTCGACGAAGTGCGGGCCCTTCACGACGCTCGCCGCGACCGGCTCCTCCTCGCCTCCACGCACCAGCAGCGTCGCCGCGAGCACGAGCACGAGCACGACGGCGGCGGTGCGCGCCAAGCACGCGACGAGCGCGCGCGGACGGCGGGATCTGAGCGCGGTCTCCATCGCCGCAGCACCCTACGGCGGCCGCGACCGCCAATCTTGAACGTGTTGTGAAGCTAGCCCGACGGCTCGGGCGCGGGCTCGCGCAGCGCGTCCATCCGCTCGCGCCGCGGACGGCCCGCCTCGCGCACGACGATCTTGATGACGGCGGCGAACGGCACCGCGAGGATCGCGCCGACGACGCCGAGGATCGAGCTGGCGACGAGCACCGAGACGATCGTCGTGAACGCGGTCAGCTCGACCGCGCGGCGGTAGACGAGCGGGTAGACGACGTAGTTCTCGACCTGCTGGTAGACGAGCTGGATCACGAGCATCGCGATCGCCGCCTCGGTGCTGACGGTCAGCGCGACCGCGACGAGGATCACCGCGGCGATCGTCGCGCCGACCTGCGGGATCAGGTCGAGCAGGCCGACGATCACCGCGAGCACGATCGGGAACGGCAGCCCGAACAGCCACGACGAGAGGCCGGCGACCGTCGCCGCGACGAGCGAGATCGCGACGTTCCCGATCAGCGACGAGGAGATCGCCGAGATCGAGTCCTCCAGCACCGGGTGCCAGCGCTGCTCGACCTCCGGCGGCGCGAAGCCGAACAGCCAGCCGGTGATCGCCGGGCGCTCCATCAGCAGGAACAGCGCCAGGAACGTGAGCGTCACCATCGACAGCAGCGAGCCGAAGATGCCGCCGGCCGCCCCGAGCAGCGTGCTCGCGGCCTCCGGCAGCCCCGCGGTCAGGTCCTTCAGCGCCTCCGAGACGTCGGACTGGGTCCCGCTGGAGATGAGTCTCTGGAACGCGGCGGAGTTCGTCAGCTCCTCCCAGTATCTGGGGATCTCCGCGATGAAGTCGCGCACCTGGTCCCACAGCGGCCCGACGGCTATCAGGACGATCAGCACGACGGCGGCGAACACCGACGCGAGCACGACGACCGCCGCCGGGCCGCGCTTCCAGCCGCGCCGCACGAGCGCGCTGACGACAGGGTCGAGCCCGAGCGCGAGCACGCCCGCGACGAAGATCGAGAGCAGCGAGCCGAGCGACAGGATCGCGAGCGCGACCACCGCCCCGAACGCCGCCACCGTGAAGAGCGTGCGCCACGGAACGATCAGCTCGACGCGGCCCGTCGGAGGAAGCTCGCTCACGATCCGACCCTACGGCCCCGATCGGACGGCGACGCACTCCGAGGCGGTGCCGCTCAAGCGCTCCACCGCCGGGGCCGATGACTGGACCATGCGCACCACCGCCACCCCTGCATCCGCCTCCCCGCTGGGGCGGTTCGTCGACGGCCTGCTCGCGAACCCGCTCGTCGGGCTCGCACCCTGGATCGTCTACAGCCTCGTCGAGGGCGAGAACCGGCTGGAGGAGTCGGCCGCGATCGCGCTCGGGCTGGCGCTCGTGATCCTGATGGCCGGATGGCTGCGCGGCAGCAGACCGAAGCTGCTCGAGTACTCCGACGTGATCTTCTTCGCCGGGCTCGCGATCTTCGTCGCGGTCGCGTCCGACAGCACCCACGGCTGGCTGGAACGGTGGTCGGGCGAGGTCGCCAACCTCGCGCTCGTCGTGATCGCGCTCGGCTCGATCGCGCTCCGCCAGCCGTTCACGCTCGCGTACGCGAAGGAGCAGGCGCCGCGCGAGATGTGGACCAACCCGGCGTTCCTGCGCACCAACTACCTGATCACGTGGGCGTGGGCGATAGCGTTCCTGATCGAGGCCGCGTCGGGCTTCTACGGCGACCTCGTGCTCGACGACTCCAACAACATCTGGACCGGCTGGATCATCCAGACGTTCCCGCTGATCGTCGCCGCGCAGTTCACGCTCTGGTACCCCGAGCGGGTGAAGGCGCTCGGCGCGATCGCCCACGGCGACGACGCCGCGGTCGCCCCGCCGATCGGCGACTTCGTCGCGCAGGTGACCCCGTGGATCTCGATCATCGGCGTGATCGTCCTGTCGATGGGCGAAGGGCCGTGGTGGATCGGCGCCGGCCTGATCGCGATCGGGATCGCGCTGACGAAGCAGTTCAAGCCCGAGCGGAGCGACGCGCCGCCGCAGCTCAGTCCCAGCTGAGGCGCGTGCCGACCGGGCCCAGCCCGGCGGGCGGGATGCGGGGCAGCGTCGCGGCCAGCACGTCGGCGACGATGTCGCCGCTGGCGTCCAGCAGCCGCGCCAGCTCGTCGACCGGTGTCGGGTCGTCGGGGTTTATCCCGTTGGCGTAGTCGGTGATGAAGCCGAGCAGCGCGTACGGAACGCCGGCCTCGCCGGACAGCACGATCTCCGGCCCGGCCGTCTGTGAGACGGCTTTGACGCCTATCTGCATGAGCGCCCGCAGCTCCGCACGCGTGTTGAAGCGCGGCCCGTCGGTGTGGGCGTAGCAGCCGCCGTCGCGCGCGGCGTAGCCCGCGCTGCGGGCGCCGGTCAGCAGCGCCTCGCGCAGCGGCTGCGAGAACGGCAGGTCGAAGATCCAGTGGCCGCGGCCGGAGGCGCCCGGATCGTCGTGCAGCGTGCAGATCGAGCCGTCCGGCAGCCGGTTGGAGGGGAAGTAGAGGTCGTCGAAGACGACCAGCGCGCCGGGCGGCAGCGACGCGTCGAGCGAGCCGCAGATCGTCACCGCGACGATGGCGTCGACGCCCGCCTCGGCCAGCGCGACGATGTTGGCGCGGTGCCTCACCTGGCTGGAGAGCAGCCGGTGGCCCGGCAGATGGCGCGAGACGTAGACGACGTCGACGCCCGCGAACGTGCCGCGCGTCAGCTCGGCCGTCCCGAAGCGCGTGACCACCCGCCCCGGCACGCCGTCCGCGACGTGCGGCAGGACGTAGCTCCCTGATCCGGTGATGATCCCTACCCGCATCCCGGACTGATGCTACGCGCCGCACCGGCGCTATGTGCGGATCCGCACCGGCGTGCCGAGCGGGACCAGCGTCGCGAGCCGCGTGACGGTCGCGTTGGAGACGCGGATGCAGCCGTGCGAGACGTCGCTGCCGAGCACCCGCGGCGTGTTCGTTCCGTGGATCCCGACCTGGCCGTCGCCGCCGGCGAAGCGCGTGTAGACCGGCGAGTAGGCGGAGAGGCCGAGCGCGTAGGGGCCGTAGAAGCCGGTCGGGTTCGGCGGCCGCAGCAGGTCGGCGACGAAGTAGCGGCCGGTCGGCGTCGGCGAGACCGCTCTGCCGACCGCGATCGGCGCGCGCAGCGCCGGGCGGTCGTGCGCGAAGACGACGAGCCGGTGGTCGCGCAGGCGGATCTCGATCCGGTACGGGGTGCGCGCGAGCCGCACGTCCCGCGCGCGGACCCAGCCGCGGCCCTTGTTCGGCCGCACCGGCAGCTCGACCTTCAGCCAGCCGCCGCGCCGCTCCAGCACGCTGAAGACGACCGGCAGGCGCGCGCCGTCGACGGTGCGGCGCTGCACGCGGCGGAGCTGCGGGCCACCGGGCCGCGCGTACACCGCGACCGACGACGACCGGCCGCGCGCGACGATCGCGACGCCGCGCGCCGGATCCGAGCGCGCCGCGCCGGGCGAGAAGTCGGTCGAGCCGCCGGCCGCTGGGGCCGCGTGCGCGAGCGCGGCGAGGTCGCCGCCCTGCACACGCGCGCCGTCGCCGTCCCCGCCACCCGACAGCGCGCCGCCGAGCGCGAGCCCGACGACCACCGCGACGAGCACGACGGCGACCGCGCCGGCCGCGCGGCGCAGGGACGGGCGCGCGCGCATCGGCTCAGCCCGTCATCGCCGGCTGCGCGCCGACGCCACCGCCGGCCGGCGCGTCCGGCATCGACGAGATGAAGCCGGTCGATCTGACGGCGGCGAGGACGGCGTCCATGTCTCTCGCCGGGTTGAACGCCTCGGGCGCCGGCGAGGTCGGCGAGCTGCCGCCGCTCGACATGATCGAGGCGATCCAGGCGGCGTGCCGCGCCTCGACCGGGTGGATCGAGATCGCCGCCGTCAGCACGTCTCTGCTGCTGATGTTGGTCGCCGCGCCCTGATACGCCTCGACGCCCGTGTCCTCCAGCACCATCGCCGTTCTCGCGAACGCGCCGGGATCGGAGGTCGTGCCCATGAAGTCGAACATCGGTCGCTTGACCGCCTTGGACCCGAGCGTTCTCTGCAGCGCGGCGACGTGCGCGTCCTCATGGCCGCCGACGACCTTCGCGAACTGCGCGAGCCGGCCGCTGAGCGCCCCTCTCGCGTTCGCCTCGGCGTAGAAGGCGGCCTCGAGGTACTCGAGCGTGAGCGCGTAGTTGAGGATGTCGACGTCGCTGCTGTCCTGCGCCAGCGCACTGCCGGGCAGCGCGACGCCCGGCACGACGACGCCGGCCGCCGCCGCACCGCCGACGATCGCGACGGCGCGGCGCAGGAACGACGCGCGCGTGACGGGGTCGACGCGCGCGCCGGCCTCGCGCAGCGCGCCGTCGCGATCGAGCTGGTCGAGCTGGTCGAGCGTCGGATGGATGTCTCGCATCGGTCGCGTCCTCCTCATTGGACGATGAAGCCGGTCGATCTGACGGCGTCGAGGACGGCCGTCATGTCGAGCGCCTCGTTGAACGCGTCGGGAGCGGGAACCGGGTCCTGCCCTCTGCCGACGATGTCGCGCACCCATGCCGCGTGGCGCGCCTCGACGGCGAGGATCGCCCCGGCCGCCGCGAGCACGTCTCTGGACTGGATCGCGGGCGCCTGGCCCTGGTAGGCGGAGACGCCCGTGTCCTCCAGCGTCTGCGCCGTTCTGAGGAACGCGTCCTGCGTGGCGGTCGCGTCCATGAAGTCGAATCTCGGCGTTCTGACCGCCTGCCCGCCGAGCGTTCTCTTCAGCGCGTCGACGTGCGCCTGCTCGTCGGCGCCGGCCGTTCTCGCGAACGTCAGCGCGTTGCCTCTGAGTCTTCCGCGTCTGAGCGCGTCGGCGTAGAAGGCCGCCTCCAGATACTCCAGCGTCAGCGCGTAGTTGAGGATTCTCACATCGCTTCTGGAGAGTCCGCCCTGCGCTCCCGCGAACGCGATCGGCAGCGAGCCGGCCGCGAGCCCGGCGCCGACGAGCAGGCCGCCGCGTGCGAGGAAGGCGGCGCGTGTCGCGCCCTTCTCCCGCACGGCGTCCGCCGCCTCTGCGCCCAGCTCACGGATCGCCCCGTCGCGGTCAAGCTCTCCGAGCTTCACCCGTTGGTCCATGCTGCTGCTCCTTCCAGATGGCTTCACAGCCACTGCGAAGGGCGGCGAGCGGCGGATCAGCCGGGCCCAGCCTGGTCGGAGTCTCAGCCAGGAGTCAGGAGTCAGCTGTCGCGGCCGGCGATGCCGCTGAGCCAGGCGCGTGGCCGGTTGGGCGGCAGCAGCAGCACGAGCAGCATCACGATCGCGGTGACGCCGAAGTAGGTGTAGAGCGAGGCGGTGCCCTCGTTGTTGCCCGTCGAGGTCTGCCCGAAGGAGAGGCAGGCGAAGGTGAGCAGTCCGAGCGCGAGGCCGGTCAGCAGGATCGACTTGCGGCGGTGGGGAAGGAACTCGCCGCGGATCAGGCTCACGACGAGGATCACGAAGACGGCGAACTCGATCACCGAGAGGATCGCCCACAACGCGTCCACACCCGGGAACGTCGCGACGAACGTGCCCTCGAACTGTCTCTCGATCCCGGGCGGCGCCTTCGCGTCGCCGTCGAACAGCTTCTCCTTGCCGGAGTAGAAGAAGAGCACGCCGACGAGGAAGTAGACCGAGACGATCGTCAGCCAGTAGGCGACGTCGTCGAAGACGGTCCGCTCGCTCGCCGCGGCCGGTTGGGTATCGCTCGCCATGACAGCCCTCCCCCTCGAGGTCGATGCACTTGCCACAAGAGTCAGGCTTCTAGTTCGCCGGGTCGGCGGCGAGACCTCCCCGCGCCTGTCTGGAGACGGCGCGCGTGGCGCCGTCTCCACCGGCCGGCGTCGCTCAGCGCACGACGCCGTAGCGCAGGTGCGTGACGAGGCCGGTGCCGCGCGGCTCGCCGAGCAGCTCCAGCTGCGCGTTGGGAGCGCCGTCGAGCAGCCGCTCGCCGGCGCCGAGCAGGACGGGCGCGACGTGCAGCCGCAGCTCGTCGATCAGGCCGGCGGCGAGGTACTGATTGACCGTCGCCGCGCCCCCGGCGATCGAGACGTCGCGGTCGCCGGCGGCCGCGCGCGCCCGTTCGAGCGCCGCCTCGATCCCGTCCGTGACGAAGTGGAACGTCGTGCCGCCGTCCATCGCGAGCGGCGCGCGCTCGTGATGGGTGAGGACGAAGACGGGCGCGTGGTACGGCGGATCCTGGCCCCACCAGCCCCTCCAGTCGAGGTCCCACGCTCCACGGCCCGGACTGAACATGTTGCGCCCCATCACGAAGGCGCCGGCCGCCGTGATCGCCGCGAGCTCCTCGGCGTGCGCGTCGGCCTCCTCGAACATCCAGCGATGCAGCCGCTCGTCGACGCCGTCGCCGAACGGCGCGTCCTCGCGCTGATTGGGGCCGGCGACGAAGCCGTCGACCGACATCGCCATGTCGCTTGTCACTCGGGTCATCAGGTTGGCTCCTTCTCGGGTCGTGACGCCGCTCTCGGCGCCGTGTCACAGAGGGGTCGGAGCCGCCGCGGCGTTCTCGACACGCCTCGGCATCGCCCCGGGCTGCGATCGTCGGCCGATGGCGGTCGGCGCCGCCACACATGTCAAACAGTTTTCCATGGTTTCGATATATAGGTTTCTTGACAGAAAACTCTGAGCTGAATAGATTCGAACGCGAACGGAGCGGCTCGGCGAGCGGCTCGTTCGAACGCGTCTCGCGTGGAAGCGGTGGCGTGCTGCGCCTCTCCGCTCTCGTCCGCGCGGGCTAAATCAACCCCACAAAGGAGGACAGATGACGCCATCTGTCGACCGACGTATGCCGCTGTCACGACGGCAGGCCGGGCGCCTGCTCGTCGCGGCGGCCGTGGCCGTGACCGCGCTCATCACGCTGCCGACGGCAGCAACTGCTGAGGCAGTGCCGAGCGCGTCGACCGACCTATGTGTCGGCGTGCAATGCGACACCCCGGAGAGCGGCTCGTTCGTCCCGGAGGCGGCAGCCGCCGCGTCCGTCGCGAGCCTGGAGGAGCTGAAGGCCCAGTCGACGTCGGGGTTCTACGAGCTCCCCGCGCTCGTGTACCGAGGTGACACGCAGCCGCGCTCGGTCGTGTACTACGCGAAGGCGGGCGAGCTCGATCTGATGCCGGCGAGCGTGCGGAACCTCACCGTCGTTCAGGACTTCGCGCGCAACGGCTTCAACTTCGCCGCGGACGGCCTGATCGTGATCGACCACGGCATGGCGATGCCGGTCCCCGGTGCGCGCGCCGCGGCGGCGAAGCGGCCGAAGGCGAAGGCGGCCACGATCAACGACTGCCCCGACAGATACTTCTGCATATTCGCGGACGAGTACTGGCCGTATCTCAGCTATGCGTACAGCGGTCCGGTCTACACCGGCACGGGCTGGCACAACTTCGGCACGAACATAGGAAAGTCGATGGGCAACTTCCGTGACGGCGACAGCCTGCTCGCCGACCACGGCATGGGCACGGGCACCCAGTACTGCGCTCGCGAGCGGTCCAGCGACGCATCCCTCGCCAACAACGCGATCGGCAACGGCAACGCCAGCTCGTGGGCGATGCTGAGAGGAGCCGACGACCGCTGCTGACGACGTGAGGTGATCCACGCCGGTGACGGCGCCCCGGGCAGACGCTCGGGGCGCTCGTCCCCAGCTGTGCCCGGCTACGTCGTGGACAGCGCGACGAAGCGCTCCTCGGTCAGCTCGCGCAGCGTCGCCGCCGGCCCTTCGCGCGTGTTGCCGGAGTCCTTGCCGCCTCCGTAGGGCTGGTGCTCGAAGCGCGTCGTCGGAACGTCGTTGACGAGCACGCCGCCGAACTCGAGCTGCCGCGCAGCGCGCAGCGCGCGGCCGAGGTCGCGCGTGTAGACGCCGGCCTGGAGGCCGTAGTCGGCGTCGTTGGCCTGCGCGATCGCGTCCGCGAAGCTCGCGACCGAGCGCACGCACAGCACCGGGCCGAAGACCTCGGCCCGCCACACGTCCGCGTCGGCCGGCGGGTCGACGAGCACGGTCGGCTGCAGTGTCCCGTCGGGATTGACCGCGCCACCGCACGCGCGGGTCGCGCCGGCGGCGACGGCGGCGTCGATCCAACGCTTCACGCGGTCGCGCTGGCCGGCGTCGATCAGCGGGCCGACCTCGGTCTCGTCCGCCAGCGGGTCGCCGACGACGAGCGCGCGCGTGCGCGCCAGCAGCCGCTCGACGAACGCGCCGGCGACACGCTCGTGCACGAGGACGCGCTGCAGCGAGACGCAGCTCTGGCCCGCCTGCCCGAACGACGCGAGCACGGCGCGGTCGGCGGCGTCCTCCCAGTCGCCCGTCTCGTCCACGATCAGGGGCGCGGTCGAGCCGAGCTCCAAGCAGACGCGCTTGCGCGGCGCGCTCGCGCGGATCGACCAGCCGACCGCGGTCGAGCCGGTGAACGTGACCGCCGCCACGTCGTCGTCCGCGACCAGCCGGGCGCCGACGTCCGCGCCGCCCGCGACGACGTGCAGCCAGCCCGGCGGCAGGCCCGCGTCGCGCAGGATCGCAGCGAGCGCGAAGCCCGACAGCGGCGCCTGGGGCGCCGGCTTGAGCACGACGGGGTTGCCGGCCGCGAGCGCTGGACCGAGCTTGTGCGCGACGAGGTTGAGCGGGAAGTTGAACGGCGTGATCGCAGCGACGACGCCGAGCGGCACGCGCATCACCATGCCGATCCGGCCCTCGCCGGCGGCGAGCGCGTCGAGCGGGACCAGCTCCCCGCCGAGCGTGCGCGCAGCGGCGACCGAGAAGCGCAGCGTCGCCTCCGCGCGCTCGACCTCGGCGCGCGCCTGCGCGAGCGGCTTGCCCATCTCGCGGGCGATCAGCCGCGCCAGCTCCTGCGACCGTGCGCCGACCAGCTCGGCCGCACGCTCCAGCACCGCGATCCGCTGCCACAGCGGCAGCTCGCCGGCCGTGAACGCGGCACCTGCCGCCCGCACCGCGCGCTCGACGTCACCGGCCGACGCGCGCGCGACGCGCCCGACGAGCGCGCCGTCGTACGGGCTGCGGACCTCGTCCCACGCGCCGGTCGCGACCTCCTCGCCGTCGATCAGCAGGGGCTGGTCCGGCAGCTGCAGGTCCAGCTCCGCGCCGTTCACGCGGCGGCCAGCGCGTCGACCCGCGCGACGAGCCGGTCGAGCAGCAGCGGATCGCTCAGCAGCTCCTGCGGCAGCCGTCTGCCGCTCGCCGCGCGCAGCGCGTCGAGGTCCGCCGGCGCCGGCAGGATCTCCACGAGCCCCGGCACGAGGTCGTTGACGCCGACGAGGCGGCGGTGGACGCCGCCGGCGGTGCGGGCGTTCGGCAGCCTGACGGCGCGGCGGCCGGCGTGGTCGGCGAGGAAGCTGCGGTGCGTCAGCGTCGTCGTCGTGTAGGAGACGATCGCGTCGTAGTGCGACGCGAGCCGCTCCAGGGCCGCCGCGATCTCGGTCGCGAGGCGGTTGTGCGCCTCGACGTACGCGGCCCGCTCGGCGTCGCCCCAGCGGTGCGTGCCGTCGGCACGGGCGACCGAGGTCGAGTCCTCGCGCCACGGCGCGCCGAGGCCGCGGTGCTCGAACAGCCCGGGGTCGTCGTAGCGCGCGCACGGCGAGAGGACGCCGTGCCAGTGGTAGATCGCCTCGTACGGGACGAGCCCGAACGGCTCGGAGATGACGGCCCGGTCGATCCGCAGCCCGTCGCGCAGCAGCGGCGCGTTCGAGCGCAGCTCCGGCGCGACGTCGGTGTCGAGCTGCTTGGGCCAGTCGCCGCGCCCGGTCGGCGCGAAGCCGGCCGCCAGCAGCGCGCCGTTGATCGCGAGGTGCTCGGGCGCGAGCGCGTACGGCTTGCGCGGCTGGCAGGGCAGCAGCAGCAGGATCGCCCGGTCGCCCTCCGTCGACGGCTCGTGCTCCTCGCGCACCCAGCCTTGGAAGTCCCGCACGAGCGGCAGGTCGAGCCCCTCGACGTTCTCCTGCGGGCAGAAGAACGTCATCGCCTCGTCGAGCGTGTAGGGCGCGACCGGCTTGCCGCGCCCCGCCTCAACGAGCGCGGCCCGCAGCGCCGCGCGTCTCGCCGCGGTCATGCCTCCGTCCCCTTGCGGCCGGCGGCCTCGTAGTCGTAGAGGCCCTCGCGCGGCTCGGCGAGTGCGCCGTACAGCTCCGGCCGGCGGGCACGCAGCAGCCCGGGCAGCGCGGTGAACGGCTTCGGCTTCTCCATCGAGTCGTCGCGCTCACGCAGCCAGCGTGCGCGCGCGAGGTCGAGGTCGGCGGTGACGATCGCGTCGCGCGGCCCGTCGGCGAGCAGCGCCTCGGGCCCGGCGATCAGCGCCGCGCCCGGCTCGTCGCCGAACAGGTTCTGCGTCAGGCCGACGAAGCACTGGTTCTCCAACGCGCGCACGCGCGCGACCAGCTGCCAATTCTCGGCGACGGCGCCGAAGCCGCCGCCGGCCGGCGCGAGCAGGATCTCGGCGCCGCCGAGCGCGAGCACCCGCGCGATCTCGGTGATCCACAGCTCCGAGCAGATCAGCACCCCGACGCGGACGCCGCCGATGTCGACGAGGCCGAAGCCGTCGCCCGGCATCAGGGCCGTTCCAGACAGCACCGGGTGGACGTCGCCGGTCGCCGGATGACCGCGCACATAGCGCAGCTCGCGCGTGCCGTCGGCGCCCGTGACGTACGCGACCTTGCGGTGGAGGCCGTCCTCGAACCGCTCGATGCGGCTCCAGCAGACAGCGCAGCCGCCGGCCAGCGCAGCGTCGGCGATCGCCGGCTCGGCGTCGAAGCTCGACTCGACGCGCAGCGGGCCGGGATAGCCCTCGGGGAACAGCACCAGCTCGGCGCCGTCGGCGGCGGCGGTGCGGATGTGGGCGACGGCGTCCTCGACGTTGCGCGCGGCCTCGACTGCAGGGTGCGCGTGCGGTTGGACGACGGCGAGACGAATGGAGTCGGTCATGTGCGTGTGCTGTGTCGGGGGAGGGCTGCGCGCAGGACGCGCATCTGGTCCATCGCGGTCCGGAGCCGCGGCGGTGGGTCACGGTGGCGCGCGACGCGCGCGGCGGCCAGCTCGGTCAGCTCACCGAGCACGGCGTCCTCGTCGATCGTCAGGCAGCGTCCGTCGCGCACGACCTGGCGGCCGGCGACGAAGACGTGGCGGACCGAGCGGCCGTCCTCGGAGAGCGCGAGCGTCCCCTCGAGGTCGAGCGCGCCGGCGAGCCCGGCGCCGCGGCGGTCCAGCAGCGCGAGGTCGGCGGGCGCGCCGGGCGCGAGCGTGCCGAGGCCGTCGTCGCGGTGGCCGAGCGCGGCGGCGCCGCCGGTCGTGCCCATGCTCAGCGCCTGCGCGCCGTCGATCCAGCGGTCGGCGTCGCCATCGTTGTGGATCAGCGCGGCGAGCTTGACCTCGTCCCACATCACCTGGTTGTCCGACGAGGCCGAGCCGTCGGCGCCGAGCGCGACCGTCGCGCCGGCCGCCAGCAGCTCCGGCACCGGCGCGCGGCCGCTGCCCAGGCGCGTGTTGGCGGCAGGGTTGTGCACGACGACGGCGCCGCGCGCGGCGATCGTCGCGATGTCGTCCTCGTCGATCCAGACGCTGTGCGGGAGCGACACGTTCGGGCCCAGGACGCCCAGCTCGTCGAGCCCCTGCAGGCCCGAGCGCCCGAAGCGCCGCCGGCAGATCGCGTCCTGCACGGTCGTCTCCAGCAGGTGGATGTGGAAGCCGGTCCCGTGGCGACGGGCGAGGCCGGCCGCACCGGCCAGCAGTTCGTCGCTGGACCACTGCACGCCGCCCGGTCCCGCGAACAGCTGCAGCCGCCCGTCCTCCCGGCCGTGCCAGCGTCTGATCGCGTCGTCGAGGCAGCCGAGCAGCTCGGCGGCGGGCAGCACCGGCACGGCGGCCGCCGAGACGTCCACTCCGACCGCCGCCCCGAGGGCGGCGGTCGTGTCGTGGTCGGACATCAGCGGCGCGACTGCGGCGCGGATGCCGGCGTCGCGGTATGCCTCCATCGTCGCGTCGATCGCGGCGGCGCGCGGCGGCGTCATCCACAGGTGGTCGAGCACCGCGGTCGTGCCGGTGCGCAGCATCTCGGCCGCGCCCGCGAGCGCGCAGACGCGGTGCGCGTGCTCGTCGTAGAGGCCGCCGACGTCGAACATCAGCAGCAGCCACGGCTCCAGCGCGAGCCGCTGTCCGGCGCCGCGCAGGCAGTTCTCCGGCGAGTGCGTATGGGCGTTGACGAGCCCGGGGATCGCGAGCAGCCCGCGGCCGTCGAGCACCGTCGCGCCCGGCGGCGGCTGCACCGCGCCGACCGCGGCGACGCGCCCATCCGCGACCAGCAGCCCTGCTCCGGGCCGCAGGTCGCCGGGACGCACGAGCACGTCGCAGTCGCTGATCACGACCGGGTCGGTCATCGCGGCACCTCCTCGTCGGTGTTCGCGACGCCGCTCGGTGTGCGCTCGCCGCACGGCTTCTGCGGCAGCGCGAGGAAGTACTGGATGACGTCGTCGGTCGACTTCACGTCGCCGTACTTCATCTGGATGTCGAGCAGGTTGACCTTGTGCGAGATCATCGAGCGGTCCCAGACGCACTCCTCCGGGACGATCGAGCGGTAGTTGTACTGCGTCGCGTCGACCGCGCTGGCGCGCACGCAGCCGCTCGTCGTCGTGCCCGTCGTGACGACGGTGTCAGCCCCGAGGTAGATCAGGTAGTCGAGCAGGTGCGTCCCGTGGAACGCGCTCGGCTTGTCCTTCACGAACACGATGTCCTGCGGCTCGGGGGCGACCTCGGCGACGATCTCGTTGCCGAGCGAGCCTCTGATGTCAGACGCCTCGCCGGAGCGGTGGCTCTTCCAGTTCCACGCGCCCTGATCGAAGCCGTCGGGACGGCGGTCCATGCCGGTGTAGACGATCGGGATCTCGCGCTCGCGCGCCGCGCCGATCAGGCGCCGGAGGTGTCTGACGCCCTCCCAGCCGCGCTCGCCGCACGAGTAGCGCCACTTCTCGATCGACTTCAGGATCGGCTCCGGCCTGTCGCCGACGAAGTTGTAGATCACATCGACGACGAGCAGGACGGGACGCGAGCCGAAGCCCACGTCCTTGCCCCAGCCCGCGGCCTCGAACACGGCGCGGTCCTCCGCGCCGAGCACGTCGTCCCACGGGTTGCCCATCAGTTCGCCTCCACCGGCAGCTCGAGCGGGACGCGCGCCTGGCCGGCGGTGCGGCGCAGGTAGCGGCCGTCGGATCCGCCGAGGAACTCCGGCTTCGGCGCGCCGTCCTCCCACCGCGACATCTGCTTCCCGCCGAGGAACGTGGCGACGTTCCAGCCGTGGATCGTTCTGCCGTCGAGCACCGACCAGCCGGTCCGCGTCAGCAGCTGCGAGTTGTCGACCTTGACGGTTCTGTCGAGGTCGACGAGCACGAGGTCGGCGTCGGCGCCGACCTCGATCGCACCCTTCTGCGGAAACAGGCCGAAGATCTTCGCCGGATTCTCGCAGGCGACCTCGACCAGCCGCTCGAGCGTGATCTTCTGCTGGTGGACGCCCTCGAGCAGCACGGGCAGCAGCATCTCGACGCGCGAGGTGAAGCCCGTCTTCAGCTCCCAGATGTTCTCGTTGAAGCAGTCGTCGTAGCCGGCGTCGCCCCACGGGGTGACGTGGTCGGAGCCGACCGCGTTGACGACGTCCGCAGCGAGCGCGTTCCAGATGTTCGGGTTGTTCTCGCGCGAGCGCAGCGGCACGTTGATCCGCCAGGCGTTGTGCTCCTCCTTGCCGAACTGCAGCCAGTGCGGCCCCGTCTGCGCGTGGACCGTGACGCCGCGGCCGCGCAGGTCGAGGATCTCGGCGTACGTCTCCGGCGTCGTCGCGTGCTGGACGTAGATCGGGCAGCCGAGGTACTCGGCGAAGTGGCCGTACTGACGCAGGTGCTGCGCCTCCAGGAAATGCGGCGAGCGATCCGACCAGGTCGCCCAGTCCGTCCGGCCCTGCGAGCGCAGGCGCTCGTCGAAGACGCGCGCGATCTCCCAGTTCTCGCAGTGCATCGCGACGATCCCCGGATCGCCCAGCGCGGCGACGTTCTCCATCACCTGGTAGACGACGCCGTCGTCGAAGCCGGCGCCGAGCCCGGCGCGGCGACCGGGCCAGTGCGGCTCCGCCTCCGGGCTCATCGCCTGCAGGTACAGCTTGATCGACGTGACGCCCCACTCCTGCGCGTACTCGGGGATCTCGCGCGCCTGCTGGTCGGTCTCCAGCATGTACGTCGCGAAGACGTTCACCGCCGAGACCTCCTCGACGATGTCGATGAAGTGCGGCATCGAGTCGTGGAAGGAGCCGACGTCCTCCTTGTTGACGAACTCCACCCAGTCGGGGTGCCCCATGCGCGTCGAGGGCGCATGGATGCCCCAGGTGGTGACACCGGCGGTGACGGCCGCGCGGCTCTCGGACTCGAGGTCCTGCCGCAGCGGGACGTAGCAGCCGGGGTGCGCCTCGGTGTCGACGAGGCCGGGGATGACGTGCAGGCCGGTCGCGTCGTGCGTCGTGCGAGCCGGCGGCAGCAGGCTGTCGTCGGCGATCGCGACGATTCTGCCGCCGTCGATCGCGATGCCCGCACGGCGCGGGCCGCTCGGGCTGACGACGGTGCCGCCCGTGATCACGAGGTCCACTGCGCGTGGATCGGTCATGTGGTCGTGGTCTCCTGGGGCCTGGCTCGGGCCCGGTGGTGATGTGCTCCGCGGGAGGCTGACCAAGGGAACCCGCAGTTCAGGATATGAAACTCAGTTCTATATCCTGGTCTAGATTAATTTGTGGCCGTCGCCTTGTCAAGCATCCGGTCGATCTCTCTCAGCAATTGCGCCTTACGCTCCGCAGTGGCGAAGCTGACGGCGATCGAGCGGCGCGCGAGCGTCACCAGATCGTCGACGTCGAGGTCGAACTGCCGTTGCACGGCGACCCAGTTGTCGGCGATGTAGCCGCCGAAGTAGGCCGGTCCGTCTGAGTTGATCGTCACCTCCAGCCCATCTCGCAGCAACTGCGCGACGGGATGGTCGGCGAGCGTCTCGTACATCCCGATGCGCACGTTGGACAGCGGGCAGACCGTCAGCGCCGTGCCGCGCTCGCGCAGCGCCGCGATGCTGGCGGCGTCGTCGCCGCAGCGCACGCCGTGGTCGATCCGCTCGACGCCCAGCACGCTCAGCGCGAGCCCGACGTTCTCGCCCGGCCCGGCCTCGCCGGCGTGGATCACGCCCAGCAGCCCGAGCGCCCGCGCCTGCGCGTAGAGCGGCGCGAACAGCGGCGGCGGGAAGCCCTCCTCGATCGAGTCGAGCCCGATCCCGACGATCCGCTCGAACGCCGGCAGCTCGGCCAGCTCCGCGAGCGTCTCCTGCGCCGACTCGACGCCCAGCTCACGGATGAAGCACGCGATCAGCGCCCCGCTGATCCCGTGCTCGCGCGCCCCGCTGTCGAGCCCCGCCGCGAGCCCGTCGACGACGGTCGCCAGCGGGACGCCGCGGCGCGTGTGCGCCTGCGGGTCGAAGAACATCTCGACGTGGCGGACGCCCTGCTCGGCGGCGTGCGACATGTAGGACTCGACCAGCTGCCGGAAGTCGGTTTCGGTTCGCAGCACCTCGATGTGGCGGTAGTAGAGGTCGAGGAACGCGCCGAGGTCGGACCACTCGTAGGCGCGTCGCACCTCGTCGATCGACGCGTACGGCAGGTCGTGCCCGTTGCGCTCCGCGATCTGCAGCAGCAGCTCGGGCTCCAGGCACGCCTCGGCGTGCACGTGCAGCTCGGCCTTCGGCAGGCGGTACGCCAGCTCATCTCTCATTGCGGTCACCCGTTCGACTCGATTCGGTGGACTGTCGCCGACCTGCCGCGGCGGTTCGCCGCCGCACCGAGGCCGATCAACCGCGCGCCGAGGTGGTACACGCGCGCCGCGTCGCGCTCGAGCCACCCGACCTGCTCGAGCGTACGCAGCATGTTGTGCGCGGTGCTCTTCGACAGGCCGATCGCGCGCGCCAGCTCGGCCTGGGTCGCCCCGGCCGGCGCCTCCTCCGCCAGGTGGCCGAGCACCTGGCTGGCGGAGACGACGGCCGGGACCGTGTAGTCGCTGGACATCAGTGGTTCTCGCATCTCTCCCAAGCGGCCCCGCTCATCACTCTGTCGATCGTCTCGGTGTCGATCTCGATCACCGGCGTGAAGATCCGTCTGTCGGGCTTCTTGCCCGTCTCGAGGTAGTCGGCCATCACGTCGATCGCGATCCCGCCCTGCTCGTAGGCGCACTGCGAGACCGTCAGTGCCATCGTGCCCGCTCTGACGGCCGCCAGCGCGCCCTCGTTCGCGTCGGTGCCGACGACCACGATCTTGCCGGGCGCGATGTTGCGGGCGGCGATCGCTCTGATGCCGCCGAGCGCCCCGTCGTCGCCGGAGTAGTAGATCGCGCCGACGTCGGAGTGGCGCGTGAGGATGTTCTGCGTCGCGGTCAGGCCCTCGTCGGGCGTGATCGCCTTCGTGTAGACGTCATCGACGATCTCGATCCCGCGCTCCTCGAAGACCTCGCGCGCGGCCTCTCCCTGCTCCTCGACGAAGCTCATCCCGCGCGTGCCGTTGACCATCGCGACCGTGCCGCCGTCACCGAGTCTGTCGGCGATGTACGTCGCCTTCAGCCTGCCGATCTCGGCGAAGTCGGAGCCGACGAACGAGAGCTGCCCGACGTCTTCGCTCAGCCCGTCGGCCAGCAGGATGACGGGCACGCCGTCCTCGACCGCGCCCTTGATCGTCGGCACCAGCGCGCTGCCGTCGATCGGCGAGACGATCAGGCCGTCCGGCTGCTGGGCGACGGCGTTGTCGATGCTGTCGATCTGCTTGCCGGGGTCGATCTCGCTCGTCGAGATGTCGAAGTCGAGTCTGCGGACCGTGGCCTGTGCCTTCGCGCCCTCGCCGATCCGGTTGAAGAACGGGATCTGAGCGCCGAACGTGCTGTAGACGACCTTCTTTCCGGCGGCGGAGCCGCCGCCGCCGGCGGTGTCTCCGTCTGACCCAGAGTCGCTGCTGCCGCACGCTCCGAATGCAAGCGCGAGCCCGGCGACGAGGCCGAGCGCGGCCGGCCAGCGCCGCGTGGCGATGGTGAGGTTCTGCATGGTGTTCCTTTCGTCCGTCAGTCGCGGGAGGGCGATGAAACGGGAGCTGCGACCAGCGCGCTGGTGACTGTCCGGGCACGGCGGCGTCGCAGCTGGATGCGTACGAAGTCGACCGAGGCCGACGCGATCAGCACCGCGCCGACGATCACCTGCTGGATGTCGGCGTCGACGCCCTTGATGTCGAGGCCGTTCTGCAGGACGACGATCAGCAGCACGCCGAAGAGCGTGCGCACGACCGAGCCGCGGCCGCCGTAGAGGCTGGTGCCGCCGACGACGATCGCGGCGACGGCGAACAGCTCCAGCAGCTGCGCGCCCGAGGGCTGGCCGGAGCCCACGCGCGAGAGCAGGCCCATGCCGGCGACGCCGGCCGTGATCCCGCTGATCGCGAAGACCGCCAGCCGGACGCGGGCGACGGGCACGCCCGCCAGGCGGGCGGCGTCGCGGTTGCCGCCGGTCGCGTAGATGCGAACGCCGAGCGAGGTCTGGCGCTGGATGAACCAGATCGCGAGGAAGACGGCCGCCGTCAGCCAGACGAGCAGGCTGAGGCCCAGCAGCTGCTCGTCGCCGAAGACGTCGATGCCGCTCGGCAGGCCGGTGACGGTGCCGCCGTCCGTCGCGGCCAGCGCCAGGCCGCGCGCGATCGTCAACGCGCCGAGCGTGACGATGAACGAGGGGATCTGCACGTAGGCGACGAGCACCCCGTTGATCAGACCGACGATCGCCCCGACGCCGACGCAGGCGAGGAAGCCGATCAGAACCGAGTCGGTCGAGCCCGCCAGCTTCGCGCCGATCACGCCGCTGAGCGCGACGGTCGCGCCGACGGAGAGGTCGAACTCGCCGGACAGCACGACGAGCGTCACGCCGAACGCGACCATCGCGAGGATCGCGCCCTGGTCGAGGATGTTCTGCAGGTTGATGCTCGTGAAGAAGACGTCGCTGGTGCTCGACAGGTAGACGACGAGGGCCACCAGCAGCACCGGCACGAACAGTGTTTCTCCCAGTCCTTCCTGGGGCCGGCGCCGCCGGCCCCCAGACGCGGGGGTGGGCTCCGCCGCAGCGATCATGGATTTGCCTTTCGGTCAGTGTCGGACGTGGCGGCCGCGCTCAACTCGGCCAGCTGGTGCTCGTCGACGTCGGACGCGGCGACGTCGGCGACGAGCGCCCCGTGACGGAAGACGACGACGCGGTCGGCGACCTCGATCGCCTCCTCGGGCTCCGAGCACGCCACCAGCACAGCGCCGCCGGCGCTCGCGAACTCGCGCAGCAGCCGGTGGATCTGCGCGCGGCCGCCGACGTCGACGCCGTTGGTCGGCTCCTCGAACGCGAGGATCCGCACGCCGGAGGAGAGCCAGCGGGCGATCAGCACCTTCTGCTGGTTCCCGCCCGAGAGCGTGCCGAGCGTCGCCGCCGTGGACGAGCAGACGATCGCCATCTGCTCGCGGTAGCGATCCGCCTCGGCGCGCATGCGGCGGCGGTTGAGGACGCCGACGCGGGTGTAGCGGTCCAGCGAAGGCAGCGCGATGTTCTCGACGATGCTCTGCTCCGGCAGCACCGCCTCGGCCTTGCGATCCTCGGGCAGGAAGCCGATCCCCGCGCGGCGCGCATCGCGCGGCGAGCGCAGGGGGACCGGCTTCCCGTCCACGTGCGCGTCACCGTCGAGCTCGAGGGCGCCGCCCGCCATCCGCACGACGGACGCCGCGCCGGAGCCGACGAGGCCGTGCACGGAGACGACCTCGCCCGGGTGGACGGCAAGCTCGCCCGGCTCCGCGCCCGGCAGGGCGCGCAGCTCGGCGAGCCGCAGCGACGGCGTCGTCCCGGGCGGGATCGCCGCGCCGCGGACGGCTGCGTCGGGGACGACGTCGGCGATCTGCTCGATCAGCTCGCGCTCGCCGGTCGGCGGACGGTCGAGATGCGCGCGGACCGCGCCGTCGCGCAACACGGTCACCTCGTCGGCCAGCGCGACGACCTCGTCGAGGCGGTGGCTGACGAAGCAGAGCGCGAGCCCGTCCGCGCGCAGGCGCCGCAGCAGGTCGAGCACCGCCGCCGCGGACGTCGGCTCCAGCGACGCGGTCGGCTCGTCGAGGATCAGGAAGCGCGGGCGCTCCGCGAGTGCCCGCGCGATCTCGACGAGCTTGCGCTCCGCCGGCCCGAGCGTCCGCACCGCGGCGCGCGGATCGACGTCGATCCCCAGGCGTGCCAGCTCGGCGCCGACCTCGTCGCACGCGCGGCGGCGGTCGAGCAGGCCGTTGCGACGACGCGGAATGCCGCCGATCACGCCGCGGACGTTGTCGGCGATCGTCAGGTCGCCGAACAGGTGGTAGTGCTGGTGCACCACGCCGACGCCCGCGGCCGCGGCCTGCGCCGGCGAGCCGAAGCGGTGCGGTTCGCCTTCGAGCACGACCTGCCCTGCGCTGGGCCGCTCAGCGCCGGTGAGGATCTTGATCAGCGTGCTCTTGCCGCTGCCGTTGGGCCCGACCAGCGCATGGACCCTGCCGGGCCGCATCCGGAAGTCGACGTCGCGCAACACCGCCGCGCCGCCGTAGGAGTGGGAGACATGCTCCGCACAGAGGCCGATGAGTTCAACATGCTGAACTGTGTTCTCCATGTTGATCGACCATAGTCCGGTCGCTGAGCCGCTGTCAAGCGCACCAGCGCCGCTTCGTCGATCAGGCCGTCCCGGTAGCGCCACCAGACGCGCGGGGTGGGACGGTCCACGACCCCCGGGACGAACGCGACCCGATCGCTAGGGCCGGGCGGCGACCGCTTCGACCTCGAACAGGATGTCGGGCATCGCCAGGCCGGCGACCCCGATGACGGTGTTCGTGGGAGGGGTGTCGCCGCATCCGGCCCCGACGGCCCGGCCGATCGTCCCGAGCTTGTCGAAGTCGGGGTTCACCACGTACGTCCGGAGCTGGACGACGTGGCTGAGATCGAGCCCGTGGGCGGCGAGGGCGACGCCCAGGTTGCGGAACGCCTGCTGCACCTGCTCGGCGAAATCGGGCGAGACGACCGCGCCGTCCGCGTTCGATCCGTACTGACCGGAGACGAGCACCAGCTCCGTGCCGGCCGGGACGGCGGCGGTGTGGCTGTAGCCGAACGGGATCGGATCGTGCAGCCCGTCGGGATTGACGATGGTGTGCGACACGTTGGTCACCTTTCTTGTGTGGTGAGTGCGAAGGCGAGCTGAGCGAGGACGACGTCGCGATAGTCCGTGTCCCGCGGTGCCAGGTGGCCCAGGACGACCGGGTAGAGCAGACCAACGATGTTCGCCACGGCGACCTCGACGATCGCGGCGGTGCCGAAGCGCGGGGTGAACGCGCCGCTCTCGATGCCTCGCCGCACCGCGTCAGCGAACGGTTCCCGGTACTGCTCCGCCAGTGCGGCGGCGTGTTCCCGCAACTCGGCGTCATGAGCGGCGGCGGTCCAGAACTCCATCAGCATCCGCCAGGTGGCGAGGTCCGTCGACAGACCCCGATCGACCATCGCGACCAACTGCTGCCAGGGGTCGTCGAACGCTGCCGCAAGCTCGTCCATCGCCGCCACCGCGACGGACGTGGCGTGCCTGAATCCCTCGATCAGCATGTCCTCGCGTGAGCCGAAGTAGCCCTGCAAGGTGCTGACCGCCACCCCGGACGCCCCAGAGACGTCGATGAAGCGAGTGGCGGCGTAGCCGCGATCGGCGAGCACCGCGACCACGTGGTCGAGCACGAGCGCGCGTCTCGCACCGCCCGCACGGCGAGTGCGCCTGGAACCTTGGTCACTCATGTTCGTACCGTATCACGATACGGTACGAAGAATCGGGTTCAGAAGACGACGGTCGTGCTCCCGTGCACGAGAACTCGGTCCTCGCAGTGCCATTGCACTGCGCGCGAGAACACCACTCGCTCGATGTCCGCTCCCAATCGCGTCAGCTCGGCCGCCGAGTCGCGATGGGTCACTCGGATCACGTCCTGCTCGATGATCGGGCCCTCGTCCAGCTCCTCGGTCACGTAGTGCGCCGTCGCGCCGATCAGCTTCACTCCCCGCGCCTTCGCCCGCTCGTACGGGCCGGCGCCCGCGAACGCGGGCAGGAACGAATGATGGATGTTGATCACCGGAACTCCGAGCCTTTCGAGGAAGGTGCCCGAGAGAATCTGCATGTAGCGGGCGAGCACGACCATGTCCAGGTCGGCCGCCCCCAGCAGCTCGAGCAGTCGCGCCTCGGCCGCAGGCTTGTCGTCACGAGCGACCGGCACGTGGTGATACGGCACTCCGGCGGCTTCTACGGGGGTGCGCAGGTCGGCGTGGTTGGACGCCACGAGAGCGATCTCCCCGCCCAGGTCGCCGCGCTTCCAGCGATAGAGGAGGTCCAACAGGCAGTGGTCGTAGCGGGACACGAGCACGGCGATGCGCTTGGGCCTGTCGGCGTCCCACAGGCGCCAGGCGATGTCGAATCGCTCCGCCACCGCGTGCCCGAATCGCTCGGCGAAGTCGGCGCGCTGATCATGCCGCAGCGTGAACTCCATCCGCAGGAAGAACGCGCCGCCCGTCGGATCCGACGAGTACTGATCGGAGCGGAGGATGTTCGCTCCCGCGTCGAACAGGAAACGCGACACCGCGGCGACGATCCCGGGCTTGTCGGGACATGCGACGAGCAGGCGCATGGTGGCGTGGGTTCCGTCGTCGCCCGGCAGGACGAGCGGCTGGGCAGCGGTGGCCGTCATGGGATCGGTTCTCCAGTGGGGGTGGACTCGACGCCGGTGGACGACGCGGCGGACGTCGTCCTGCGCGTGAGCGCACGCTCCGCGGCGCCGTTCAGCTGGACGGCCTCGAGGCTGACGGCGACGGCGCCGAGCTCGCGCCCGACCGCGAGGAGCGCGTCCCGCGTCGAGGCGGAGTGCTCGCGGGGCACGACGACGACGCGGACGTGACCGTCGGCGACCACCCGCCGCGACCGGGGCAGCCGCGGCAGCGCCGCCGCCAGCACGCGCTCCGCCACGGGGCCGGCGAGCACGACGGCCGCACGGCTCCAGTCCGTCGTGACGGCGACGTCGGGTGCCCACGCGCTCAGCGCGTCGATGCGCGGCGCGAGCGCGGCGCTGTCGCCGTCCAGCGCGACGAGCGCCTGCTGGGCCGAGACCAGCTGCCACCAGCCGCGCATCCCCTGTGCTCCCCGCCCCGCCGCGCCGCGCGCGAGTGACCGCGCCGCGAACACGACGTCGGCGGCCGCGCCGCGCAGCTCGAACACGCCTGCTTGCCGGCAGACGGCCAGGCCGGCTCCGGTCCGGCACGCCGCCACCTGTGCGGCGATGTGCCCGCCGCCGGCGTGGATCGTCGGATCAGGCATCGCACGCACTCTCGGCGCGGGCACCGTCCGCGCTGCCGCGCTGCGCCTCCCAGGCGAGCGTCGCGCGCAGACGGTTGAAGGTGTAGAAGTGCAGCCCCTCGATCGCGAGCTCCGGTTCGCCGACGAGCGGTGCGAACGCCGCGCCCAGCCGTTCGACGGCCCGCTCGGGGCGGCTGAGCAGGCGGCGGATCCCGCGCTGCTTGCGCAGAAAGCCGATCGAGTCGCCGACGCCGACGCGCATCGACACCTCCAGCAGCCGCCGACGGTCCACGGCGCCCGGAAGCCCGACGTACGACGGCAGGTCGACGCCGGCGGCGCGCGTCTGCTCGATCCAGCGCAGGAGCGCCGCCGGGTCGAAGCAGAGCTGCGTGACCATGTAGTCGGCGAACGCCGCCTTGCGGCAGAGCGCGTCGGCGAGCGTCGCTCGATCGACGAGCGGATGCCCCTCGGGGTAGGCGCCGATCCCGATGCGGCGCGGGCGCAGCTCATGCGCATGCATGAGCGGCAGCAGCTCGACGGCGGAGTCGAATGCGCCCGCCGGTGCCGCGGCGTCGCCGCCGATCAGGAAGACGTCGTCGATGCCGGCGGCAGCGAGCCGCTCCATCAGCGTGTCGAGGTGCGAGCGGTCGGCGACCATCCGTGCCGCCACGTGCGGGACGACGCGGTGCCCGAGCGCGCGCGCCCGCTCCGCCACCGTCAGCGTGTGCTCGACGCCGAGACGCGGCGAGCAGGTGATCGTGAGCGTCACGGGCGCGACGGCCGCCGCCTCCGCCTCCCATGCGCCGAACGGCAGGATCTCGTAGCGAGCGCTCATCGCGACGCGCCTGCGCTCGGGACGTGCAGCGCAAGCGCGGCGGCCTCGGGGCGATCCCGGAACGCGTCACGGTGCCGCGCGGTCAGCACGACCGTGTTCGAGCCCTCCCGGTACGCGAACGGCTCGATGCCGACGCGACAGCCGAACCGCTCGCCGACGAGCTGGAACACCCGGCCGTTGAGCCAGTTGACGATCGAGCCCTCCAGCTTGCCTGGTCCGCGATAGGCAGCGTACTGCCCCGTCTCCCGCACGAACAGGTCCTGTACGACCAGCACGCCCTCGTGGTGGAGCAGCTCGAGCGTCTGCACGAAGCTCTCCACCGCGACGGTGGACGCGTGGACCCGCGTCCACTGCGGCAGCTCCTCCAGCAGCTCGTCGAGCTGGACGTCGGCGCTCGGCGCCACGCGCATCGCGGCCGGTATGGGGATCTCCTCGTAGACCTCCTCGAGATGAACGGCGTCCCAGATGTCCGACCAGAAGCGCACGCCGCGTTCGAGGTCGCCGAACGCCTCCGGGCCGTCGCGCAGCACCTCCTGCACCTTGCGCACCAGGTCGCCCTCGGCGACCCCGTAGCGCGCGGCCAGCTCCGCCGTCTCGGTCGGTGTGATGCTCGCCCGCACGAGCGGCTCGTAGGCGGCATCGCCGACGCGCATCAGCTCGTCCGTCGGGAGGTTGTCGTACAGGTTGCAGGTGTGGGCGAACAGCACCTTCCCGCGCAGGTGCGCGAGGCCGTAGACGGGGTTGCGGAAGTCCAGCTCCAGGCACTCCACGCGGGCCGCGTGATCGGCCACGCGCCGCCGCGCCAGCTCCAGCACGTGCGGGGAGTAGTCCGCCATCAGGTAGCGCAGCCGGCTCAGGTAGTCGCGCCCCTGCTCCGCGCACGCGTCCGCGAACGTGTCGAGCCACACCTTCGCCTGCTGACCGTCGCCGACGCCGAACTCGACGACGTGGATCTCGTCCGGCAGCTCGGACCACTCGTCGAGCCGGTTGAGCGTGCGCATGAACTGCGCGATCTGGTCGTGCCAGAACGCCGGGTTCGTGCCGTCGGAGACGCCGCCCGGCAGCGCAGAGGCGTAGTCGCCTTGGAACGTCGCATCCCACGCCGCCAGGTGCCGCCAGTAGCTGCGGTTGAACGACCACATGACGCTGCGGCTCGGGCGCACCCACTCCTCCAGGTGGATGCACTCGTGCGGGTCGGGGACGAGACCGAGCGCCTTCGAGAGGCGGTCGACGATCTCCTGGACGAGGTCGGCATACGGCATCTCGCGCGCTCGTCGCACGTCGATCGCGACCTCTGCGAGCGGCGCGTCGCGCGCCCCTCGTCTGAACGGGCGCACCATCACGGGTGCGCGAAAGTTCCTGCGGTACTGCACCCAGTCGAGCACCGCCGCAAGGCGCGCGTGGTCGACCTCGACCGCCTCGGCGGCCTCGGCGACAGCGGGCAGGATCGCCGACAGGTCCTCCGGCCGCGCACGGCCGATGCAATTGAGCTGAATCACCACTCCGTCACTCCCTCCGACGGTCGTTCGGAACGTCGATGATGCGCTGCGGAGCGCGACTTCTCGACGGCCTTTCGGGAGGTCTTCACCTGTCCAACGGACAGGTGAAGACCTGGACCGCTCAGTAGCGGTAGTGGTCGGGCTTGTAGGGGCCGTCGACCGGCACGCCTATGTACGCGGCCTGGTCGTCGGAGAGGCGCGTGAGCCTGACGCCGAGCGCGTCGAGGTGGAGGCGCGCGACCTTCTCGTCGAGGTGCTTGGGCAGCACGTAGACCTCCCTGTCGTACTGCTCGTTCTTCGTGAACAGCTCGATCTGCGCGATCGTCTGGTTCGCGAACGAGTTGCTCATCACGAACGACGGGTGGCCGGTCGCGTTGCCGAGGTTCAGCAGACGCCCTTCGGACAGCAGGATGATCGTGTGGCCGTCGGGGAAGCGCCACTCGTCGACCTGCGGCTTGACCGTCTCGCGCACGATCCCGGGGAACTTGGTCAGACCGGCGATGTCGATCTCGTTGTCGAAGTGGCCGATGTTGCCGACGATCGCCTGGTGCTTCATCTTCGCCATGTCGGCGACGGTGATGATGTCCTTGTTGCCCGTCGTCGTGATGAACACGTCCGCCGTCTCGACGACGTCGGCGAGCGTCGCGACCTCGTAGCCCTGCATCGCCGCCTGCAGCGCGCAGATCGGGTCGATCTCCGTGACGATCACGCGCGCTCCCTGCGCGCGCAGCGACTCGGCCGAGCCCTTCCCCACGTCGCCGAAGCCGCAGACGACGGCGACCTTGCCGCCGAGCATCACGTCGGTCGCGCGGTTGATGCCGTCCACGAGCGAGTGGCGACAACCGTAGAGGTTGTCGAACTTCGACTTCGTCACCGAGTCGTTGACGTTGATCGCCGGGAACAGCAGCTCGCCGCGCTGCGCCAGCTCGTAGAGCCGGTGCACGCCGGTCGTCGTCTCCTCGCTCACCCCGCGGATGCCGCGGCCGATCGTCGTCCAGCGCTGCGGGTCCTCGGCGAGCGAGCGCTGCAGCAGCGAAAGGAAGACGTGGAACTCCTCCGACTCTGCGGTCGAGGGGTCCGGCACCGCGCCGGCGGCCTCGTACTCGGTCCCCTTGTGCACCAGCATCGTGGCGTCGCCACCGTCGTCCAAGATCATGTTCGGACCGACCTCACCGGGCCAGCGGAGCGCCTGCTCAGTGCACCACCAGTACTCCTCCAGCGTCTCGCCCTTCCAGGCAAAGACGGGAACGCCCTGCGGATCCTCCGGCGTGCCGTTCGGACCGACCGCGACAGCGGCCGCAGCATGGTCCTGCGTCGAGAAGATGTTGCACGAGACCCAGCGGACCTCGGCCCCGAGAGCAGTCAGCGTCTCGATCAGCACCGCCGTCTGGATCGTCATGTGCAGCGACCCCATGATCCGCGCGCCCTTCAGCGGCTGCGCGTCGGCGAACTCCTCGCGGATCGACATCAGGCCCGGCATCTCGTGCTCGGCGAGGCGGATCTCGGTGCGGCCGAAGTCGGCCAGCGACAGGTCCGCGACCTTGAAGTCGCGCGCGGCGGCCGGCGTGACCGCGGTCATGCCGACACCGCCTGCTGGAGGCCGGCCGCTTCGCGCAGCGCATCCGCCTTGTCGGTCCGCTCCCAGCTGAAGTCGGCCTCGTCCCGGCCGAAATGCCCGTACGCGGCGGTCCGGGCGTAGATCGGGCGGTGCAGCTCGAGCGCGTCGCGGAACGCGCCTGGCCGCAGGTCGAAATGCTCGTCGACGAGCTTCGCGATCGTGTCCGGCTCGACCTTCTCGGTCCCGAACGTCTCGACCATCACCGACACCGGGCGCGCGACGCCGATCGCATAGGCGACCTGCACCTCGGCCCGCTCGGCGAGGCCGGCTGCCACGACGTTCTTGGCGACGTAGCGCGCGGCGTACGCGGCCGAGCGGTCGACCTTCGACGGATCCTTGCCCGAGAACGCGCCGCCCCCGTGACGAGCCATGCCGCCGTAGGTGTCGACGATGATCTTGCGGCCCGTCAGGCCGCAGTCGCCGACGGGGCCGCCGATCACGAACTGGCCGGTCGGGTTCACGTAGTAGTTCTCGACCGTGTTGAGCTTCGCCTCGTCGTAGAGGCTCGCGTCGATCGTCGGGACGACGACGTGCTGCCACAGGTCCTCGCGGATGCGCCGCCGCTCGGCGTCCGGGTCGTGCTGCGTGGAGATGAGCACCTTCGTCACCTCGACCGGCTTGCCGTTCACGTACCGCACCGTCACCTGCGTCTTGCCATCGGGCCGCAGGTACGGCAGCGTCCCGCGCTTACGAACCTCCGCCAGACGTGCCGCGAGCGCATGCGCGAGCGCGATCGGCAGCGGCATCAGCTCCGGCGTCTCGTCCGTGGCGTACCCGAACATCATTCCCTGGTCGCCGGCTCCGGCGACGCCGAGCCCGTCGTCGTCCGCCGCGCCGAGGCTGCGGATCTCGTCGGCCTCGTCGACGCCCTGCGCGATGTCGGGCGACTGCTTGTCGAGCGCGACCATGACCGCGACCGCGTCGGCCGAGAAGCCGAGTACCCCGTCGACGTAGCCGATCTCGCGGATGCGCTCGCGCACGATCGTCGGGACGTCGATCGTCGCACTCGTCGTGATCTCGCCCGACACGACCACGAGCCCGGTGTTGACCAGCGTCTCGCACGCAACGCGCGCACTCGGATCCTGCGCGAGGATCGCGTCGAGGATCGAGTCCGAGATCTGGTCCGCCACCTTGTCGGGGTGGCCCTCCGTCACCGACTCGGACGTGAACAGGAACTCTCTCTGGCTCATCAACTGGTCCTTTCGGTGCTTTGTCCGTTGGAGCGTGTCGGCGGCATGCGCCCCCGGCGACCCCCACGCGTCGTGAATCACCTGGCCGATCGAGTGGTCGCCGGCAGCGGCCTCACCGATCGAGGCGTGCGCTCGTTCGCGGGGATCTCCCGATCGACCAGGCAAGCCCTGCCGGGCGGGCGATCCGCCGGGGGCCGGCACGTGGGACGGTGGCTTGCATGCACGACCGTGCCGAGCTCCTCAGCGACGACGGCCGCGCCGCGTGCGCCAGCCTCGTCGAGCGTCCGGAGCTGTCGGCCTTCGCGCTCGACGGTTCGATCCACGACCTCGACGAGGTGCTCGTGGAGCTCGCCGGCACGTCGCTCGTGCCCGGCGGGATCGCTCGCGGCGACGGCGTCTGGTGGGGTCGCACGCCCGACGGCCGGGTGCTCGCGCTCGTCGAGCCGGAGGCTGTCGCCTCCCTTCGCCGCCGCCTTGCGGTCGAGTGCCGACGCACGCCCGCGCTGACGGTCGAGGACCCTCTCGACGTGGTCGTCTTCGGCCTGGCGGGCCCCGGCACGAACGAGGTCCTCGTCGAGTTCGGCGTCCTCGGACCGGCGGCTGACGCCCGCGGCGTCGCTCCCTGCACTCGCCGCACGATCGCGGGCGCCACCGTCGCATGGCTGCTCCCTCGCCGCGGCGACGCGTTCGCCTGCGTCTCGCAGGCGCATGCCGGCGTCGTGCGGGAGGAGCTCGCCGCGCGCGGACGGATGCGCAGCCTCGTGGCCGCCGCGGCCGGGTGAGCCGCCGCGTCGTCGCTCGTCGCATCCTCTACGGTGTCCTCGATGTCGACCGCGGGGCATGGCGAGCTGGCTGAGACGCGGCATGCGCTCGCGACGTTGCGCCAGCTCGAGCGTGAGTTCGTCGAGCTGGATCAGCGGCGACAGATCGGAGCGCTGGAGCGAGTCGGCGAGGCCGTGAGGCGCATCGGCGCCGGGGCTCCCACGTCGATCATGGACGGCGCCGCCGCTGAGCTGGGCAGGGCCTCCGAGCTCGACCGGGTGCTCGTCAGCCATGTGCGAGACGGCGAGCTGCACGCGCACGCGCTGTGGGAGCGCGACGCCGACGACGACGCTGCCCAGACGCTCGCGCGGTTGCGCGCCGCGTCGATCCCGCTGCGGTATCCCCTCGTCGAGGCCGACGTCGCGACCCGTCCCCGTGCCGTGCTCGTCGATGTCGCCGGCGACGGTCCCCGGCCCGCGCCGGCGATCACTGAGCGGTTCGGCTGGTCGGAGTGCGTCGTCGCCGCGATCGTCGTACAGCGCACGACGATCGGCCTGCTGCACGCCGGCACGGGCGCGAGCGGGCGGATGCTGCGCGAGGCGGATCGCGAGCTGGTCGAGCTGTACGTCGACGGCCTCGCCGGCGCGTTCGAGCGCGCCGTGCTGCGCGACACGCTGCAACGCCATCGCGATGAGTTGGACGCGGCGGTGCGGTGGATGAGCGCGCACGTCGGCGACAGGCGCGACGTGCCGCTCATGGCGTCAGCGGCTGCGGCCGCGACGGGAGAGCTGACGGCGCGCGAGCTGCAGGTGCTCGAGCTGCTCGCGACCGGGCGCACGAACGCCGAGATCGCAACGGCGCTGATGATCAGCGAAGGGACGGTCAAGCACCACGTCAAGAACCTGCTGCGCAAGCTCAACGCGAGCAATCGCGCCGATGCCGTCGCCCGCTTCTACGGGCAAGACGCGTGAGTCCCTCGCCGCGACCGTCGCCGCGCCTCGGAGATCGCGACCTCCGACGACGGCTCGCCGTCGCGCTCGCGTCAGCGCACGACGGACCCGACTCGCCGCCGGCCCCGAGCGTCGAAGCGCTGCACGCGGCGATCGAGCGGCTGCGCGCACAGCTCGCTGCGGCGGATCCAGCGAGCGAACAGGACCACGCCGCCGCGTTGGCGCACGCCGACGAGCTGGCGCGCATCGCGGCGCTCGCCGACGCACGGCGCGCATCGCTGCAGCGGATCCGCACGACGATCGCGCGACTGCGCATCATGACGCTGCCCGCGGCGATGCTGACCGCCGCTCCGCGCGAGCTGGGCGCCGCCGCGGAATTCGCGCGCGTCGTGCTCTCAACCGTTCAGGACGGCGAGCTGCGCGCCGAAGCCGTGTGGGTTCGCGACGGGGACGCGGTCGCACAGGAGCTGCTGAGCGCGCTGCGAGCGAATCCGCCCAGACTCGGGCGGTCGGTCGTCGAGACGGAGGTCGTGCGGCGGCGTCGCGCCACTGTCGTGACCGATGCCGCGACAGATGGCAGTGTGCACGGGCCGACATCCGAGACGATGCGCTGGCGGGCCTATTCGGCAGCACCGGTCGTCGTGCGCGACCAGACGATCGCCGTGCTGCAGGCCGACCGCGGACCCCGTCAAGAGCTGGCCGAGCACGACGGCGAGCTGCTGTGGGAGTTCGCGACCGGCCTCGCGCAAGCCTGGGAGATCGCAAGTCTGCGCCGGACCCTGCACCACGAGCGCGAGCAGATGCGCCGCTTTCTCGCGTGGGTCGACGCACGCTCCGGCGCCCTCTCGGACGCCGCGATCGAGTTCGTCCCCCGCGCCCTGGGGGAGCAGGGATCCAGCCTGCGACAGCCGCGCCTGCCGCCGATGCCGTCGGCGGCAGAGGACCCTTTCGGCGGCCTGCTCACCCGGCGCGAGCTGGAGGTGCTGCGGCTCGTGGCGGAGGGCCGCACGAACGACGAGATCGCCACGGCGCTCGTGATCTCCGTCGGCACGGTCAAGTTCCACGTCAGCTCGATCCTGCGGAAGCTGCGGGTCGGCAACCGCGCGCAGGCGGTCGCGCGCTACCTGCGCGTCGTGCGCGCCCGCCGCGCGAGACCCGCCTGACGAATCAGGCGTCGAGCACGACGTCGGACAGGGGCACAGCCTGGCACGTCAGGCAGCTGCCGTCCTCGACCTCCTGTAGCCCTCCGAGCGCATGCTGCACCTCGCCGGCGAGGACGGCGACCACGCAGCTCTCGCACTGGCCGACATGGCAGCCGCTCGGAAGCGCGACGCCTTCCCGCTCCGCGAGCGTCAGCAGGGACGGGCTCGACCCGTCCCACACAAGCGTCCGCCGCGAGCGTGCGAAGCGCACGGCGTGACGCACCTCGCCCGCCTGCGCCCGCGGAGGGGACGGCGTCGCGAACAGCTCGTGGAAGATGCGATGGGCGGGCACGCCGCGCGCGGTGAGCCCCGCCCGCAGCGCCTGGATCAGGGCGAGCGGACCGCAGAGGTAGAACCGCGCGTCGCGGTCGATCAGATCCTGCGCGACGAGATCGGCGCTGAGGCGCCCGGCCACGTCGTATGCGTCGCCCGCCCGCGGGCGCGAGTAGTGGTCGACGATCGTCACCCGCGGCAGCTGCGCGGCAAGTTCGGCGAGCCGCTCGCGGAAGACGTGCTGGGCGGCATCCCGCGAGCCGTAGTGGAGCACCGCCTCCTGGTCGCGCCCGCCGGCGGCCAGCGTCTCCAGATAGCTCATGAAGGGCGTGATGCCGATGCCGGCCGCGAGCATCACCACGGGCTGCGGGAGCTGCGTAGGGAGCGAGAACACACCCGCTGGCGCCTGCACGTGCACGGTCGCGCCGACGCGCAGCGAGCCGGTGACGTACGTCGACATGACGCCGTCTGCGGAGCCCTCGGCGGGCCCCGCCAAGACGCGCTTGACGGTGACGCGGTAGCTGCGGCGAGCGGGACTGCGGGCGGCGTCCGAGAGCGAGTACGAGCGCGCGACGCCGGCAAGCGCGGGCACGCCATCCACGCGCAGCGTCACGTGCTGGCCGGGGCGGTAGTCCGGCAGCGGGCCGCCGTCGCGCGGCGTCAGCTCGACCGACACGGCGTCGGAGGTCTCGGGGACGATCGCGCTGACCGCGAACGGCCGTTCGCCGCCCCACGGCACGCGCCCGTCATCCGGCATCCACGGCGCGACGTCGCAGGCGAACGAGCGCAGCGGAACGGCACCACTGACGGGATCCCGGTGGCCGCCGCCGATCAGCAGGTTGAGGTTGCTGCCGCCGCGGCTGAACGGGTCGTAGCCGGGGAGGCCGAGGTCGGGAGCGGCCTCCCACCAGCCGTACTCCCCGACGACGACGCGCGGGTGCAGCGACTCGTCCAGGCGCGCGCGCATGCGGATCGAGCCGTGAGCCGTCGAGAGCGTGACCCACGTTCCCGCCTCGATCCCCTTCTCGGCCGCGAGCGCGGGGCTGAGGTCGACGGACGGCTCCGGCGCCTTCGCGCGCAGGGACGCGACGCCGCGATGCTCGGTGTGGCAGAAGCGCCCGATCTTCGCCGACGTGAGGACCAGCGGGAAGCGCGGGTCCGCGCCCTCGCCCAGCGGCGAGGCGGTCGGCTCGACGAAGCGCGGAACGCCGTCGTAGCCATGGTCGGCCAGCAGCTCGGACCAGATCTCGACGCGGCGTGACGTGGTCGCGAAGCCTGCCACCCCCTCCCCGCGCGGCTGCGCGTGCTTGCGGTAGGTCGTCTCCAGCGGCAGACGGATGCCCGCGGGCTCCCGCCGCAGGTCGTCCATCGTGACGCCGAGCGGCTCGGTGACGTGGTTCCAGGCGGCTTCCACGTCGCCGTCGAAGAACTGCGCGCCGAGGCCGAGCCGAGGCGCGAGGTCGAAGACGATCTGCGTGTCCGAGCGCGATGCGCCGACCGGCGGGACGATCCGCTGCCGCAGCTGGACGAGCTCCTGCGCCTCGCGGCCGATCTCGAAGCCGACGCGCAGCGCCTCCCGCTCCCACGGGCTGTTGACCGGCAGGACGAGGTCGGCCAGCTCAGCCGTCGGGTTGAGCGCGAGATCGCAGTGGACGTGGAAGTCGAGCTGGCGCAGCGCCTCGCGTCCGCGCCGCCCGTCGGCCTGCGACACGAGGATGTTGCCGCCGAACGCCATGAGCGCACGCACGCGATAGGGCTCGCCGTCGAGGATCGACGTGTAGAGGTCGCGCGAGGTGATCCACCCGCGCGCCGGCGGACCGAGCGGCCGCTCGTCGAGCCCGAGCGCCTTGCGTCGCTGTTCGTCCGGGATCTGCGACGGGTCGGTCGGCATGTTGACCGGATGCGCCGGCCACACGACGTTCCCGCCCGGGGCGTCGAACGAGCCGGTGAGCGCGTACAGCACCGCGAGCGCGCGCTCGGTCTGCGTCGCGTTCGTCTGCTGTCCGACGCCGGTCCACGAGTGGTACGCGACAGCGTCGGCGCGTCCGATCGCGTCGGCGAGCGCGCGGATCTGCTCCTCCGGAACCCACGTCGTGGCGGCCGCACGCGCGGGCGACCATTCGCCGCAGATCTCGGCGAAGCGCTCGAGCGCGGGCCGGCAGCGAACCGGCCCGGAGCTGGTCCGGACGTCGAATGCGCCGCGCAGCGCGAAGGCGCCGGCGCCGACCGCCGCGCGGCTCGTGTCGTACGGGCGCGCCTCGCGCCCGTCGTGCACCATGAGCCAATCCTCGGGGAACGCCGGGTCGAGCTCGTGCGCGCGCAGCAGACGCCCGTCGTCGTCACGCACGAGACAGGGGGCGTTCGTCCACTCGCGCACGAAGCCGTCGTCGTATGCGCACCGCTCCAGCAGCAGGTTCGCGAGCGCCAGCGCGAGCGCGCCGTCGCTCCCGGGGCGTACGCGCAGCCAGTGGTCGGCCTGCAGCCCGCTGCCCGCGCGGCGCGGATCGACGACCGCGATCGTGGCGCCGCGCGCCTTCGCGGCGGCGATCGCGCTCGACTGCGCCAGCCACACCTTCGCCGGGTTGTGGCCCCACAGCAGCACCAGGTCGGCCGCGCGATAGTCGGCCGGCGGGATCCCGCGGCCGAACGTGAAGGCGTGCGCGAAGTCCTTGTGCCAGTGGCACAGCTCGGCGGCGTAGACGGTGTTGGGGCTGCCGAACAGGCGGATGAAGCGCTCGACCCAGTCGATCCCGTCCGACATCGCGGTCCCGGCCGGCGTCGTGACCGCGAACGCGACCGCCTCCGCGCCGTGCTGCTCGCGCACCCCGCCCAGGCGATCGGCGACCTCGTCGAGCGCCGTCTCCCAGTCGACCGGCTCCCAGCCGGGATCGGAGTCCGTCTTCGGGTTCGTCCGCCGCAGCGGGCGCTCGAGCCGCGTGGATCCGTGCACGATCTCCGGCGCGGCGCGGCCCTTCGGACAGAGCGCGCCGCCCGTCGGGTGGTCGGGATCGGGCGCGACCCCGACGAGGCGGTCGCCGTCCGTGGTGTAGACCGCCCCGCAGCGCGATCGGCAGAGCGCGCAGAAGCCGCGCTTCTCGACGGTCGTCACGCCGGCCGCCTACAACGGCTCGGAATCGAGGAAGCGCTCGATCGCCGGCGCGACGCGCGGCGCGAACCCCTCCGCGTCGGTCACGCCGTCCCACATGTCGACCGGGATCACCAGCGGCTGCCGCAGCACGCCGCGGTACGCCTCGGCGAGCTCGGGCGGGTGGTTCGGGTCGCCGCCGGGGATCACGAGCACCGGCATCTCCAGCGCCGACAGGTCCGCGATCCGCTCGAACGGCTCCTGGCTCGCGATCGCCCCCAGTGCGGCCGCCTGGCTGGCGGCGTCGGCGCGCACGAACCCGTCGCGCACCATCGCGGCCATGCCCGCGGGCATGCGCGGCAGCACGCCGGCCCAGCCGCTCTCCACGCCTTCGGTCCGGATCTGCTCGGCGACGCCCTCCTGCCATGCGACCTCTTCGGGCGTCGGGCGCTGCTCGCCCTTGTGCTCAGGGCTGATCAGCACGAGCCCGCCGACGCGGTCCGGCGCGGTGAGCCCTGCGCGCAGCGCGATCCCCGAGCCCATGCCGCACCCTCCGACAAGCGCTCGGTCGATCCCGAGGTGGTCGAGCAGCGCGACGACATCGTCGGCGTAGCGATCCCACGTGTGCAGCCGCCGGTCGCGACAGATCGAGCCGCCGAAGCCACGGATGTCCGGCAGGATCACCGTCGCGCGCTCGCCCAGCAGGGATGCGAGCGGCAGCAGCATGCGGTGGTCCGGCCCGCCGCCGTGCAGCAGCACGAGCGGCACGCCGCTCCCGCCGACCGACGCGACCAGCTCGCAGCCGTCCCCGCCGCGATAGACGATCTCGTCGTGTTCTCTCACCAGAGCCATGGTGCCTCGTGTCCCTCTCCGTGAATCTCGTGGTAGCGCCCGCGGTGAAACACCAGCGGCGTGCCCTCGCGCGGCTCGCACGCGAGCACGGCGCCGACGACGATCGCGTGGTCGCCGCCGTCGTGCAGCTGCGCCACCGCACATCGCAGGCGCCCGACGCCGCCCGCCAACAACGGCATGCCGTCCTCGTCGAGCGTCACGTCGAGTCCGGCGAAGTGAGCCGCGCCGCGACCCGCGAAGCGGTCCGACAGCGCACGCTGGCGCTGGCCGAGGAGATGCAGCGCGAAAGCGCCGCGCCGGCGCACGGCGTCCGCCGTGCGCGAGCCGTTCGTGAGACAGACGAGCACTTGCGGCGGCGCGAGCGAGACCGAGGTGAGCGAATTCACCGTCATGCCATGCGGCTCGCCGTCGCACGCAGTCGTCACGATCGCGACGCCCGTCGCGAAGGCGCCCATCGTCGCACGCAGCGTCGCCGGCTCGACGGGCTCGCGCTTGTCGAGCACGCGCGTCATGGTTCGGCGCGGTAGCGCACCTCGAAGGTCGTGCAGCCGCCGGGCGACGTCCACGGCCCGTGGCGCATGCCGGGCGGCCGGCACGCGTACTCGCCCGCGGCGAACGTCCGCCCGAGCGTCACGTCGTGGATCGCGCCGTCGAGGATGTAGACCTCCTCCCAGAAGTCGTGCACCTGCACGCCGTTGGGACTCGTGTCCGCGCCGGGCTCGAAGCGCAGGATCCGCGTCGCGACGCTGCGTGCCTCGTCCGCCGCCAGGATCCGCTCGGTCAGGCCGTCGGCGTCGCCGGCCACGCGCGTCCAACCGACGTCTCCGGTTGGGAAGAACTCCGCCTCAGGCTTGCTCATGGACCCGCTCCTCCTCGGCGACCGCGTCGGCCAGCGAGTAGCGCGCGAGGAACCCGTCGACCGCGGCCAGCGCGTCGTCGAACCCGTAGTTGCGGTACGCGTACCCCTTGGCGACGAATGGCGCGCCGGCGTAGAACATCTCGTACTGGTGGTGGCGTCCGGCGAACTCGGAGCCGATCGCGTCCCATGCGAGCTTGAACAGCTGCACGCGTTGCTCGCTCTGCATACCCGGCGAGACGAGGTAGCGCGCGAAGTCGGGCGCCGTGTCCTCGTTCACCAGCTCCTTGTAGGAGGACGGGAGCTGGATCACGCCACCGCCGACCAGCTCGCGCATGATGTGCAGGAAGCGCGGATAGATCTCCGCCTGCATCCCCATCGCGCCGTAGAGGAAGCGCGGGTTGGGCTGTACGACGCCGCGCGCGTTCTCGACGGCGCTGGCCTCCGAGGCGACGACCATCCCCTCCACGAGCGCCGCGAGGCTCGCGAGGTCGGCGAGCCGCTCGGTCACGCTCGGGATGCGGTCGATCTGGTTGACGGCGCAGATGCGCCGTGCGAGCCCGAGCAGGAACGACAGCTTGGCGACGAAGCGGATCTGCGCCTGACTGTTGCCGAGCACGTGCGCCGGCGTCCGGAAGAACTGATCGCGCACGCGGTCGACGTCGCGGCACACGAACACGTCCTCCCACGGGATCAGCACGTCGTCGAAGACGAGCAGCGCGTCGGATTCGTCGAAGCGCGTGCTGAGCGGGTAGTCGAACGAACTGGTCGCGCCGAGCGCGTAGGGCCGGCGGCAGTAGACCTTCACGCCCGGCGCGCCGACCGGCACGACGAACGAGATGGCGTGGTCGACGTCGTCCGCGGTCAGCGGCTTGATGCAGCTCACGAACAGGTAGTCGGAGACGGCGGTGCCGGTGCCGAGCATCTGCGAGCCCCGTACGACGATCCCCTCGTCCGTCTCCTCCACGACCCCGGCCTGGACGTAGTCGCCGTCACAGCCGCTGGCGGTCATCGCCCGGCTGACCTGCGGCGGGATGATCACGTAGCTGATGAACGGGCTCTCGTCCAACAGCTTCGCGTACCAGCGCGTGACGTTGGCGCCGAGCTGGCGTCCGTCTTCGACGTCGAAGACGGACGGGTCGCTGGCGAAGCCCGCGAGAAAGCCCGCGACGTGGTCGGGACTGCGCCCGACGAAACCGTGTGTGAGACCGGCCCACTTGGCGATCGCGGCACGGCGATCGGCAAGCTCCTCGCGCGAGCGCGGCGTCATGAACGGCTTGAGGGCGGGGCGGCCGGTCTCCGGTGCGACGTAGCTCATCTCGTTCGCCGGATCGGCAGCGAAGTCATAGAGGCCGCCGATCGTCTCGACCACGCCGCGGAACGCGCGATGACTCGCGACGTCCTCGACCGCTTCGCCGTCGACGTACACCCGGCGACCGTCATCGATCGCTGCCAGATAGTCGCTGCCCGAACGCATCCTCAGTCCTCCGATGGGTTGTGGCTAGCATACTACATGTAAGGTTCAGGGTCTGGAACGTCGTGTACCATCGACGGCGTGAGCCCACAACCGACGTCGCCAAAGACCGGAGTCAGCGTCATCGCGCGCAGCGAGACGCTCGCCCAGCGCGCCTACGAGGCCCTGCGCCAGGCGATCCGCACCGGGTCGATGGAACACGAGCGCGTGTACTCGGAGAGCGAGCTCGCGCAGTCGATGGGGGTCTCGCGCACGCCGGTGCGGGAGGCACTGCTCGAGCTCTCCCGCGACGGACTCGTCGAGATCCTGCCGCAGCGCGGATTTCGGCTGCGGTCGTTGTCGCACGCCGAGCGCGAGGAGATCTACGGGCTGCGGATGGCGCTCGAGGGCTACGTCGTCGAACGCCTCGCGATGCGGGGCGATCCCCAGCACGTCGCCGCGCTGCGCCAGCTGCTCGACGGTCAGCGGCGCGTGCTCGAAGAGGACCCGGCGGGGTTCCTCACGATCGACGAGCAATTCCACCTGCTGATGCCGGAGCTGCTCCAGCTCGCCCGCGCGCATCAGATGCTCGTCACGCTGCGCGGCGCGATGTGGCTCACGGGCTCGCTGGCGCTCTCGATCGGCGAGCGCGCGCCGCACGTGCTCGAAGAGCACACGGCGATCGTCGACGCGATCGCCGCTCGCGACCCGCGTGCAGCCCGTCGCGCGATACGCGAGCACCTCGACGCGAGCCTCCAAGCGGTCGAGCTGGAGCTCGAGCTGGAGGCAAACGCCGCCGGCGGCCAGACCGAGCGGTCGCAGCCAGCATCGACCTGATCCGCGCCGGCGCGTGAGCGGCGGCCGCGCCGGCGCGGCCGCCGCTCACGCGGCGTCCAGCAGCCATTCGATCCACGCCGCCGCCGCGAGCGTCGCGACATCGCTCGCCGCCGTCACGTGCAGGCCGACGGGCGGCCCGTCTCCGCCGACCGGGATCGACGCCGCCGGCAGCCGCGCGACGTTCGCGAGCCGCGTGCTCGCGACGAGCCGCGACACCACCTCCGGTGCCGCTGCCGCCTCGGCTGTGGGCGGCAGCACGCCGACGGTCGGTTCGACGACGCAGTCGCATGTGGAGAGCAGCGCACGCGCCTCGCGCGCAAGCCGCGTGCGCTCGCGGTCGGCCGCTTCGCGCTCGGAGCGCAGGATCGCCTCGCCGCGCGCGAGCCGCTCGCGCACGTCCGCGCCGTAGAGGTCGGAGCGCTCCTCGAGCCCGCGGCGATGCGTGGCCGCCGCCTCGGCGAACATGATCGTCGTGCTGACCTCGAGCACCCGCTCGCCGCCGGGCCAGCTGACGTCCACCAGCTCGCAGCCAGCGCGCACGAGCGCCGCCAGCACGGACTCGACCGCGATGGCGACCGCCGGCTCGGCGTCGTCCAGCGCGGCGCGCACGACGCCGACGCGGGCGGGCCGCACAGGCGGCCCCGGCAGCTCGCCGAGCGCCGCATGCACAGCGGCCAGGTCAGCCACCGTGGACGCCAGCGTCCCGACCGTGTCGAGACTCGGGGCGAGCGGGAAGACGCCGGTGGTCGGATAGGTCGTGCTGCCGGACGGCTTGAACCCCGCGACCCCGCACAACGCCGCCGGGATCCGCACGGAGCCGCCCGTGTCGGTCCCGATCGCGACGCGCGCCGAGCCGTCGGCGACCGCCACGGCCGAACCGGAGCTGGAGCCTCCCGGGATGCAGCCGGCGGCGCGCGGGTTCTCAGGCGTGCCGGCCCACGCGTTGAGACCGGTGACACCGAAGGCGAACTCGTGCAGCGTGACCAGTCCGACGATCGTCGCGCCGCACGCCCGCAAGCGCGCGACGATCGGCGCGTCGGCCGGCTCCGGCGCCGCATCGGCGCGAACCGCCGAGCCGGCGCCCAGCGGCTGGCCCGCGACGGCGACGAGGTCCTTCACGGCGACCGTGATGCCGGCGAGCGGACGCGTGGCGGAGCGCGACCGCGCCGTGGACCGCGCGGCGTCGAGGTCGGCTCCCGCGGCCCGGGACGTGAGGATCGCCGTGTACGGCCCACCGTCACGCACCAGGCGCGGGGGGCCCGGCGCGGCCGCCGCCGAAGGACCCGACGCGCTCACGCCGTGACCTCGAGCGGCTTCAGCACCCGCACGGCATAGTCCAAGGCGATCGTCTCGCCGCGTCGGGCATCCTCCAACTCTGCCCAGAAGTGGTCCGCCTCGCGCACGCCGCTGACCGTGGGCACGGTCCCGGTGAGCAGCACGTACCTGCTGACGCCCATCCTCGGCGACAGCCGCTCCACCAGCTCCTGCGTCGGCAGCAGCGAGGCAGCGAGCCCGTCCTGATACGGGCGCCGCTCGCCCGCGTCAGAGATCCAGCTCCGCAGGCGCAGCTGATCCCACCCGTCGACGACGTCGGCGTACGCCCACGCCCGCTGGGCGATCGGCTTGGAGCAGACCTCCTTGGAGAGGCCGATGTCGAGCGCCTCGACGCCGCGGTCGGTGTGGTCGGAGGCCAACGTCACCCAGCGCTCGTCGCCGTCCACGATCACCGCGATCTCGGCCTCGCCCGACGTGCGCGCCCGCACCGCGCACAGTTCCCGCGCGCGAGTCAGCGCGGTCGGAGGCAACAGGTAGAAGGACGGCACGCTCGGCGGCGGCGCCACCCCTTCCTCGGCCAGCTCGCGGATGTGCGCATCCACGCCGTGCGCGTCGCGCCCGGTGAACCCGGCGACGACCAGCGCCTGCGGCCTGACCGCGATCGCCCGCCCGTCGACCTCGAACTCGATCTCCATGACGCTTCCCGCCTTCTCACCAATGAGTTCCCAAATGTGCGTAGTGCACAGTAGCTGACGTGTAGTATGCTACCTACAGGCTCACGGTGCCGAGCCCGCAGGTGAAACGACTCTGTGGAGAGGGAGCGATGCGAATGCGCAGCACGACCCGTGCCGTGGTTCTCGCAGGAGCGCTCGGCGTCTTGGCGCTCAGCGGCTGCGGAAGCGGCGGGAACGACTCGCCGACCGGCACCCAGCCCGCCGACGGCTCGGTGCCCGCCACCAAGCCGGTGAGAGACGGTGGAACGCTCCGCGTGGGGCTGACCGCCGAGCCTGACTACATCGACCCGGCCCGGATGCAGTCGCTCGACTCGTGGCAGGTGCTCACGGCGATGTGCGAGGGCCTCTACAAGATCGGCGCGAGAGGGCAAGCGGTCCCGCAGCTCGCCGTCGGCGCACCGCGGGTGTCCAAGGACGGCCTGACCGCGACGATCAAGCTGCGCGACGGCGTGCAGTTCAACGACGGCACGCCGTTCGACGCGAGAGCGGTCAAGCTGTCGCTCGAGCGCAACGGCAGAACGTCGGTCCTGTTCCAGGGCAACGGCATCGAGCGGATCGACGCGCCCGCCGACGACACCGTCGTCCTGCACCTGGCCAGACCCTATGCGCCGCTGGAAGGCGACCTCGCCGGCCCCGGCGGGATGATCGGCTCGCCGAAGCAGATCGCTGCGCTCGGCGACAAGTTCGGCGATCGCCCGGTGTGCGTCGGCCCGTTCGAGTGGGTCAGCCGGCGCGGCGGCGACTCGATCAGGCTCAGACGGTCCGACGTCTACTACGACAAGGAGAACGTCCACCTCGACGGGCTCGACTTCAAGGTGATCCCGGACACGAACGCCCGTGGCGTCAGCCTGCGCGCCGGTGAGATCGACATCGCGGCCGAGCCGCCGGAGCCCGGGGCGCTCAAGTCCGACTCCAACCTCGACGTCACGACGATCACCGGCGCGGGCTGGAAGGGCTTGTACGTGAACGTCGGAAACGTCGACGGCGCGGGCAAGCCGCCCAAGCCGCGCGACACGCCGTTGTCGACGTCGGCCGAGGCGCGCCAGGCGCTGTCGCTCGCGATCGACCGCCAGGCGCTCATCAACCTCACCAGCGGTGACGGGTCAGCGCCGGCGTGCAGCGCGATCCCGCCCAGCAGCCCGTTCTACGACGACCCGCCGTGCCCGCAGAAGGCGGATCCCGACGCGGCGAGAGCGCTGCTCGAGAGAGCAGGCGTCAGAACGCCCGTCAAGGGCACGATGGTCGTCGCGGGCAGCCCTGAGGAGACACGCACCGCGCAGGCCGTGCAGGGCATGGCGCGCGACGCCGGCTTCGACTTCGAGATCGAGACCTGCGACGTCGCCACCTGCATCAGACGACTGCTCGCGGGCGACTTCGACGTCACGCTGGGCGGCTTCGACGGTGTCGTCGATCCAGACCAGAGCCTCAGTCCGTTCGTCGCGAGCACCGGCGGCTTCAACTTCGTCGGCGAGTCCGACGCGGAGCTCGACCGGCTGCTGGCAAGCGCGCGAGCCGAGTCGACCGACGTCGATGCGCGGCGCAAGCTGTACAGACAGGCGCTCGACCGCATCCGCGAGCGCGCCGCGCTGATCGTCTTCTACAACACGGGCAGCTCGGCGGCGGCACGCAAGAACGTCAGCGGATACGTGCTGACGCCCTCGGTCCTGCTGGACTACAAGCAAGCCGGCTTCACCACCGGTCCATGAGCGACCTGGCCCTCGAGCTCGACAGCTCCGCCGCGCCACGCGCGCGGCGGAGCCTGGGCTACATCCAGTGGCTGACCAAGCGGCTCGGGATCTCGCTGATCACGATCGCGCTCGCGTCGGTGCTCGTGTTCGCCGCGACGCAGGCGCTGCCGGGCGACCCCGCGCTGACGATGGCCGGCGGCGGAGTCGGACGGCCCACGCCCGCGCTGCTGGAGCAGGCGCGGGAGAAGTACGGCTTGGACGAGCCGGTCTACGAGCGCTACGCGTCCTACGTGACGCGGGCGCTTCAAGGTGACCTCGGGACCTCCGCGACGAACGACCTCCCCGTCGCCACGATGATCGTCGACCGCATCCCGGTGACGGTCGAGCTGGCGCTGCTGAGCGTCTTGTTCGCGCTCGTCCTCGGCGTCATCGGCGGCGTCGTGGCGGCCGTCACGCGCGGCCGCCTGCCCGACTATGCGATCAACCTCGTCGCGCTCGTCGGGATCTCGCTGCCGAACTTCTGGCTCGGGCTGATGCTCGCGCTCGTCTTCGCCGTACAGCTCGGGTGGTTGCCGGGCTCGGGCTTCACGCCGTTCTGGGACGACCCGATCGCGAACCTGGAGGGCATGGTCCTGCCCGTCATCATGCTCGGCACGGGGCTGGCCGCGATGGTGATGCGCCAGCTGCGCAGCTCGATGCTGGAGGCGCTGGACGCCGACTACGTGCGAGCGGCGCGATCGAAGGGACTCGGCCGCGTGCAGATCCTGTTCGGGCACGCGCTGCGCAACTGCCTCATCCCGCTGCTGACGCTCACCGGCCTCCAGCTCGGCGCGCTCATCTCCGGCGCGGTGGTGGCCGAGCAGCTGTTCGTCCTTCCCGGCCTCGGCAAGCTCCTGCTCGACGGCGTCTTCGCGCGCGACTACGCGGTCGTCCAGGCCGTGGCGCTCGTGATGGCCGTCGGCTACGTCGTCATCAACTTCGCGATCGACCTGCTGTACGCGGCCGTCGATCCACGGGTTCGGACCGCGGCATGAGCGCGACCGCCCTCTCCCCCGCCGCGGTCGCGACGGCGCCGCGACGACGCGGCGCCGTCCTGCGCGCGCTGCTGCGACGCCCCGTGGCCGCGGCCAGCATCGTCGTGATCGTGCTGTTCGTGCTGTTCGCGCTCGCCGCGCCGTTGCTCGGCGATCCCTCCGAACAGGACTTCGCCGCCATCAACCAGGCGCCCGGAGGCGCGTACCTGCTCGGCGCCGACGAGCTCGGCCGCGACGTGCTGACACGCCTCGCCTACGGCGGGCGGGTGTCGCTGCTCGTCGGCCTCGGCAGCACGCTGCTCGCGTTCCTGTTCGCCGTCCCGCTCGGCCTGCTGGCGGGGTACTGGCGAGGCTGGCGCGACGTCGTGATCTCGCGCGCAGTCGATGTGCTGCTCGCCTTTCCCTACGTGATCGTGGCGATCGCGCTCGGAGCGATCCTGGGGCCGTCGGCGCCGACGATCATCCTGGCGCTCGCGATCGCCCAGCTGCCGTGGATCGTGCGCATCGTGCGCGGAGAGGTGCTGTCGCTGCGCGAGCGCGAGTTCGTCGCGGCGGCGATCGTCGACGGCACGCGCGACTCGACGATCATGCTGCGCTACCTGCTGCCGAACCTCGCCGGCGTGCTGGTCGTGCAGGCGACGCTGATGATCCCGTTGGCGATCATCGGCGAGGCGCTGCTGTCGTTCCTCGGCGTCGGCGTCAAGCCGCCGACGCCGACGTGGGGCACGATGCTGTCGGGCGCGCAGCCGTTCGTCGAGCAGGCCCCCTGGCTCGCGATCGTGCCCGGCGCGACGATCGCGATCGTCACGTTCGCGTTCAACCTGCTCGGAGACAGCCTGCTCGCCGAGCTCGACCCCCAGGGACGCAGATGACACCTACGCCCTCGGTGCTGCAGGTCGATGACCTCGGCGTCGACTTCGTCCAAGGCGACCGACGCACGCGCGCGGTCGACGGCGTCTCGTTCGCGGTGGCGCCGGGCCAGGTGCTCGCGCTCGTCGGCGAGTCCGGCTGCGGCAAGTCCGCGACCGCCACCGCCCTCGCGGGGCTGCTGCCCGTGTCCGCGCACGTGTCCGGCTCGATCCGCCTCGACGACCGGGAGCTGCACGGTCTCGGCGAACGCGAGCTGGCGCGCCTGCGCGGCCGGGACATGAGCATGATCTTCCAGGACCCGACCAGCTCGCTGAACCCCGTGCTGAGCGTCGGGCGGCAGGTCGCCGAGCCGCTGCGCCGGCACGCCGGCCTCTCACGCCGGGAAGCGCGCCGACGCGCTGTCGAGCTGATCGACGAGGTCGGGATCGCCGACCCGGTCCGTCGCGCGCGCGAGTACCCGCACCAGCTGTCGGGCGGCATGTGCCAGCGCGTGATGATCGCGATCGCGATCGCCTGCAATCCACGCGTGCTGGTCGCCGACGAGCCGACGACGGCACTCGATGCGACAGTGCAGGCGACGATCCTCGAGCTGCTCAGACGGCTCGTCGCCGAGCGCGGGATGGCGTTGCTGCTGATCACGCACGACCTCGGCGTCGTCGCCGACGTCGCCGACCGCGTGATCGTGATGTACGCCGGCCGTTCGGTCGAGCAGGGCGCAGTGGCGGAGCTGTTCGCGCATCCGCGCCATCCCTACACGCGCGCGCTGCTCGGCGCCACGCCGACGCCGGGTGACGACAAGCGGGCACGTCTCGCCGAGATCCCCGGCATGGTGCCGGCGCTCGCGGGGCCGGCGCGCGACTGCACGTTCGCCGCGCGCTGCCGCCACGCGCAGGCCGACTGCCGGCGCCTGCGCCCGGAGCTGGCGCCCGCGGGTCGTCACGAGGTGTCATGTCTGCATCCGGAGGGAGGGCGATGACCGCCGCCGACGCACCTGTCCTGCTGATCGACGAGATCAGCCACGAGTTCCCCGGGCGTGGACGCCAGCGGCGCCCGATCCGCGCGGTCGCAGGGGTGAGCCTGCGAGTCCGGCGCGGCGAAGTGGTCGGCGTCGTCGGCGAGTCCGGCAGCGGCAAGTCGACGCTCGCGCGCTGCGCGCTGCGCCTGCTGGAGCCGACGAGCGGTCGCGTCGAGCTGCTCGGCACCGACATCACACACCTCGGGCGCCGCGCGATGCGTCCGCGCCGCAGAGACATGCACATGGTGCTCCAGAACACCCTCGGCGCCCTCAACCCGCGCATGACGATCGGACGCGCCGTGGCCGCGCCGCTGCGCGCGCAGGGCGTCGCCGCGGCGGAACGCAGCACGCGCACGCAGGAGATGCTGGAGCGGGTCGGGCTGCGCGCCGATCTGTCCGAGCGCTACCCCCACCAGCTGTCGGGCGGGCAGCGCCAGCGCGTCGGCATCGCACGCGCGCTCGTGCGGCAGCCGAGTCTGCTCGTGGCCGACGAGCCGGTGTCCGCGCTCGACGTGTCGGTGCGCGCCTCGGTGCTCAACCTGCTCGGCGACCTGCAGACCGAGCGCGGCTTCGCGTGTCTCTTCATCAGCCACGACCTGTCGGTCGTCGAGCACGTCTCCGACCACGTGATCGTGATGTATCTCGGGCAGGTCGTCGAAGAGGCGCCCCGGCGGCTGCTGTTCGAGCGGCCGCAGCATCCGTACACGCAGGCGCTGATGTCGGCCGCGCCGATTCCGGACCCGACGGTGCAGCGAACCCGCTCGCGGATCGTGTTGAGAGGCGACGTCCCGAGCCCCGCCGACCCGCCCAGCGGCTGCGGCTTCCGCACGCGCTGTCCGCTCGCGTTCGAGCGCTGCGCGACCGAGGTGCCGGCGCCGCAGCCCGTCGCCGGCGACGGCGGCCACGTCGTCCGCTGCCACCGCTACGAGCCCGGCGGCGACGTGCCACGGATCGCGGCGTCATGAGGACGATCGGCATCGTCGGCGGCTTCAGCTGGCACTCGACGGCCGCCTACTACCGGCGCATCAACGAACGTACCGCGGAACGGCTCGGCGGCCACGCGAGCGCGCACCTCGTGCTGCGCTCGCTGGACTTCGCCGAGGTGCTGACCGAGGACGCGCGCGAAGCCGAGCGCCTGATCGTCGCGGCCGCGCGGGACGTCGAACGCGCCGGCGCAGCGTTCGCGCTGCTGGCCGCCAACACCGCGCATCGCTGGGCGAGCCCGGTCGAACGGGCGCTGACGATCCCACTCCTGCACATCGCGGACACGACCGCCGTGGCCGTCGCACGTGCCGGTCTCTCGCGCGTGGGCCTGCTGGGCACGCGCGGAACGATGGAGGGCGACTTCGTCGGCGGTCGCCTGCGCGAGCGCCACGAGCTCGACGTGCTCGTTCCCGACGCGTCCGAGCGCGCCGAGCTGCACGACCTGATCCTCGGCGAGCTGACGCTGCGCGCGCCGTCGCCGGCGGCAGCCGCGTTCCTCGCCGCGGCAGTCGAGCGCCTCGTCGCGCGCGGCGCCGAGGGCGTCGTGCTCGGCTGCACGGAGCTGACGCTCGTGCCACTCGACGCGGCAGCGCCGACGTTCGACAGCGCAGCGATCCACGCCGACGCGGCGGTCGAGCTGGCGCTCAGCGGGTTGCGGTCATGAGCGGCCGCTGCGACCCGCGCTTCGCGGCCGTGCGCGACGCCTTCGAGCAGGCTCTCGCCGAACAGGAGTCCGGCGGCGGGGCGGTCAGCGCGATCGTGGACGGCCGCGTCGTCGCCGACCTGTGGGGCGGCTCGCGCACGACGAGCGGAGCGCCTGCCCCGTGGCGGGCGGACACGATCACGTGCATCCACTCTGCGACGAAGGCCGTCTCCGTGACGTGCGTGCTGCTGCTCGCCGACCGCGGCCTGCTCGCGCTCGACCGTCCCGTCGCCGACGTGTGGCCGGAGTTCGCAGCCGCCGGCAAACAGGCGATCACGGTCCGCACGCTGCTCGGCGGGCTCGCCGGGCTCGTCTACCCCGACGCGGCACCCGCGGGCTGCTGGTTCGAGCATGAGCCGATGGCGCAGGCGATCGCGCAGCAGGCGCCCGAGTGGCCGCCCGGCACGCAGGGCGCATACCACTCGTCGACGTTTCCCTGTCTGCTCGAAGAGCTCGTGCGGCGCACGACGAGCCGGCCGCTGGGCGAGGTGGTGGGCACGGAGATCCTCCGCCCGCTCGCGCTCGAACTCGAGCTCGAGATCGGCGTGCCGGACGCGGACCTGCCGCGCGTCGCGGAGGTGCACGCGCCGCCGACGCCGGCGATGCAGGCGCTCGCCGGCGACCCGAAGTACCTCCGCGCGTGGCGGCAGATGCCGTTCGAGGGCGACGTGCTCAATTCGCGCACCTGCATCCAGAGCGGCAGTGCCGGCGCGGGCTATGCGACGGCGCGGGCGCTCGCGAGCTTCTACGGCGCGCTCGCGGACGGACGCATCGTCAGCGACGGAATGCTCGCGCAGCTGCGCGAGCAGCAGTGGGCCGACGTGTGCGGACTGACCGACCGGCAGCTGCGGATGGCGCTCGGCCTGTTCCTCAACTCCGAGGAGATGCCGATGGGGCCGAACCCGGAGGCGTTCGGCCACCACGGGCTCGGTGGCTCCCTGGGCATGGCGGACCCGGTCGCCGGCGTCGCGTTCGGCTACGTCACCAACTCGCTCGACGGCGAGGAGCGCTGCGGCCGGCTGCTCGACGCCCTCTACGCCTGCCTCTGACGAGCGCGGAGCAGCAGCTCGAACGGCCGTCCGCGCGTCGCGACATGCGCCGCTTCGCCGGCGTATGCCGCGACGCGCACCTCCAGCCCGACGACGCCCGCCTCACCGGCGTCGAGCACGGCGTCGGCGCGCGCGTCGACGCCGTGCCCGATCAGCTCGACCGTCGCGTCGCCGAGGGCGACGCGAACACGCGCGCCATCTCCGTCATGTTCGATCGGAACACCGAGCGCTTCGCCGTAGAGCCGTACCTGCGCGTCGAGGTCCGGCACCGCGAGCGTCACGCGCGACAGCGACAGCGCCCCGTTCGCGTGCGGGACCGCAGCGTCGGCCGGATGTCGATCGGTGAGCCACTCGATGAAGATCGGGCGCGGGTCGCGCCACACTCGCCCGCTCGGCAGCAGCAGCCGCCACCGCACCGGACGGCCCTCGTCGTCGAGCCGCTGGACCGCGATCGGCGGCTCCATCGCGACGCCGACCCGCGCGAGCCGCTCGCGCAACCGGTCGAGGTCGTCGTTCGCGAGCACGAGCGCGGTCGGCACCTCCGCGAAGCGGTCGAGCAGGCCCAGGAAGCGCTCGCCGTCGAACATGCCGGAGCCGAACGCCTCCCGGTCACGCACCGCCATCAGCTCGACGTACGTGCGCCCGCCGAACAGGATCAGCTCGTTCACCGAGCCGAGCCCTTCGTGCTCGCCGCCCCTGCTGACGGCGAAGCCGAGCCGCCGGTGGCGCTCGGCGCTCGACGCCAGGTCGGTGACGCCGACCATCACATGGTCGATGGCCGTCATGGGGTCGGCCGCGCGGCGGGCGCGACGGGCTGCGCCGCCTCTGCTCTCGGGCGGCGCGAGCGAAGCCGCGGCCACGACAGCTCGCGACCGCCCGTGATGCCCTGCGGGCGGAGGACGAGGATCGTCAGCATCAGCGCCGCCAGCAGGATCTCGCGCAGCCCCGGTCTCGGATGCACGCCGACGCCGAGGACGTCGATGCCGTGCTCCTCGAACCGCGTCAGCAGCTCCGACAGCGTCGCGACCACGAGCGCGCCGACGACGGCGCCGCTGAGGCTGCGCAACCCGCCGATGATCAGCATCGCGACCGTGAGGAACGTGAGGTCGAAGTAGAACTGCTGCGGGCCGAACGCGCCCAGGAACAGCCCCAGCAGCCCTCCGGCGACGCCTGCGCAGAAGGCGCTCAGGACGAACGCGATCGTGCGCTCCTTCGCGACCCGCACGCCCGTCGCCTGGGCGGCGAGCAGCTCCTCGCGCGTGCTGCGCAGACGCCGCCCCCAGCGCGACTCCTGGTAGGCGAAGGCGAGCGCCAGCACGAGGATCAGCCACGGCAGCGCCATCTCGATGTCGACGACGGCGGGGACGCCGACCAGCGTCTGCGTGCCGTTCGTGAGGTCGTACCAGTTGCCGGCGACCACGTAGACGATCACGAGCAGCGAGAACGTGCCGATCGCAGCCGCGATCCCGTTCAGGCGCATCAACGGCACCGCCACGACCAGTGCGAACAGCGCGGCGACGACGCCGCCGATCAGCAGCGCGACGTCGGCCGACACCGTGGTGTTCGCGATGAAGCCGTAGAGGTTGGGGAGCGTGACCTGCTTCAGCCCGCTCGGGATCGTGAGCAGCCCGGCGGTGTACGCGCCGATCGCCATGAACGCCACGTGCCCGAACGAGACGATGCCGGAGTTGCCGGCGAACACGTACAGCGCGACGACGGCGGTCACATAGATCAGCGCGGTCGTGACGGTGCGCTGGAAGACCTCGGTGCCGGCGAGCCCCAACAAGGCGACAGCGACGACGATCGCGACCGTCGCCGCGAGCGGGGTGAGGCGGCGTACGTCAGACACGACCCACCAGCGCCTTCGAGCCGAACAGCCCCTGCGGCCGCACCAGCAGCACCGCGATCACGGCCGAGAAGAGGAACGCGTCGCGGAACGGGACGAGACCGTCCGGCAGATAGGTCTGCAGCAGCACCGTGACGATGCCGAGCAGGAACCCCCCGACCGCGGAGCCGCCGAGACGGCCCATGCCGCCGACCACCGTCGCGACGAACGCGATCAGCACCGGCGCGAGCCCCATCGTCGGCGTCACCGTCCCGCTCTGCGCGACCAACAGGATCACCGTGACCGCCGCGAACAGCCCCGAGATCGCGAATGCGACCGCGATGACGCGGTTGGCGCGCACGCCGAGCAGGCGCGCCATGCGGAAGTCCTCCGCCGCCGCGCGCATCTGCGTGCCGATCGGCGAGCGCCGCAGGAACGCGGCGAGTCCGCCGAGCAGCACCGCCGCCGCCCCCACGTTCACCAGGTCGAGCACGCTCAGATGCAGTCCGAGGAGGTCGATCGAGCCGGACGCGAACGACGCGACCTCGACCGTCTTCGGCCGTCCGCCGAACGCGAACAGCGCGAGGCTCTGCAACAGGTAGGCGACCGCGAACGCGCTGATCAGCAACGTCGTCGGGTCGGCGTCGCGCAGCGGGCGGAAGGCGAGCCGCTCCATCAGCACGGCCATCAGCACCACCACGATCACGACGACGAGCACCACGAACGGGAACGGCGCGCCCTCCATCGCGTAGAGGGCGTAGCCGCCCACCATCAACAGCTCGCCGTGGGCGAAGTTCGCGAGGTGCAACAGGCCGAACACGAGCGCGACGCTGAGCGCAAGCAGCGAATAGAAGCTGCCGAGCGCCAAGCCGTCGAGCAGTGCCTGTACGAAGTCCGTCATCGGTCGTTCACCGCCTTCTGTCCGAGGTAGGAGCTCTCGAGGTCGACGGCGGCGGCGAGCTCCTCAGCGCTGCCGGTCGCGGCGACCTCGCCGTGGCTGAACACGTAGCTGCGGTCCGCCAGCGCGACCGCACGATGCGCGAGCTGCTCGACGAGCAGCACCGTCACGCCGGACGCGCGCAGCTCGGCGACGATCTCGAAGACACGGTTCACGAGCAGCGGCGCCAGCCCGAGCGACGGCTCGTCGAGCAGCAGCAGGCGCGGCCGGCTCATGAGCGCGCGAGCGATCACCAGCTGCTGCTGCTCTCCACCGGAGAGCTTGCCGGCGTTCGCCGACAGACAGCGCTCCAACACCGGGAACCGGGCCAGCTCGCGCTCCAGGTCCGCTTGGACGGAGCCGCGGCCGCTGCGCAGCGGCGTGCCGAGCAGCAGGTTCTCCTTCACCGTCAGCTGCGTGAAGACGCCACGCCCCTCAGGCACGAGGCTCACGCCGAGCGCGGCGACCGCCTCGGGACTCGACCCGTCGATGCGCTTGCCGTCGAACGTGATCGAACCGCTCGACCCGCGCAGGGCGCCGGCGATCGCCAGCAGCGTCGTCGACTTGCCGGCTCCGTTGGGGCCCACGACGCTCACGAGCTCCCCCTCCCCGACCGTCAGCGACACGCCGCGAACCGCCGCGAGCCGCCCGTAACGCACTTCGAGCTTCTCAACCTGCAGCACGGTCCGGCACCTCCTCGTCGCCGAAGTAGGCGCGGATGACGGCGGGGTCGGCGCGAACGACGTCGCGGTCGCCCTCGGCGAGCGTCTTGCCGTAGTCGAGCACGTGGATGCGCTCGGACAGCGCCATGATCAGGTGCATGTCGTGCTCCACGACGAGCACGCCGCATCCGGTCTGGTCGCGGATCTGGACGATCCGCCGGACCAGCTCCTCGCCCTCGGACGCGTTCATGCCGGCCGCCGGCTCGTCCAGCAGCAGGAAGTCCGGGCGCGACGCGAGCGCCCGGGCGATCCCGAGCAGCCGCTCGCCGCCGTGCGGCAGCCCGCCGGCGAGCTGGTCGGCGCGTTCGGCGAGGCCGAACAGATCGAGCAGGCGCCACGCCTCGCGCCGCGCCGCTCGCGGTCCGACGCCCACGCCGAGGGCGCCGACCGTCACGTTCTCGAGCACCGTCAGGCGCGGGAAGACGCGCGCGCCCTGAAAGGTGCGCGCGACGCCCTGACGGGCGAGGCGCGCGGGCCCGATGCGCGTGACGTCGCCGCCACGCAGCAGGACGCGCCCGCTGCGTGGTCGCTGAAAGCCGCTGAAGACGTTCATCAGCGTCGTCTTGCCGGCCCCGTTGGGACCGATCAGCCCGACGATCTCGCCGCGCTGGAGGCACAGCGACACTCCTTCGAGGGCGATCACGCCTTCGAACTGCACGCCGACGCCGTCGACTGCGAGCGTTGTGGCTTCGGTGGTGAGCACGGTCTCAGGCCCTTTCGCCGCGACGTGTCACCGCTCCGGGTACAGCTCGACGAACTGCAGTCTGCCGCCCTGGACCTCCATGATGGCCATCGGACGCAGGCCCGAGATGTGCTCGCTGGCCGTGAACGTCTGCGGACCCGTGATCAGTCTCTCGTCTCTGAAGCTCTCATACGCTCTCGAGAGCGCCTCGCCGTCGACGCTGCCGGCCTTCTCGACGCCGCGCTTGAAGGCCTCGACGAGCGCGTAGCCCGTCAGGTCGAAGGAGGTGACCGACTTCTTGCCGTCGCGTCTCTCGAGGTCGGCGAAGAATCTGTTGACCGCAGGGCGCGGATCGTCGCCGAGCAGTGAGCCATACGTCGCGAAGTAGACGTCGGACAGGCCCGGAACCGCGTTCTGCCAGTAGGTGCCGTCGAACGCGGCGCCCGCGAGGATCGGCGTGTCGATGCCCGCCGCCCGCAGCTGCTTCATGAAGGGCGTGCCCTCACCGGCCCCGGCGCACACGAACACGAAATCGGGATCGGCCTTGCGCACGTCGGAGATCTGCGCGGTGAAGCGCTGGTCACCGCCCTTGAAGGTCGCCTGGCCGGCGATCTCGCCGCCCAGTCTGGTGAACGTCGCGTCCATGCCGCCGCACAGGTCCTGCGCGTACGCGATGTTCGTGTCGCGCACCAGGAATCCGCGTCTCCAGCCCATTCTTTCGTACGCCCACTGCGCCATGTTCTCGCCCTCGGCGACGCCACGCGTGGCCATGCTGAACACGAGCGGCCCGAGCACGTCGGGGTTGAACCGGTCCGAGCCGCCGCACGTGGAGACGGCGATCACGCCCTTGCTGGCCGCTGTCTGCGCCGCGGCGGACGAGTTGTCGAAGTCGCAGGTGAGCACGACGATCTTCGCGCCCTTGCTGATCACGTCCAGCGCTGACTCGCCGCCCTTCGCGGGATCGGACGTGGTGTCGCTGACGACCAGCTCGAGTCTGTGCCCGTCGACGCCGCCGGCCGCGTTGACGTCGGAGATCGCCGCTCTCACCGCGCGCAGCGGACCTTCGTCGTACGGCGCGAAGTCGCCCGACTCGGCGACCGCGGCCCCGATCACGATCGGGCCGTCCGGGACCGCCCCGCCTTCGCCGGAGCTGCCCGACCCTCCGGAGTCGCCGGAGTCCGAGCCGCACGCCGCGAGCGTCAACGCCAGCACGGCAGCGAGCAGGCAGCAGGCAATGGCCGCCGCGTGGCGTCCTGCAGGTGAATCCACCATCTCTCTCTCCTCTGTCCGTCAGGCAACTGCTTGCTTCAACTGCGTGATGCGCTCCAGCTCGGCGACGCGCGCATCGACCTCGACCTGCGTGAGCCGCGTGACACGCTCGGTGCCGAACGCTTCGACGTTGAACGACGCGAGCGCCGTGCCATACGCCATCGCCTGGCGCAGCGTCCCCGGCTCGAAGCCATGTCGCGCGAGGTAGCCGACGAACCCGCCGGCGAACGTGTCACCCGCTCCGGTCGGGTCGACCACGGTCTCGAGCGGGTACGCCGGCAACGCGACGTAGTCGTCCTCGGTCATCAGCACGGCGCCGTACTCGCCCTGCTTGGCGACCACGGCGGAAGGGCCGTACCGCAGCACCTCTCGCGCAGCCGAGACGACGTTCGGCTTGCCGGTCAGCTGGCGCAGCTCAGCGTCGTTGAGGATGACGCAGGTGACACGGCCGATGACGTCGAGCAGCGCGTCGCGGGCGATGTCGATCCACAGGTTCATGGAGTCGAGCGCGACGAAGCGCGCCTCGCCCATCTGCTCGAGCACCTGCAGCTGGAGCTCGGGCTGGATGTTGGCCAGGAACAGCACGTCGCTCGCCCGCGAGGCGGCCGACAGCTTCGGCTCGAACTGCTCGAAGACGTTCAGCTGCGTCTCGAGCGTCTCGCGCGAGTTGAGGTCCCGACCGTACGCGCCCTTCCAGAAGAAGGTCTTCCCCCCGGCCACGCGCTCTACGTCGGCGACGTCGGTGCCGCGTGTGGCCAGCACGGCGAGCTCGGCATCGCCGAAGTCATCGCCCACCGGACCGACCACGCGCACGTCGTCGAAGAACGACGCGGCCAGGGCGAAGTGGGTTGCGGCGCCGCCGAGCATGCGCTCGCGTTCGCCGAAGGGGGTGGAGACAGCATCGAACGCGATCGAGCCGACGACGGTGACACTCATGCAGTCCAGCTTTCTGCACCCTTGCGGGTGACTTCGAGGAGGTACGCGACCAGCAAGTCCTCACCGCCGAGCGACACGTGGTAAGCGTCCGAACGGTTCTCGACATGAGCGATCTGCTCCGCGTCACCGTCGAGCAGGCCGCGCAGCTCGCACAGCGAGTAGGCGACCACGCGCGCCTCGTAGCCGAGCGCCTCGAGCTGCTCGGCGGTGCGTCGCTCGCCGACGATCGACAGCTGCAGCAGGTAGGCGGCGCCGTCGTCGGCGAGCGCCTCCGGCAGCAGCCGGATCAGGTGATCGATCAGCGTGCGGCCCCAGAAGTCGGCCGTGCGCCCGCGGCCCGGCGCGCCGGACGGATCTGCCGGGAGTTGGCAGAGGTTGGCGACGATGACGTCATAGCGCTCGTCGGGGACCCACGGATAGAGGTCGGCGGCGTGCGCGGTGACACGGTCGGCGACGCCGTTGCGGAAGGCGTTGGTGAGCGTGTTCTTGACGGCCGCGGGGTCGGCGTCCAGCGCATGCACGTGCGTGGCGCCGTTGCGCGCCAGCTGCACCGCCAGCAGGCCGCTGCCGCAGCCGACGTCCAAGCAGCGGCGATGCGCGCCGACGCGCTCGCGGTCGAGGTACTCCCACACGAGCAGGCTGCTCTGCGTGACCGCTTGCACGCCCGGCTCGATGACGAGCTCCGGCACGTCGAGCGGGAACAGGCTGCGCCCGCGCCCGTCGGTCCACCGTGGCGCGTCGCCCGCAGGCCGCGCGCCGTCTGCGTGCGCTGCGCCGGGCGGCGGAGCCGTGCCCGGCGTCGTGCCATCGAGCGCCTCGCGAGCACTGTGGACATGCTCGGGACGGACGCCGCAGCAGCCGCCCACGAGCTGCGCGCCCTCGGCGCGCCAGCGCAGCGCCCACTGCGCGTACTGCTCGGCCTCGACGCTGCCGTGGCGCTGCCAGCCAGCCGCCGACAGATGCCCGAGGTTGGGGCTGACACCCAACGGCAGGTCGGTGAAGTCGCGCAGCCACGGCAACATCCCGTCCACGTGGTCCGGTGGCACGCAGTTGATCAGCAGCGCCCCGACGCCCATCTGCTCGAAACGCCGTGCGGCGCGTCCGAATGCGTCGCCCTCGGGCCCGCCCCAGTGCTGCCCGTAGACGCCGCACAGCCCGTGGCGGCATCGCTGGAAGCCGAGCCAGACGGGGAGGCCGGTCTCCAGCAGCGTCTCGACCGTTCCGTACGTCGACCCGCGCACGCTGGAGAGCGTCTCCAGCAGGAGCAGGTCCGGCGGGTCGTCCTCGAAGACGCGCGTCAGCAGCCGCACGGTGTCGAGGCCGTCGCGCGTGTCGATCTCGTCGTTGAGGCTGAAGGCGACCGCGACCTCGCCGCTGCGGCCCGCCTCGTCGATCGCGGCACGCGCCGCGCGCACGGCGGTGCGCGCGAGGTCCATCCAGTGCCGCGGTGGCGCTCCGCCCGCTCCGACCGGCGCGCCGTCGCGTGCCGCGCCGGCCAGCGCCCACGTGTTGGTCGAGATCACGTCGCAGCCCGCCTCGGCGTAGCGACGGTGGACGGCGCGCACGGATTGCTCCGGTGCGACGAGCGCGCGCCCGGCCCACTGCCGGTCGTCGCTGTCGGTGCGTGGCGCCAGCTCGGTGCCGACGCCGCCGTCCAGGATCACGCAGCGGCCGGCCTGGACCGCCGCGGTGATCCGGTCGTAGGCGGGCGGTGTGCCGAGCAGCGCCGTCATCGTCCAGCGCCCGCTCCGTGGCCCGCGATCCGCGCTTCGGCCAGCGCCATCGCCTCGTGCAGCGGCGTCGTGCCTTCGGCCGCCGCGCGCGTGAAGATCGCGTCGAGGTTCTCGCCGATCACGTCGAGGTGCGCCCCGGGGTCGTGCCAGCTGCCGCCGTCGACGTCGACCGTGACGGCGTAGATGACGCCGCCGGCGTTGGCGACGAAGTCGGGCGCCCAGAGGATTCCGCGCGCGTGCACCAGGTCGGCGACGCCGTCGTGCGCGAGCTGGTTGTTCGCGGCCCCGACGATCGCGCGGCAGCGCAGCCGCGGAACGCTGTCCTCGTTCAGGACGCCGCCGAGCGCGCACGGCACGAGCACGTCCACGTCCGCGGTCAGCGCCGTGTCCGGATCGACCCACGTCGCACCCAGCTCGGCGGCGAGCGCCTGCTTGGCGGGATCGACGTCGGAGACCGTCAGCGCCGCTCCGCGCGCGGCGAGACGACGCGCGATGCGACCGCCCACCTGTCCGAGCCCGAGAACCGCGACCGTGCGGCCGCCGACGTCGTCTGATGCGAAGCGCGCGCGACACGTCGCGTCGAGCGCGCGTTCGAGTCCCGCGGCCGTCGGCGCGCTCGGCTCGCCACCGCCGCCGTGACGTGCCGGAAGCGAGTAGGCGTGGCGCGTGCGCTCGCGGACGTGAACCATGTCCTCGGCCGAGCTCCCCACGTCGGCGCTCGTGCCATAGGCGCCGTCGAGGCTCTCGACGAGGTCGCCGAAGTCATGCAACGCGGCGATGCGGCGCTCGCCCTCCAGCGGCTCGCCCGGAGCAAGCGCGATCACGCCCTTGCCGCCGCCGTGGGCCAGACCGGCGGCGGCGCATTTGTACGTCATGCCGCGCGACAGCCGCAGTGCGTCGTCGACGCCCTGCCAGCGGTCCTCGTAGCCGAGGATCCGCATGCCGCCGCAGGCGAAGCCGGCTGCGGTCGAGTGCACTGCGACGATGCAGAGGAGGCCGGAGCGGGCGCCGCGCCGTGCGATCAGGCGCTCATGGTCGAGAGGCGACAAGCGGGTGGACACGAGACGACACTAGCCCCGCCGATCTGGGGTTTTGCCCGAACTTGACGCCCTCGGTCCGTGACGACGCCAAAGCCCGTCCCCCACCCTGCCGCGCCCGCCTTTTCAGGGGTGACGCGGCAGGCTAAGGTGGGTGGGCGCGATGCTCCCATCGCTTGAGCGATCCCTCGTCGACTCGCTTCCGGCACTCGTATTCGTCAAGGATCTCGCCGGTAGATACCTGCTGCTCAATCGGGCGGCTCGGCAGATGTTCGGCTCATGCGCGGGGATGGTCGACGCCGACGTCTTCCGTCGCGACCAGGTGAGGCTGCTGAGCGCGCAGGACGAGCACGTCGCGATGCGCGAGCAGCCGTTTCAGTTCCACCATGAGCTGTGGTTCCGGGAGCGCCGGCTCGACTACCTCACGATCAAGTTCCCGTTGCTCGCCGACGACGGCGAGCTGTACGCGATCGGCGGCTTCGCGACGGACGTCTCGCTGCTGCGGCGCGCAGAGGACGAGGCGCTCGAGGCGTGGCGCGCGGCCGAGCGGGCGAGCGACACCAAGAGCCATCTGATCGCGCAGGTGAGTCACGAGCTGCGTGCACCGCTCCAGTCGATTCTCGGATACAGCCAGTTGCTCAAGTCGCTCACGCACGACAGCGACGAGGTCCGCATCAGCGAGTCGATCGCGAACGCGGGCGAGCATCTGCTGTCGCTCGCCAACGACCTGCTCGACACGATGCGTCCCGGCGCGCCGGCGTCGAGCGTGTCCGGCGACGCGATCGACCCGTGCCAGCTCGTCAACGAGGTGATCGAGATGATCCGTCCGCTCGCCGCGCAGCGGATGGTCTCGCTCGGGCGCGACGTCCACGCCGGGCTCGGCCTGTACGTGCGGGGCGACCGGCGGCGACTCAAGCAGGTGCTGATCAACCTCATGAGCAACGCCGTCCGCTACGGCGTCGCGCACGGCGACGTGATCGTGCGGCTCGAGCGCGTGCCCGGATCACGGCTGCGCTTCGTGGTCGTCAACGACGGTGCGAGCATTCGACCCGAGCACGCGGAGCGGCTGTTCGCCCCCTTCGACCGGCTCGGGCAGAACGTCTCAGCGGAGGGGTCGGGGCTCGGACTGGCGCTCTCGCGCTCGTTCATGGAGGCGATGGACGGGACGATCGGGATACAGGAGAGCAGCGCGGCCGGCACCGCGTTCTACCTCGAACTGCCGATCGCGGCGGGTGCGAGCGCCGATCCGTTCGCGCCTGCCCGCGAGGCGCCGCTCCGCGTGCGCGAGGACGTGCGCGGCCGCGTGCTGCACGTCGAGGACTCCGCCGAGCAGGCGCAGCTGATGCGCGACGCGCTCGCGCGGCTGCTGCCGAACGTCGAGCTGCTGCACGAGGCGAGCGGTCGCGCCGCCCTGCTGCGTGCACGCACCTCCGACGTCGACCTCCTGCTCGTCGACATGCACCTGCCGGACCTGAGCGGCGAGGAGCTGCTCGCCGGGCTCGCCGGGCTCGACGTGATCGTCTTGTCGGGCCTCGTCACGACCGAGGGCGTCGCGCGCGCCCGCGCGCTCGGCGCCATCGACTACCTCGCGAAGCCGGTCGACCTCGCTCGCCTGCAACGTGCGATCGTCGCCAGCCTCGGCTCCGTGACCGCCCTGTGAGCCCGCCGCCGGCGTTGGTGGTCGTCGCAGAGGACCATCCGGTCTACCGCGAGGGGATCGTCCGCCTGATCGAGGCGGATCCGCGCTTCGAGCTCGTCGCCGCGGTCGGCGACGGTCGCGAGGCGCTTGCGGAGATCCGCGGTCGAGCGCCGGCCGTCGCCGTGCTCGACATCGGCCTTCCCGGCATCGGCGGGATCGAGATCATGGAGGCGATCACGCGCGAGCACCTGCCGACGCGGGCGGTCTGCCTGTCCGCGCTCGAGGACAGCGTGACCGTCCACCGCGCCATCTCCGCCGGCGCGCGCGCGTTCCTGCCGAAGGGGTCCTCGGGAGACGAGATCGTCGAGGCGGTCTCCGTCGTCGCCGACGGCGGCAGCCTGCTCCCGCGGGCCGTTCACGACACGCTCACGATGGCGCTGCGCCAGCGCAGCGAGGTGCCGGCCGGGCCGGTGCTCTCGACGCGCGAGCTGGAGGTGCTGCGCCTCGCCTCCGACGGCCTGACCGTGTCCGCGATCGCACAGGCGCTCATCATCGGGGACGCGACCGTGAAGACGCACCTGCAGCACATCTACGACAAGTTCGGCGTCTCCGACCGCGCCGCCGCGGTCGCGCACGGCTTCCGGCTCGGCTTCCTGCGCTGAGCTACTGCGCCGTCCAGCCGCCGTCGAGCCCGATGCTCGCACCCGTGACGTAGGTCGCATGGTCGGACGCGAGGAAGGCCGCCATCGGCGCGATCTCGTCGACCCGCCCGAAGCGTCCCAGCGGCGTGAGCGCGTTCATCGCCCGCTCGAACTCGGGGTCGAGATCCTCGTTCATGCGGGTGCGCACGTTGCCCGGAGCGATAGCGTTGACGCGCACGCCGTTCGGCGCCTCCTCCAATGCGAGCGCGCGCACGACCTGCTCGACAGCCCCCTTGGAGGCGCAATAGCCGACGCCCGACGCGAACCCCACCCGCCCTCCGATCGAGCTGAAGAACAGCACCGAGCCGCGCCGCTCGCGCAGGTGCGGGATCGCCGCCGCCGTGAGATGCAGCGGCGCGCGAACGTTGAGCTGCCACTGGCGGTCGAACCCGCTCAGGCTCTCCTGCAGCGGCGCCATCTCGAACACGCCAGCCGCGTTGACGAGGACGTCGAGCTGTCCGAAGCGCTCGACGACGGCGCTCACGACGGCCGGCGGCGCGGCGTCGTCGGTCAGGTCCGCGCTCACGACCTCGGCTCGGCGGCCGGCGGCGGTCACCGCCGCGTTGGTCGCGTCGAGCCGGGCCGGGTCGCGCGCGACGAGCGCGACGTCGGCGCCCGCCTCGGCGAACGTGCGCGCGATCTCCGCGCCGATGCCGGAGCTGGCGCCGGTGACCAGCGCGACCTTGCCGTCCAGGGAGACCTTCACGCGTCGTCCTTCCGCAGGGATTCCGTTGCCGTGGCGTCGAGGTGCCCGGATGGGTCCACGACGACGCCGTAGGTCGAGGCCGCACGCTCGGCGCTGACCCAGCCCTCGCGCACGTCGGCGAGGACCGCGTCGACGGCCCGGTCGCCCGGGCGGCCGTAGCCGCCGCCGCCAGTCGTGCAGCAGACGACCGTCTCACCGGGCGCCAGCAGCACGTCGGCGAACGGCTCCAGCACGCTCAGCTCACCGTCCGCGGCGCGGCGCCACTGGCGCGAGGGACCGCCGTCACCGCCGCCGCGAGCGCCGCGGGCCGGGTTGACGGTGCCATCGGCGTAGTACATGACGCGCAGCCTGCCGCCGGGCACCGGCCCGTACTCGACGCGTGCGCTCGGCGCGCCGCGGAACGTGCCGGCACCTTCGCTGTCGGGGACGATCGAGCGCTCGCGGACGACCAGCGGATAGCTGCGCTCGTCGACCTCGACGCTGTCGTAGAACAGCATCCCGCCGTTGCCCGCATGCGCTGCCGTCAGCCAGCCGTCGGCGACCGGACCGGCCGCGCCGGCCGTCAGCATCAGGAAGACCTGGTTGACGAACGGCTTGTCGCCGTGGCGTTCGTCGCGTCCGGAGATGACGGCCGCAGACGGCGCGACGACCGAGCCGAACTCCGCCATCCCGATCCCGTCCTGGTGCTCTGCAAGCGCGCGCTGGACGCTGTTGATGACGTGATCGGCGATGTTCGTGGTCGCGACGGAGGTGCTCGTCGGGTGCTCGGGAATCCCGGCGATGCAGTTGCGGCGCAGGCGCACGTCGATGCGGCGGAAGCTGCCCGCGTTGTGCGGGACGCTGTGGTCGATGCTGTTGAAGACGCCGATGTAGGCCGCGGTGCGTGCGCACGACTCGCTCAGGTTGAGCCCGTTCGGCAGGCAGTCCGGGTTGTCGCGCAGGTCGACCTCGATGCGTCCCTCGCCGCCGTGCACGGTGACCGTCGCGCGGATCGGGATGCCGTCGGGCGCGGCGGGAACCGGGTCGTGCACGCTCTCGGCGCTGGAGCTGCCCGACGGGATCCGCTCGAGCGCGGCGACCATGCGCCGCTCGCTGTAGTCGAGCCAGCCGTCGAGATGGCGCTCGAGCTGCTCCCAGCCGACCTCCTCCCCAAGCGCCAGCAGCTCGCGCTCGCCGATGCGTGCGGCGCCGACCATCGCGAGGTAGTCCCCGCGCCACTGCGCGGGCACGCGAATGCGCTGCTCGCACATGCGCACGATGTCGGCGATGTCGTCGTATCCGCGCTGAACCTGCACCATCGGGAACAGCAGCGCGCCCTCGTGGTACACGTCGACGGCGTCGCTCATGTACGTCGTGGGCTGCGAGTTGCCGCAGTCGGCCTGATGCGCCTTGACGATCGCCGTGAAGCGGTGGACGTCGTCGCCGTCGACGACCGGCACGACGAGGCAGTGGTCCGCCGCGTGGGAGTTGCCGTCGTAGGGGGAGTTGTGCAGGAACGCGTCGCCCTGCGTCAGGAGCGGGTGCTGCTCGACGAGCTTGGCGCCGATCAGCTCCGGTCCGCTCATGACGTGGATCGGCAGGCTGTCGGCGGCCATCAGCAGCTCGTGGCGAGCGGAGACGATGCAGCACGAGAAGTCGCGTGCGGTGTTCAGCACCCCGGAGCGGCCCGATCGGAAGAGCGTGTTCGTCATCCGCCGCACGATCGCGCCGAGGCGGTTGGAGGCGAGCGCGATCGCGACCGCGTCGTCGTGTGTGGTCTTCGTCGTCATCTCGTGAGCCGGATCGAGAGCGTCCCGTCGGCGCCGCGCTCGGCGACGGCGTCGCCGTCCATCACGATCGTCGTGAGCGGAGACTCGATCAGCGCCGGTCCGGCGACCTGCTCGCCGGGAGCGATTCGCCCGGCGTGCACGGCGCGCGCCGCCTGCCAGCCGGCACCGGGGAAGTACGCGCGCCGGGCCTCGTCCGCGGCGCCGGGACCGTTCGGCCGGGCGACCGGGCGCGTCGCGCCGTCGTGGACTGTGACGCGCGCGCTCGCGCGCCACGAGACCAACTCGACCGACGATCCCTCGTCGGCGATCCCGAACAGGTTGCGGTGCACGCCGTGGAAGTCGGAGGCGAGCTGCTCGACGGCGGCGTCGTCGGCGAACGTCCCGCTGCGCACCGGGACGTCGATCTCCCACACCTGGTGCGGGTATCGGCCCTCAGCGCGGTACTCGATCTCTCCCGCGCCGTCGCCCGCTGTCGCGAGGAAGTCGCGGCAGCGCACCGTCAGCTCCGCCAGCGCGGCGTTCACAGCGCCCGCGTCGAATGCTTCGGTGGCGGCGAAGAGCGTCGTGGAGAAGTCGGTCGAGAGGTCCGACAGCAGCGCGCCGGCGGCGCTCAGCGCCGCACCCACCTCAGGCACGATCAAGCGCCGGCAAGCCAGCCGGCGGGCGATCTCGACCGCGTTGAACCCGGCCGCGCCGCCGCCTGCGACGAGCACCGTCTCCGCGGGGTCGATGCCCTGCGCGACGGTCACGTCCTCGATCGCGTGCAGCATGTTCGACGTGGCGATCGTCAGCACCGCGGCCGCCGCCTCCTGCACGTCCACGCCGAGCGGCGCGGCGAGCTCCTCGACGGCGGTGCGCGCGGCCTCCGTGTCGAGCGTCATCGTGCCGCCGAGGAACGCGCTCGGGTTCAGGTAGCCGAGGACGAGACATGCGTCCGTGAGCGTCGGTCGGCTCCCGCCGCGCCCGTAGCAGGCAGGGCCCGGGACCGAGCCGGCGCTCAGCGGGCCGACGCGCAGGAGACCGCCCTCGTCGACCCAGGCGATGCTGCCTCCGCCAGCCCCGACGCTCGTGACGCCGACCGAGGGGAAGCCGGTGATGTGGCCCTCGCGTGGCGGCCCGATCCACGTCTCGCGCGTCCACGGGATGCGCCCTCGCCGCACGACGCTGACGTCGCACGTCGTGCCGCCGGTGTCCATCACGATCGCGCTCTCCTCTCGTGCCGCAGCCGCGAAGTGGCGGCCCGCCACCGGCGCCATCGCGGGTCCGGAGTTGAGCGAGTGGATCGGTCTGGCCGCGACCTCGCCGGCGTCGAGCATGCCGCCCTGGGACGTCGCGACGAGCACCCGTCCGCCGAAGCCCGCCTCGCGCAGCCGGCCCGTGAGCGACGAGAAGTAGGCCGTCATCAGCGGCTTGAGCGACGCATCGATGCACGTCGAGGACGCGCGCCGGTACTCGCGCAGCGTCGGATTGATCTGATGCGACAGCGTGTACGGCACGCCTGGCAGGTGCTCGGCGATCAGATCGCCGACACGCAGCTCGTGCCGCGGCTCGACGATCGACCACAGCAGCGCCACCGCGATCGCTTCCACGTCGTGCTCGGCCAGCTCACGCAGCGTCGCCGAGAGCGCCGCTTCGTCGAGTGGCTCCAGCACGTGTCCGTCGGCACCGATCCGCTCGCGCACCTCGAACGTGAGCGAGCGTGGCACGAGCGGAGCCGGATAGGGACGGGTGTGGTCGAACGCATCGGCCCGTCCGCCCTCGCGGAAGACGAGCATGTCGCGATGGCCGGCCGTGGCGAGCAGCGCGGTGCGCGCCGTCGAACCGGTCACGACGGCGTTGATCGCGCGCGTCGTGCCGTGCACGAAGTCATCCGCATCGCGGAGGAAGTCCTCCAGCGAGCGCCCATCGGCGCGCGCCGCGACCGTCAGCACGTCGAACACGCCGCGGACCGGGTCCTCAGGCGTCGTCGCCGCCTTGAACAGGCGCAGCTCCTCGCCGGTGTCGACGACGAGGTCGGTGAACGTGCCACCGGTGTCGCAGCCGAGCCGCATCAGACCGGATTGGGGACGTCGATGAACGTGTGCCGGACGCCGAAGCGCTCCGCGAGCAGCTCGCCGACGCGTCGCGCGCCGAAGCGCTCGGTCGCATGGTGTCCGGCGGCGATGAAGTGGACGCCGGCCTCTGCGGCGTCCGCCATCACGTGCTCGGCCGGCTCGCCGGTGAGGAACGCGTCGGCACCGGCCTCGATCGCGGAGCTGAACTCGGTCGCCGAGCCGCCGGACATGATCGCCAGGCGCCGCACCGCGGCCGGACCGTCCGTGAACGCGAGCGGCTCGCGGTCGGTGACACGCGTGACCCGCGCCAGCAGCTCCGCGATCGGCACCGGCTCGGCGAACGTCGCCATGCGCCCGAGCGGACGCCCGCGCGAGCGCCCCCACGCCTCGTGCGCGTCGGCGCCGAGGGCTCCCGCCAGCAGCGCGTTGTTGCCGACCTCGGGATGCGCGTCGAGCGGCAGGTGGTACATGACGAGGTTCAGCTCGGCCTCCAGCGCCAGCCGCAGTCGGCGCGCCTGTCGGCGGTGCAGGCGGCGCGACTGGAAGTCCCAGATCAGCCCGTGGTGCACGAGCAGCAGATCGGCGTCCTCGGCGATCGCGCGCTCCAGCAGCTCGACGTGGGCGGAGACGCCCGTCACGACCGTGACGACCTGTTCGCGCCCGGGGACCTGGAGGCCGTTCGGCCCGAAGTCCTTGAACGCGCCCGGCTCCAGCAGGTCGTCCAGCCAGGTCATGATCTCGGCGAGCGCGGTCACGCGACCGCGCTCCGCTCGAAGGCGCGCGGCTGGGCCGACAGGCCGAGCAGCTCGCGCGCCTGCGCCGGCGTGGCGATCTCGCGGTTCAGCTCGCGCCCGATCCGCACCGCTCGCTCGATCGCCTCGCCGTTTCCGCGAAAGCGACGCCCGCGCGCGTAGTAGAGGTTGTCCTCCAGGCCGACCCGCACGTGGCCGCCCGCGAGCGCCGACAGCGTCGTGAGCGGCAGCTGGCTGTGCCCGAGCCCGCAGACGAAGAAGACTGCGTCCAGCGGCAGCTCGCGGACGAGCGCCAGAACGTTCTCCGGCGTCGCGAACGCGGACGTCTGATAGCCCATCACGAACTGATGGACGTAGGGCGGCTCGATCAGGCCGGCTTCGATCAGCGAGCGCACGACCCAGTACTGGCCGCCGTGGTAGAGCTCCATCTCCGGCCGCACGCCGAGCCGCTGCATGCGTCGCGCAAGCTCCTCGATGATTCCGTACGTGAAGGGGATGCAGCCGTCGAACACGGACGCCGGGTGCGGCGACGGGAGGGGCGCCGGCCGCTCGCGGATCGGGAAGCGCGACATGTCCGGCCCGAGGTTGAGCGAAGCCATCTCGGGCGCGACCTCCAGGCAGGCGAAACGCGCTTCCATCGTCGTCGCCGGCCCGCCGCCCGTCGTGTTGTTGACGATGATGTCCGGGCAGCGCTCACGCACGCGCGCGTTGATCTCGCGGTAGGTCTCCGGGTCGCTGCTGACGCTTCCCCAGTCCTGCGGGTCGCGCGCGTGGATGTGCACGATCGCGGCCCCGGCGTCGTAGGCCTCCCCTGCCTGTGCGGCGATCTCCTCGGGCGTCTCGGGCAGGCGCTCGTGCGCTTCCTTGCCCTGGACGCCGCCGTTGACGGCGCAGGTGACGATCAGCGGGCCGAAGCCGTCGCGCGCTTCCTGCAGCCATCGGTAGCTGTCCCAGGCTGCCCTCATCCGACGAGCGTCCCGAGATCGACCGGCAGGCACACGCCGTTGATGCCCGACGCCTCCGGACCGAGCAGGAAGGCGACCGCGTGCGCGACCTCCTCCGGCTCGACGAAACGATCCACCGGGTGGCGCTCGACCATCCCCATGACGACCTCCTCGCGCGTCTTGCCGTGCAGACGCATCTGATCCTCGAGCTGGCGCTCGACCATCGGTGTCCGCATCCACGCGGGCGCGACGGCGTTGGCCGTCAGGCCGAGCGGGGCGCCTTCCAACGCAGCGACCTTCATGAGGCCGAGCACACCGTGCTTGGCGGCGACGTACGCGGCCTTGTACGCCTCGCCGAGAAAGCTCGACCCCGAGGCGGTGACGACGACACGACCGCCCGGGGCGCGCGTCAGCGCCGGCCACGCGGCACGGATCGCCAGGAACGGACCCTTCACCATCACGTCGTGGAGCCGGTCCCACTGCGCCTCGTCATGCTCGTCGATCGGCGCGAGGTACTGCACGCCGGCGTTCAGCACAAGCCCGTCGAGGCGGCCGTGGCGCTCGAGCGCCGTCTCGACCATCGAGCGGTTGCCGGCCTCGCTCCCGACGTCGGCGTGCAGCACGCCGTCGCCCTCGCGGTCGACGCCCACGACCGTCGCGCCCTCGCGCTCGAGCATGTCGCAGAGCGGGACGCCGAATCCCCCGGCCGCGCCGGTGACGATCACGACGCGGCCGTCGAGGCGGCCCGCGCGGACGCCTGCTTGAGAGCCCTCGGTGCTCACGGGTTCACTTCCCGAGGCGCTCGGAGGCGATCTGGGCGCCCTCGGCGAGTCGCTCCAGCTTCTTCCAGGTGACGTCCTCGGCGACCAGCTGCAGGCCGGCGAAGGTGCCGAAGCCGCAGTCGGTGGAGGCGATGATGCGACTCGGGTCGCCGACGACGTCGGCGTAGGCGCAGATGCGATCGGCGACGACCTCGGGATGCTCGAGGTAGTTGTGCGTGACGTCGATCACCCCGGGCAGCAACACCATGTGCTCGGGCAGCGGGTACGACGCGAACAGCTTGAAGTCGTGCGCGTGGAGCGGGTTGGCACCAGCCATCGAGATGCCGGCGACCTGCGCCTCGTAGAGGTACGGCAGCAGCGGCTCGAGCTCGACGTCGTCGATGTGGGGGCCGTTCCAGTTGCCCCAGCAGACGTGCATGCGGACGCGGTCGCGCGGGATGTTCGAGATCGCCTCGTTGAGGACTTCGACGTGCAGTCTCACGCGCTCCAGGAACTCGCTCAGCGGACGGTCCCGGAACATGATCTGCCGCTCGAACGCGAGATCGGGCGCATCGATCTGCAGCACGTGGCCGCGCTCGACGATCAGCTCGTACTCGGCTCTCATCTCGGCGCAGATGTCCGCGAGGTACTCGCGATCGTTCGCGTAGGCGGCGTTGTCCTCCGAGCGCAGCAGCGTCGTGGAGATGATCCCCGGCGATGCCGCGGTGACGAACGTCTCCGCGAATCTCGCGGGAGCGGCGTCGAGCGCGCCGGCGAACCACGCCAGCTCCTCCTTCGCGGCTGCGCGATCCGGGTCGTAGCGGATCTTCTCCTGCGCCATCGGCAGCGCGTACGTGGTGCTGCTCTCAGAAGGCTGCTCGCCGCCGACCGCCGAGTCGCCGACCATCATCTCGGCCCATCTCGGGAACTTCTCGTAGTCGGTCATCCCGCCGCGGGTCGACACGCCTCCGAAGCCCGCCACGCGATCCTTCACGTAAGAGGAGAAGCCGATGCGCGGCAGCTCGCCGTCGCCGCCGACGTCGATGCCCACGTCGAGCTGGTTGCGCACGACCTGTTCGAGGTCGGCGACCACCTTGCTCTCGAACGCATCCCGGTTGACGTCGCCGTCGCGTTCGATCTCCTCGAGCATCCGCAGCAGCTCGGGACTCCGTGGAAGGCTGCCGACGTGCGTCGTCAAGATGCGGTCATCGCTGGCTTTCATTCACTCCTCTTTCGTCACGAGTCGAAGCGAGCTTAGATCTCGATCGTTCGTGAATTCGACGAACTGAAGGCGGGCCTGATCCGGTGATCGCATGATCTTGTCTCTGGATCGGGTCGATCTCTTGCCAACCGCGACGCCGCCTGCGTACCATCGCCGCGCCCTGCTCACTCCGAACTTCCGGGTGCTGCCATGAACATGAATCACTTCCATCGCTGGTTCTGCTCCAGCGCCTACTGGTACCGCCTCGTTCACGAGACGATCGTGCCCGAGGTGCTCGACGAGCACGACGTCACCCTCGGCGATGACGTGCTCGAGCTCGGTCCCGGCCCCGGCGTCACGACCGACATGCTGCGCAAGCGCGTCGATCGCCTCACGGCGCTGGAGTTCGACGAGCGTCTGCATCGCAGACTCGCCAACCGCCTCTCGGGTGAGGCGAACACGACCGTCGTCCGCGGCGACGCGACGGCGATGCCGTTCGAAGACCAACGCTACAGCGCGGTCGTGTGCTTCACGATGCTCCACCACATCCCGACCGACCCGCTGCAGGACAGACTGTTCGCCGAGGCGCGCCGCGTGCTGCGACCCGGAGGGATCTTCACCGGCTCCGACAGCCCCGGCAACCACTGGGCCTTCAAGGCGATCCACCTCAACGACGTCATGAATTGCATCGATCCGGCGACGCTCAAGCCGCGCCTGGAGGCGGCCGGGTTCCAGGACGTCGAGGTGGACGCGGGCGACCGCTTCATGTGGCGCGCGTACGCCGCCTGAACGCACGCGTGCAGCTGCAGTAAACCGCACCTATCCGTCGTTCGGTGGATGGTCACGCGGCGCGTGACCGTCCATGCTCGTCGGTGTGAGCGCCCAGACGACCAACTGGCGCCCGATCGTCACCGGCTGCAGAGCGGTGCGGGCGCGTTCCAACTCCCTCTCCGCGCGCATCGTGGCGCGGATCGAGGACGAGATCAGACCCTACGAGCAGGCGCTGATCTCCACCACGGACCACCGCGAGGCGGTCCGCCATCACATGGACATGATGCTCGCCGGTCTCGCCGAGCACAGAACGCCCGGCGAGGCGGAGCTGGAGTTCGCCCGCGAGCTGGGACGCCGGCGCGCGCGCCAGGGGCTGCCGCTGTACGCGCTGATCCAGGCGTACCACGTCGGCTACCAGGAGCTGTGGGAAGAGCTGTTCGCCGAGGTGCAGACGCAGCCCGGGTCCGAGACCGTCGCCGCGTTGCCGTTCGCCGCGGGCGAGGCGTGGGCGTGGGTGCGCGAGATCAGCGCGGCGGTCGCGGAGGCCCATGAGGACGCGACCGCCGGGGAGCACGACGCCGACGTGAAGGCGCAACGCCGATTCGTCGAGCTGCTGAACCAATCGGGCGAACCGATCGAGGAGCTGTTCGACGCGGCGCGCGCGCTCGGGTTCGAGCCCGAGGCGGACTTTCAGGCGATGTGCACCGTCGCGGACGGACTCGATCAGCGGCGGGTCGAACGCATTCAGGCAGCCCTCGGCGTCCTCGGCGGCGGCCGCTGCCTCGTCGTCGAGCACGGCCGCCTCCTGATCCTCTGGCAGCGTGCCGCCGTGTCAGAGGTACGTGCGGTGCTGGAGCGCCTCGCGCCCGACCGCGCGGTCGGCGTCGGGCTCGCTCGCAGAGGCTTCGCCGGCGCACGCGTCACCGTCGGCGACGCCGAGCGGGCGCTGGCGGTCGCGACGCGCCGCGGCGAGGACGCGAGCTTCGCGCAGGAATGGCTCGCCTCCGCGATGCTGCAATCGGAGGACCGGCTGATCCCGATCCTGGAGCCCGGGCTGCGCGTGGCCGAGAAGCATCCGGGTCTGCTCGAGGTCGTGGTCGGCTTCGCGGAGGCCGACTTCTCGATCGCCGCGATGGCGCGCACCCATTACCTGCATCCCAACACCGCGACGTATCGGCTCGAGCGCTGGCGGGAGCTGACGGGCTGGAACGCCCGCAGCATCGACGGGCTCATGAAGTCGCTGGCGTGCGCTCTGCTGCTTCGGCGAACAGCTCGCTCAACGTCGGATGCGGGTGGATCGTGAGCGCAAGATCCTCTGGCGAGGCCCGCAGCTCGATCGCCAGGACCGCCTCCGCGATCAGCTCCGACGCATGTGGCGCGACGATGTGGGCGCCGATGATCGCATCGGCCTGAGGATCGACGACGAGCTGCACGAAGCCGTGCGTCGCGGCCATCGTCGCGGCGCGGCCCGATGCGGCCAACGGCATGACGACCTCGATCGCGTCGACGCCGGCGTCACGCGCCTGCGCCGCCGTCTGTCCGGCGCTGGCGATCTCCGGGTCGGAGAAGACCACGAGCGGGATCGCCGCCGGGTCGAACGCGACGCGACGTCCGCTCAGCGCCTCAGCCGCGACGCGCGCCTCGGCGGTCGCCTTGTGCGCCAGAGCCGGCCCGGGAACGATGTCGCCGATCGCGGCGACGTGCTCGGCGATGCGGCGATCGGGCGCCGGCGCGAGCAGCGCGCCGGCGGGATCCGCCAGGCCGGCGTCGCCCAGACCGAGACCGTCGACGTTCGGCCGCCGCCCGACGGCGACGATCACCTTGTCGGCGTCCACGAGCGCCGCTCCGTCCGCCTGCTCGCAGCGCAGTCTGCCGTCGGCGTGGCCGACGGCGAGCGCGTTCACGTGGATCGCCACGCCAAGCTCCGCGAGCCGCTTGAGCAGTGGGCGCAGCAACGCCTTCGGCAGTTCCGGCAGCAGCCGCTCACGTGCCTCGACGATCGAGACGCGGGCGCCGAGCTTCGCGAACGCGATGCCGAGCTCGAGCCCGATGTAGCCGCCCCCGACGACGGCCAGCGCCTCCGGCACGTCGGCGAGCGCCAGGGCGCCGGCCGAGTCGAGGACCGTCACGCCGTCGTACGGGAGAGCCGGCAGCTCGATCGGGCGCGATCCGGTCGCGAGGATCGCGTCGCGGAAGCGCAGCTGGGCGACGAGCGCGCCGTCGGCGCCGGAGTGGACCGAGACGCGGTCGGCCGCCGTGAGCGTGGCACGACCCTCGACCACGCGCACGCCGGCGTTCGCCAGCTGACCCGCGACGCCTGAGGCGAGCCGCGCGATCAGCGCCGCCTTGCCGACCTGGAAGCGGTCGCCGTCGAAGCCGCCGGCCGTCTTGGCGGCGCCCAGCTCCGCGAGCTCGTGGCCGCGCCAGGCGTGCGACGCGACCTCGATCAGCGCCTTGCTGGGGATGCAGCCGACGTGCAGGCAGGCGCCGCCGAGGGCGGCCGGCCCGCCCTCCTCGACGAGCGTCACGCGCCGGCCGAGCGCCGCGGCGTGCAGCGCCGCCGTGTAGCCGCCCGGGCCGCCGCCCACGACGAGCAGGTCGACCTCCTCGATCAGCTCCCCGACGACCATCACACAGCTCCCAGCAGCAGTCGCGACGGCTCCGCGATCAGGCGTTCGAGCGTCGAGATGAACGCGCTCAGCTCCGCCCCCTCGACGACACGGTGGTCGGCCGACACCGACAGCGGCAGCAGGGGCCGCGCCACGATCTCGCCGTCCACGACGACCGCCGACTCGCGCGTACGGCCGAAGCCGGCGATGCCGACCTCCGGCGCGCGCACGATCGGCACGCCGAGCCAGCCGCCGTACGCGCCGGTGTTGGTGAGCGTGAAGGACCCCGGTCCGGTCTGTTCGCGCGTCAGGCGCCGCGTGCGGGCGGCCTCCGCGAGCGCGTCGATCTCGCGCGCCAGCTCCAGCAGCGTGAGCTGTTCGGCCGCGCGCACCACCGGCACGACGAGGCCGTCCGGGGTCGCCGCGGCGATGCCGAGGTCGACGCTGCCGCGCTCGGTGACCGTCTCGGTCCCCTCGTCGTAGACGGCGTTCATGATCGGGTGCTCGCGCAGAGCCGCGACGGTGACCATCGCGAAGATCGGCGCGAACGCGAGGCGCACGCCAGCCCGCTCCGCGTCGGCGCGCAGCGTCTTCTGCACGGCGAGCAGCCGCGCAGCGTCGACCTCGCGGAACTCGCTGACGTGGGGAACTCTCCACGCCCGTGTCATCGCGCGGGCCATCGAGCGCTTGACGCCGCTGAGGACCGTGGTGCGATCCTCGCCGCGCGGAGCGCGCGGTCGGACGGGCTCCGTCGCGCCGCCGCCGCCGGGCGCGCCGCTGGCGGGTTCCTGCGCGGCGCGCACGTCGTGCTTGGTGATCCGCCCGTGGGGCCCGGAGCCCTGGACGGTCGTCAGGTCGATGCCCAGCTCGTACGCCAGCTTGCGGGTCGCCGGTGCCGCGAGGACGCGGCCGCGAGGCGGGGCGGGCGTCGCCTGCTCGGCAGCCGGCGTCGGCGGCGTCGTGTGCGTCGTGTGCGTGACGCCCTCCGCTTCGATCTTGAACAGCACGTCGCCGACGGCGGCGGACGTGCCGGCCTCGACCGCGTGCCAGGTGATGACGCCGGTCGCCGGCGCGGGCAGTTCGACGAGCGCCTTGTCGGTCTCGACGGTCACGACCGGCTGGTGCTCCTCGACGCGCTCCCCGACGGGGACCAGCCACTCGACGACGTCGGCCTCGGTCAGGCCCTCGCCGATGTCGGCCAGTCTGAACTCGATCTCGGCCACGCTCATGCCCCCAGCAGCGCGCGGGCCGCTGCCGCGACGCGCACGGGCGTCGGGATGTACCGCTCTTCCAGGCCGGCGAGCGGGTACGGCGTGTCGTGCCCGGTGACCCGTGCGACTGGCGCCTCCAGCGTCCAGAAGGCCTCCTGCTGCGCCGTCGCGGCGACCTCGGACGCGAAGCCGGCGGTGAACGGCCCTTCCGAGACGACGACGCAGCGTCCGGTCGCGGCGACCGCCTCGCGCAACGCGTCCTCGTCGAGCGGCACCAGCGTGCGCAGGTCGAGCACGAGTGACTCGACGCCGTCCTTCGCGAGCAGGTCTGCCGCCTCCTCGGCGACGGCGACACCGCTGCTCCAGGCGACGAGCGTCACGTCACCGCCCTCGCGGACCGTGCGGGCGCGGCCGAAGGGCAGCGTGTACTCCTCCTCCGGCACCTCCATGCGCATGCGGCGGTAGCCTCTCAGCGGCTCGCAGAAGAGCACCGGGTCGGGGTCGCGGATCGCCTGCGTCAGCAGGCCCTTCGCCTCGTACGGATCGGCCGGCATCACGATCTTGAGGCCGGGGCAGTTCGCGAGCTGCGCCTCGAGCGCGTCGGCATGGTGTTCGGGCGTGCGGATCCCGCCGCCGAACGGCGCGCGGATCGTGACCGGCGTCTCCAGACGACCGCCCGAGCGATACCGCATGCGGCCCAGCTGCGGTCCGAGCTGATGGAAGGCCTGGTGCAGGAAGCCCATGAACTGGATCTCGGCGACGGGCACCATGCCGGAGATCGCGAGCCCGATCGCCGACCCGACGATCACCGCCTCGGCCAACGGCGTGTCGACGACGCGCTCGTCGCCGAACCGCTCGTGCAGGCCGTCGGTCGCGCGGAAGACGCCGCCGAGTCTGCCGACGTCCTGCCCGAGCACGACCACGCGCTCGTCGCGCGCGAGCTCCTGCGCGAGCGTCAGCCGCACCGCTTCGACGAGGTTCAGCTCAGACACCGGCCGCCGCCTCTCGTGCTTGCTCCCGCTGCCGTGTCACACGCGCGGGCTCGTTGACGAACACGTTGTCGAACATCGCGTCGCTCGTGGGACGGGGCGTCGCCTCGGCCGTGGCCCAGGCTGCGTCGATCTGCTCCGTGATGGAGGCGACCATCTCCGCGTCGCGCTCGTCGCTCCACGCTCTGCGCCGCCCGCGCAACGTCGCGAGCGCCTGCTCGATCGGGTCGCGCTCCCGCCACTGCGCGAGCACCTCCGGGTCGACGTAGCGCGTGGGATCGTCGGCGGTCGTGTGCGGGCCGGTGCGGTAGGTGACCGCCTCGAGGATCGTCGGCCCGCCGCCGTCGCGTGCGCGAGCGACGGCCTCGCCGGCGGCTTCCCGCGTCGCCTCGACGTCGTTGCCGTCGACCACGACGCCGGCGCAGCCGTATCCGACCGCGCGCGAGGCGAACGTCTCCGCGGCGGTCTGCCGGGAGCGCGGGGTCGAGATCGCCCAGCCGTTGTTCTGCAGCACGACCACCAGCGGCGCACGCAACACGCCCGCGAGGTTGCACGTCTCGTGGAAGTCTCCCTCGGAGCTCGCGCCGTCGCCGATGTAGGTCATGACGACGCCGTTCTCGCCCTGCAGCCTCATGCCCCACGCGATGCCGACGGCGTGCGGCAGCTGCGCCGCGAGCGCGATCTGCATCGGCAGCACGCGGACGTCCCTGGGGATCGCCGAGCCCTGGGGATGCCCCTGGAGGTAGAGGAAGAAGTGCGCGAGCGGATAGCCCTGACGCAGCATCGCCGGAAGCTCGCGGTACTGCGGAACGACCCAGTCGCGTGCCGGGTCGAGCGCCAGGGCGCTGCCGACGACGGCCGCCTCCTGCCCCGTCACGGGCGAGAAGGTGCCGAGCCGGCCCTGACGCTGAAGGCTGATCGCGCGCTCGTCGACGGCGCGTGCGAGGCGCATCCAGCGGAGCGCGTCGATGAGGGCTCTGGAGTCCATGTCGCGGTCAATCTAGATCGCACCCGGTGGGCCTTCCCCACCGGGTGCGATCGGGCAAAGCTGGAGAAATCCCGATCTCGTACGACGGTTAGGGCGCGGCCGCGAACAGCGATCGCGCCGCGATCTCGCGCAGCACCTCGGAGGCGCCCTCGTAGATGCGCGGCGCCCGCACCTCGCGATACAGATGCCCGAGCAGATGCCCCTGCTCCAGGGCGCAGGCGCCGTGCATCTGGACGCAGGCGTCGACGACCTCTTGCGCCGTCTCGGTCGCCCGCAGCTTCGCCATCGCCGACAGACGGCCGTCGGGCTCGCCCGCGTCGAAGCGCTCGGCCGTGTGGTAGATCAGCAGCCGGGCGGCCGTCAGCTGCGACGTCAGCTCGGCGACTCTGTGAGCGAGCGCCTGGCGTGTGGAGAGCGGGGCGCCGAACTGCTCGCGTCGCTTGAGGAAGGAGATCGTCGCGTCGAGCGCCGCCTGCGAGACGGCGAGCCCGAAGGCGCCGACGCTGATGCGGAACTGCTCCAGCGTCTTCATGCCGATCTCCCAGCCCTGCCCGACCTCGCCGACGACCGCCGAGCTCGGCACGCGCACGTTGTCGAACACGAGGCGTCCGACGGGGTGGGAGACGATCAGCTCCAGCGGCTCGCCGGTCAGGCCGGGCGCGTCGCCAGGCACGATGAAGGCGGTCTGGCTCGTGCGGGCGTTGCCGTTCCCGGTGCGTGCGAAGACGACGTAGACGTCGGCGTCGGGCGCGTTCGAGATCCACACCTTCGTGCCGCTGAGGAGGTAGTCGCCGCCGTCCCGGTGCGCTTCCAGCGCGAGCGCCGCGACATCGGATCCGGCGTCCGGCTCGGTCATCGCGAAGGCCGCGACGGCGTCGCCGCTCACCACCGGCTCATACCATTCGTCGACCTGCTCCTCGGAGCCCCAGCGGTAGATCGGGTTGAAGCCGAGGCCCTGCAGTCCGAGCGCGTCCTCGGTGGCCGTCGAGCGCTGCCCGAGGCTCTCCTTCAGCAGGCACAGGGTGACCGCCGAGATGCGCCGGTCCGCGGGATCCAGCGGTGGGAACAGCTCGCGCAGGAGGCCGTGCTCGCCGATCGCCCTCACGAGCGCGCGGTTGACCCGCGTCTCCTCGCCGGCGTCAGCGACGGCCGCCAGCGTCGACTCGGTGAGGTCGCGCCACCCGAACGCCTTCTCGAGGCGCTCGCCGAGCGTCGCCGGCCACCCCCACGCGCTCGCCGCGGCCGTCGTCAGGTTCTTGGTTTCGATCGTCATCGCGCTGCCCACGTCTCCTCTTGAGATAAAGCGACGTCGCGATCGTAGGTACGCCTCGTCCGGGGATTTCCCGGAATCAGGGGACATCGAGTGCCGGGGACACCGAACCGCCGCTCGGAGCGTCGCGATCTCCGCCGCTCGGACGACTCAATCGGGACGGCCGTGCGGGTCCTCGAGCCGCGTGCGCAGCGCAGTGAGGAACCGTGCCGCGTACATGCCGTCGATCGCACGGTGGTCCCAGCCGAGGATCAGGTTCGCCATCGGCCGGATCGCGATCGACTCGGTGCCGTCGGCGCCGGTCACGATCGTGGGCCGCCGGACGATCGCTTCGAGGTCGAGGATCGCGACCTGCGGCACGTTGATGATCGGCGTCGCGAACACCGCTCCCGCCGCTCCGGGGTTCGTGATCGTGAAGCTCGCACCGCGGACGTCGTCCGGGGCGAGCTGTCTGTCACGAGCCCGGCGTGCGATCTCCTTGATCGCCTGGGCGATCCCCTCGGGCGCCAGGTCCTGAGCGTCGCGGATCACCGGCACGATCAGCCCGTCGTCGCCGAGCGAGACGGCGATCCCGAGCTGAACCCCCTCGTAGCGCGTGATCGCGGTGCCCTCCAGCGTCGCGTTGAGCTCGGGGAACTCGCGCAACGTCTCGACGACGGCGCGGGCCACGATCGGCAGCGCGGTCACGCCCAGCTCGCGCCGGCGGCGTTCGACGTGGAACATGTCGCACTCGACGACCGTGTGGCAGGTCGCGGCGACCTCCTGCGAGCGGAGCATCGCGCTGCCGATGCTCTGGCGCATCCGCGACAGCGGCTCCGTCGTTGCGCGGGCCGGCGACGGGCGCGGCGCGGTGGGCGCCTCGACGGGAGGGTCCGGCCGGTAGGGCGATTCGCTGTGCAGCGGTCGCTCCTCCTTGGGCTCGCCGGGACCGGCGGCGAGGTGTGCGACCACATCGCGTTTCGTGATCCGACCGCGGCGGCCGGTTCCGGTGATCTGGGCGAGGTCGATCTGGTGCTCCTGCGCCATCCGGGACACGACCGGGGAGACGTAGCCGTCGATCGCGCCGTTCGCGGCCCGCGCCGGGGCAGTGGCCGGCGTCGGGGCAGCAGCCGGCGCCGCAGGTGACGCTCCGGCCTCGGCGGCGATCCGTGCGATCGCGGTGCCGACCTCGACGGTCTCGCCGTCCTGGACGAGGATCTCCGCGAGCGTCCCGGCCACCGGCGACGGGCACTCGGTGTCGACCTTGTCGGTGGAGATCTCGCACAGCGTCTCGTCCACGGCCACCGTGTCGCCGATCGCCTTCGACCAGCCGATGACGGTCCCTTCGACGACGGACGTCCCCATCTGCGGCAACAGCACGTCGACCAGCTTTGCGGCGTCAGTAGTCGAGCAGGTCACGAGCGGCCTTCAGGATCGAGGTCGGACCGGGAAGCACAGCCTGCTCCAGCGGCGGGCTGAACGGAATCGGCACGTCGGGTGTCGCCAGGCGCCGGATCGGGCCGTCCAACGACTCGAAGGCATGCTCGGCGACGAGCGCGGCGACCTGGGCGCCGGCGGCGCACGTGGCGTTCGCCTCGTCGAGGATCAAGACCTTCGAGGTCTTGCGGACCGACGTCAGGACGGCCTCCTCGTCCAGCGGCACGAGCGAGCGGAGGTCGAGGATCTCGACCGCGCCCGCGTCCAGCTGTTGCGCAGCCTCGGTCGCGGCGTGGACCATCGCTCCGTACGCGATGATCGTGAGGTCCGTTCCCTCGCGGACCACGCGCGCCGTCATCGGCGTCTCGTACGACCCGGCCGGCACCTCTTCCTTGATGCGCCGGTAGAGGTTCTTGTGCTCGAGGTAGATCACCGGGTTGGGGTCCCGGATCGCGCTGCTGAGCAGGCCCTTCGCGTCCGTCGGCGTGCTCGGGGCCACGACCCGCAGGCCCGGCGCGTGCATGAACCACGCCTCCGGGTTCTGCGAATGGAACGGGCCGCCGGCGAACCCTCCGCCGGTGGGAAGGCGGATGACCATCGGGACCGCCAGGCCCAGCCGGTAGTGCATCTTCCCCGCGACGTTCACGAGCTGATCGAAGCCGCACGCGACGAAGTCCGCGAACTGCATCTCGCACACCGGTCGCAAGCCCGCGATCGCCGCGCCGACCGCGGTGCCGATGATGCCGGCCTCGGCGAGCGGCGTGTCGCGGACGCGCGCGCTGCCGAACTCCTCCAGCAGGCCGTCCGTCACCTTGAACGCGCCGCCGAACGCGCCGACGTCCTCGCCCATGACGAAGACGCGCTCGTCGCGCCGCATCTCCTCGCGCAACCCGGACGAGATCGCCTGCAGGTACGTCGACGTCATGCGACCAGCTCGCGATGTCCGGACCAGGCGGCGGGAGCGGCCGTGCCGATCGGCGCGGCCTCCCCGGTGGCGAAGACGCCGTCGAGTGCCGTCGCGGGATCGGCCATCGGGGTCGCCAGCGCCGCCTCGATCGCGGCCGCGACAGCCGCGTCGACCTCGGCCTGGACTTCGGCGACGGCGACTCCGGCAGCTTCGAGCCTCGCCGTGTAGCCGGCGATCGGGTCACGGGCGCCCCATGCGGCGAGCAGCTCGGCATCGACGTAGCGCGCGTCGTCGTGCGCGCCGTGCCCGTGCATGCGCATCGTGGTGGCGCTGATCAGCGTCGGCCCGTCCCCGCGGAGTGCGCGGGCGCGCGCCTCGTGGGTCGCGGCGAACACCGCCTCGACGTCGTTGCCGTCGATCGCCACGGCATGGACGCCGTAGGCCTCGGCCCGCACGACGGGGTGCACGGCGAACTGGCGCTCCTGCGACGTCGAGTACGCGAGCTGGTTGTCCTCGAGCATGAAGACGACGGGCAGCCGCTCGACCGCGGCCCAGTTCATCGCCTCGTGCCAGTCGCCGCGCGACGTGGCACCGTCGCCGAAGAACGAGAGCGAGCAGCGTCGCTCGTCGCGCATCTGGAAGGCCATCGCGAGCCCGGTCGCCACGACCATCATGTCCGGGAGCATCGACACGGGGCCGACCACGCCCAGGCGGCGGTCGCCGAAGTGGATGTTGCCCTCGCGGCCCTTGCTGATCGGGTTCTCCCGGCCCATGTAGTGGCGGAACAGGTCGGCGAGATCGACGCCGCGGACGAGGTGGGCGCCCAGGTCGCGGATCAACGGCGAGCAGACCGGGTCCTGGGGCGACAGCGCGAACGTCGCACCGACCGAGATGGCCTCCTGCCCGCGCCCGTCGTAGAACGAACCCGGGATCTTGCCCTTCTTGTACAGGCTGATCCCCTGCTCCTCGATCGTCCGCATCAGCACCATGTGACGCAGCAGCGCGATGCGGTCCTCCTCGTGCAGCATCACGACGCCATCGCTGGTGATGCCTGGGCTGCCGCCAGGCGCGCCGCGGCAAGCTCGCGGGCGATGTCGAGCGGCGACCGGCCGGCTTCTCGCGCCGTCGCCAGCAGCTCCCGCGAGCGCGTCAGGCAACCGGCGATACGGCGGTCGACCTCGTCGTCGTCGAGACAGGCGAACTCGCCGGCGACATGCACGATCCCGCCGCAGTTCGCGATGAAGTCGGGGACGTAGAGGATCCCGCGCTCCGCCAGGTCGGCGGCCAGTCCGTCGTCGGTCAAGGGGTTGTTGGCCGCGCCGGCGACGACCCGGCAGCGCACCTGCGCCACCTCGGCCGGACCGAGGACCTCCCCCATCGCGCACGGTGCGAAGACGTCGAACTCCCGGGACGTGAACCCCGCCACCGCGACGGGCGTCGAGCCGGTCGCCTCGGCGACGGACCGTGCCCGCCCCTCGTTCACGTCGGCGACGCTCACGCGTGCGCCGGCCGCTCGGAGCAAGGTGACGAGGTGCGAGCCGACGTGGCCGACCCCGAGCACTCCGACGTGCACGCCCTCCAGCGACCGCGCGAGGTGGATCTCCGCGGCCGCCTCGATCGCGCCGAAGACGGTGCGTGCCGTGCTGAGCGACGGGTCGCCCCGACCGCCGTTCTCCGTCGAGCGGCCGACGACCCACTGCGTCTGGGTGGCGATCACGTCCATGTCGCTGGGCGAGGTGCCGACGTCCTCCGCGGTCACGTACCGCCCGCCGAGGCCGTCGACCGCCCGGCCGACGGCCTCCAGGCGCTCCCCGCGGCTGGACGTCCAGGCACCGTCGTCGAGCAGCACGGCCTTGCCGCCGCCGAGGTCCAACCCGGCCGCGGCGTTCTTCAGGGTCATCGCTCGGGCAAGGCGCAGGGCGTCGGCGACCGCTTCGTCGAGCCCGCCGTAGCGGTGCAGGCGCAGGCCGCCCATCGCCGGCCCAAGCGCTGTGGAATGGATCGCGACCACGCCCGTCGCGCCCGTGCGCGGGTCATGGAAGATGTTCACGCACTCGTGGTCGAACTCGCGCTCCAGCGCGGCAGTGCTCGCGGTAGGCATGCGTCGAGGCTACGGGCGCGCACACCGGTTCGGGACCGAGCGATGTCGCGTATTGCGGGCCCGCGACGCGACGCCTGTCGCACGTGTGGCTCAGCGACCCGCCGGGTCGAGCGCGTCCGGCGCGCCGCCCATCCGCCAGAGGCGAAGACCGAGCTGGAGCTCCAGCCGCGTGTCGCCGGAGCGGAGGTCGACTCCGGCCACCGCCTCGATCCGGTGCAGCCGTCCGTACAGGCTGCTGCGGTGCACGAAGAGCGCCTCGGCGGTGGCCCGCGCGTCGCCCGCGTGCTCGAGGTACTGCTCCAGCGTCTCGACCAGCCCGCGGCCGTCCGCCGTGGCCAGCAGCGTGCGCAGCGAGGCGGGGACGAGCTGCAGCGGCGGCCGCTCCCCGACCAGCTCCGCGAGCACGCGATAGGCACCGAGGTCGGTCCAGCCGACGACCGATCCGAGCCCGGGCAGCCGCAGCCCGAGGCGCGCCGCGGCGCGCGCCTGCTCGTAGGGCCGCCGCAGCCCCCCGGCCGCCGTGGCGCAGACGTCCCCCACGCCTGCCACGACCGACCAGCCCGCGCAGTCGGCGAGGTGGTCGGCCGCGGTCTGCTGGAGCGTCGCGGCGCGGACGGCCGCCGCATCGGCGCCGTCGAGCGCGAGGACCACGACGGCCGTGCCGCGCTCGACCAGGCCGAGCACCGTCTGGGGAGCAGCGCGACGGCGGACCTGCTCGACTCCCGCGGCGAGACGCACGTCGACGGCCTCAGCGAACGCGCCTTCCCGGTGAGCGGCCCTCAGGACCACCACCGCGTACGCCGCCGCCGAGACCAGGGCGGCCGCGCCCGCCGGCTCCTCGCCGCCCTCCCCGACGAGCGAGCGGACCGCGGTCCGCTCGCGGTCGCGCTGCTGCAGCTCGCGCAACCGCTCGCGATACAGCTCCGCGCCCAGATCCGCGGCGCACCGTTCGGACGCGGCGAGCTGCGCGGCGTCGAGCGGCTGCGGCTCGTCGATCAGCCACAGATAGCCGAAGGGCGTGTCTTGGAACCAGACCGGGACGCAGATCCGGGCGGCCATCCCGAACTCGGCGCGGGCCGGCACGCGCACCGGATCGCGCGTCTCGGGGAGCCCGAGCGACGCGAGCCACGCGGTGACCTCGCGCGGGGCCTCCCGCCGCAGGATCGAGGCGCGGCGCACCTGGTCGGCCTCCTCCCCGTGCGAGCTGTACGCGAGCGCGCGGAACCGCCGGTCGTCGACGCCGACCGGGCGCGCGAGGTGCGCGGCGAGTGCGTCGACCAGTCCCTGCAGCTCGTTCACGCCGCCCCGGCTTGCTCAGATTCCCTCGAAGTAGCGGCGCCGCTCCCAGTCCGTGACCTCCTGGTTGAAGCGGCGCCATTCGTGCCGCGCCAGCTCGCCATAGTGCACCTGGACGTCGGCGCCGAAGGCCCGCGCGACGAACGCACTGGACTCCCAGCGGTCGGTCGCCTTCTCCAGCGTCGCGGGAAGCGGCTCGACGTCCAGGTCGTAGCTGCTGCCGACGGTCGCCGGCCCCGGGTCGACGGCGCGGTCGAGGCCGTCCGCGACCGAGGCGAGCACGGCCGCGAGCGTGAGGTACGGGTTCACGTCCGCCCCGGGGACGCGGTACTCCAGGCGCGCGGCCGCAGGCGAACCGGCGACGACGCGGCACGTCACGGTGCGGTTGTCGAAGCCCCACGTCGCGCCCCGGCCGGCGAAGTCCTCGCTGGCCGTCCGGCGGTAGCTGTTGATCGTGGGCGCGTACCAGAGCATCAGCTCGGGCGCCCGCTCCAGGACGCCGCCGATGCTGTGGCGGATCCGATCGCTGATCCCCTGCGGATCGTCGGCGTCGTGGTAGATCGCCGTGCCGTCCTCGTCGCGCAGCGAGACGTGGACGTGGCAGGAGGACCCGATCCCCGCGTCGGTCGTCGGACGTGCCATGAACGTGGTCGCCAGCCCGGCGCGGCTGCCCATCGTCTTGACGCCGAGCTTGAACAGCACGTGCGCGTCGGCCATCGCCAGCGGCTCGTCGTGGGTGAGGTTCATCTCCCACTGGCCGAGCCCCCACTCGCCCTGGCTCATCTCGACGGGCAGGCCGGACGCCGCCAGCGCCCCGCGGAGCGGACCGAAGAAGTACTCGAGGTCCTCGGTCTCCTGGATCGAGTAGTCGGCATGACGGCTGGTGGTCGGCACGAGCTCGCGATAGTCGCCGCGGCGCGCGGCTTCGTACGTGTCGCGGTAGATGAAGAACTCCAGCTCGGTGCTGGCGCTCGCCGCCAGGCCCCGCTCGCGGAGCGCCTCCAGCTGCCGCCGCAGGATCGTGCGCGGCGCGATCGGGATGAGCTCCCCGGCGTCGTCGACGGCGTCGCCGAGGCAGATCGCGGTGCGGGGCGCCCAGCCGGCGACGCGCAGCGTCGACACGTCGGGCCGCACGACGAAGTCGTGCCAGCCCGTGTGGATCCCCGCATAGTCGAGCGTGATGCCGTCGAGCGCCTGGTCCATGTCCCAGGCGAGCGTGCACGTGCAGACGTGGATGCCGGTGAGCACCTTGTCGACGAACGCCGCGGGCGACAGGCGCTTGCCGACCAGCCGCCCCTGGATGTCGGCGGTCGCGAGGATGACCGTGTCGAACTCCCCCGAGAGGAGGTCATCCGCGCTCAGGCGTCCCAGCGGCCGCTCCGCCGCGCCATGCGCGCCGGTCATCGGACCATCCACCCGCCGTCGACCGGCAGTTGCACGCCGGTGATGTAGGACGCGTCGCTGGAGAGCAGGAACGACACGGCCGCGGCTTGGTCCTCGGGCTCGCCGACGCGCTTGATGAGCAGCCGGTCCGAGAACGTCTCGAAGATCTCGGGCTCCGCGAAGCTCGTCCCCGTGAAGAGCGTGTTGGTCGCGCCGGGAGCGACGGCGTTGACGCGGATGCCGCTGGCCGCCAGCTCGGCGGCGAGCGCCTTCGTGAGCATCAAGGCACCACCCTTGGAGGCGTTGTAGTGCACCTGGCAGCGCCCGCTGGGGCTGCAGATGATCTCGGACTCGATCGTCGTGATGTTGACGATCGCGGGGTCGACGCCGTTGCGGAGCGCGCCGACGGCGGCCTTCGCGGCGAGGAAGTAGCCCTTGAGGTTGATGTCCACCACGCGATCCCACTCGTCCTCGGTGACGTCGTCGAAGCCGGCCATCGTGACGATGCCCGCGGCGTTGACGAGGTAGTCGAGGCCGCCGAAGCGCTCGACGGCGGCAGCGACCGCCGCGTCCAGCTCGCTCCGCACGCGCACGTCGGCGCGCACGCCGATCGCTTGGCCGCCGGCCTGCTCGATCGCTTCGGCGGTCTGCGCCGCGTTGGCGCCGTCGACGTCGAGGCTGGTGACGAGCGCGCCTTCGCTGGCAAGCCGCAGCGCGATGGCGCGGCCGATGCCCGAGCCTGCGCCGGTGACCACGGCACGGCGGCCCCGGTGGCGATCGCTGATCGCGATCGGCGCCGACGTCTCAGACAGGGCTTGGGACACGGGATACAGCCTCCGGCTTGATGGTTGCAGTGCGAGTTTCGTCGATGAGCCACGAGAAGATCGGATCGGGCTGCTCCCTGAGGTACTCGGGGTGCCACTGGACGCCGAGCGCGCGGGACCCGACCCGCAGCGCCTCGCAGATGCCGTCGGGGGCGGTCGCGATCACGCGCACGCCGTCCCCCAGCACGTCCACCGACTGGTGATGGAAGCTGTTGACGAGGACGTCGGGCCCGAGCCGGTCGGCGATCGGCTCGCCGGGTGCGAAGCGCAGGCCGTGGACGCGGGCGTGCAGCGGATAGGCGAGCTGGCCGTGGGCCTCGCCCTGATCGAGCGGGAGGTCGGGCACCAACGTCCCGCCGCGCACGACGTTGATGAGCTGGTGGCCGCGGCAGATCCCCAGCAACGGCACGTCGAGCTCCAGCGCGGCGTGGATCAGCGCCAGCTCGTGCTCGTCGCGGTCCGGATCGATCTTGGTCGTCGCCGAGCCCGGGACCGCCCCGTAGCGGCGCGGGTCGACGTCGTCGCCGCCTGCGATCACGAGCCCGTCGAGGCGCCGCAGCAGCTCGTCCGGCGGCGCCTCGCGGGGGACCTGCAAGGGGATCCCTCCGGCCGCCGCGATCGCGTTGACGTACGGCACGTGATGGATGTCGACCTGACCGCTCAGCAGCAGCTCGGGCATGCCGGTGACGCGCGACGTCCGGCTGCGGCTCCCGGTCACGCCGATCAGCGGCGCGCCAGGCCGCCCGGGTGAAGCGTTGACGTCCTCCATGGATCAAAACTTAGACCAATATGTGCAATAGTGCAAGCGCTCCTTTGCCACAATGAGGCCCATGCCGAGATCCGCTGGCCACGTCCTCGTCCCCGCGGCGTACGCCGTTGTGGTGGAGCATCTCCGCCGTGCGATCCACCTCGGGGAGTACGGCCCCGGAGAGAAGCTCCCGCCCGAGCGCGAGCACGCCGAGCGACTCGGCGTCTCCCGCGTCACGCTGCGCGAGGCGCTGCGCGTGCTGGAAGGCGAGGGCCTGCTGGAGATGCGCCGCGGCTCGTCCGGCGGCGCGATCATCACCGGCCCGCAGAGCTCCCAGGCATCGCGCCGGGCATACCTGCGCACCCACCTCGACGACGTGCTCGCACTGCAGGAGTTCCGCCAGGCGATCGAACCGCTGTCGGCCGCCCGCGCCGCGGAGCACAGCACGGCCGCACTGGTGAAGAGACTGCGCGCATCGGTCGACGAGCTCGCCGTCGCGGACAGCCGTGGGCTCTTCCGCCGCGCCGACACCACCTTCCACCTGACGCTCGCGGACGCCGCGGACTGCGCACCGCTGCGACGGGCGATCGAGGACGCGCGCATCGCGATGTTCGACCAGCTCGACGCGGTCGACTTCGAGATCGTGATGGCGAGCGCGATCGAGGGTCATACGGCGATCACCGAGCGCGTGGCCGCACAGGACGCCGAGGGCGCCCGCGCGGCGATGGAGTCTCACGTCAAGGCCCTGCGCCAGGAGATCCTCGACCTCATCTGAGGCGCGCGCCGCGCCTAATGGATCAAGATATAGTCCTTGATTCCATTCGACCGTCCGACTCCCCACGAGGTCAGCCATGCCCGCGACCGACCTGCCGCACGCGGCCCCCGCGCTGCCCGACCACGGCGCCCACCTGATCGACGGCGTCGACGAGCCGCCACCGCTCGACGGAGGCGTCGCCGAGGACCCCAACACCGGCCTCCCCTCGCACACCCGGCGCTACAGCGCGCCCGCGCAGGTCGACGCCGCCCTCCAAGCCGCCTTCGCCGCGTGGGGGCACGGCAGCGGCCGCTGGAGCGCGCTGCCGGTGCGCGAGCGCCAGGCCGCGCTGACCCGGCTCGCGAGCGCGCTCGACGAGCGCACGGACGCGCTGGCGCGGCTGCATGCGGAGGAGGTCGGCATCCCGATCGACGTCGCCCGCCTGTTCGCCGGCGGCCTGCCCGGCCTCGTCGAGGAGATCTCCGCCGCTGCCGGTGCGACGCCGACCGACGTGCTCAGCCGTGACGGCCGGCGGGTCGAGCTGCGCCGCCTGCCGTGGGGGCCCGCCGCGCTGATGGCCTCGTGGAACGCGCCGGCCTTCGTCTGCGTGAGCAAGCTGGCGACCGCGCTGGCGACCGGCTGCCCGGCTGTCCTGAAGCCCTCCGAGCACACCGTCCGCAGCGCCGAGCTGCTCGTCGAGGCACTGCGCGCCGCCGAGCTGCCGGCCGGGGCCGCGCAGGTGGTCAGCGGCGACGCCGCCGTCGGCCAGCAGCTCGCCGCCAGCAGCCGGATCCGCTTCATCAGCTACACGGGCGGGACCGGCGGCGGCCGGGCCGTCGCGCGCGCGGCGATCGACCGGATGGCAGCGCTGCAGCTGGAGCTGAGCGCCAGCAACCCCGCGATCGTGCTCGCCGACGCCGATCTCGACACGACCGCGTTCGAGCTCGTGCGCGGGCAGACGGCGCTCAACGGCCAGTGGTGCGAAGCGCCCCGCCGCACCTTCGTCCCCCGCGCGCTCCACGACGAGCTCGTCGAGCGACTCGCGGCAGCCTGCGGTGAGCTGATCGCCGGCGACGCGCGCGAGCGCGGCGTCGAGCTCGGCCCGCTCGCCTACCGCGCCCACCGCGAGCGCGTCCGCGAGCAGCTTGCCGGGATCGCCGGCGCCGGCACCGTCCTGGAGACGCTCGCGGTCCCGTCCGCCGGCTTCTTCGTGCCGCCCACGATCGTCTCCGGCCTGCCGCTCGACGCCGTCGACGAGGAGATCTTCGGCCCGATCCTCACCGTCCACCCGTACGACGACGTCGAGCACGCCATCGCCGCAGCCAACCGCCTCGACGACGGCCTCGCCGGCTACGTCTTCGGCGCCGACGCCGACGCGGCGTTCGACGTCGGCACGCGCATCCACGCCGGCGAGGTCCGCGTCGGCGGCGTGCACATCCTCGACCTCGTGCCCGCGTCCGCCCAGTCGTTCTGGGGCACCAGCGGCTACGGCGGCCACGGCCGGGGCGACACCGTCGCCGCCCACCTCGGCCAGCGGATCGTCGGCGAGGACGACCCGTCGCTGCCGCTGTGACGGCGCTCAGCCGGCCGTCGTCTGCCCGCGCGCGACGTCGAGCATCGCGTCGACGTCGCTGAACTTCACCCGCGGCCGGCCGTGCGGCTCGCCGCGGGCGACCTCTGCGCGGTCGATCGCCTGCCAGCCGCTGAACGTCACGTGGCCGGGGGCCCGCTCGGTCAGGAGGGCCTCGACGGCCTCGGCGGACGCGTCGCCGCTGGGCTCAGGAACCCGCCCCGCGGTCACGTCCTCGAGCAGCGCGTCCACCGTGTCCTGCGCGTCCTTGCGGTTCGTGCCGATCACGCCGCCCGGGCCGCGCTTGATCCAGCCGACCACATAGCGGCCGGGGATCTGCTCGCCCGAGCCGGGATCGATCACGCGGCCGTGGTCGTTCGGGATCGTGCCGCGATCGGGGTCGAACGGCAACCCGGCGAGCGCCATGCCCTTGTAGCCGATCGACCGCAGCACGAGCCCGCACTCGATCTCCTCGCGTTCGCCGGTGTCGATCGCGCGCAGGCGGCCGTCGTCGGAGCGGACGAGCCGGTTGCGGCCGACCACGATCGACTCGACGCGTCCCGATCCCTTGATCTCGACCGGCGAGCCGAGGAACCGCAGCACGATCCGCCGCCGCTTGCCCGCGGGGGCGCGGCTCGCGAAGCCGGCGAAGATCTCGACGTTGCGGCGGCTGGTCGGAGTGCAGTCGTCGGACTCGACGAACGCGCGGCTCACGTCGTCGAGCGTCACCTCGGCAGGGTCGACGACGACGTCGCAGTCCGCCAGCTCGCCGAGCTCGCGGACCTCCGGGTTCGTGAACGCCGCCTGGGCGGGCCCGCGGCGCCCTACGACCACGATCTCCTCGACCGCGGAATCCGCCAACGCGTCGATCGCGTGGTCGGCGACGTCGGTCACTTCCAGCTCCTCCCGCGAGAGCCCCAGCACCCGCGTCATGTCGGCGGCGACGTTCCCGTTGCCGACGACCACGACCCGCCGCGGCAGCTCGAACTCGCGTTCCGAGAAGTCCGGATGGGCGTTGTACCAGCCGACGAACTCCGACGCCGTATGCGAGCCGGGCAGCTGCTCGCCCGGGATCCCGAGGCGGCGATCGATCGCCGCTCCGTAGGCGCAGACGACGGCGTGATAGTGCTCGGACAGGTCCGCGACCGTCACGTCGCGTCCGACCTCGACGCCCCCGAAGAAGCGGAAGCCCGGCAGCGCCGCCGTCTTCTCGTAGAGCCGGATCACCGCCTTGATCTTCGGGTGGTCCGGGGCGACGCCCGCCCGCACGAGACCGTACGGCGTCGGGAGCCGGTCGAGCAGGTCGACCTCGACGGCATGCGCGTCCTGCTTGAGCAGGTGCTCGGCGACGTAGAAGCCCGCCGGGCCGGCGCCGACGATCGCGATGCGAAGCGCGCTCATCTCGGCTGGTCCCCGATCGCGACCACCACGAGCAGCTCCTGCTTCGCCTCGTGGATGTGGTCGATCATCCGCTCCCGGGCGCGATCGGGATCGCCTGCCGCGATCGCGTCGAGGATCCAGCGGTGGTGCTCGACCGCGCTCGCGACGACCAGCTCGAAGCTCATCGCGTCGAGCGGCGCGAAGATCGCTGCCCGGACGTCCTCGACCGCCTGCCGCAGCCAGGGGTTGCCCGCAGCGTCGGCGACGCCCAGATGGAAGGCGTTGTCGGCGGCTCGAAACCGTCCCGACGTGAGCTCGGACCCGAGGCTCTCGATCGTCTGCTCGAGCTGCGCCAGGTGCGCGTCGGTCCTGCGTCTCGCCGCGAGCTCGGCGGTCGCCGACTCGCAGGCGATGCGGAACTCGAAGATCTCCTCCACCTGCTTGCGCATCGCGCGGTGCTCGACGTCGGTGACGCCGAGCGTCCCGGCGTTGATCACCAGCGCGCCGCCGCCGGAGCCCCGCCGGACTCGCTTCAGCAGCCCAGCAGCCTCGAGGTCGCGCAGCGCGGTTCGCAGCGTCATCCGCGAGACGCCCAGCTGCACGGCGAACTCGCGCTCGGGCGGGAGCTGATCGTCGGGCAGGAATCTCCCGAGCTCGATCGCCCGGGTCACCTGGGCGACCACCACTTCGGCGGCGCTGGGCACCGACACCGGGCCGAGCGTCCGCACACGATCGTCGATCTCCGACATCGTGGCCTCAGCGTCCGACCTGGGCGAGCGCCCCTTCGAATGCGGTCCTCACTTCTGCCTCCGACCAGGGACGCGGCGACTGGGTGATGAAGAAATCCGCCATCGCATGTCTGGTGAGATCGTCGAGGTCGCTGCGGACGGCCAGCGACCCGAGCACGGGAAAGTCCAGCTCGCACAGCAGCTCGCGCACGGCGCGAACGGCGCGTCCGCCGTCTGCGCTCCCGTCGACCGGAGCGCCGAGCGCGTCGGCGACCCGCTCCAGCTGCTCTGGGACGAACTGACGCTCTCGCTCCAGCGTCTCGGCCAGCACCAGCCCCACCGTGAGGCCGTGCGGAGCCCCGGTGCGGGTCCCGATCGCCTGCGCCAGCGAATGCTCCGCGGCGCAGTCCGAGATGTTCATCGTCAGCCCGGCGAGAAGGCTGGCGCAGGCCATCTCCGACCGCGCCGCCGCGTCGGAGCCGTCGCGGTACGCCGCGACGAGCGAGCGCCCCGCGAGCCGGATCGCTTCCAGCGCGATCGCGTCCCCGATCGGAGTCCGTGTGCGCGCGACCATCCCGGCGATCGCCTGCGCGATCGCGTCGATCCCACTGAAAGCAGTCGCCGCGGGCGGCACAGAGTGGGTCAGGACCGGATCGACGAGCGCGTACTCGGCTCGCAGGTTCGGACTCGCGATCCCCGCCTTGGTGCCGGAGCGATCGTCGCTGACGACGGCGCCGCCCGACACTTCAGAGCCCGTCCCCGCCGTCGTCGGCATCGCGATCAGCGGGATCTCCGCCGGCGGAATCTCGCGTTCGGAGTCGAGGAAGGCGGCGAACGTGAGGTCTTGCTGAGCGCACAGCCGGGCGGCCTTGGCGGTGTCGATCACCGAGCCGCCGCCGACCGCCACGATGATGCCCGCTCCTGTCTGACGCACGGCGTCGGCGGCTCGATCGACGTCAGCGCCGCGGGGCTCTCCGGCGCCCTTCTGGCTGTGGACGACCTCGATGCCGGCAGCTGTCAGCGCCGCGAGCGCCTCGCCGACCGCCGGGTTGACCTGCGCAAGGCCCTCGTCGACGACGACGAGCGCACTGCTCGCGCCGGCGCCGATGACGACCTCGGGCAGCTCCATCGCAACGCCGTCGCCGAACCGGATGCGGACCGGAAGGTGGTTGCCGAACGGCGCGATGATCTGCGGCCTCACTCATGCCTCCGTCGCGTAGAAGACGTTCTTGACCTCGGTGTACGCCTCGGGCGCGTCCGCGCCGAGCTCGCGCCCGATCCCGGAGTGCTTGAACCCCCCGAAGGGAGTGCCGAGCCGCACCGAGGTGTAGGAGTTGACCGCCAAAGCACCGGCGTGCAGACCACGCGCGACGCGGAGCGCCCGGGCGCCGTCGGCCGTCCAGATCGAGCCTGCGAGCCCGTAGGGGGTGTCGTTGGCGCGGGCGATCGCCTCGTCCTCCCGCTCGAAGGGAAGAACGCAGACGACCGGTCCGAAGATCTCCTCGCGTGCCGCCCGGTCGGCGTCGGCGAGCGGATGCAGCACGGTGGGCGGAAACCAATATCCGGGTGCGTCGGGAGCGTGCCCCCGCGTCGCGACCGCGGCGCCGGCGACGATCTCGGTCACGGCGCTGCGCTGTCGGGCAGAGATCAACGGCCCCATCTGCGTCGCCTCGTCGAGCGGGTCGCCGACGCGCAGGCTCGCCACCATCTGCTCGAGCCGTTCGAGGAACTCGCCGAGGACGGGGCGCTCGACGAAGACACGGGAGCGCGCGCAGCAGTCCTGGCCGGCGTTGCCGAAGCAGCCGCCGGCGAGACCCGTCGCGGCGGAGCCGAGATCGGCGTCGGCGAAGACGATCGACGGCGACTTGCCGCCGAGTTCGAGGCTCACTCGCTTCACCTGCCGTGCGGCGCGCTCACCGATCTCCATGCCGACCGCGGTCGAACCGGTGAGCGAGACCTTGCTGACGTCCGGGTGGTCGACGAGCGCCCGGCCGAGCTCCGAGCCGCGCCCGACGACGACGCCGAGCAGGCCTGCGGGCAGACCGGCCGCTGCTGCGATGCGCTGCAGTTCGAGCGCGGTCAGCGGGGTGAGCTCGGCCGGCTTGTGAACGACCGCGTTGCCGGCCGCCAAGGCCGGCGCGATCTTCCAGCTTGCGATCGTCAGCGGGAAGTTCCACGGCGTGATCACGCCGACGACGCCGAGCGGCTCGCGGAACGTCATGTCGACGCCGCCGGCGACCGGGATCGTCTTGCCGCCGAGGCGCTCCGGCGCGGCGGCGTAGAAGCGGAACGTCGCCGCGGCGCCCGCGACCGCGCCGCGCGCGTCGCTGATCGGCATCCCGACGTTGCGGGCCTCCAGACGCGCCAGCGTCTCTGCCTCCGCGTCGATTCCCGCCGCGACCGCCGCCAGCGTCGCGCCGCGCTCGCTCGGAGCCAGCGACCACCATTCCCGCTGCGCGCGCTGCGCCGCGCCGACGATCAGGTCGAGCTCCGCGAGGCTCGTGCGGGGGAGCGTGGTGAGAACCTGCTCGGTGGCGGGTTCGACGACGCTGACGGTCACCGGATCGCCTCCACTCGATTCGCGGCTGCGGCGCGGTCGGCGGCCGCCGCCACCAGGTCTGCGATCGTCATGTCCAGCTCCAGCTCCTCGGGATGCCACTGAACGCCGAGCGCGTAACGCAGCTGCGGCCACTCGACCGCCTCGACGAGATGGTCCGGCACCGAGCGCGCGACGACTCGCCCGCCCTCCCCCACCTGGTCGACGCCCTGGTGATGATGCGAGTTCACGATCAGCTGACGCTCTGCATCCGCGGCCAGCGGCGCTCCCGGCTCGACCTCGACCACGTGCAGGGTCGACTCCCCGAGTCTGCCGGGCACCGGACGGTGCTCGGCGAACCCGGCGTCGGTCACGTGCTGGTGCAGGGAGCCTCCAGTCGCGACGTTGAGGACTTGCAGGCCGCGGCAGATGCCCAGAACCGGCAGGTCCCAGTCGAACGCGGCGCGGACGAGCGCGATCTCGAACTGATCGCGCAGCGGGTAGGTGGCCTCTGTCCGCTCTGCCGACTGCTGGCCGTAGCAGGCGGGATCGATGTCGGCCCCGCCGATCAGCAGGAGGCCGTCGAGCCACGCGCCATGCGACTCGATCTGAGCGTCCCCGAGCGGTTCCGGAGTGAGCACGACGGGCGTGCCGCCCGCCCGCCGCACGGCGCCGAGGTAGGTGCCGGCGACGACGGCTGCCTGCTGATCCCAGAAGCTCCAGGCGACGCGCTCCCAGGCGGCACAGACGCCGATCAGAGGCCGGCGCCGCGCGTCAGAATCGCTCATAGCCCCGTACCCGCTCCCAATCGGTGACTGCCGCGTTGTAGGCGTCGAGCTCGATCTCCGCCGCGCGCGCATAGTGGCTGACGACGTCGGCACCGAACGCGCGCGCGGCCATCTCGCTCCCGCGGAACGACGTCACGGCGTCGCCGAGCGTGGCGGGCAGGCGCGGAGATCCCGCGGCATAGGCGTTCCCCACGACCGCGGGCTCCGGATCGAGTCTCTCGTCGACCCCGTGCAGGCCGGCGGCGATCATCGCAGCGAGCGCGAGGTAGGGATTGACGTCGCCGCCCGGGGCGCGGTGCTCGAGCCGAAGCGAGCTGCCCGCGCCGACCGCGCGGATCGCGCACGTGCGGTTGTCGCGCCCCCACGCGATCGCGGTCGGAGCGAACGAGTGCCCCGCGAAGCGCTTGTAGGAGTTGACGTTCGGTGCGAAGAGAAGCGTCAGCTCCCGCGTGCACGCGAGCTGGCCGGCGAGAAAGTGCTCGAAGAGCCGCTCGTCGCGAGCGAAGAGCGGTCCGTCGGCGTCGGCGAGCGAGAGGTGCAGGTGGCACGAGTTCCCCTCGCGCTCGTCCCACTTGGCCATGAACGTGACAGCGCGGCCTTCCTCCGTCGCGATCTCCTTCGCCGCATGCTTGAAGATCGAATGGCCGTCGGCGGCGTCGAGCGGCGTCGAGTGGCGGAAGTTGATCTCGAACTGTCCGAGATTGGCCTCGCCCTTGACGGATTCGAGCTCGAGCCCCGACCGCGGCATCTCGGCGGCGAGGCGGTCCAGCACGGAGTCGGCCGCGCGCAGCCCGAGCAGCGAGTAGTCGCCGTTGTAGGCGGTGGCCGGGGTGAGGTGCTGGTAGCGCTGCTCGCGGGCCGCGGCGTAGCTCTCGCGATGGACGATGAACTCCAGCTCGGTCGCTGTGCTGGCGGTCCAGCCGCGCTCGGCCAGGCGCTCGACCTGCTGCCGCAGGATCTCCCGAGGCGACGGGAGCACCGGCTCGCCGCCGGGCCAGACCGCGTCGGCGATGCAGATCGCGGTGCGCGGCCGCCAGGAGGCCAGCCGTAGCGAGCTGACGTCGGGGACGAGCGTGAAGTCGCCGTGGCCGGTCTCCCAGCTGCTTGTCAGGAGCCCCTCCTGGGGTGTCATCTCGACGTCCACGCTGAGCAGGTAGGCGCATGCGCCGGCGCCGTGGTCGAGGACGTCGGCGACGAAGTGGTGCGCGCCGAGCTGCTTGCCCTGAAGCCGGCCCTGCATGTCGACGAGAGCGAGCAGGACGGTGTCGATCTCACCGGCGGCGACCATCGAGCGGAGCCGGTCCGGCGCAAGCCGGCCTGTGACCGAGCTGGCAGACGGCGAAGAGGTTGTCTCGCGGGAGTCGAGCATTTGGTCTCTTCTTTATACCAAGTGGTTGCCGCACACGCAAGAACGCGCCGTGAGCGGGTCTCATTCCCGGCGCAGCGTAACAAGAACTTGAAACGTTTCATAGCTCCGTCGGCCGCCCTCGCGTCCGACGCGGACCACGCTCCGCAGCGAGTATCGTTGGGCGAAATGAGACGCTGGACCATTCTCGACGTCGCCAAGCGCGCCGGCGTCTCCGTCGGCACCGTGTCGAATGCGCTCAACCGGCCCGAGGTCGTCGCCGAGCACACGCTCGCGACGATCCAGGCGGCGATCGACGAACTGGACTTCGTGCCGAGCGCCGCGGCGCGTCAGATGACAGGGGCCAGAAGCAAGGCGATCGGGCTGATCGTCCTCGACCTCGACAACCCCTTCTTCACCGAGGTCTACCAGGGAGTCGAAGCCGCAGCCAGCGAAGCCGGGTACCTCGTCGTCGTCTGCAGCCTCGCCGGCGACCCCACGCACGAGCGCCGGCAGTTGCGGCTGCTCGAGGAACAGCGGGTGGCCGGTATCGTCGCGACGGGCGTGAGCAAGGGCAACTCGCGCGTCTACAGCCGGATGCGCAAGAACGGCACACCGGTCGTGATGCTCGACAGGCGCAGCGCCAGCAGAAGCCAATGCAGCGCCTCCGTGGACGACGTCTCCGGCGGCCGGCTCGCCGGCGAGCACCTGTGCGAGCTGGGACACCGGCGACTGGCGCTCGTCAACGGCCCCCACGCCTGGAACCAGTGCGCCGACCGCCGCACGGGCTTTCTCGCCGCCGCGGAAGCCGCCGGAGCGCACCTGCTCGAGGGTGCCGACATCGAGGTCGAGCAGATGACGATCCGCGCCGGCGAAGAAGCGGCACGGGAGATCCTCGCCACGAAGGACAAGCCGACCGGCATCTTCTGCGCCAACGACCTCCTGGCGCTCGGCGTCGAGCACGCCCTGATCGCCGCCGGCCACCGTGTTCCCGACGACTTCGCGATCGTCGGCTACGACGACGTCGCCTTCGCGACGATGGCGTTCGTGCCGCTGACGTCCGTACGCCAGCCCGCCTACGAGCTCGGCCGTCGCGCGGCCGAGCAGCTGCTGAACGAGGCGAACGACGCGACCCACAAGCACGAACAGGTCGTCTTCACGCCCGAGCTCGTCGTCCGCGCGTCGACCGGCGGCCCCGACGCGACCGTCGGCGCGCGGCAGGACCACATGCTCAGCCGCGCCTGAAACGTTTCAAACTCTGCTAGCGTCCGCGCCGTGGAGTCACGCTCGGGGACCGCTCCTGTGCCGTACCGGTGGGACGCGAAGTGGGTGTGGCTCGGCGACACCGGCCACCGCCCCGGCCTCCTGGCCGGCGCGGTCGACCCGGCCGTCTACGACCGCTTCGTCCTCCTGCGGCGGGCCTTCGACCTCACCGAGGTGCCCGGCGAAGCGGTGCTGCGAGCGGTCGCCAACTCGCGCCTCGTCGTCTGGGTGAACGGCCACGAGGTCGCCCGCGGGCCGGTCCGCTCGGACGCGCGGAGCACGCGCTGCGAGCTCGTCGCGGTCGCCGAGCAGCTGCGCCCCGGCCGCAACGCGGTCGCGGTGCTCGCCCGCTACTACGGGGTCCCCACCGCCTGGTGGCTGCCGACGCCGGTCACGCTCGGCCTCGGCGGGGGAGCGGTGGCGGCCGAGCTCCGGCTCGGGGATGGCGAGGTGATCGCGACCGACGAGCGCTGGCGGGCGCTGGCCGGGGACGCCTGGGCGCCGGGGCCGCCGTCGTTCGAGGACGGGACGGGGTTCCTGCGCGAGATGGTCGACGCGCGGCAGCTTCCCGCGGGCTGGACGGAGGCGGACTTCGACGACGCCGCGTGGCCGCGAGCGGAGCCGATCGACCCGCGCAACGACGGGTACCTCGGCGTCCTCGAGCCGCCGAGCGACCCGTTCGGCCGCTTGCCGCCGCGGCCGATACCGCAGCTCTCCGGCGACGACCGCAGGCCACGCAGAGCGGTCGTGGTGCCGACCGCCGCCGCCGTCTCGCCCGCCGCCGACGACCCGGTCGAGCAGGTGCTCGCCGACCAGCGGGCCGCGGTCCTCAGCGCGACCCGGCCCGCGCTGCCCGCCGACGGGAGCGTCGAGGTCCCCGGCGGCAGCCCGCAGCTGGTCGCGTTCGACTTCGGGGAGACCGTCGCTGGGACGGTCCGGCTCGACGTCGAGGGGCCCACGGGGACGCGGATCGACGTCGCGCTCGGCGAGGAGCTCGACGACGACGGCCTGCTCGTCGCCGAGTTCGCGCACGCCGGCCTGCGCTACACCGCCCGCGGCGCCGACGACGGCTACGAGTCGTTCGACCCGCTGGGGGGCCGCTACGCGGTCGCCTCGGTGCGCGCCGAGAGCGCGGTGCGCCTGCGGGTCGCGGTCCGTGAGCGGCTCTTCCCCCGTGCGCGCGTCCCCTCGGCACCGTTCCGCTGCAGCGACGAGCTGCTGAACGAGGTCTTCGCGATCGGGCTGCGCACGGTCGAGCTCTGCTCGCAGGACGCCTACATCGACTGCCCGACCCGCGAGGCCCGCGCCTGGACCGGGGACTTCGTCGTCCACCAGTCGGTGCACCTCGCGACCGCCGAGGACTGGTCGCTGGCGCGCTGGAACCCGGTCCTCGCCGACACGCCGCGCAGCGACGGGATGCTGCCGATGGCGGTCTGCTCAAACCTGGGCGGCGGTCCGCTGGAGGGCAGCTACATCCCCGACTGGGCCCTGCACTGGATCCGCGCCGTGCGGAACCTCATGCGTTACACCGGCGACCGGGAGCTGGTGGCCTCGCTGCTCGCCGGCTGCGAGCGCGTGCTGCGCTGGTTCGTGCCGTACCGCGGGCCGGACGGGCTCCTCGCCGAGGTCCCGGGATGGGTGCTGATCGACTGGAGCGCAGTCCCGGTGGCGGGCACGAGCGCGGCGCTGAACGCGCTCTGGGCGCGCGCGCTGCGCGACCTCGAGCAGATGGCGGAGTGGCTCGGGGACGGCCACCGCGCGTCCTGGGCGCGGAACCTGCGCCACGACGTGGCCACGGGGTTCGAGGTCTTCTGGGAACCGGAGCGGGCGCTCTATCGCGACCACCGCGTCGCCGGCGCGGTGCGCCCGGCGGCGAGCCGCCACACCAACGCGGCGGCGATCTGCGCCGCGATCGTGCCCGCCGAGCGGCTCGCCGGGCTCGCCGCGACCCTCGCCGACCGCAGCCTCCTCGCCCACTCCGCCCCCGCCTTCGAACGCCTCGGCACCGGCGACCTGGCGGCCGGCGCCGACCTCGTCGCGCACGGCAACCCGGAGCCGAGCTGGGACCAGCAGCGCTGGATCCTCGAGGCGCAGCCCTTCTTCCGCTACGTCGTCCACGACGCGCTGGCGGAGGCGGGCCGCGCCGACCTCGTCGCCGACGCCTGCCGCGACTGGGGCAGGTGCGTGCGGGCGGGCGAGCGCACCTGGCCGGAGACCTGGGTGGGCGGCTCCCACTGCCACGGCTGGAGCTCGACCCCGACCCGCGATCTGGTCGTCTACACGCTGGGCGTGCAGCCGGCCGAGCCGGGCTTCGCCCGCGCCCGTGTCGCCCCGGCGCTCGGCGACCTGGCGTGGGCCGAGGGAACGGCGCCGACTCCCCACGGTCCGCTGTGGGTGCGGGCCGACGCCGAGAGCGGACGGCTCGCGATCGACAGCCCGGTCCCGCTCGACGTCGAGTGGGGCGGCGAGCAGCGGCAGCTCGGGCCCGGGCGGCACGAGCTGCGGTCGGCTACCAGCTGACGGGCAGCGCGAGCGCGCGGTAGACGCCGACGTCGGCGCTCTCGATCGGCAGCTCCTCCTCCGACGCGGAGAGGCGCAGCGCCGGGAAGCGGCGGGCGAGCCCCGCCAGCGCGACCTGCAGCTCGACCCGCGCCAGGTGCTGGCCGATGCACTTGTGGATGCCGTGCCCGAACGCGAGGTGCCCCTGTGCGCCGCGGTCGAGCCGCAGCTCGTCGGGCGCGGGGAACTTGGCACGGTCGTGGTTCGCGGTCAGCAACGACACCGTGACCCGTTCGCCGGCGCGGATCGTCACGTCGTCCAGCTCGACGTCCTCGGTCGCGACGCGGGTGAAGCTCTGCTCGACGATCGACAGATAGCGCAGCAGCTCCTCGCTCCACTGCCCGATCAGCGACGGGTCGGCGCAGAGCGCCTCCCATGCCTCGCGCTCGCGCAGCAGCGCCAGCGCCCCGAGCGCGATCGCGTTGGCCGTCGTCTCGTGGCCCGTGATGAACAGCTCCATCGCGATCCCCGCCAGCTCCCGGTCGTCCAGCTCGCCCCCTTGGGCCAAGTCCGTCAGGAGGTCGTCCTGCGGGTCGGCGTGCTTGCGCGCGACGACCTCGTGCACGTAGTCGGCGAAGGCGCCGAAGGCCGCCGCGATCTCGGCCGGCGTCGCGGCCGAGTCGAGCATCGTCTCGGTCGGGCGCAGGAACCGCTGCTCGTCGCTCGCCGGCACGCCGAGCAGCTCGCAGATCACCCGCGACGGGACCGCCAGCGCGAACGCCGTCCGCAGGTCCGCCGGCGGGCCGGATCGCTCCATCGCGGTCAGCAGGTCGGCGACGATCGCCTCGATCCGGGTGCGCCGCTCGGCGACCCGGCCCGGCGTGAAGCGCCCGGCGACCGCGCGCCGCAGGCGCGTGTGGTCGGGCGGGTTCTTGAGGCTGACGAAGCCGTCGTCGAGCCCGGCGATCGCCTCGTCGAACGTCGCCTGGACGGCGGCGTCGCCGACCGGCTGCGCCATCACGACGGCGAGCCGGCGGTCCGCGACGACGCGGCGCGCCGCCTCGTGGGACGTCACCAGCCAGCCGACCTGCCCGTCGGCGTACTGCAGGCGCTGCGGCGCGTCGGCGGCAGCCAGCGCGGCGAGCTCGGCGGGCGGATCGAAGAGGTTCGCCCGCCCGATCGGCAGCTGGATCGGCTCCGCCATGTCACCCTCACCCGACGCGGACGATGCGGCCGCCCAGGACCCACTCGGCGACGTAGATGCGCCCGGCGGCGTCGACCGCCAGCCCGTGCGGGCTGTTGAAGCGCCCGTGCGGCAGCTCCGGGCGGACGGTGCGCCCGTCGGCGTCGAGCGCGTTCGGCCAGCCCGGGCGCGCGGTCGCCTGCGGATCGTCGCCGATCCGCTCGACGACGCGGTCGTCGCAATCGAGGATCGTCAGCCGCGCCTCCAGCTCGGCGACGACCAGCTCCTCGCCGCGGAGCGCCAGGCCGCTCGGCGCCCGCAGGCCCTCGTCGACCGCGCGCAGGAAGGTCCCGTCGAGGTCGTAGACGACGATCCGGTCGTTGCCGCGGTCGGTCACGTAGAGCTGCGGGCGCTCCGGCCGGCGGCGGTCGATCAGCAGGCCGTGAGGGCAGTCGAAGCGGCCGGCGCCCTCCTCGCCGGTGAGCGTCAGCAGCAGCTCGCCGTCGCGCGAGAGGTGGTGGACCAGCTCGGCGCCATAGCCGTCGGCCACCCAGACCGTGCCGTCGCCGGCGTCGTCGACCATGACGGTCGTCGGCCGGTAGACCTCGCTCTCGTAGACCGGCGTGGCCGGCGTCGGCAGCTCCGCGATCAGGTCGCCGTCGAGGCCGACCGCGACGACCCGGCCGTGGGCGCTCGGCACCACCGCGTCGTGAACCCCCTGGGCGTCACGGGCGAAGGTGATGCCGGGATCGGCGACCCACAGCTCCTGCGCCCCGGCGGGCCCAGCGATCGTCAGCCCGTGCCCCTCCCCGAGGCCGCTCGCGAACTCCCCCACGGCCCGCCCGTCGGCGTCGAGGATCCAGAAGCGATCGCCGCCGGAGCGGAAGCCGACGATCCGCTGGTCGGCGGTCACCGCGAGGTCGTGGTGTGCCCACGCGTCGTCGCCGTAGAGCGCGACGCCGGCCGCGACCCACTGCTCGTTCCAGGTCATCGGACGACGTCCTCAGCTCCGGACCATCCCGTGCGGGTCGATCACGTACTTGCGGGCGGCGCCCTGGTCGAAGTCCCCGTACCCCCGCGGCGCGTCGTCGAGCCCGATCACCGTCGCGTTGACCGCGCGAGCGATCTGCGCCTTGTCGTTGAGGATCATCTGCATCAGGCCGTGGTGGTAGCGCATCACCGGGCACTGGCCGGTCGTGAAGCTGTGCGACTTCGCCCAGCCGAGCCCGATCCGGATCGAAAGCGAGCCCTCCTTCGCCGCGTCGTCGACCGCGCCGGGATCGCCGGTCACGTAGAGCCCGGGGATGCCGAGCTTCCCGCCCGCCCGTGTCACGTCCATGATCGAGTTGAGCACGGTGGCCGGCGCCTCGTGGCCGGCGTCGCCGCCGTGACCGCGTGCCTCGAAGCCGACCGCGTCGATCGCCGCGTCGACCTCGGGCACGCCGAGGATCTGCTCGATCTGGTCCTTCGGGTCGCCCGCGGAGACGTCGATCGTCTCGCAGCCGAAGCTGCGCGCCTGGGCCAGCCGCTCGGGGATCAGGTCGCCGACGATCACCACCGCGGCGCCGAGCAGCTGCGCGGAGTGGGCGGCGGCGAGACCGACCGGACCGGCGCCGGCGACGTAGACCGTCGAGCCCGAGGTGACACCCGCCGTGACCGCCCCGTGGTACCCCGTCGGGAAGATGTCGGAGAGCATCGTCAGGTCGAGGATCTTCTCCAGCGCCTGCTCCTTGTCGGGGAACTTGAGCAGGTTCCAGTCGGCGTAGGGGACGACCGCGTACTCGGCCTGGCCGCCGACCCAGCCGCCCATGTCGACGTAGCCGTAGGCCGAGCCGGGACGGTCCGGGTTGACGCTGAGGCAGACCCCGGTGTCGCCAGTCTTGCAGCGCCGGCAGCGTCCGCAGGCGATGTTGAACGGGACCGAGCAGAGGTCCCCGACCTCGATGAACTCAACGCCCGGCCCGACCGCGACCACCTCGCCGGTGATCTCGTGACCGAGGATCAGGCCGGCGGGCGCGGTCGTGCGACCGCGGACCATGTGCTGGTCGGAGCCGCAGATGTTCGTCGTGACGCACTTGACGATCGCCGCGTGCGGGAGCTTGCGGCCGACGTTCGCCGGGTGGACCCCAGGGCCGTCCTGCAGCTCGAAGGTCGGGAAGTCCATGCTGCGGACCTCGACCTTGCCCGGCGCGATGTAGGCGACGCCTCGGTTATCCGGCATGGATCTTCCTTTCGCTCGCGTTCTCGTCGGTCGTGGGCCCGGCGAGCGCCAATCCGCTCTCCGGGTCGAAGAACTGCAGCCGGCTCGTGTCGATCGCCAGCTCGACCTCGTCGCCGGGACTGAGCGATCGACGCGGGACGAGCGCAGCGGTGAACAGCGCGCGCTCGTCGACGAGCAGCTGCTCGTCGCCGGCCTGCTCCACGCCGACGGCAGCGTCGACGTCGACCCGGGGCGCATCGAGCGGGAAGATCGCGTGGATCTCGTCGCCGAGGTTCTCGACGACCTCGAGTCGCGCCGAGAGGCGCGGGGCGGAGGCATCCGCGAACTCGGCCAGCTCGAACGCGGAGGGGCGGACCCCGACGACCACCTTCGAGCCGGCTGTGAGCGCCGCGTGCGCGGGGACCGGGATCGCATGGCCGCCGATCTGCAGCGAGCCGTCGCTCACCTCGGCTTCGACGAGGTTGATCGTCGGGCTGCCGATGAACGCGGCGACGAACAGGTTCCGCGGCTGGTGGAACAGCTCCTGCGGGGTGCCGACCTGCTGCAGGGCGCCGTCCTTCAGCACCGCCACCCGCTGGCCCAGCGTCATCGCCTCGATCTGGTCGTGGGTCACGTAGATCGTCGTGACGCCAAGCCGCTCGTGCAAGCGGGCGAGCTCGGAGCGCATCGCGATCCGCAGCTTCGCGTCGAGGTTCGACAGCGGCTCGTCCATCAGGAACGCGGCCGGCTCGCGCACCATCGCCCGCCCCATCGCGACCCGCTGCCGCTGGCCGCCGGAGAGCTGCCCCGGCGTGCGCGACGCGAGCTCCGTCAGGCGCAGCATGCGCATGACGTCGTCGACCCGCTGGGTGCGCTCCGCCTTCGGCATCTTGCGCAGCTTCAGCGCGAAGCTCAGGTTCTCGGCCACGGTCATCTGCGGGTAGAGCGCGTAGCTCTGGAACACCATCGCGATGTCGCGTTCCTTCGGCGGCGCGTGGGTCGCGTCGGTGCCGTCGATCAGGATCTGCCCGGAGCTGATGTCCTCGATCCCGGCGATCATCCGCAGGAGCGTCGACTTGCCGCAGCCCGACGGGCCGACCAGGACGAGGAACTCGCCGTCGGCGATCTCGAGCGTTACGCGGTCGACGGCGGCGGCCGCCGACTTCGGGAAGGCCTTGGTCACTTCATGGAGCTGGATCGAGCCCATGGCGTCTCCCTTGAGGTAGCGGTGAACAGGTCGAAGCGGCTCACTTCAGCGCTCCGGTGGTGAGGCCTCGGGCGAGGTCGCGCTGGAAGAAGAAGAAGATCACCAGCGGCGGGACCATCGACATCATCAGGCCCGCGGAGAGGATCCCCAGGCCCTGGTCGAAGTGGCCCTGGAACTGGCCGATCCCGACCATCATCGTGCGTTGGGGCTCGCGTTGGAGCAGCACCAGCGAGTAGAGGAACTCGTTCCACAGAAACAGGAAGTTGAGCGTCATCAGCGTCAGCAGGCCCGGCCGCACGAGCGGCAGCACCACCGACCAGAGCGTCCGCAGCGGGCCGGCGCCGTCGAGCATCGCGGCCTTCAGCAGCTCGCCGGGGACCGCGCGCATGAACGACGCCAGCAGGAAGATGCTGAACGGCAGCTGGAGCGCGGTGTACGTCAGGATCAGCCCCAGCCGGTCGTTCAGCAGGCCCGCGTCGAGGACGACCTTGAAGATCGGGATCACGATCGCCACCGGCGGCAGCGCCATCAACGCCGCCACGACCACCAACGTCGTGCGCCGCAGCGGGAACTCGAAGTGGACCAGCGCGTACGCGGCGAGCGATGCGAGCACGGTCAGGAGCAGCACGGCCGGCACCACGACCAGCAGCGAGTTGATCGCCAGCGTGTCGATCCCCATGTCGGAGAAGGCCCGGTCGACGTTGTCGAAGGTGAGCGCCTGCGGCAGCCCGCCGGGGGCCCGCCGGTAGTCCTCGGACGTGCGCAGCGCCGTCGAGAGCAGGAAGAAGAGCGGATAGATCGTCGAGGCGGCGAGCGTGGCGAAGATCAGCCACACCACCGCGCGCCGGCCCCGGCGCCCGATCGTCTGCGGACTGCTCATCGGATCCCCTTCCGGCGCCCGCGCAGCAGCAGCACGGCGAGGCCCGCGACGACGCCGATCACGACGACGAGCGCGACCGCGACGGCGCTGGCGTAGCCGAGGTTCCCGTTGCCGAACGCCTCTTGGTACAGGTAGAAGTCGACGGTCGCCGTCGCGAATCCCGGTCCGCCGTCGGTCAGCGTGTAGATCAACGGGAAGAACGACGTGAACGAGAGGATCACGAGGATGATCGCCCAGAACTGGACCACCGGGCGCATCTGCCAGAAGATCACGTGGCGCTGGATCTGCCAGCGCGAGGCGCCGTCGACGCGGGCCGCGTCCTCCAGCTCGCCGTCGAGGTTCGAGAGCGCGCTGAGGAAGATCAGGACGCCTATGCCGAACGTCCACCAGATGACGATCGCTATGACGACCGGGAGCGCGAGCCCTGGATCGTTGGTCCACTCGCGCGCCAGCCCGCCGAGCCCGATCGTGCGCAGGAGGCCGTTGAACGGCCCGTCGGGGTCGAGGAACATCCCGTAGTAGACGCCGATCACGACCGGCGACAGGACCACCGGCAGGAAGAACGCGAAGCGGAAGAAGCGCCAGCCCCAGATCTTGTGGTGCAGGCCCCAGGCAAGCGCGTACGGGACCGCGATCCAGATCGGCAGGGTCGCGATGATGATCAGGTTGTGCGTCAGCGCCTGCGTGAAGCGGTCGTCGCTCAGCAGGTCGTTGAAGTTGTCGAGCCCGATCCACTGCGGGTCGGCGAAGCCGTCCCAGTCGGTGAAGGCGAGCCGCACCGCGTCAGCGGCCGGAATCACGAGCAGCCAGACGAGCAGCGCCAGCGCCGGCGCCAGCAGGAACAGCGGCGTGGCGCGCCCGGCGGCGCGGCGCAGACGGGTGCCCAGGGCGGGCCCGCGCACCTGCGCGGGCCCGTCGATGGATGTCACCGGTTGACCTGCTCGGACGTCGCCTGGATCGACTCCAGCATCTCCTCCTTCGACTTGCGGCCCTGGAGCCACTCCTTCGCCTCCGTGTTCATCGTCTGCGTGACCTGGCTCGGAGTCAGCACGTCGGTCGCGAGGAACGTCGGCCCGTCGCGGTACCAGTCGCGGATCTGTCTGGCCTGGGACGGCGCGTCGGCCGGCAGCTCCGCGTCCTTGCGGTTGGGCAGCTCGCCGGTCATCTCGAAGAGCATCTCGAGACCCTCTCTGCTCGCCATGAAGTCGATGTACGCCCATGCGGCGTCCTTGTTCTCGGCGAACTTCGGGATCGACCAGCTCCACTCGGGGTTCATCGATATGTACTTGCTGCCCGGCGGCAGGAACATCCCGACGTTCTCCTCGCCGAGCGCTCTGTTGAAGTCACCCCAGTAGGCGGTGTTCGTCGAGCCGCCGAGGATCATCGCGGCCTTGCCGTCGGCGAAGCGCATCCAGCCGTCATTGAAGAAGGGCGTGGTGAAGCGGTCTCTCTCGAACAGCCCCGCTCTCTGCATCATCATCTCGGGCTCGAACGTCTGGGCGACGGCCGGGTCGGTGAAGGGCAGCTCGCCGTCGGCGAGCGCGACCGCCTGCTCCTGGGTGTTGTAGGTCGGCCACGCCATGTGCCACCACCACTGCGACTCGTAGCCCTCCTTGTTGCCCCCGGTGAACGGCTGGATGCCGGCGGCCTTCAGCTTCAGGCCGGCGTCGCGGAGGTCCTCCCAGGTTCTCGGCTCGAAGTCGGTCGGCAGACCGGCTCTTCTGAACAGTCTCTTGTTGAAATAGAACATGAAGTCGGTCTGGGCGATCGGCACGCCGTAGTGCGGACCCTCGGTTCTGTACCCCGGCGTCACCGCATCCCAGCCGGTCAGCTGCTCCTGCATCTCCGGCGTGATCCGGTCATTGAGCTCCTCCAGCCCCTTCTGGAACTGGCGGATGCCCCCGGCGTTCGGCATCATCATCACGTCCGGGCCCTCGCGCCCGGTGAACGCCGCCTGCTGCAGCGCCTGGTACTCGGCGAACGGCTGCGCGACGTGCTCGACGGTCACGTTCGGGTACTTCTTCTTGAACGCCGCGTCGAGCTCCGGGACCGCTCTCGTGTAGCTCGGGAACGATCTGTAGAAGACGTCCCAGACGACGATCTTGCCGCTGACGTCAGCCGGGTCCGGCGTGCCCGCCGTACTGCTGCCGCTGCTGCCGCCACCACCGCCGCCGTTGTCGTCGTTCGAGCCTCCGCACGCGACGGCGAACAGCGCGATCGCGCCGACGAGCGCCAGCGCGCAGATGCGCTTGAGCCTTGTACTCATTGCCTCTCCTCCATTCACAGTGACCCTCCACCCTCCGTCCTGCAGGCCGCCAGCGTCACCGGCCCGAACAGCCCCGACCGCGTCTGCCCCTCGAAGACGTAGTGGGTCGGGCTGACCGCATCGAGATGCGGCCCCAGCGTGTTCAGCACGACGACCTCCACGACCGATCCCGCGCCCGCCGAGAACTCGAACCGGTACGGCGAGCAGACGCGGACCCCGACGCTCTCGCCGTCGACGAGCAGCTCGGCGGTGCCGCGCACGACCCCCAGATCGAGCCGCAGCCGACCGGCCGGGACGTCGTCGAGCCTGCGCCGGTACCGCACGCCACCGCTGTGGCTGGCGAGCCCTCGCGACTGCCAGTCGCCGAGCTCGGCCATCCCGGTCCCGGTCGCGAAGCGAACCGGTGCGGCGAACGCTCCGCCGCCGCGCAACCCCGGCGCCGCCTCGATCGCCAGCTCGACGCGCTTCGGACCGGGATCGCCGCCGGGCAGCTCGACCACGCACGGACCCGCCGTCGCCGGCGTGCCGAGCGCGACCGGCTCGCCGTCGACGCTGAGCCCGACCAGGCGGCAGCCGCTCGCCGGCGAGACCTGCATCCGCAGCGCGCCCGGCGGAGCGGTCAGGCGGTAGCGCTGCACGGGGCTCTCCGGCGCGATGCGAGCGTCGATCGACGCGCCCGCGTCGGCCCCGGGACGGCCCGGCTCCAACCAGACCGCGTCCGGCAGCGGATGCGGCCGCTGCCAGAGGTGGGTGTGCGTGAGGTCGCCCGACTGCAGGTACCGCCCGTCGATGGCGCTGGTGAGGCCCGCCGGCGATCGTCTGATCTCGATCGGGATCGGGACGCCGTCGCGCTCCGCGCTCCAACTGCGGTCCGAGTGCAGGCGTGTCTGCCCCTCGTCCGTCGTGACGACGAGGTCGACCTGCGTTGCCGGGTTGGAGTGGCCGAAGTCGTCGATCTCGACGCGCAGCTCGTGCCTGCCCGCGGCGAGGTGCTCGCCGAGGTCGTAGTAGGCGAACTCGTCGCGCGGGCCTTCGATCTCGGCCTTGTACCCCGCGTGCCGCCCGAGCTCGTGCCCGTTCACCAGCACCCGGCACGGGCCGCTGGTGCCGACGAGCGCCTGCGCCTCGAGCGGATCGGAGTCAAGCTCGATCGCGCGGGTGAACGCGACGACCGAACGCGCGCGAGAGGGACCGGCGGTCCGGATCCAGTCAGGGCTCAGAACGCCGCCGACGTCGGCGACGAAGGTGAAGCTGGCGCGCAGCTCGAGCGGCTCCTCGGCGACCAGGCGCAGATCGAGCACCGACGTGCCCGCCGCGAGCGCGATGCGCGCGTGTGCCAGGTAGCCCACGTCCACCAGCTCCAGCTGCTGCCCGTCGAGCCAGGCCGACTTCACGGCCGCACCGCCGACGACGAGGTTCGTCTCGGCCGCCGACGCCGCGTGCAGGACGGTGCGAACGTGCACCGCCTCGCCGCGCTCGACCTGACCGAAGCGCATGAACTCTTCGGGTACGCGGCCGCTCGGTCCGAGCGTGTGGCGATGAATCGGGTCCTTGCGAATTCCCCGCGACGGCGACCAGACGGCCTCCTTCCAGCCGCCCTCCCCCGCCTCGCCGCCCGGCGCCGGCAGGTCGTCCGGCAGCGCCGGCCCGGCCCACCGCGCACGCGCGCCGAACGTCGCATGCGCCGGCACCCAGCGTCCGTCGTCCTCGTGCTCGATCGCCCACGCCTCGACCGGCAGGTCGCGCGGCGGTGCGTCGAGATCGGCCCACTGGTCTTCCAAGGTCGGCTCGATCTCGACTTCCCAGCGACCGTCGAGCACGATCGGCTCGGCGAGCTCCGGTTCGGCCGGTACGTCCCGCCCGGCCGCGGGCGGGTCCTCCGAGCAGCCCCAGACGAGCAGCGCGGCCGGCCCGTCGTCGAACGGGACGCGCACCTTCACGCCGTCCGCGGTCGGCTCCGAGTCCAACCAACGGCGACGGCCCGAGAAGGGCTCCCACAGCTGCGGTGCGCCGCTGACGCCGGAGACGACGAGCTCGCGTTCGCGCGCCCAGCCGGACGGTTCGAAGTCGATGTCGACCTTCAGCCAGTCGAAGACGGGATCCGGGTCCTTGACCGCGCGCGAAACTCTGCTCGCGCGCGGGAAGGCGGCCGGCACGAACACCACGACCTCCTCGCCGTCGCGGCGGCACAGGGTCGGGACGTCGGCTCGAACGAGCGCCGGCACGTCCGCGAGCGCGCCGGCCAGATCCTCGGGGCGCTCGACCTGCCGCGCCGAGCCCTGCGCGAAGCGCTGCCGCAGCGCCTCCACCGGTGCGGCGTCCTCGGCCAGCCCCGCGGCCGCCTCGGGCAGCGGCCCGACCGCGACGAGGTTCCCGCCCCCGTCGACGAAGTCGACGAGCCGGCGAGCGGTCGCCTCCTCGATCACGACGCAGGCCGGCAGGATCACCGTCCGGTACCGCTCTCCGTGATGCGCGAGCGCACCGCCGTCGACCTCGGCCGAGGCGATCGTGTCGTCGTCGAGCACGTCGAAGTCGCGGCAGAGCTCGTTGAGCACGCCGGGCTTGGTGTCGAACCAGGTCATCCTGCCCGCGATCCGGTGATAGGTCTCGGAGGCCGCGCGACCCGCCGAGCCGACGATCCCGTCCGGCGTCAGCGCCGACTGCCCGGTCGCGGAGGGGAACAGGACGGCGACGTCGCAGACGTGGGTTCCCCAGGAGAGGGCGCTGCAGAGGCGGGCGACCGCCCGCGCGAACTCCATGTGATGACGCCAGTAGGGCTGACGCCAATCCGTCGCCGGCGGGGCCCACTCCCACCAGCCGTCGCGCGTCGAGTAGTAGGTGGCGTGCGGGTTGTAGAGGTTGGCCCCGGCCCCGATCCACGGCAGCAGCCAGTCGAACGTCTCCTCCAACGTCCCGCCCCAGCCGCTCGAATGAAACGACTCGATCCAGACGCGTTCGTGCCCGTAGGAGTGCGCCAGCGACGAGTGGATCTTCGCGTCCCCGTGATGGTCGGAGCCGGGGACGCTGAACGAGCGATGGGTCCGCAGGTAGTCGCCGTAGAGCCGGCTCGAGCCGGCCGGATCGCCGTCGCGCGCGCCGTAGTCCTGGTCGAACGAGGAGAGCGTGCCGTGGCGGTCGTGCCACTCCTGGAGCGGCGTGAAGAACGCCTCTTCGGCGAGCGTTCCGCGCACGTGGTGGAAGTCCCGCCGCACACGACGGCTCTCGGGCGAGAGGTCCTCCCAGAGGTCGGCAAGCCTGGGGATCACGTCGTAGCCGGCGATCTCCTGGAAGCGCTCGGCGAAGCCCGCAGACCAGTTCTGGATCGGCGGCAGCTCGTCTTGGAAGGCGCCTGCGATCACGTTCCCGAGGTACTGGGGCACGCGCTGCTCGAACGGCTCGAACGCGACGCGGATGAGCTGCTCGCACGCTCGCCGTGAGAAGAAGTCCAATCCTCGCGCGGCCGTGTAGAAGAGCATCAGGCGCCCGCTGCCCTCGGCCGACGCACGCCGGCCGGCCGGCTCGACCGGGCGAACCGTCCCGTCGTGCTCGACGAAGGCCGCCGCGACGACGGTGCCGGCCGGCGGGCATTCGACCGAGCCGCGCCCCTCGACGTCGACCACGGTCCGGTCGAGCACGAGCCCGGCCGCGTCCGGGTCTCTCGCGACCACCTCGCCGAGCAGGTTGGCGCCGCCGTGGCCGATCTGGTCGTAGAGCCACAGCGACATGCCGAGGTCCTCGGCGTCGCGGCAGACGCCTTCGAACACTTCCCACCACTGCTCGGAGAAGAGGGCCGGGTCATCCCGCGTCATCCCCATCTCGGGCACGGTCGGAAGCAGGTTCATGACGATCAGGTTCATCGCGCCGCCGGCGGCCAGGCGCTCCATCTGCCAGCGCAGGCGCGCCGCCTCGAGACGGTCGCCGCTCCACCACCAGATCGGCGTCGGGAAGAAGCTGCGGTCGGGATCCTCGAAGCGCTCCAGCAGCGGCTTCATCACTGCTCCCTGCCCTCGCGGATCGACAGCGCAGCGGACGGGCAGCGATCGGCCGCCTCGCGGGCGATCGCTGCATCTTCCTCGCGCACGGTCTCGGCGAGCAGCCGCACGCGGCCGTCGTCCGGGCTCTGGTCGAACACCTCAGGCGCGGTGAGCACGCAGACGCCCGCACCGATGCACAACTCGAGATCGACGATCACCCGCATCGTCTCACCAGACCACGGGCAGGGTCTCGACGCTGTACATCTGGTGCTCGCCACCGAGGAAGCGCAGCTCCTCGACTCCGACGGCGAGATCGAGGCGCGGAAAGCGCTCGATCAGACCACGGAGCGCGACCTCCAGCTCCAGGCGGGCGAGGTGCTGCCCGATGCACATGTGCCGACCGTGTCCGAACGCGATGTGCCCGGCGGCGTTGCGCGCGAGGTCGAGCTCGTCGGGGTCGGGAAACTTCTCGGGGTCGCGGTTGGCCGCGGGGATCGAGACGACCACCCGCTCTCCCCGCTTGATGACGACGTTCCCGAGCTCCACGTCCTCCGACGCCGTCCGCGAGAACGTGCCCATCTGCAAGATCGAGAGGTAGCGAAGCAGCTCTTCCACCGCATTCCCGATCTGTGTCGGGTCCGCGCGCAAGCTCTCCCAGCGTGCACGGTCGAGCAGCAGCGTGACGACGGCGAGCGAGAGCTGAGCCGCCGTCGTCTCGTGCCCGGCCTCGAACAGCTGGCGGGCGAGCCCGACGATCTCGTCCTCGCTGAGCTCGCCCTGGCTGGCGAGATCGCTGAGGATGTCCGCCTGCGGCGAGGACCGCTTCACCGTCACGACCTGACGGCAGTAGTCGTAGAAGGCGACGAGCGCGTCGCGCTTCTGCTCAGCGTCGAGGTGAGGATCGGCCAGCACCGCGCTCGGGCGCTCGAATCGCTCTCGATCCGCGTGCGGGACGCCGAGCATCTCGCAGATCGAGAACGACGAGACCGGGAGCGCGAACGACGTCACCAGATCGACCGGACCGCCGGCCTCCTCCATCGCGTCGAGGCGTCCGGAGACGATCCGTTCGATCGCGTCCTTCTGCTCGGCGATCGCTCTCACCGTGAAGTGTCTCGCGGCAGCACGGCGGATCTTCGTGTGCTGCGGCGGGTGGAGCATGATCAGGACGCCGGCGCTCTCCGGCGTGCTCTTCTCGATCCGATCGATCTCGGCGATCATCTCCGCGTCGCCGAGCGGCAGCGCAACCGGGTCGACGACGAACTGGTTGTTCACCAGCAGCTCGCGGCCCAGCGCGTAGCCGGTCACCAGCCAGCCGAGCTGACCGTCGGAGAACCGCAGTCGAGAGACCGGGGCCCGCTCGGCCAACTCGCGCAACCCCGGCGGCGGGTCGAGCGCGTCGGCCCGCTCGCTGGGGAGGTCGACGGGCTCTGCCACGGCCCCATCCTGATTGCTATTCACACCAGTCCATCCTTCGCCGTCGCCCGGCCTCACCAGGTCACCGGCAGTCGTTTTACGGCAAACGTGACCTCGTCCTCGCCCGAGAACGCCACGTCCTCGTCTCGCGCGAGCGCGAGGCGCGGGAAGCGCTCGAACAGCTGCGTGAGGCCGACGCGCAGCTCGAGCCGGGCGAGGTGCTGACCGCTGCACACGTGCACGCCGTGCCCGAATCCGATCTGGCCCTTCCCGCCGCGCGCGATGTCCAGCTCGCCGGGACGACTGAAGCGCTCGGAGTCGCGGTTGGCGCCCAGGAGCGAGACCGAGACCCACGCGCCCTTCTCGATCACGACGCCGTCGACTTCGACATCCTCGGTGGCGGTGCGCGTGAGCGCGCCGACGTTGAAGACGGTCAGGTAGCGCATCAGCTCCTCCGCCGCCGGCTTCATCAGCGTCGGGTCGGCGCGCAGCAGGTCGAGCTGGTCTCGATGGGTGAGCAGGGCGAAGACACCGGTGGCGAGCATCGACTCGGTCGTCTCGACTCCCGCGACGAAGAGGAGCACGAGCAGCCCGACGATCTCCTCGTCGTCGAGGACTCTGCCCTCGACGACGTCGCTGATGAGGTCATCCCCCGGCTCGCGGCGCTTGCGGGCGACGACCTCTTCCAGATATGCCCGGAACTCCCGTGTCGCGGCGATCACCTCGTCGGCCGACAGCGCCGGGTTCCGGTTGGTCTCGCCGATCAGCTCGAGCATCGGGATGTCGCCCTCTGGCACCCCGAGCAACGCGCACTGGCTGCGGAAGGAGATCGGAGCGGCGAACGCCCGCACGAGATCTGTGGGAGGCCCGGCCGTCTCGATGTCGTCGAGGCAGCGACTGACGATCTGCTCCACCGTGCGCTCGAACCGCTCGATGCTGCGCAGGGCGAATCGCGGTCCGATCGCCTGCCGAAAGCGCGTGTGCTCCGGCGGGTCCATCGTGAGCATGTCCCCGCGCAGCAGACCGTCCTCCCGCATCGTCTGGATGACAGCTTCATGCTTGGCGGGCTCGACCGTGAGCAGCGGCGGAATCTCCCGCAGTGAGAAGCGGAGATCGTTCAACACCGACCGCGCCGCGTCGTATCCGGTGACCAACCAGCCGAACTCGCCGCCCTTGAACTTGAGCCTGTGGAGCGACTCTCCGCTGCGCAGCAAGCTCTCCAGCTCCGCGGAGGGATGGAACGTTCGTTCACGTACCATCGAGAGGGTTACCGCGTCGTCCTCCGCAGCGGTTGCATCTCGTGCAGTGCGGGTCATGCCAAGCGACCATATTGCAACGTTTCAATTTGGTCAAGTCTTCGTGCCAACTTGCCTCAGCGCCACGGCTGGCCGGGCGCTTTCGCCGTCCTCGGACGCGATCTCTACTCGCCGCGATCGCCGCGACCGACCCCACCCTTGCACTGTCGGCTTCGCACTTCCACCCCTCCGTGCGCGACACCCGTCCGAGGTTCGGTATCAAGACTTGACCAAGTTGTAACGCTTCAATACGGTCCCCCCGTCCGAGAAAACGCCGGTGACGGAGACGGAGGAATACGCATGCTGCAGTCGATTACCCGTTCGGGGTGGCGCCAGCGGATGTTCGCGGCCTCGCCCAAGCTCACGCAGGTGCCTCGCAATGTTCGAGCCGGATCGCCACGAATCGCGGCCGTCGTACCCAACAGCTGGCGCACTCTGGCGCTGGCACTCATCGCACCGGTTCTGGCGGCGCTCGCGTTCGTGGCACCCGCGCAAGCAGCGCCGCTGTCACCGGCCGACCAGGCGTTCGTCGACACCACCGTGGCCGACGCGCTGAGAGCGAACCCCGGCGGCCAGATGGGGATGGCGATCTCGCTCAGAGGTCCGGCAGGCGACTACGCCAGAGCGTACGGCTACGCCAACAACACGTCGAGAACGGCGCTGACGCTCAACGACCACTTCCGCATCGGCAGCGTCACCAAGACGTTCACCGCGACGTCGGTCCTGCGGCTGATCGAGGCGGGCAGACTGAGCTTCAGCGACACGGTCGACAGATTCATCCCCAGAATCCCGAACGGGAGCACGATGACCGTGCGCCACCTGCTCTCGATGCAGGATGGGTTGTTCGACTACCAGCAGGACTCAGGCCTTCGGGTGACGTTTGGGCTGACCCCGTGGAACGCCATAGAGCCGGAGCAGATCATCGCCGTCCTGCAGAACCCGGCCAACAGACCGCTCTTCGCTCCGGGCACGAGAACGCAGTACAGCGAGTCCGCATACTTCGTGCTCGGCAAGATCCTCGAAGTCGTGACCGGCAGAGACGCCGAGGCGTACATCACCGACGACGTGATCACGCCGCTGGGCCTGACGAACTCGAAGTTCCCCAGCGCGGCGAACTCCAGCCCGATCTACGCGATGCCGGCGCCGTACGCCACGGGGTACGCCGCAAGCGCGATCTTCCCCGGGACGACCCAGGACGTGACCGCGACCAACCCCAACTTCGCCTGGACATCCGGAGCGATCATCTCGACGGTCGGCGACCTGGAGAAGTACGCCAGAGAGCTGGGCACCGGGGCACTGATCAGAGCCGCGACACAGACCGACCGGCTGTCCTTCTGCCCGATACCGTACAGCGGCGAAGGTCCCACGGCGTTCGGCTACGGGCTCGGGATGATGAGCTTCGGCAGCTGGATCGGGCACGGCGGATCGTGGGCCGGCAACAACGCCGTGGCGTGGTACGAGCCGACGAGCGGGGCGACGTTCGGCGGCGCCGAGAACTACGTCGGCGGGACGGTGCCGGTGAAGGTGTGGCAGCAGGTGTTCACGCGGATCGCCGAGCGCCTCTACCCCGGGTCGATGGCAACCCCGAGATACCCCACCTGCTGACGCGAAGCGTCGTGAGGGCGTAGCGCATCGACGCCCATCGCCGTGCAGGTCGACCTCCCCGCGACGCCATCGCCGCGGGGAGGTCGCTTTTCTCACGCTCGCCGAATTCAGTCGGCGGGCGTGCCGAACCAGCGGGAGAGGTGGTCGTCCAGATCCCGCTGGTCGTCGCCGACCCAGGCGACGTGGCCGTCTGGTCGCAGCAGGACGCACGGAGCATCCAGCGCCGCTGTGGGATCCGCGAGGTAGTCGACCCGGTCTGACCAGCCGCCGACCGCAAGGCGTTCGGTGCGGTCCAGCAGCAGGCCGCGGCCCCGATGCAGCAGACCGTAGAGGCGGCCCTGTCTCACGTCGACGTCGCGCAGGCGACGGCCGAGCAGGTCGGGGCCTTCGCCGAAGTCGTAGCGGATGCCGACCGCGGTGATCTTCTCGATCAGATGGCGGTTCACCTCGTCGAAGTCCATCAGCTCGGTGAGCAGTCTGCGCACGGCCCGCGGGCCCGGTTCGGTCGACAGCAGCTCCATCTGTGCGCGGGTGTTGTCCAGCACGTCCTCGGCGACCGGATGACGTTCGGCCTGGTAGGTGTCGAGGAGCGTTTCCGGCGCCCAGCCGTGGATCTTTGCGGCCAGCTTCCAGCCGAGGTTGAACGCGTCTTGAACGCCCAGGTTGAGGCCCTGTCCGCCGATGGGTGGATGGATGTGTGCCGCATCGCCGGCGAGCAGCACCCGCCCGACCCGATAGCGCTCGGCGAGCCGGGTGGCATCCCCGAAGCGGGACAGCCAGCGCGGGGAATGCACGCCGAAGTCGGTTCCCGCGATGGCGCGCAGCTGTCGTCTGAAGTCCTCGAGGGTGGGCGGTTCCGCGCGATCGCTGACTCCCGCGGCGGGGACGACGACTTGATGGATCCCTTCGCCGAAGGGTCTGAGACTGAAGGACTTGCCGGTCTCGCGGCTTTGGGCCACCGTGGCGGAGATCTCCTCCTGCGGCACGCCCACTTCCATCTCGCCCATCAGCGTCTCGATCCGCGAGGGCTCGCCGGGGAAGCCGACGCCGAGCAGTCTGCGCACCGTGCTGCGCCCGCCGTCACAGCCGACGAGGTAGCGCGAACGCAGCTGCTCGCCGTCGGCCAGCACGACGGTCACGCCCTCGTCGTCCTGCTCGAATTCGGCCACCGAACAACCGCGCCGGACCTGCGCGCCCAGGTCGATCGCCTGCTCTTCGAGCAGCTGAACGATGACCGGCTGCGGGATGCCCAGCAGATAGGCGTGCGCGGAATCGAGGCCCTCGGGCGCGGGCTTGGCGATGGCGGCGAAGAATCCGCCGGCCGGACGCTGCCGTCCGCGTTCGAGAATCCGATCCAGCAGTCCGCGCATCGCCATCAGCTCGATGCTGCGAACGTGCAGACCGACGATGCGGACGAACGACGCGGGCTCGGTCTCCTTCTCCAGAACGAGCACCCGCACATCGTGCAGCCGCAGTTCGGCGGCCAGCATCGCACCAGTCGGCCCGCACCCGGCAATGATCACGTCGAACACAGGTGTCGCCTTTCGGGAATGCCGTGTTGTCGAGGCGCTCCCGACGGTCGACCGCAAGCTACCAGCCCTAGTGCTCAGCTCGGCGTGATCACGTCGAGCCCGTGCTCGCGCGCACCTTCCGCCAGCCGCGCGTCGAAGGTCATGATCGACGCGATGTGCCGCTCGGCGGCGAGTTGGAGCGCGGTCGCAAGATGGATCGCGTCAAGCGTCGCGACCGACGACGGCGAGACCGCCTCCGCCGCCGCGAGGATCGCGTCGTCCAGCGGCACGATCGCGACCCCCGCCAGCCAACCTTCGATCTCCTCGCTGGCGATCCCCGTTCGCAGCCCCAGACGGTGCAGCTCAATCCGCAGCAAACGACTGGAGACGACAGCTTCGAACCCGGCCAGCGCCGCGCCGATCGCATCGCCGTCAGGTTCGTCGAGCACGACGCGCCCGAGCGCGCTCGTGTCGAGGTAGACGCCCGCCACCGCGACTGCTACGCCCGCTCGGCGCGACCTTCAGCCAACAGCGCGTCGGTCGTACCGGCAGGAGTCGAGCGCCGTGTCCGATGCGCGATCAGATCGTTCAAGCTGGCGCTCGGCAGCGTGGCGCCGTGATCGGCGGCGAGCGCCGAGTACGCCTCCGGCACACGCTCACCCGCAGGCGAGAGGCGAGCGACCACCCGACCATGTTCGGTGACGTCCAGCGACGCCCCCTCCTTGACCCGCTCCAAATAGCGGCTCAAGTTCTGACGCAGCTCGCGAACTCCCACGCTCGACATTGTGCGTCACACCGTAGCACAATCACCCCGGCCGCGAGGACCGGTCGGCAGCGAGGAGGCCGCCGACGTAGAGGGACCCGGTGGCGCCGCGCGCGGCGCCACCGCACCGCACCGTGACGCGCAGGTCGAGCTTCCTCGGCTGAAGGCGCAGCTGATGACCGGCGTTCTTGCACGTGCTTTGTGCCCGGCCGTAGCTGAGGGACGCGTACGGCTCGACCGAGCCGGGCGGCTTGTCGAGATGGACGCGAATCTTGCCGACGCCCTTGCCCAGGCCGAAGTGCCGCACGATCGCGCGTCCGATCGTCAACCGCACCGCGCTTTCCGGCTTCAACCCCTGGCAGTTCAGCAGGAGTTCGACCCGGCCTACGGCGTTCCAGACCGACGTGCGCATCCGCTCGGAGCGGCAGCCGGTGCCACCCTTCATGAAGATCGCCGGTGGGCGCCGCGACCCTCGACGAAATCTGAACGTCATCGAGACCCGGTTCGTGCCGTTGTGCAGCGCGAAGCGATTCCCGCCCGGCCGCGCCTGCACCACAGCCCCGGTCTGGACGGCAGCCGCGGTGACAGCCGGGCCGCCGGCGGCCCGGCTGATGGGCCGCCCCGTGAACACCTGCTTGAGCAGCTCGGCATAGTCCTTGGCTTGCGCGGCGCCGCCCACGGCCTCGAGCCGCGAGATCCACCACGCGCTGTAGTCCCCGATGGGCTGGCAGTGTCTGGCCAGGTCGGAGTCGAAATACCCGTCTATGATGCCGGGGCCGCACCCGTCCGCGTAGAGCGGGAAGAACAACCAGTCGGTCGCGCACTTGACCGCTACCCGGTAGTGGATCCCGTGCAAGCTCCAGTTGCGCACGTCGACGTTGGTCGTCGTCGAGAGTATGCCCGAGCTGGACACCCCCCAGCCCGTGTTCTGGCTGATCACATCGTCCCCGATCACCGCCTCGCCCGTGATTCTTTGGCCGTTCGGGCAGACGTACGAGTCTGAGCTGGTGTTCCACGCGCCGACCTTGCCCGGGTCCTGTGGCGCCTCAGGCCCGATGTACCCGTACTCGTGTTCGAATCGCGGAGGACGGGGGGCGTCTTGCTGGGTCAGCGGAGTCTTGAGCTGGATGACGTCGGCCTGAGCCATCTCCGTGAGCGCGGCCGACCCGACGAGCACCGCGATCACCGCGCACGCCGCGCGCGTTCCGCGGGATCGCAGCATGCCGCGACGAGGTTTGAGCTGGGACCGGCGCCCGTGTGCCATTGCACGCATGGCTCGAAAGCTACGTGCGGGTGCCGGGGCGGACCACCTAGTTCTGGACGCTCGGGCCGCGGCGAGCAGCAGTGCCGCGAATCGCGCACGACCGGATCGGCCCGCGACCGGTGCCGCGCGTGCTGTCGCACCGCAGTCAGCCGACGCTCGATGTGGGTACCAGCGTCCCGCCGCCGCGCTTGATCACGCGCAGGATCGGCGTGACGCCGGACCCGAGCAGTCCTGGCAGCGCACCCACGGTCCCGGTGAGGAACGTGTAGAGCGCATCGAGGTCGGCGAACGCGGCCATCGCAACGAGGTTCGACGGTCCGGTCGTGGCGATCGCGAAGCGGACCGCCCGCTCTCGTGCCAGCTGCTTGCCTGCGTCCTCCAGGCGGGACGCGTGGATGTCCAGCCATATCACCGTCTCGACCGGCATCCCGAGCAACGCGAGGTCGATCGTCGCCTGAGCGCGGATGACTTGCGTGTCGAACAGGCTCTGAAGCCGGCGCCGCACCGTCGTGTGCGACGCCGACAGCTGAGCGCTGAGCGTGGCGGCGGACGCGCGGGCGTCCTGTCCCAGCAGCTGCATGAGCTCGTGGTCGAGGGCGTCCAGCGACGGCTTCGGTCCGACGATCAGCGGACGCCTGAGACCCGTCGCCTGCTCGTCCGTCAGCGCTCCGGCCTGCCACTGGCTCGCGTCGGTGAACAAGCGCAGCATCGTGTGCGCGGTCGCATGGCGCACCCCTCTCGCGCCTATCAGCCGCTCGGCGAGCGCACCGGTCTGGCCGCGCCCGCGGGCATACACCGTGACGTACACGTCGCTGCTGCCCGACGTGACTCCGACGTAGTAGGCGTTCGGGTTGCGGGCCAACGTCTTCGCGACGTCGAGCGTCGTGCCGTGGTCGCAGACGAGGCGCACGAGCAATTCGGCGTCCTCCGGGCTGGTGCTCGTGCTCGGGACCGCGTGCATGCGCAGCGTCTTGTCGCCGAGCAGCCGCAGTCCGCGTCGAGCGACCGTCCGTTCGGGAACCTCGAGCACCTCCGCGATGCGGCCCCACGAGGCGCGCCCGTCGAGCTGCAGCGAGCAGACGATCTGCCGGTCGAGCTGGTCGAGCATTGGCTGAATTCGCTGCTGCGGCCGTGACATTGGCTGAATCACCCGCTTTCTGCTGCAAATCTTGCCGTTATCAGCGGCCCAACCGTAGCATCGCCGCGCCTTGCACCCGACCCTGTGGAGCACCATGGACGCGCCTCTGCCGCCTCGCGGCCGCTACCTGATACGCGACGCCTACGTGATCACGCTCGACGCCGAGCGCGGCGACCTGCCGCACGGTGACGTGCTCGTCGAGGACGGTGAGATCGTCGCCGTGGGCGAGGGCCTGTCCTCGCCCGGCAGCGAGGTGCTCGACGGGACAGGCCGGATTCTGGCCCCCGGCCTGGTGGACACGCACACGCATCTGTGGAACGGGCTTCTGCGCGGCGTGATCGAGCAGGAGCCGGGGCGCACGTACTTCGAGGTCAAGCGGCGCGTCGCGCGCCACTACGCGCCCGAGGAGTCGTACGTCGCCGCCCGGCTCGGCCTCGCCGACGCGCTGATGTCAGGAACGACGACCGTCTGCGATTGGGACCACAACGCTCGCTCGCCCGAGGACGTCGACGCAAAGCTCAGAGCGCATCGAGACTCGGGCATGCGAACGCGCTACGCGTACGGCAACCCCGACAACCACCCGCGTGACGAGGTCATGGATCTCGCCGACGTCGCTCGCGTTCAGCGCGAGTGGCTCGGCACCCGTGACGACGGGCGACTGAGCCTGTGCGTGGCCGTTCGCGGGCCGGCACGCACCGAGCGGGACATCCTGTCGGCCGAGTGGGCGTTCGCGCGCGACAGAGGGCTGCCGATCACGCTCCATCTCGGTGGTCGCCGCGACGACGCCGCGCGCTACGCGGACCTGATGCAGATGCACCGGGACGGACTCCTCGGGCCGGATGTCCAGGTCGTTCACGCAGTCGACGTGACGGACGAGGAGATCGCCATGTTGGCAGCGACCGGCACGTCGGTCTGCCTCAGTCCGCTGACCGAGTACGAGGGGATGGGCATCCCTCGGATCACCGAGCTGCTCGATGCCGGCGTGCTCGTCTCGCTCTCGGTCGACACCCTTGCCGCGCCGCTGAGCGCAAGCCTCCTTGCGGTCATGGGAACGGCCCTGACGATCGAGCGCGGACGGCCGCGGGGCAAGGCCATGACCGCACGCCGCATGCTCGAGCTGGCGACCATCGACGGTGCGCGCGACCTCGGCCTCGACCACCTGATCGGCACGATCACCCCGGGCAAGCGGGCGGACCTGATCCTGGTCAACCGCGCCGACCTCAACATGGTCCCGTGCGCGGACCCGCTGCCCGTGCTCGTGCTCTGCGCCCAGCCGGCGAACGTCGACACCGTGCTGGTCGACGGTCGCGTGCTCAAGCGCAACGGGGTGTTGACCGCCGTCGATCCGAACGAGCTCGCGGCGGCGGCGACCCGGGCGCTCGCGGCGGTGCTCGATCGCGCCGACTGGCACCAGTTCGCGTTGCCCGCACTGGCCGAAGCGGACGCCTGACGGCCACACATTCGAACGAGGAGGAGACGGTATGAGAGCGCGTTGCGTCAGTATCGCTGCGTTGGCGGTCATCGCGATTACCGCTGCCGGGTGCGGAAGCACGCCCGGCGAAGGCGGAGGGAGAGGCGGTACCAGCACCGTGGACCTGTCGGGGCCGATCAGACCCGCCGAAGACAGGGACATCACCGTCGCGATTCCGTTCCCGGACGTCGCGATGTACTCGATGTACAACGTCGGCAGCGACCTCGGCTACTACGAGCAGGAGGGCCTGAAGATCAAGGTGATCACCGCCGAGGACGTCAACGCCGCCGTCGCGAGCGGGAGCGCCGACATCGGCGTGAACAGCGTGGGTTCCGCCCTGGAGGCAATCCGCAACAAGATCGGCGTGACCATCCTCGCCGGGCACTGGTGCCGGCAGAACTTCGACTTCGCCGTGCAGCCGAACGTCGAGTCGGTCGAGGATCTCGAGGGGACGAACATCGTCCTCGCCGGCACGCCGGGCGACCCGGCGCAGTTCCAGCGCGCACGGGTGCTGAAGGAAGAGAACTGGGACCTCGACAGCATCGATCACACGCTCGTCAACCCGGGGCCGGACTCGGCGACGTGGCGGGCGTTCTTCACGGCGAGACGCGTGTCGCTGATGCCGTTCTTCGCCGACGACGAGCCGGCGCTCCAGAAGCACGGCGCAAGGGTGATCTTCCAGACGCTGCGCAACTGGGCGAACGACGTGCACATCGTCAACCGCGGATGGCTGGCCGAGAACCCGAACTCAGCGGTTCGCTTCCTGCGAGGGACCCTGAGAGCCGTGGACTTCATCGTGGCTCCGGGAGTCGGCAAGAGACCGCAGAACAAGGACGCCGTCCTCGACATCTACGCCGATCACGACTTCGACGTCAGCGCCCTTCGCGGTCAAGACGACTCGTGGGTGCTGGGCGGGGAGCTCTTCTGCGAGAACCTCTACTTCGACGAGGCGGCGTGGGCGACGACGATCGCGACCCAGAAGCTGAAGCCGCTCGACTTCAACGTCGACCTCGGCTACCTCGAGAAGGCGCAGAAGCTCATGAGTCGAGACAACGCCCCGCCGGCTCGGATGTCGTACCCCTGAGCGTGTGCAGGTAGGAACCACGGGGACGGCGACTCGCTGAACGGTCAGCAGCGAATCGCCGTCCACCGCACACGCGGAGACCCTCGATCTTCGGCACCGGCCGGCTATCGCAGTGGCGCTGACATCGACGTCGCGTTCTACGGGAGGCATGGTCCACGAATCGACACGCTGCCCGGCAGGGCGCGTCCTTCACCGTCGATTCCATCTCGCGGGTGGCAGGTCATTCCAGGACCTCGTCGGCAAGCTCGCGCAGGGCGCGGCGCGTCTCGGCCAGCACCCGTCTGCCCTCCTCCGTGGCGCGGTAGCGGCGTCGATGCCGCCCCTCGATCGTCTCTTCGTGCGAGATGAGCCACCCGTCGGCCTCCATGCGATGGAGCGTCGGGTAGAGCGTCCCAGGGCTGATTCTGTGGCCGTGGTGCGCAAGTTCCTCGCTCATCCACGCACCGTCGATCTCCTCCTCGGCGGCGTGATGGAGGATGTGCAGCTGAACCGCGCCGCGCAGGAACTGCCGCACCCGATCAGTCGCTCGTGCGAGCGGCGGGTTGAAACAGCTCGACAAGGTTGCCGGCGGGGTCCTCGACCAGGATTTGCGAGCCCCCGGGGCCGGTCACGACGTCGTTGCGGAACGGCACCCCGGCGCGGCGCAGGCGCTCCACCTCGACCGCGAGATCGTCGAACACGAGGTGGATGCGGTTCCAGCCGCCCGGCCCAGGCCGGGCTCCGTCCGGCATCGGCCGCCCGGCCGAGCTCGCCGGGCCGCTGAGCAGCAGCCGCAGATCTCCCAGAGAAACGTCGGCGAACGCTGGCGCGGCGCTTGAGATCAGCGTGAAACCGAAATGGGTCGTGTAGAACGCGATGGCCGCCTCGACGTCATCGACCATGTATCGAACGTTGACCGTGGTCACAGCAGGCCTCCTCGGCGGGTTGAAAGACCAGCTCAGCAACCATATCGGATTCCGATATCGATCTCCGATATTTGCGCGAGCGCCGCGGACGATCCCAGCGCGCTCGACCGAGCCCGCGCGGCGAACCGCTCGAGCGAGGCAAGCGCGACCCGATCGCTGGCGGCAAGCGTAGGTGCCTCTCTGATCGATATGGCGTTCTGCGCAACTGTGCCCGTGACCCACCCCCGACAGTTGCGATACCAACTCGATCCCGCGCCACTCGGCGACGGCTTGCACGTTCGCCGTCCCCGGTACTACCGTCGCGGAGCGGTGCGGACCGCTGCTGGCCTGAGGCCGGGCGCCCGCACCGAGCGGTTGCATACAGATCGCACGCCGCGACGGCGACTTGCAGACCGTGACGAGTATTCGGTTACTCGGCCCATAGAAAAGGCCCGCCGGAGCGGGCCTTTTCCTTAGCGGGACGATAAGCCGGAAAGCCGACACCCTAAGCCGTACCGGGCCTCTCAGCCTGCCCGGAGGTGGTTGCGATGGACATCGAGGTGGCGGATTTCCTGCGCTACTGCGAGATCGAACGCCGGCTCGCGCCGCTGACGTGCAAGGCGTACGCGCGCGACGTGCGCGCCTGCACGACGTTCCTGCACTCGATCGACGTGCACGACCTCGCGGCGGTGCGGGTCGCGCACCTGCGGCGGTTCCTCGCCGCCGAAGCCGACCACCGCCCCGCCCCCGCGAGCCAAGCCCGCACGATCGCCGCGCTGCGGTGCTTCTTTCGCTTCTGCGTCGAGAACGACTACCTCGACCGGGATCCGGCCGCGGTGCTCCGCGCGCCGAAGAAGCGCGACGCGCTGCCCGACGTGCTCGACAGCCGCGAGCTGCGCCGGCTGCTCTCCACGCCGGGAAGCGGGCAGGTGTGGCAGCGCAGATTCGCCGGCCGCGACGAACGCGACCGGCTCATGCTCGCCCTGCTCGGCCACAAGCACCTCGACTCAACCCAGCGCTACACCCGCGTCACCGCCCACCAACTCCGCGGCGCCGTCAAACGACTGCACTGGCACGAGACACGCGCATGACCACGCCTTACCTCGGGTCGCGGGTCCAATACAGGGGCGGGTTCTTGACGCATATCCCCGACCGGGTACCGGTTCGTCGCGGTGCGGGAGTTGCCGTAGCGCGTTACGGCACCAGAGGACGCGTGAGCAGCGTCGTCACCGTCGAGGGGTCCACGAGCTGCTCGAACTCCGCCGAGGCGACGCGCAGGCGTGGGTCCTCCACGAGCGCGCGCTGCCACGCCTCCCACGAATGCAGGCCCATGACCTCAGCCACCTGGACCGATGGCGCGGTCCCGTCGGGCTGCCCCTCCACCCGATAGACGTCAAACGAGCTGACCGCGTCGTTGCCGAGGCAGGCCGGCCGGTCCACCTCCGCGGAGAACTGGGCGAAGCGATCGAGCGGCACGCCCGGTCGCAGTGAAATGAGGTTGATGGCGTAGAGCAATGTCGTCTCCTGTCTGGGATTTCGTCTCACGAGAGAGGTCGAGTTAGTCGCGATGGCGCAGGCGTCCGTCGACGACGGTGAGCGTCACCGGCAAGTCGGGCAGCGCGTCGGCGGAGCAGGCGACGGGGTCCTCGGCGAAGCCGCTCAGGTCGGCCCGACAGCCCGGCGCGATGCGACCAGCGACGTCCTGCTCCCCGGCCACGCGTGCGGCCGCCGTCGTGTATCCCATGAGCGCCCGCAGTCCGTCCAGCACCTGCTCGGGCCCGAACACGTGGGCGGCGGCGTCACCGGGCGTGCGCCGCAGTCGCGCCCACGCCATCCCGACGCGGGGATCGAATGTCGCGACCGGCCAGTCGGACCCCAGCGGCATCAGCGCGCCGCTGCGCTGCAGGTCGCCCGTCCGCCACCCGCGCGCCAACTGCATGGCACCGAGCCGGCTCGAGATCGAGTCGCTCATGTCAGCGCGCAGCCACTGCATGTGCAGCGGCTGCATCGACGCAGCCACGCCCTCTGCCGCGAACCGCGGCAGCTCGCGGTCGCGCAGCAGCTCGACGTGCTCGATGCGATGCGTCCCGACCCCGCTGCGACCGGCGGCCCGGTACGCGTCGAGCGCCGCGCGCACCGCGCGGTCGCCGGTCGCGTGCGTGACGCACTGCACGCCCGCGTCAGCGAACAGCTTGACCGCCCGCTCGTAGCGCGCGTGGTCGGGCCACAGCTGCTGGAGGCCGTCGCCCTGGAGGTCGGGCTCCTCCAGCCACGAGGTGCCCGTGTCGAGCACGCCGTCGATGAAGAACTTCGCGGCCCCGACGCGCCATAGCCGTCCGTGCTCCGCGCCGAGCGCAGCGTCGCGCTTCATCGCCTCGAACGTCGTCTCCGGCTCCTGCAGCAAGGCGAGCAGGTGGCGCACCGCCAAGCGGTCCTCGCCCTCCAGCTCCCGCAGCAAGTCGAGCGTGGCGGGCGTGCCGTCCATCACGTGCGCGCCGGTGAGACCGACCTGCGCGAAGCGCTGCTGGATCTGCGCGAACAGCTCGCGCTCCGCCCTCGGGTCCAGCGGCGGGATCGCCGCTCGCACGAGCGCGAGCGCCGCCGGCTCGCGCAGCTCGCCCGTGGGCACGCCGTCGCGCACCACGACCTCGGCGCTGCCGTCGAGCGCGACCGGTCCGCGAACGCCCGCGAGCTCCAGCGCGCGCGGCGTCGCGAGCCCGGTGTGGCCGTCGAGCAGGATCAGCAGCGTGGGCGCGCCGCCGACCGCCCGTTCGAGCTGACGGCCGTCGAGGCCGACGCCGGCGAAGGCGCCGTACTCCAGCCCCCAGCCGCGTACCCACGCGCCCTCGCCGACGTGCTCGCGCTCCGCGGCAAGCGCCGTCTCGACGGCAGCCAGCGTTCTGCAGCCGGTCAGGTCCGCGCCACCGACCCAATCGGAGCGGAACGGGTGGATGTGGGTGTCGACCAGGCCCGGCGTCAGCGCCATCCCGCTGCCGTCGAGCAGCTCGGTTCGCGCGTCGCAGACCGCGCGCACCTCGGCGTCGTCGCCGACGGCGAGGATCCGTCCCGCGCCGATCGCGACTGCCTGGGCGTGCGGCCGCGCGGGGTCGAGCGTCCGGATCTCGGCGCCGACGATCGCGAGATCGGCGAACCTGCGTGCGGCCACCGCTCAGCCCTCGCCCCGCGCGCGCTGCGCCTCGAGGTGGCGCAGCTCGATGCGGCGGATCTTGCCGGTCAGCGTCTTCGGCAGCTCGGTCACGAACTCGATGCGGCGCGGGTATGCATAGGCCGAGAGGTGCTCGCGCACGTGGGCCTTGATCTCGTCGGCGAGCGCGTCGGAGGGTGCGAAGCGGTCGGCGAGGACGACGAACGCCTTCACGATCGTTCCGCGCCGCTCGTCGGGTGAGGCGACCACCGCGGCTTCGGCGACCGCGGGGTGCTCCAGGCATGCGGACTCGACCTCGAACGGGCCGACGCGGTAGCCGGCGGAGATGATCACGTCGTCGGCGCGGCCCTCGTACCAGTAGTAGCCGTCCTCGTCGCAGGACGCGGCGTCCTTGGTGTGGAACCACTCGCCGCCGAACGTCTCGGCCGCTGCTTCCTCGTTGCGCCAATAGCCGAGCGGGTAGTGCGGGTTGGTGCGCGCGCGCAGGCAGATCTCGCCGCGCTCTCCGACTGCGACGGGCTGCTCGTCCTCATCGAGGATCCGCACATCCCAGCCGGGCATCGGGCGGCCCATCGAACCCTCGCGGACCTCCATCCACGGATAGTTGCCGACGAGCGGATACGACTCCGTCAGGCCGTAGTAGTCGAGCACGGTGACGCCGTACTGCTCGCGGAACCAGCGGATCGCCTCAGGGTTCAACGGCTCGCCCGCAGAGCAGACGCGCCGGAACCCGCACGGGTACTGCGAACCGGCATCCGCGATCGCCATCATCGACCGCATCGCCGTCGGCGTCGTGAACAGGTTGCTCACCTGATGGCGCGAGAGGAAATCGAGCTGTCTGCGAGGGTCGAAGCCGCCCTCCCGCTGGTAGACGCACTGCACCGCGCCGTAACGCCACGGACCCAGCAGCGGCGCGATCCCCGCCGCCCACGCCCACTCGCCCATCCCGTGGAAGCGCTCGCCCTCCCGCACCTCGTGGCAGTAGACGAACTCCTCGTGCGCGAGCAGATACCGATGCGCGTGCACGATCCCCTTCGCCAGCCCCGTCGTGCCGGACGTGTAATAGAGCTGCGCCGGGTCATCCGCCGCCGTGTCGGTCGAGATCGGATCGGTCGGCGCGCCCGCGAGCAGCGACGCGTCGCCGCTCTCGTCGAGCACCAGCACCCGCACGCCGGCATCCGCGAATCGGTCCGCGTTCGTCGCGTCGGTCACCAGCACCGCCGGCTCCGCGTCGCCCAGCCGATGGCGGATCCCCTCGTCGCCGTACAGCACGCTCATCGACAGCAGGATCGCCCCGAGCTTCCAGACCCCGAAGAACACTGCCGCGGTCTCCGGCGTCGGCGGCAGCACCACCGCCACGCGATCCCCACGCCCGACACCGGCGTCGCGCAGCACGAACGCCGCCTGGTTCGCGAGCGCCTGCAGCTCCCCCCACGTCAGCTCCCGCCGCGCCCCGTCGAAGCGCTCCCACACCATCGCGAGCTTCTCGGGCGAGTGCTTGTCGCACACGTCCTGCGCGATGTTGTAGCGCTCGGGCACCTCCCAGCGATGCGCTGCGCACGCTACCTCATACCGGCCCATCTGACGCGTCCCTCCCGTCTCCTTGAACGTTCCAGTAACGTAGCCGATCGTCGTGATGCGCGCCACCGAGCTGTCGCATCCCCCGAACAGTCGAAAGCGAGAAACCGAGCCATGCGAACGTCGCGCTATCGCGATCTCCTCGCGCTGCCCGGAGCCGTGAGCTTCCTGGCCCGAACGCTGCTGGGGCGACTGCCTCTGGGCATGCTGTCGCTCGGGCTCCTGCTGTACGTGCGCGAGCGCACCGGTTCCTTCGGCACCGCCGGCCTCGCCGTCGGGGCGCTCGTGCTCGGCGAGGCAGCGACGGCCGCCGTGCACGGGACGCTCGTCGACCGCTTCGGGCCGTCGCGTGTCGTCGCGGCCTGCGCCGGCGCCCAGGGCACGCTGCTGCTCGGTCTCGTCGCCGCTGGCGAGTCCGGAGCGGGCGCCCCCGTCCTGATCGCGCTGTGCGCGCTGATCGGCACGCTCGTGCCGCCGGTCTCGGCGTCCGCACGCGCGCTCTGGCCACGGCTCACGCCCGATCTCCCGACCCGCGAAGCGCTGTTCGCGCTCGACGCCTCGACCCAGGAGATCATCTGGACGTCGGGGCCGATGCTGGTCGCACTCGGCGCAGCGGTCGCGGGGCCGGTCGGCGCCGTCGTCCTCACGGCTGCCATCACGCTCGTGGGAGGCTCGCTGTTCGCCGTCTCGCCGGTCGCGCGGATGCGGCCCGAGCCGGGCCGACAGGGCCGACGCGGCAGTGCGCTGAGCAGCCGCGGCCTGCGTCTGCTGCTGCCGTCCGTGCTCGTCATGGGCGTCGGGCTCGGCCACCTCGAGGTGGCCCTCCCGGCACTCGCCGTCGACGCCCACGCGGACGGCGCCGCCGGCGCGCTGCTCGCCGTGTGGTCGCTCGGCAGCCTCGTCGGCGGCGTCGTCTACGGCAGCCGCTCCTGGGGATGGCCGGCGCACCGGCGGCACACGGTCTTCGTCGCGCTCGTCGCGCTCTCCGTCGCGCCGCTGCTGCTTGCGGGCTCGGTCGCGGCGGCGCTGCCGCTGGGCTTCGTCGCGGGCCTGTTCATCGCCCCCGCCTTCTCCTGCCAGTTCGTGATCGTCGGGGCGATGGCGCCGCAGGACACCGCCGCCGAGGCGTTCGCGTGGTACACGACGGCGCTCGTCGGCGGTGTCGCGGCCGGGGTGGCCACGGCGGGTCAGCTCGTCGAGGCGCGCGGGGTGCAGACGACCGTCGCGGCCGCCATCGGCGCGCTGCTGCTCGCTGCGCTCGCGGCGACGCGAGTCCCGGCCCTGTCCGAGGCGGACGCGCAGAGGACGAACAATGCGACAGTGGGTGCGCCATGCTGAGCGTCGGCTTCGCGCAGGAGGACATCACGCCCGCGCTTGGGCGCCCGGTTGCCGGCACCGGCGACGAACGCCCAGCGAACACGGTCGAGCTGCCGTTGCACGCGCGCGCGATGACGCTCGACGACGGCGAGCGACGCGTCGCGCTCGTGGCGCTCGACGTCCTGTTCCTCAACGCCGACACCGTCGCGGAGATCCGTGAGACGGTGGCCGAGAGCACGGGGATCGCGCCGCAGGACACGCTCGTCGCGTGCACGCACACGCACTACGCCCCGCGCACGACGGCCCTGCACGACCACGAGCCCGACCACGACTACCTCGACCGCATCCGCTCGGCCGTCGCGCGAACGATCGCCGTCGCACTCGATCGCCAGCGCGCGGCGCGTCTCAACTTCGCGTCGGTCTCCGCGCCCGGGTGGACGTTCAACCGCCGCCCGATCTACCGCTCCGGTCAGGTCGGGACGCAGGGCCCCGCCCACGGGCCCGACTTCGTGGCGCTCGAAGGCCCGGTCGACGACGAGCTGCAGCTGCTGCTCGCCAGTGCCGTGGACGACGGGCGCCCGCTCGGAGGCATCGTCAACTTCGCCTGCCATGCCACCGTTCGCCCCGACGGCCCACCGAAGGTCTCGGCCGACTACCCCGGCCGCCTGACCGAGCAGCTCGCGGCGCGCCTCGGCGGCGGCGTGTTCCTCTACACCGCCGGCGCATGCGGGGATCTCTGGAGCTTCGACCTCACGCGGCGCACGCCGCGCTTCGAGGACTCGACGACGCACCTGCACGCGATGGGCGACGCCCTCGCCGAGGCCGCGATCGAGGCGCTTCCGCGAGCGACCCCGCTCGACGTCCCGCGAATTCGCAGCGCGCGCCGCGTCGTGCGGCTCGCGCAGCGACGCCCCACCCGGCGGCAGCTGGAGCTCGCACGCTGGTATCTGGAGCAGGCGCCCGACGACGTCGACCTCGCCGCGCTCACACAGGAGGCGTACGGCCATGCGCACACGTTCTACGAGCCGACGGTATTCCACGCCGCCTGGTTCGCGCGCGAGACGATCGGCATGTGGGAGTGGCAGCGACGAGTCGGCACGCGCGCACTCGTGGAGGACCTCGAAGTGCACGCGCTCGCGCTCGGGGACCTCGCGATCGCCGCCTATCCGGTCGAGCTGTTCGCCGAGCTCGGCATCGCGACCAAGCGACGATCCGCATTCCCGCACACGATGGTCGCGACGCTCGCCAACGGCTGGCACGGCTACGCGCCGACCGTCACGGCGTTCGAGCGCGGCGGCTACGAGCCACGGCTCGGACAGCAGAGCCGCCTCGAAGAACAGGCGGGACCGAAGCTCGTCGAGGCCGCAGGCGTTCTGCTGTCCGAGCTGTCGAGACGCTAGGCGACCGCTTCGAGCACCTCGCGCGCGGCGCGCATCCCCTCGCTCGCCGCGCCCTCCATGAAGCGCTGGAACTGCGGTGAGAGCTGCTCGCCGGCGAAGTGGAACGGACCCTCTGGCGTCCGCTCCCTGCCGTCGAAGCCCGTGTGCTGGCCGACGAGGCGACAGGAGTAGCTCGCGCCGAGGAACGGATCGGACGTCGGACTGGTCAGCGTCGCCCGGCCGGTGAAGGCCTCGGCGGCGCCCGGCCACAGCCGGTCGAGCTGCGCGACGATCTGCTGCGCGCGCCGCGCGACCTGCGGCTCGGCGTTCGACGCGTACGGCTGCGCGATCTGCGCCGCCGCGGCGAGTGGTCCGCCGAGGTAGGAGACGAGCACCGACGTCTCGCCGTCGTCGCCCAGCGTCGACTCCCAGGTGGCGCCGAGGTCGAGGTCGGTGAACGTCGTGCCGTTGCAGCGATGCGGCTCCGCTGCCGCCGACCACGGCCGCCCCGCGAACTCGAGCTGGAGCTTGGAGTGCGCGCCGTAGCCGAACTCGCGGATCGCCGCCGCCTTGCGCTCGTCGAGCGCGGCGTCCGCGAGGTCGACCTGCCGCAGCGCCGTGTACGGCAGCGTGAGGATCGCGTGGTCGAAGACGGCCTCCTGCCGCTCACCGTCGACGGACAGCCCGAGCACGGCACGGTCGTTCGCGCCGCGCGCGATCCGCACGAGCTGCGCGTTCAGACGCAGCGCCTCGGCAGGCAGCAGGCGTGCGAGGCCGCGCGGCACCTGGTCGATGCCGCCGAGCACGCGGTAGCGCTCGTCCGACGTGCCCAGCACGCCGAACGTGCCCGGCGCCAGCCCGGCGAGCTGCCGCACGAGGTTGATCGCGCTCTGACGGCGTGAGTCGACGCCGCACTCGATCGTGTACCCGAGGTCGATCAGCGTCCCGAGGCGCGAGTCATGCCCGCCGGGGACGTGCCGCTCGATCCACTCGTGGACGCTGAGAGCGTCCAGCGCGCGGGCCGCCTCGCCCGCGGGGGTCCAGCTGGCCGGCATGCCGATCGCCGCGGCCTGCGCCTCGACCACGGCGCGCACACCGGCGTCGTAGTCGCGCAGCGCGTCGGCGGTCGCATACGACTCGCCGGAAAGCAAGCACAGCTCGCCCAGCTCGGGGACGACGCGCTCGCGGTCGCGGGTCGGGATCCCCAGCCGCCGGATGTGCGCCAGCATCGTCGCGTGGTCCGAGTTGACGAGCTCCGCGCACCACTCGGTGCGGTGCGCCCCGAGCCACGGCTCGTCAGTCGAGTGCGTGCGGCCGCCGACGTGGTCGGCAGCCTCGAAGAGCGTCGGCACGATGCCCGCGTCGAGCAACGCGACGGCCGCGGTGAGGCCGGCGACGCCGGCGCCGACGACGGCGACCGCGGGGCGACCGCGAGACGCTGCTGAGGCGGTCTTCGGGTGGGGCAAGGGTTCTCCTCTCATGACGTGGCCCGCATCACTTTATCGTTATAGTTCCGGGAGGAGCACGTGCTCCTCCCACCATTGGCGCCTTCGCGGCGCAGACGTCCGCTTTTACGTTCAACATCTCCCGCATGCCCACGCACTCGAACGCAGGCCGCCAGCGGCCCACCCTGCGCCACGTCGCCGCCGAGGCGGACGTGTCGATCCAGACGGTCTCGAACGTCCTGCGGCGCCGCTTCGACCTCATGCGGCCCGAGACGCGTGAGCGCGTCGAACAGGCGATGGCGGATCTCGGGTATCACCCCAACGTCACAGCGCGCGGCCTGCGCTCGCGGCGCACGGGCACGTTCGCGTTCCTCGTGCTCGACGAGGCTCCGAGCTTCCTCGCCGACCCGTTGACCGACCTGCTCATCGCCGGCGTCGCGGACGTCGCGCGCGACAGCGACTACGAGATCCTGTTGAAGGCCGAACGCCCGCTGGCGACCGAGCGCCGGATGCTGAGACCGCTGCTCGAGGGTCGCGTCGACGGCGCCTTCGCGCTGCTGTCCGGCGAGCCAGCACTGCGGTACGGCTATGTCGACCAGCTGAAGACGCTCGACATGCCGTTCGTCGTCTTCGACGAGGTGATCGAGGACTCGGACGTGCTCGTCGTCCGCACCGACGAGCGCGTCACGGCGCGCCAGCTGACCGAGCACCTGATCGCCCGCGGTCACGAGGCGATCGGCTTCGTCGCCGCGCGCCTGCCCTGGCCGGTCATCGAGCAGCGCCATCTCGGCTACCGCGACGCGCTCGCCGCCGCCGGGCTCCCGGAACGTCCGGAGCTGGAGGTCTTCGACGCGACCTGGCAGGCGTCAGGCGGCGAGGCGATGGCGGAGCGTCTGCTGTCGGCGAGCACGCGTCCGACGGCGATCATCTGCGGCTCGGACGTGCTGGCGATCGGCGCGATCCACGCGGTGAAGACCGCCGGGCTGCGCGTGCCCGACGACGTCGCCGTCGCAGGCTTCGACGACTTCGAGTTCTCGCGCTTCGCCGACCCGCCGCTGACGACCGTGCGGGTGGCCGCCTACGAGATGGGCCGCATTGCCGCGGACATGCTCGTCCGCGCACTTGCCGGCGAGCAACTCGACGCGCCCCACGCCGTGCTCACCAACGAGCTGATCGTGCGGAACTCGACGTGAGCCCGCCACTTCGCAGCAGCCGCTGGTTCGCCGGCCACGACGTCCCCGGGTTCCTGCACCGCACGGCGCTTCGTGCGGAAGGTCTCTCGAGCGCCAGCATCGCCGGCCGTCCGGTGATCGGCATCTGCAACTCGCAGTCCGAGCTCGTCAACTGCAACGTCCACTTCGACGCGCTCGCGAACGCGGTCAAGCGCGGGATCTTGCAGGCGGGCGGCCTGCCGCTGGAGTTCCACACGATCTCACTCGGCGAGCAGCTGATGAAGCCGACGACGATGCTCTATCGCAACCTGATGGCGATGGACGTCGAGGAGTGCCTGCGCTCCTATCCGCTCGACGCGGTCGTGCTGATCGGCGGCTGCGACAAGACGATCCCCGCCCAGCTGCTCGGCGCCGCGAGCGCCGACGTCCCGGCGATCGCGCTCAGCGGCGGTCCGGCCGCGCCGGCAGTGTTCCGCGGCCGTGCGCTCGGCGTCGGGACCGACCTGTGGCACTACACCGACCAGCTGCGCGCGGGTCAGATGACGCAGGCCGAGTACGACGAGCTGGAGGCCGCTTCGAGCCCATCGGTCGGGCACTGCCCTGAGATGGGAACCGCCTCGACGATGGCCGCGCTGCTGGAGGGCCTGGGCATGGCGCTGCCCGGTTCCGCGACCGCGCCCGCGGTCGACGCGCGCCGCTACCACTGGGCGGAGGAGACGGGCCGGCGCGCGGTCGACGTCGCGCGCGAGCAGCTGCGGCCGTCCGCGATCCTCACCGGCGCCGCGTTCGACAACGCGATCACGCTGCTGCTCGGGCTCGGCGGCTCGGTCAACGCGGTCGTCCACCTGCTGGCGCTCGCCGGGCGCGTGGGCGTCGAGCTGCCGCTGCGGCACTTCGACGAGATCGCCCAGCGCACGCCGGCGATCGTCGACGTCCGCCCGGTCGGCGAGCAGCTCGTCGAGCAGCTGTTCCACGCCGGCGGCGTGCCGGAGGTGCTGCACGAGCTGGCGCCGCTGCTGGAGCTCGACGCGCTCACCGTCACGGGCCGCTCCCTGGGCGCCTCGCTGCCGGCGCGACGCGCGGAGCGCTCCGAGGTCGTCCGCACGCTCGACGCGCCGATCCGCCCGCCGGGCGGCCTCGCCGTCCTGCACGGCAGCCTCGCGCCGTCCGGCGCGCTGGTGAAGCCGAGCGTCGCCGATCCGCGGCTGCTTCAGCACCGTGGTCCCGCGCTCGTGTTCGAGGGGATCGAGGACCTCGGTGCGCGCATCGACGACCCGGATCTGCCGGTCGACGCCGACACTGTCCTGGTGCTGCGCAACGTGGGTCCGCGCGGCGGGCCGGGCATGCCCGAGTGGGGTCAGCTGCCGATCCCGCAGAAGCTGCTGCGCGCCGGCGTGCGCGACATGCTGCGGATCTCCGACGCCCGCATGAGCGGCACCGCGTTCGGCGCGGCGGTCCTGCACGTCGCGCCCGAAGCGGCTGCCGGCGGTCCACTCGCGCTCGTCCGCGACGGCGACCAGATCGAGCTCGACCTCGCGCAGCGCCGGCTGGACCTGTGCGTCGCAGAGGAGGAGCTGGAGCTCCGCCGCGCGACGTGGTCCCCGCCGCCGCGCGCGTACCAGCGCGGCTACGGCGCGCTGTACCTCGACCACGTCCTGCAGGCCGACGAGGGCTGCGACTTCGACTTCCTGCGTGGCCGCTCCGCGGATCCTGAGCACGAGCCGCTCGGCGTGCTGCGCGGCTGGATCGGCGGCTGGTAGACGCGCTTGCGAGACCAGCTTGAACGATCTAACATTTCGACTACTTGAACGTTCCACAAAGGTGCCCATGACCGAACTCCCGATTGATCCCGCTACCGCCCACGTCCCGGCGTCTCGCCCCGACGGCCGCGACCTCGACCTCGTCGCGCGGCTCGGCAACCTCTTCACGGCCGTCATCTCCGACTGCCTCGACGCCGTCGGGGTGCGCGAGAACACGATGGCCAGGCGCATCCGTCCGCTCCACCCCGCGAGCACCCTCGCCGGGTACGCCGCGACCGTCGAGCTCGTGCGGGTCGACGGCGCGCCGGCGAACCCCGACGACTACTACAAGGGCGAGCTCGACGCGCTCGACGCGATGCAGCCGGGCGACGTGATGGTCGTCTCGACCTGCGACGGGTCCTACTGGGGCGAGCTGCTCGCGACCGCCTGCCGCGCGAGAGGCGTCCACGGGCTCGTCGCCGACGCCTACACGCGCGACACCCCGCGGCTGGTCGAGATGGACTTCCCCACCTTCGCCGCCGGCATCGACCCCCAGGACTCGCTCGGCCGCACGGACGTGCGCGGCTTCGGTGGCACCGTCAGCTGCGGCGGTGTCACGGTCGCGCAGGGCGATCTCGTGATCGCCGACAACGACGGCGTCGCCGTCATCCCGGCGGCGCTCGCCGTCGAGGTGATCGAGCGCGCCGAGGCGAAGGTCGGCAGCGAGGGCACGATGCGCGCCGACCTCGCCGGCGGCATGCCGATCGGCGAGGCGTTCCGCCTCCACGGAGTCCTCTGATGGCCGGCCGCCTCACGGACAAGGTCGCGATCGTCACCGGCGCGGGCGGCGGGATCGGTGCCGCGACGACGCGCAAGCTCGCTGCCGAAGGCGCGGCGGTCCTGTGCGTCGACGTCGACGAGACCGCGGCGACGCGGATCGCCGACGAGCTTGCGCAGGCCGGCCACCGTGCAGCCGCGTTCGCCGCGGACCTCGCCACCGCGGACGCGAACCGCGCGATGGTCACGGAGGCCGTACGGCGCTGGGGCGGGCTCGACGTCCTGCACGCCAACGCGGCGGTCCAGGTGATGGGGTCGCTCGCCGACACGAGCGCGGAGCAGTGGCAGCGCCTGTTCGACGTGAACCTGCGCGGCGTCGCGTGGGGCATCGAGGCCGCGCTGCCCGCGCTGAGCGAGCGCGGCGGCGGCTCGATCGTGATCACCGCCTCGCTGCTCGGCATCGTCGGCGACCCCGACATGCCCGCGTACGGCGCGATGAAGGGCGGCCTGCGGGCGCTCTGCCGCTCGCTCGCGAGCGCTCACGGGCCCGCCGGCATCCGCGTCAACACGATCTGCCCCGGTGACGTCGAGACGCCGCTGCTCGCCGACTTCTTCGCCTTCCAGTCCGATCCCGAGGCCGCCCGGCGCGCGATCGAGGAGCGCTACCCGCTTCGCCGCTTCGCGCGGCCCGAGGACGTCGCGAACGTCGTCGCCTTCCTCGCCTCCGACGAGGCGGCGTACCTCACGGGCATCGACGTCGTCGTCGACGGCGGCCTGCTCGCCCGCATCTACTGAGCGCATGGCACGCGCCGCGCAGCGCGCGGTCCGACGCCCCACGTGAACGGGGCCCATCCGAAAGCGAGACCGCATGACCATCGAGCTGCAGTTCCTCGGCCAGTCGGGCGTGCGTCTGCGCCACGGCGCGCACGTGCTGTACGTCGACCCGTTCCTGTCCGACTCGGTCGCCGGGGTCGCAGCCGACCCCGGCCTGTGGCAGCGGCGCTTCCCACCACCGATCGCACCCGCAGCGATCGACGACGCGTTCGCCGTCGCGATCACGCACGACCACATCGACCACCTCGACCCGGACACGCTGCGCCCGCTCGCAGCCGCCTCCCCGGCCGCGCGCTTCCTCGTGCCCGCGACCTCCGCGGCGCGCGCGGCCTCCACGCTTCCGGACGCGACGATCGAGCTGGCTCGAGGCGATGGCGACGCGCATGAGCTGGGACCGTTCCGCATCACCGCGGTTCCGGCCGCGCACAGCCCCGAGTACACGGTCGACCTCGCGCCTGAGGGCCACCGCTATCTCGGCTACGTGATCGAAGCCGGCGGCTGCCGGATCTATCACGCCGGCGACACGGTCGCCTTCCCTGGGCAGGTCGAAACGGTCCGGGCCCACGGCCCGCTCGACGCGGTCCTGCTGCCGATCAACGGACGCGACGCCGAGCGCGAGCGCCACGACGTGATCGGCAACCTGTGGCCGCGCGAGGCAGCAGACCTCGCCGTCGCGCTCGGCGCGCCCACCCTGATCCCCCTGCACTTCGACGTGTTCGCCTGGAACGGCATCCCCGCCGGCCAGCTCGTCGACGACGTGGTCGCCCGCGCCTTGCCGCTCGAGGTGCGCGTCCTCACCGCCGGTGCGATCACACAGATCGCACCGGTCGACATCCCCACCACCTGACCGGAGGTCCTATGACGGAGCCCCTGCCCACCCACGCCCGAACCGGCGAGGTGGCCGAGAAGCGCGACCGCCTGCGCGGCGCGCTCGAGCAGCTCGACGCGGACGGCATCCTGCTGACCTCGCGCGCGAACGTCGCGTGGGCGCTCGGCGGCGCCGACCACGTCGTCTCGCGCGTGCTGGAGACCGGCTTCGCGTGGGTGTTCGTGACCCGCGACCGCACATGCGTGCTGGCGCTCAACAACGAGGAGGCGCGGCTGCGCGAGGAGCTGGCCGTGGAGCAGCTCGGCTTCGAGCTGCACCTCGCCAGCTGGTGGGACGGCTCGCTCGCCGCGCTCGCCGGCAGCCTCTGCGCACCCGACCGGCTCGTCACCGACGGAGCCGGCCCCGGCCGGCCGGACCGGGCCGCGCTGACGGAGCTGCGCCTCACGCTCACCGCCGACGAGGTCGCGCGCCTGCGTACGCTCGGCGACGACACGCGTGCGGCCCTGGAGGACACGATCGCGCAGTGGCCGTCGAGCGGCTGGCGCACGGAGCGCGACGTGTCCGCCGCCGTCGCCGCCGCGCTCGAGGCCCGCGACGTGATGCCCGGCGGGATCATGGTCGCCGGGGCGGAGCGACGCCGCCGCTACCGGCACCCGGTCGTCACCGACGCGCCGCTCGACTCCGAGCTGCTCGTCGTCGCCGTCGGCATCCGCGGCGGGCTCAACGTCGCGCTCACGCGCTGCGCGGCGCTCGGCGCGGTCGATCTCGAATGGAGCGCGCGCCACGCCGTCGCCTGCCGCGTCGAGAGCGCGATGATGGCGGCGAGCCGCCCCGGCAACACGTGGGGCGACGCGCTCACCGCCGGCCTCGGCGCCTACGGCGAAGCCGGCTGGAGCGACGAGTGGCGCGAGCACACCCAGGGCGGTCCGATCGGCTACGGGCCGCGCGAGTTCGTCGTCTACCCGGGCGACACGAACGACCGCCTGAGCGGTCTCGCGGTCGGCGCGAGCCAGGCGTGCGCATGGAACCCGACCGTCGCGGGCGCCAAGTCCGAGGACACCTTCCTCGTCACCGAGCAAGGGCCCGAGTCGGTCACGAGCGGCGGCGGCAGCTGGCCCGTCGTCGACCTCGGCGCAATGGGCGCCCCGGCGCGTCCAGCCGTGCTCGAGCTCTAAAGGCAGCGGGCCGGCGCGTCGCGATCTGCGGCGCGCCGGCTCCCGCGCGGCGCTACCCCTTCACCGCGCCGTTCAGCATCCCGGAGATGAAGCGGCGCTGCATGAAGATGTAGACCGCGACGACCGGGGCAGCGATCAGGACGCTCGCGGCTGCCAGCTCCACCACGTTCGTGCGATGCCCGACCGTGAAGAACGCAAGTCCCAGCGGCGTGGTCCGATGGCTCTCGCTGCTGATCATGATCAGCGGCAGCAGGAACTCGTTCCAGTTCCACATGAACGTCAGCACGACCAGCGTCGTGATCGCCGGCTTGGCGAGCGGCAGAAGGACCTGCCGCAGCACCGTGAGGCTCGACGCGCCCTCCAGGCGCGCCGCCTCGATCAGCGTCCGCGGCGCCGAGCGGAAGTACGCACGCATCCAGAAGATGCCGAATGCGAGCGAGATGGCCGACTGCGGCAGGATCAGCGACAGATACGTGTCGGTGAGCCCGACGTCACGCATGCGGAAGTAGAGCGGGATCACGAGCGCCTCGTGCGGGATGATCAGCCCGAGGATGAACAGGTAGAAGAGCGCGGTGGACCCGCGGAAGCGCATGCTGCCGAACGCATAGCCCGCCAGCACGGACAGCACGGTCGTGATCACGACGACGCTGATCGTCACGATCGCGCTCGAGATCAGGTACTGCTCGAAGTGGCCGACCGTCCACGCCCGCTCGAACGTGTCCAGGTGGAAGCCGGTCGGGAACGGGACCCCGGTGATCAGCGCGTCCGGGCGCTGCAGCGCCGCGAACAGGACGAGCACGATCGGCGCGACCGCGAAGCCGGCGAACACCCACAGCACCGCATACGTCAGGGAGCGCTCCGTACGCGAGACGTTCATCGTTCCGCCACCCGGTTGATGACGACCGCGACGACGAAGATCGCCAGCGTGAGCATGACGGCGATCGCGCTGCCCGAGCCGATGTCGCCGTTGGCGAACGCCTGCTGGTAGACGAGGTACCCCGGCACGACGGTCTGCGTTCCCGGTCCGCCCTGTGTGAGGACGTACACGAGGTCGAAGGTGTTGAGCGCGCCGATCACCGTCACCGTCAAGGCGACGGCGAGCTGATTGCGGACACCGGGCAGCGTCACGGTGAGAAACTCGCGGACCGGCCCTGCGCCGTCCACGCGCGCGGCCTCGTACAGCGAGCGGGGGATCTCCTGGATCGCCGCGAGGAACAGCACCATGCAGAAACCGAACATGACCCAGCCGCCGATCAGGCCGACGGCCGGCAGCGCGGTCCCATAGTCCCCGAGCCACGGCCGCACGAGGCTGCCGAGCCCGAGAAATCTCAGGAACGCGTTGAGCGGCCCGTCGTAGGCGAGGATCCACTGCCAGCTGGTCGCGACGACGACGGTCGCAAGCACCTGCGGCAGGAACAGGATCACGCGGAAGAACGTGAGCCCGCGCACGCGAAAGCGCGACAGCGCGGCGGACAGCAGCAGCCCCCACACGATCGGCATCAGCGAGAAGAAGACGATCAGCACGCCCGAGTGCACGAACGCGCTGCTGATCTGCGGGTTCTCGAAGACCGCCCGGTAGTTCTCGAGGCCCACGGGACGGCTCGGCCCGACTCCGCTCCACGAGTAGAACGAGAACCAGACCGTCTCCGCCAGCGGGAACAGGACGAGCGGCGCGAACAGCACCAGCGCAGGCAGCACGTACAGGTACGCGACGCGACGCGGCTCACCGGGCGGGACGCCGTCGCGCGGCGAGACACGAGCCCGCAGCCGTCCCCACAGCGGAGTCCGGCGTGCGGCTGCCGCACGGCCGGATGCAACGCCGGCCGAGGACATCACGCGACGCCCCCGATCGGCCGGCGCTGCCGCGTGCTGCTCGATCGCGAACTGGCTGAGCGCATCACTTGCCGGCTCTGACATACGCCTGCTGCTGCTCCTCGATCTTGTCCAGCAGCTCCGCAGGGCTCACGCGTCCGGCCAGCAGGTCCTGCACGCCCTGGATCGAGGTCGTGTAGGTGTAGTTGAGCGGCGTGCCGCTGCCGAGGAAGGGCAGCGCCGTCCCGGACGCCCGCTGTTCGTTCCACGCCTGCAGCAGGTCGTCGTAGACCGCACCGCGATCGACATGCCCGTCCACCGGCACGACCGGGAGCGACCCATGTCTGAGCGCGAGTTGGCGCTGCATCTGCGGCGAGCTCAGGTAGTCGAGGAACGCAGCGGCGGCGTTCGCCTCTTCCTGGGGCGCGTTCGCCGAGATGCCGAAGCTCCACATCGCGTTGTTCACGGTTGCGGGCGTTCTGCCGGCGTCGTTGGGGTCGGGCACGTAGAAGAAGCCGAAGCCGTCAGGGTCCTTGGTGGGTGCCAGCACGTGGAGGGCGATCATGTACAGGCCCTCGCCGCGACCGAACTGGGCCGCCTGCTGCGTGAGGCTGATGCCTTCGTAGCCCTTCGTGAAGTAGCCCGCGTCGGCCCAGTCCTTCATCGTCTGAGCCGCTTGCACCCCGTCAGGCCCGGTGATCGTCGCTCCCGGCTTGTTGAGGACCCATTTGAGCATCTCGGGTGCGCCGAGGAAGTCGGCGAGCAGCTCGTTGAACAGCCAGCCGCCGCCGTCGCGATCGGAGTTGCCGAGCACGATGGGCGTGATGCCCGCGCGCTTGGCGGCAGCCAGCGACGCCTCGAAGTCCGCGAAGGTCTTCGGCAGCGGGACGCCGATCTGCTCCAGCAGTCTGCGGTTGTAGAAGACGCCGATCTCCGAGCCGTACCACGGGACCCCGTACACCGGGCCCTCTCCCCAGCGTCTGGTGTTGTTGGAGTAGCGGTCGAGCGTCAGGCCGCCGATCGAGCGGAACCGCCGGTCCCAGCCGTAGGCGTCGACGTACGGTCCCATGTCGCGCATGAGCCCTGCCTGGATGAGCGGCGCGAGCACCCCTCCGGGGAGCGTGTCGCCCTCGACGAGGGTCGGGGGATTCGACCCCGACACGGCCAGCTTCGTCTTCGTCGTGGACTCGACGGTCGACTCGTTGCCGATCCCGGGCGGCGCCACCCGCTTGATCGAGATGTTCGGATGCAGCTTCTCGAACTGGGAGATCGCGGCCTCGAGCCCGGGGTTGATGGGGTTCTGCGCCTCCTGGTCCCACATCGTGACGGTGAGGTCCTGTCTCGGAACGCTCGTGTCGGCCGACGCCGAGGAGTCCGTCGACGTCGATGCGCTCGTGCCGGGACCGCCGCAGGCGGCCAGGGCGCACGCACCCAGCACCGCGAGGCCGGCCGCTGCCCGGCCACGGAATGATTTGCTCAGCACCACTGCCCTCTCTCCAAAGAACTCGGGGGATTAAATCGTGACCCCAGTGGTCACTTTATCGTTCACATGCTCAAGCCGTAAGTATGTGGCACGTCAGCGTCGGCGTTCGGCCGCCGACGCTTCGAGTCAGATCCGCTCGCCGCTCTCGGGATCGAAGTAGTGCACGTCGCCCGGCGCGATCAGCAGATCGAGCGGCGTGCCGGTGGTCACGCGCGTGTTCGGATCGAGGCACGCCGTGAACTGCCGCCGCGCCCGCTCGGTGAGATCGTCGCCGCCGAGGTCGGCACCGTCGACCGCGTCAGCTCTGGCGGCGAAGCGGACGTGGATCTCGCTCCCGAGGTCCTCGATGACCTCGGGCATGATCCGCAGGACGGCGCAATCGGAGCGCGACCCGTTGGACGATGCGGTACGCAGGTCGGTCGGTCGGATGCCGACGATCACGTTCCTCCCCTCCAGAGCGCGAACGGCCGAGCCCTGCGCAAGCGGGATCTCCACGCCGGCGAGCGAGACGCCACCGTCCAGCACCACGGCCTCGGCGAGGTTCATCGCAGGCGAGCCCATGAAGGCGGCGACGAACACGTTCGCGGGTCGGCGGAACATGCGCTGAGGCGTGTCGACCTGCTGGATCAGCCCGTCGCGCAGCACGACGACGCGATCGCCGAGCGTCATCGCCTCGACCTGGTCGTGCGTCACGTACACCGTCGTCCGCTTCAGCCGCTGGCGCAGGCTCGCGAGCTCGGCCCGCATCTGCACGCGCAGCTTGGCGTCGAGGTTGGACAGCGGCTCGTCCATCAGGAAGACCTCGGGCTCGCGCACCATCGCGCGGCCCATCGCGACACGCTGGCGCTGACCGCCCGACAGCTCGCTCGGCTTGCGCTCGAGCAGCGGGGAGAGCTCGAGCACGTCGGCGACCTCGTCCACCCGACGTGCGACGTCGGCCTTCGGCGTCTTGCGCAGCGTGAGCCCGAACCCCATGTTGCGCCGCACGGACATCTGCGGGAACAGCGCGTAGTCCTGGAAGACCATCGCCACGTCGCGTTTGCCCGGCGGCATCTTCGTCACGCGGCGGTCGCCGATGAAGACGTCGCCGCTGGACGGCGCCTCCAGGCCGGCGATCATCCGCAGCAAGGTGGTCTTCCCGCAGCCCGACGGGCCGACGAGCACGAGGAATTCGCCGTCCTCGATCTGGAGCGTGACCTCGTCCACGACGCAGGTGTCGGGGCCGAAGCGCTTCGTGAGCTTTTCGAGCGTGATCGCGGCCATCGTCAGGCGCTGCCGCTGAGGGATGAGTCGCGGTGCGCCGCGAGTGCGTCGGCCGCGATGCGGGCCGGACGGGCGGCGTAGTTGACGTGACCGTCGAAGCGCGCCCAGCTCGGGACCTCTGGGTCGAGGTGTGCGGCAGGCTCCGCAGGGGTGTAGACGGCCGAGGCGATGAACTCGCGCAGATCCATGACGACGATGCGACTCCTCCGGGGGGACTCTTCAACAGCGACGGTCTGGGCATGTCCCGGACCCGCTACTTGAACGTTACACAAACTAGTGCCGAGGCTTGGTCGTGTCAAGGTGACGAGGCGGCCCGAGCGGCATCATGCGGCGGCCGCCGCCGACGAAGGTGGCGACCTCGGACACGCCCGCGTCGCGCAGCGCCGCGGGCGCCGCGAGCGCCGCCGCGGCGCGGTCGGGAGCATGTGCGTCGGAGCCGAGGCTGAGCACCGCTCCGCGCGCGGCGCTGCACGAGATCAAGCGATGGACGAGCGCCGGCTGAGCGCGCAGGTCGACCGCGTTGACCTCGAGCGCGACATCGTGGCGCACCGCCGCGAGCGCGAGCTCGTCCATCAGTGTGTGCGCGCGCTCGGGGACCGGTCCGCCGACCACGGCCAGCCGCGTCGGGTGCCCGATCACGTCGTACGCCTCGCTGCGAATGCTGGCGAGCAGCCGCTCACCGTAGTCGCGCCAGGCACCGTCGGGATCGGCGTCGTCGACGTCCTCCAAGAAGACCTCGTCGGCGAGCAGGTGGACCGAGCCGATCACGACGTCCCACGCATTCCGCGTGTCAGCCAGGAACGCCGCGAGGCCTCTGGCCGTCGCCTCGCTGTCGGGCATGAACTCCGTCTCGATCCCGACTCCGACGCGGATGCCGACCGCGGCCTGCGCCCGTCCGACCTCCGTCACGTATGCCTCCTGCGACAGGGCCGGCCCCTCCGGCGGGATGCGCCGCAACGCCGGGATGCGCTCGAGCGCATCGGTCAGGTGGTGGACATGCTCGGTCAGCGCCATCTCGGCGAGGCCCGCGCGCTCGCCGGCGCGCGCCATCGCGACGGCGTCCCCGCACTCGACGAAGTGGTTGTGGTTGTCCGCGATCACGAGCGTGCTCCGATCGACGGCGGGCCGACCGTCTCGCGCCGGCCCGAGGCGGCGGAACGGCGAATCGCCTCCGCCACCTCGATCGCGCGCAGACCGTCGGCGAACGTCGCGCCCCACGGCGCCACCGGCTCGCCCGTCGCGATCGCGTCGACGAACGCAGCGACGAGGTTCGCATGCAGATGCTCCCAACCGAGCACGTGGCCGGGCGGCCACCAGGCGCCGACGTACGGGTCGCCACGATCGGTGACGAGCAGGGAGCGCGTCCCGCCGGGATCCCCCGACCCGGACGGGACGCGGTTGAAGTGCAGGTGGTTGAGGTCCTCGAGGTTCCACGACAGCGATCCCTCGGAACCGTTGACCTCGAAGCGCAGGGCGTTCTTGCTGCCGGCGTAGACCCAGGCGGCCTCCAGAACGCCCAGGGCACCTGCGGAGAAGGCGACCTGCGCGCTGAATGCGTCGTCCTCGGTCATCGCGATGCGCTCCCGCGACCCCGCGCCGGCGCCGCGCTCGGGGATGAACGTCCTGATGTCCGCCGTGACGCTCTCGATCTCGCCGACGAGGAAGCGCGCCAGGTCGATCGCGTGCGATCCGAGCCCGTCGAGCACGCCGGTCTGCGAGCGGCCGCCCCACGGGCTCGGCAGCGATGCATCCGCCTGATGGTCCTGGAAGTAGCAGACGTGGATACGCCGGACCTCGCCGAGCTGGCCCGCCGCGATCAGCTCGCGCGCACGCCGCACCGCCGGCGCGAAGCGGTAGTTGAACGCGACCATGTGCTGCACGCCGGCCCGCTCGACTGCCGCCAGCATCCGCCTGCCGGCGTCCGCGTCGAGCGCGAGCGGCTTCTCGCACAGCACGTGCTTGCCGGCTTGCGCGGCCGCGATGCACGGCTCCTCGTGCACGTCGTGCCAGGCGCTGTTGTCGAACAGCTGTACCTCCGGATCGGCGACGATCTCGCGCCAGTCGCTCGCGTGCCGGGCGAAGCCGTACGTCGCGGCGGCCTGCCGCGCAGCCTCGCCGTCACGCCCGCCGATCACGAGCTGTCGCGGCCGCGCGGCGTGTGCGCCGGGAAGATGGCGCACCTGCCGGTAGGCGTTGGCGTGCGTGCGGCCCATGAAGCCGTAGCCCCACATGCCGACGCCGATCTCGGCAGCGCTCATCGCAGCGGCAAGGTGACGACGCGCCCGTCGCGTTCGGCCTCGTAGGCGGCGAGCGCGACCTCGATCGCGGCCCGGCCCTCGGCGCCGGTGACGAGCGGCTGAGTTCTGTTCAGCACGCTGTCGACGAAGTCGAGGATCGCGCGCTGATGCCCGGTCAGTCTGCTCTCTGCGGGGACGAACTGGAACGGATCGCCCTCCTCGCCGTAGCGCATGTAGCGCACGCCGCCGAAGGAATGGCGCTCGCCGTCGTTGAAGGTGTGGAGCGTCCCCTCGGTGCCGGAGATCCAGACCATCTCGTACCAGGTGCCGTGCTCGCTCTTGCGGCCCTTGACGTTCCAGTTGATCGAGAGGTCGCCGACCGCGCCGGAGGCGAAACGCATCGGGACGACCCCGATGATCTCGCCCTCCATCTTCTCCGGCAGCGTCACCGACCAGCAGCCGACGTCCGCCACGTCACCGGCGTAGTGGCGCGCGAGATCGATGATGTGCGTCAGGCAGCTCATGACCGCGCCGCCGCCGAGACGCTCGCGCGAGCGTGCCCAGCTGCCTTCCGGGAACTGCGGCGCCTGGTTGTGGTCGAGGCGGTAGAGCAGGGGCCGCCCGATCACGCCGTCGTCGAGCAGCTGCTTGGCCAGCTCGTAGGACGGCGAGAAGCGCCGGTCGTGCAGCACCGCGAGCGTCACGCCGGCGCGCTCGGCCGCCGCGAGCATCCGGTCGGCGTCCTCGAGCGTGGTCGCGATCGGCTTCTCGACGAGGATGTGCTTGCCCGCCTCGGCCGCCGCGACGGCGACCTCGGCGTGGAGGTCGTGCGGGAGGCTGATGTCGACGGCGTCGATCGCGTCGTCCTCGATCACGTCCTGCCAGCGGGTGTAGATCCGCTCGGCGCCGGCGGCCTTCGCGAACGCACGCGCCGCGTCCTCGTTGACGTCGGCCACCGCGGCGATGCGTGCGCGGTCGGCGCACTCCGCGAAGCCGGCGAGGTGATAGCTGGCGATGCCGCCAGTCCCGAGCATCCCGACGTTCAAGCTCACTGCTCCTCCTTGCGTTCGTTCTCGATGGCGCGCCCGGCGGCCGCGCGGATGGCGGCGATGCCGGCGCGCAGGCGTCCAGGGGCGCGCAGCTCCCAGGGGATGGCGTCGACCGCGTGTGGATCCGCCAAGCGGTGCTCGCGCAGCAGCCGGCCGCCGCGCGCTGCCAGTTCCGCGCTCGCCGCGATGTCGACGGCAGACAGCTCCGGCAGCCGCTCCAGCCAGCCGCGGTCGAAGAAGGGAACCGGCAGCACGTCGCCGTGGTCCTCGATCGTCAGGTTCAGATCGGGGTTCGCACGCAGCAGCGTCCCGATCACGACCTCGAAGTCGACCTGGCCGGTTCCGGGAGCGGCAACGGCCCGCTGTGCCCCGCGTGGGTGCGGGAACAGCAGCGCGTCCTTCAGATGGACCGAGTGCACGAGCGCGGCGACCCGCTCGGTCGCGCTGCGCACGTCCTCGGCGAAATAGAGCAGGTTGCCGGTGTCCAAGCCCACACCGACGTGACGCGAGCCGCTCGCCTCGGCGAGCTGCACCAGCTCGCGCGTCGTGAAGTCGCCGTGGTTCTCGATCCCCAGGCGCAGGCCGCGCTCCTCCAACCGCGGCGCCAGCCGGCGCACCACCGTCGCGACCTGCTGCTTGTACTCCTGCCAGCGCGCGAAGTCCTCGAAGCGCTCGCCCGCGCCGATCGAGCAGTGCAGCGTGCGCGCGCCCAGCTCAGAGGCGAGCCGCGTCACCAGCTCGAAGTCCCGCTCACGCACGGCGATCAGCTCGGCGTCGCCGCTCCAGTGGACGGGCAGCTTGACGTAGGGCTCGAGATACATGCCCCAGTCCGCCGCCGCGGCGAACAGCTCTCGCGCCCGTCCCTCGTCGCTCGGCAGGGTCGCCTGCAGACCGTCGGCGCCGAGCGAGCGCACGCGCTCGAGGACCTCGACGGTCGCGCCCTCGACGATGTCGCCGAGCAAGCTGTATGCGTCTAAGCCGACGCGAGGTGCCATCCATCGCTCCATTTCAGAGTCATTCTTGAACGTTCAAGTAAGCTATCAGCCGGCGCAAGCGACGCGACGCCGCGATCACGCCCGCTCGGCCAGCAGCGCGGCGAGCCCGTCGCGCGCTTCCGCGAGGATCCCCTCGTCGCCCAGCTCGGCACCGGCCAGCAGGCCGATGAACGGGATAACGAAGGTGTAGAAGGCGACCCGCTGCTCCCACGTCGCCCCCGGCTCACCGCCGTATGCGGCCGCGACAGCACGGGTGAAGTCCCACCCGCACTCGGCGTAGAGGCCGACGAAGTCGAACGCCGGGTCGCCAAGTCTCGCGTCGCCCCAGTCGATCACGCCCGTGACCGTGCCCTGCCCCGCGTCGCAGAGGATGTGCTCGCAGGCGAGGTCGCCGTGGACGAGCGTCGGCGTGAAGGCGAAGTTCGCCGGATCGTCGAGGAACGTGCGCCAGGTCTGCTCGATGCTCGCCCTCTCGGCCGGATCGAGCGTCGGCAGAACCCCATCGGAGATGCGCTCGTACAGCTCGACGTACTGTGCGCGCCAGTCGCCGGCGCTCGCCTCCGGGATGCCGAACCCGACCACCATCGCAGTGTCGATCCCGTGGACGACCGTGAGCAGTTCGCCGATCTGATCCGCCAGCGCCGGGCCATGCGAGCCGCTCGCAAGCTCGGGGGAGAGCGCGACGCCGTGGAGCTTGCTGTAGGTGAGGAAGCGATCGGGATCCGTCGGGGCGCCCACTCGCGTCGGCGCCGGCACGCGACCCGGCAGCCGCCGATCCAGCTCGGCGAGCAGCGGCAGCTCCTTCTCGAGCTGGACCAGCACCTCGTCGCGCTTGGGGAAGCGCGCGATCAGCTCGTCGTTGACGTCGAGCACGACCGAGTCCCAGCCGTTCAGCATCTCGGTCACGCTGCGGATCTCCAACCCCGGCAGGCGCTCGGTCAGGCGAGCGCGCAGGTCGGCAACATCGGTCACGGCAAGGCTCCTTGTCTCTCTTCTCGCACTCCGTTTGTGGAACGTTCAAGTTAGCGCATCGCACCCAACGTCGGCGACCTGCTCGCCCCGCCAGTTCGCGACGGGCGACTCGGCGCCCGGAGTACCGAAGTCCGTGACGGTTGTGGAGCTGAGGCCAGAGCGGGATCCGGCGCGCAGATGACGCGACATCGCCGTGACGGGCGTTACCCTGATCTCATGAGGGGTTCGCGCACCACGCCGATCGACTTCGACGCCGACCTCCTCGCCGAGCTGCGCGCAGAGGATCCGGGCAAGGACGACCGCGAACTGCTCGAAGACCTCGCGATCCGCCGACTCGGCATCGCCACCGCACGCCGCACCCCCCGCTTCAACCTCACCGAGCAAAGAAGCGACGGAACTCGGCCTGAGAGCCGTCCGCGAAGTCCGCGCCGAGCGTTGACGCGACTCGTCATCGACGCCAGCATCTGACTGCCCGCCTTCACCGGCCCAGACGACAGTCCCCCTGTGCGCCTCTTCGAGGCCCTCATGGACTCGACCTTCCAAGCCGTCGCCCGCCCGCGGCTGCTCGACGAAGTCCGCCGCGGCCTGCGAGCTGCTCGGGCTCTTCTGAACCGCTTCGACGACCTCCCCTGGCGATGCCGCACGACCCTGGACAGACTCCGATCCGCAACCCGGAGGCTTCGACACCGACCTCGACGTGATCAACCGGCGCTACGTCAAGGCACGCGCGGGGTGCCCCGACGCCAAGCTGACGATCGTCACCGCCACCAGCGACCAGGACGCGGACCCGAGCGCACGCCGGCCTCGCAGGTCCATCTACCAGGCGGGTTCTTGACGCATATCCCCGACCGGGGCTACCGGTTCGTCGAGGTGCGGGAGCTGGCGTGAGATCGACGCTCTGCTCTGGCTAGCGGCGGCGGAGCGCCGGTTGAAGCACCTGCTCGCCGTAGCTGTTGTCGGCCGGGTTGATCGTGATGCCGGGGGCGACGAATCTCGTCGATGCGGTCAAGCAGCGCAGCGTCGACGACGGCGTCAGCGGCGGGGGCCGATGATCGCCGACGTCACCGCCGGGTGGTTGACGACGAAGGCGATAGCCAACTCGATCAGCGACAGACCGGCATCGTCGGCAACCTGCGCGAGCCGTTGGACGGCGTCGAGCCTGCGCTGGTTGTCGGGCAGTTCCATGTCGAAGCGCGCGGCGAGTCTCTGGCGTGCCGGGGAGGTTGGGGAGCTGTCGACGCTCCAGCTACCTGAGAGCCAGCCGCCCGGCGCGCCAGCTCACGGATCCGACGAACACGGCGCCTCGGATGCGGTCGAGTCACGCAACTTTCGGGCACGACCGTCGTCGTCACAGGCGTATGGGTCCTATCGAACCGGCGAACCGCGTCGACCCCCTTCGTCACCGCCGAGCTCTGCGGGTGCTGATCGCCGCGGCGACGGCGACGGTCGCGATCGGCGTTGCGCACTCGCCTCCGAGCGCAGGCGCCGCCCATTCCAGGCCCGGCGACCGAGCGCATCTTGTCTCGCTCGGATATGCCAATTGGAAGCCCACCAGCGACGGTACGAACCTCGTCTGGCACGACCGGCCCGGCCGGATCCGCTTGCTCGATCCGCTGACGCGTCGAACGCGAACGCTCCGCGTGCGCGCCGGCTGCAGACTCCTCAGCGCCAACCCCCGCCGGCTCGCGTTGCTGACCTGCGGCACAGGCAGCGCACCGAACCTGACCGTCGCCGACATCATCCGCACGCGCGACGGATCGCTCGTTACGCGGCGCGAGATCACCGGCCGCATCGACGCATGGGGCAGCGTCTGGATTGATAGCTTCGAGAACCACGGCTGCTACCACTGCGACTCGATCTACTACACCGACTGGCGCACGGGCCGTAGGGTCGAGCGCGACCCGATGGACGATCCCGGCGGTGACCTCGACACGCCCCACCTGCGCCCGCCACCTGAGGACACCGGCACGGACTCGACGGTCGCGGTCGAGGGCTCAGCCCGTCTCGTCGAGCACGACGTTCGCCCACGCGACTTGACCTCGGAGATGTTGTTCGTCCGCGGCAGACGGCGGCAGACGCTCGGACGCTGCGACGGCTCTTGCGTCTCACCGTCACTGCAGGCCGGTCGCGCCGTCTGGATCGACCAGCGGAACGACCGCCCAAGCACCCTGCACGAATTCGACGCCCGCACCGGCCGGCACATCCGCTGGCGTATGCCCCGCCTCGTCCCCGTACGCGACGAGGACGGTTACTCGGACATCGAGTACGAGGCAATCCGCGTCGGCCGCGCGATCGTGCTCGCAGCCGGTGGCGTCGATCCCAGACACCGCATCAGCCTCCAACTAGCAATCCGCCCGGCGAAATGAGATGCGCCGAGCCGACGAGTAGCCGGTACGCAAGCGAACCGGTTCCGCCTCGTCGTGCTCTACAAGCGCCGCCGCGAGGACCGGGTCGCTGCACGACCTCACGGCGGTGCCGGTCGCGCACCTGCGCCGGTTACTCGCCGCCGAAGCCGACCACCGCCCCGCCCCCGCCAGCCAGGCCCGCACGATCGCGGCGCTGCGGTGCTTCTTCCGCTTCGATCCGTGAACGGCTCGGGATGAACGCACCGGCGGTCCTCAGCGACGACGAGGTCCCCTTCTAGCCGCAGCGGGCCGAAACGCTCCGACTGCCAGGCGCAGCGGCAGCAGCCTCACCGGCATAGAGCCGGATCGCGGTGATGAACAGGTCGCGATGGGTCTCGTCGCTGGCTGCGAGCGGGCGCGTGGCGCGTGCGATCGTGCTCAGCCGTGGGGAGCGGATCCCGCCCCGCTCCAGCGTCGCGACGTAATTGTGATGCAGGCCGGAGGCGGACCCGAGCTGCTGGATTGTCGCCCGATTTGCGATGCGCGTGGCGCGCAGGAGGGCGCCCATCGCCGTCGGCCCGCCTTCGCAGACGCGCACGAATTCCCGGTTGCGAAGCGGGAGCGTGGCGCCTCCGACGTATCGTTCGGAGAACCCGCGGGTCGGCACGTCGAGCGCTTCGGCAAGGCGCACGATGGTTCCGACCTGAACGTCTCGCGACCTGTTTCGCTCGATCGCGCCGATGTAGTTGCGGTGGCTCCCCATCCGCCGCGCCAGCTCCTCTTGCGAGAGACCGTGAAGCCTCGTAGCGTTCTCACCATGCGACCGACCGCGGTCGCTCCGGAGGCGGCGACGCCCGCGCTCACGGCGTCGGCTCCGCGAGCGATTCTGGTGTTCTCGGCCGGTTCGGCGAGGGTGGCCCGGTAGGACGCGCGGCTCGGCCACCAGACACGACAGGCGATGTCCCCCACTTCCCCGCTGCTGTGTGGGCTCGTGCAAACCAGCGCGCGCCGACGCGCAGCGACGGGTCGCGCGGTTCGAGGATCGCCGAGACCGCGTACCCTCGCCGCTCCAAGCTGTCGTGCAGGGTCGCGATGACCTGAGCGACGATCGCCTGATGGCTGGTCCGCGCACCTCTTGAGAAGCGGATCACGCCGTGGATGGAACGCGGATCACGCCGCGTGCGGCGGTGAGTCGGCACCTAACCGACCTGCGGGCTGCCCGACGAAACGCGCGGTTCGGTTGCCGGGCGGTGTCTCCGAGCGGTGCTCTTGACGCTGGTCGCGGCGTCAAAGTGGGGCGCCGACCGACCGTGGGGGAAGGCCGGCCGGCGCCGGTGTGCCGCATGCTCGTCGCGCCGTGAGGGGGAACATCGGCACGGCGATATGTGCGGGCACTTTTGGTCCCCAGGTGCCTGAACGGCCGTCCGGCGTCACTGTTGACGCGGCCGCGTGGGAACGCCCCGCTCCAGCCGCAGCCGCGTCAGCACGACCCGGCCGCGCCGTCGCCACCGCCGATCGATGAGGACATCCGTCGGCATGCCTCCGGGGGAAGGAGGCGATGCCGACAGACGCCGCTCGCGCCCGCGCGCGGGAGAATCGGCACACGGGGATGCGTGCGCCGGTGTGAGGGGCGATCGACAGCCGCCCAGTGGCTGTTCTGCCGGAGCGGCTGTGGGACGAGGAGGGCTCCACCTGCGCGGAGGCCGCGAGCCGCACATGACTCGTATGGAGCCGTCATCGCCCGGCACTGTCCCAGGCCGATGGACCGGAGCCTAGTCGAGTTCCGACATGTTCGGAAACCGAACGTTCGCGATGCGCGGCATCGTGGTTGCGTCGATCGCGATGCACGGATGACAGTTGCGGCCGCGTCTCACATTGGAGTAGTTTTCGGTGAAGGGGCATGGGCGAATCGGCTAGGGGGTCAGGTGACACAAGCGCAGCGTGTGCATGGTGGGGCACCGCGCGATCGGCGTCGGCTGCTGAACCAGGTCGCGGCTCTTGCTCTGTTGCTCGAGGCGCCGTGTCACGGCTACAAGCTCTACAGACGTTTCGTTGACTTGATAGGTATCGAGGCAGCCCCTCGGAAGCAGTCGATTTACGACGTGATCGACCAGCTCGCGGCGGACGGTCTCGTAGCGGGAGAGCGTGAGGAGCTGCCCAGCTCTGAGCGCCAGCCTCGCACGACCTATCTGGTGACTCCAGCTGGCCGCCGGCTCGTCGCCGAGGTGGTCGAGCACGGCTTCAGTCGCGGTGAAACGCGAGCGGAGTTCCGCGTCCGGCTGCGCTGCGCTGGGTCTGTGCGCGACTACGGTCTGCTGCGCAGGGCGCTCGAAGCGCGCCGGCTGAAGCTGCTGAGTCAGCAGAGAGAGCTGCCACCTCCTCGGAGCGATCTTCCGACCGAGCCGGTCGTGCTGGCTCGACGGCTGCTGGACAAGCAGCTCGCGATGGAGCTGGAGAGCGAGCTGGAATGGGTCGAGTGGGCGCTCGCGATGGTGACGGCCGCCGAGGGCGATCGGGCCGCGAGGTGAGATGCCGCCGCTCCTGGTCGCCGAGAACGTCACCAAACGGCATGCGCGCGGGCCGCGCAGCGTGCTGGCGCTTCATGCTGTCTCGCTGACGATCGACGGCGGGGAGTTCGTCGCGATTCGGGGTCTGGAGCCGCACGGCCGCAAGGCACTGACGCTCGTGCTCGCCGGCCTCGCACCGCCCGACAGCGGCGAAGTCCGGTTCGACGGCCTCGACGTCTACCGCCACCGGCGCTCGCTCGTGCCGAGTGAGATCGCCGTCTGCTGGGACCGTTTCCCTCCCAGCGGCGGCACGACGCTGCTCGCGCACATCGCTCTCCCGCTCCGTCTCGGTGGGGCGACGCGCGCGGAGGCGAACACCGGCGCACGCGAAGCATTGGAGCGGGTTGCTGCTGAGCGCGTCGCCGGTTCGCACCCGCACGATGTCGAGCCCGACATGCTCGTACGAGCAGCAGTCGCACGAGCGATCGTTCGCAGACCGCGCCTCGTGCTCGCCAACGACCTCACGACCGCTGTGGACCTGATCGAACGGGATGCGCTGATGGCACTGCTGCGGTCATTGAGCACCGACCAGGGCACCGCCGTTGTGTTGATGGCGTCCCATCTCGTGCCCGGTCCCGATCGCGCACTGGAGATCTACGGGGGCGCGGTCCACGGCGAAACGCACCCGTCCGAGCGCCCGCATGCCGAAGTGTTCCCGCTGCGTCGAGCGCAACGGTGAGCGCCAAGCGGCTGGAACTGCGCGCCGTCGTCAAGCACTACGACACGGGCGCGGAGATCGTCCGCGCGGTCAACGGCGTCTCGTTCACGATCGCTGCGGGCGAGACGGTCGTGCTCTCGGGACCGAGCGGGTCGGGCAAGAGCACGATCCTCAAGCTCGCCGGGGGCGTGACGACGCCTGATTCTGGAAGCGTGCTGCTCGACGACCGGCCGCTGCCGAACGGGACCGCTCGAGCCGGCGCGCTGTTCCGCCGCCGCGAGGTCGGGTTCATCACGCAGAAGCCGCGTTTGACGCCAGCGACCAGCGCGCTCGAAAACGCGCTCATGAAGCTCATGCTCGACGGGGTTCCACGTGCCGAAGCGCGCGAGCGCGCGACGCGGATGCTTGAGGACGTGGGGCTTGGCGACCGTCTTTCGCATACCCCGGCCCGCCTCTCCGGCGGAGAGCAACAGCGCGTCACGATCGTGCGCGCACTGCTCAACAACCCGCCGCTCATCCTCGCCGACGAGCCGACCGCCCACCTCGACACCACCACCGGCCAGCAGATCGTCACGTTGCTGTCCGACCACGCTCGACGCCATGGCGCCGCGCTCCTTCTCGTCTCTCACGACGAACGCGCAGAGCGCGCCGCTGACCGCGTTCTGCATCTTCGCGATGGCTGCCTTGCCGCCTGAGAAGCCGCCGGCTCGCCGCACCAGCAGCATGCGGCCGTACGGCTACTTCGACCTCACGTTGGCGCGGCTGCGCGCGCATCCGTTCCACGAGCTGTTGGCGGCGACGGGCATTGCGATCGGTGTCGCGCTCGCGCTCGCGGTCCTGACGGCGAACTCCAGCGTCAGCCGCTCCAGTGAAGAGATCGTCCGTGGAGTGACCGGTGCCGCGACGTTGCAGGTGCAGGCACGGTCAGGCAACGGCGTACCCGCCGAAGACCTGCTGCCGAGAGTTCGTGCGATCCCCGGGGTCGAGCGCGCCGCCGCGCTGCTGGAGCAACATGCCGTCCTCGTCGGCCCGTCGGGCACCCAGAGTGTCAACGTCGTCGCCGTCGACGCCGACCTTGCCGCCCTGTCAGGCCAACTGACACGGTCATTCGCGGCCGGGGCGCTCTCGCTCACCCGAGGCGTGGTGCTGCCGAAGGCGACCGCGACCGCGATCGGCATCCCGACGAGTGACGCGGGCACCCAAGCCGGCCTTCCAGCGGTTCGGATCGAGCTGCGCGGGCACGCCGCAACCGTGCCGGTGGCGCTCGTCGTCGGCCCAGACACGCTGGGGCCTGTCGCGGACGCGCGCGCCGCCGTGATGTCGGTGCCGCAGCTTCGCGCGATCTCCGCGCTGCCCGACCGCATCTCCCGCATCCTCGTCCAGACCGAACCCGGCCGCGAGCGTGCGGTGCGCGCGCAATTGGAGCGACTCGCCGGCGGGCGGTTGACGGTCGCCGATGTCAACGCCGAGCCGCGGATGCTCGACGAGGCGTTGAAGCCCACCGGCCAGGCGACATCGTTCTTCGCGATCGTCGCCGCCCTGCTCGGGTTTCTGCTCGCGTTCAACGCCGTTCTGCTCAGCGCTCCTGAACGGCGCCGGTGGCTCGCCGACCTCATCACGATCAACGGCGCCTCGCCCCGTACAGTCGTGGCGCTCGTCCTCGTGCAGAGTCTTCTGCTGGGCGTCGTGGGCAGCGCGATCGGCGTCGTCCTCGGCCTCGTGTTGGCGACGGGACTGCTCCACGAATCGCCTGACTATCTCGCTCCGGCATTCACGCTGGGCTCGCGCACCGTCATCTCGCCCGTCCCGCTTCTCGTGAGCGTCAGCGCCGGATTGCTCGCGTGTGTGCTCGCTTCCGCTCCGCTGCTGCTCGACCTTCGTCCCGGACGGTCGCTTGAGAGCGTCTATGACAGCGACGAGGATCCTGGACAGGCGCTCGCGCGCGGTACGACGCTGCGCCTGCTGGTCGCAGCCGCAGCGCTCATCGTCGGCGCGCTGGCGATCCTCGCCTTCCTGCCCTCTGCAGCGCTCGTCGCGTGCGGCCTGTTCGCGGTCGCGACCGTCTTCGCCGTGCCCGCCACGTTCCTAGCGATCGTCGCGGGCGCGTCGGCGATCGAGCGGCGAAGTCCCCGCCTCGTGATGCTCTCAGTCGCGGTACGGGAGCTGCGCGCCACGACACTGCGCTCCCTCGCACTTGCCGCGACCGGTGCGGTCGCAGTCTTCGGCGCGGTCGCGATCGGCGGCGCACGGCAAGATCTGCTGCGCGGCATCGAGGCGTACACGGACGACTACGTCGGCACGGCCGACCTGTGGATCATCCACGCCAGAGACAACCAGGCGACCAACGCGTTTCCGATCAACCGCGCGGACCTCGACAGACTGGCAGCCGTGCCGGGCGTCCGAGCAGTTCGCAGCTACTACGGGGGCTTCCTCGACATCGGCGACCGGCGCGTCTGGGTCATCGCCCGACCATCCTCCGACCGCGCGCTCGTCCCACCCAGCCAGATGCGCGACGGCACAGCCGCGCGCGCCGACGCCCGCATCCGCTCCGGCGGCTGGGCCAGCATCTCCGAACAGCTCGCCTCCACGCTCGACACGAAGGTCGGCGACACGATCACGCTCCCGACCCCAACCGGACCGCGTCGCTTGAAGGTCGCCTCGACGACCAGCAACCTCGGCTGGAGTCCGGGCGCGGTCGTCATGAACGCCGCCGACTACCGCGCGTGGTGGGACACCGACGATCCCAGCGCACTCCAAGTCGACCTCGCCGCTGGCGCCACCGCTCAGACCGTCGCCCGCACGCTCACCGAGGAACTTGCCGACATGCGCTCGGGCCTGCACGTTCAGACCGCCGAGCAGCGACGCGACGGGATCGTCACCTCAGCGCGAAGCGGCCTGGCCCGCCTCGGCCAGATCTCGACCCTGCTGCTCATCTCCGCATGTCTCGCAATGGCAGCCGCGCTCGGCGCCGCGATCTGGCAACGCCGCCCACGCCTCGCCGAGGACGCGCTTCTCGGCGTCCTCCCGATCGAGCGATGGCGGGCGTTGCTGATCGAATCCGCACTGGTCGTCGGCGCTGGTTGCCTCACGGGCGCCGTCGTCGGCGTCCTGGGCCAGATCGTGATCGACCGCTACCTCGTCGACATCACCGGCTTCCCGGTCGACATCGTCATCGCCACCTGGCCCGCGTTGGTGACGTTCACGCTCGTGCTCGCGTCCGCGATGGTCGTCGTCGCGATCCCCGGGTGGTTCGCCGCCCGCGTCAGCGCGGAACGGGCGTTCGACCTCTAGACGCAGAACCTTCCAGAGCTGACGTGAACCGCGTCACCACCGGTGGAGACTGGGCGCATGCCCCCAGCTCCAGCCGCATCCCCACGATCAGCGCTGCGCGCGCTCGCCGCCGCCAATGCCCGCTACTGGCCAACCGTCGCACCGATCGTTCGCCGCGAACTCCGTCACTGGACCCAGCGAGCGGAGGTGATCCCAACCGCGAGATGGCGCACGATCGCACGCGAGAAGATCGCGTCCGAGAAGTTCAACGCCGAGGTCGCCGCCACCCTCGCGACGCTCGCCCCCTTTCACCTCCGCCGGACCGTCGTGAGAGCGATCGTCGCGGTCGAAGTCATGTACGACTACCTCGACGGCGCCAGCGAGCACGCCAGCGTGACCGGCGCAGGCGACCACCTCTACGACGCGTTCCCGGCCGTGCTCGGCAACCTGACCATCACGACCCAGCACCTTTACCAAGGGCTGACCCACGATGACGGCGGCTACCTCGACCTGCTCGTGACCACCAGCCGCGCCGCGTTTCTGCGACTGCCCGCCGCCGCCACCGTCGCTCCGGCCGCGCTCCACGCAGCCACGCGGTGCGCCGAGGCACAAACACACACCCACCTGATCGCCCACCACGGGACCGAACCGGTGCGGCGCTGGAGCACCCCAGCAGCCGACGAACTCGACCTCGAATGGTGGGAGTACGCGGCCGGCGGCGCCGCGTCCGTGCTCGCCGTACATGCGCTCATCGCCGCTGCTGCCGACGACCGCACCACACCCGCGACCGCAGCAGCGATCGGCCACGCCTACCTGCTCACATGCACCCTCTCAACGCTCCTCGACAGCCTCGTCGACCGCGACCGCGACCGCCACGAGAACGGGCACTCATACATCTCCTACTACGCCAACGAAGACGCCGCGGCCACCCGCCTCGCGACCATCGCCCGACGCGCCGCGACTGCCACGGGCCGGCTCCCGAACGGCGCACACCACTTGATGACAGTGGCCGGCGTCGCCGGCTACTACCTCTCCGACCCCGGTGCGCGACAGCCACCCGCACGCACAACGACAGCGCGCGTGAAAGCCGAGCTGACACCGACCCTCACACCCATCCTCGCGATCTTCGGCACCTGGCGGGCCGCCAAGCGCGTGCGCGACGCGATCGGCAGCGGGGCATAGTCTCGATTGGACGATCCTGTCACTGACACTCCCCGGAGGCGGGCGCAACGGGGGTCAAACCCACGATTGACTCCCAGCATCGAGATTCGGCTCTATCGCCAGTCGCGGGTCCACAACTGGGGCGGGTTTTGAACACCATCGCCGGTCAGGCAGCCGGATCGACGCGCTCGCAGCTTAGGCCGCCAGCCCGTCGCCGATCCCAGCCAAGACGGGTCGAGAATCCGTCTGGACGGCTGGTAGCGTCGTGGTCGTCGTGCGATGCGATGCCGGTCCTGTGTTGGCCGGGCGCGCGCGCCGTGCGGTTCAAAGCGATCGCTGTTGGGCGCCGGTCCGGCCTAGCGTGTCGATTCTCTGGCGAATCGCCCAATAGAAAAGCCCCGCCGGAGCGGGGCTTTTCCTTAGCGAGACGATAAGCCGGATTCTGTCGTGAGCAGCCATCCATCTGTGCGGCCGACCTGGACCTTGGCGGGCAGCCTGCAAGCGGTCCGGCTTGACCTTGCATCGGGTGGGGTTTGCCTGGACGCGCCGCGTCACCGCGACGCCGGTGCGCTCTTACCGCACCTTTTCACCCTTGCCGGCCCGCAGCCCACGTGAAGCTGCGGACGTAGGCGGTGTGTTTCTGTGGCACTTTCCCGCGGGTTTCCCCGGGTCGGCGTTACCGACCACCCTGCCCTGTGATGTCCGGACTTTCCTCGAAGGCTTCTACGGCACCTCCGCGACTGCTTGTCTCGCACCATCCAGAGTAGCCGCCACGTCGACCGAGAACCACCCCTGCAACGGCATCGCCGGCTGAGCCGCTCGCCGGGAGGGGTGGACGGCGCGCGGCGACGCGCGGGCCGCCTACGACAGCGTCGTGGCGCAGCTGTCGCAGCGGGCGGCGATCGGCGGGGATGCGCCGCCGGCGTCGCCGTAGAGCGGCCGCAGCGTGCCCTCGCACAGAGGGCACGCCACGGCGGCCTGGGCGATGAGCCCCTCCCACGCCCCGACGATCATGTCGTCGAGCGTCGGCTCACCGCCCACGCCGTCGTGCACATGCTCCTCGCCGCCGACGGCGGCGTCCTGTTCGGGCGCTCGCGCCGGAGCAGGCGCTTCGACCTGGTCGAAGAGCGAGAGCGGGCGCTCGATGCGATCCGCCACGAGCGTTCCCATCACATACTCCGCATGAGGCCGATGACCTTCCCGAGGATCTGCACCTCCTTGGTGCGGATCGGCTCCATCGCGGAGTTCTCCGGCTGCAGACGGATGTGGTCCGTCTCCTGGAAGAAGCGCTTCACGGTGGCCTCCTCTCCGACCAAGGCGACGACGATCTCGCCGTCACGTGCCGTCTCCTGTCTGCGCACGACCACGAGGTCGTCGGGCAGGATGCCGGCGTCCTTCATCGACTCGCCGCGCACGCGCAGGAGGTACTCGCCCTCCGCGCCGCCCGCAACGGCCGGCGTCTCGATGTAGTCCTCGATCTCCTCCTCGGCGAGCACCGGCTGACCGGCCTGGACCTGGCCGACGAGCGGCAGGCCGGCGGGCTTGACGATGCTCTTGATCCCGTCGACCGCCTTGTCGAGCAGCTCGATCGCACGCGGCTTCGACGGATCCCGCCGCAGCAGCCCGACCTTCTCGAGGTTGGCCAGGTGCGCATGCACCGTCGAGGACGACGCGAGTCCGACCGCCTTGCCGATGTCACGCACCGTGGGCGGGTAGCCGTGCCGCGACGAGTACTGCTTGATGAACTCGAAGATCTCCTGCTGGCGCTTCGTGAGGTCCACCATCAGGCGACGCACTCCTCGTTTCCGTTGGCCGAGACGAACATGTGTTCGACATACTAGCGACGGCTCGGACGGACTCCAAGAAGCAGACCGGAGCACGGACCGCGGCGAGGCGTCCTCAGACGATCCTCACGGCTATACTGCGCTCCCCCACGCGGTCGTGGCGGAATTGGTAGACGCGCAAGGTTGAGGGCCTTGTGGGGGATAACCCCGTGGAGGTTCGAGTCCTCTCGACCGCACTGTGAGCAGTATCAGAAGGCCCCGCCCCGGCGGGGCCTTCGCCTTGTGGCGTCAGCGGTCGCCCGCAAGCGCGCCGCGCGCCCAAGCGCCGATCGCGCGGTGTTCCTCCAGCACGAGCCACCGACCAGCCCTGCTCAAGCCCCCTCACCCCCACATCCGCACGTGCCGTTCGCGTGCGCGCTCGCGTGCCTCGCGATGACGCCGGCGGGCCGCGTCGTACGCCGCGCGGTCGGCCTCCAGCCCCGCGGCGGACGCCGCGTGGCGCCGCTCGCGGTGGGCCTGCCGGATCGCCTCCAGCCGGCCGATGCCGCCGCGCTCGCGGCGCAGCCGCAGCCCCGCCACGATCGAGCCCGCCCAGCCGACCCGGCGCCGGCGCGGCGCCGGCGCGGCGGGCAGCGGGGGCGGCGTGTAGATGAGCCGCCGGTCGAGCGCGCGGCTCCACGTCGTCGAGTCTCCGTTGCAGAGGACCGTGACGACGTCGTAGGCGCTCGCGCGGCGTCTGCTCGCGCGGCAGACGAACAGCAGCCAGTCGCCCGTCTGCAGATAGCCGTCGGCGGTGTTCGACGAGCGGTACCAGGCAGGCGGCGTGCCGACGACGCGGCCCTCCTGCATCAGCAGGTCGCGCGCGATCGGCTCGACCGCGCGCCGTTGGGCGGTGTCGAGCCCGGCCCGCTCGGCGAAGCGCTCGATCGCATGGTCGGTGAAGCCGACGCGGCCGAGCACGTCGCGGTCGACCAGCTGCGCGCGGCGCCGTCCACTCACAGGCGCGCCAGCACCCCGTCGACCCCTGATGCGACCGTCTCCGGCGCCGCCGTCTCGACGCCGTGCAGGACCTCGTACCACGGCCCGAGCCGGTGCCACAGCAGCGCACGGGCGCGCAGCTCGGCGTCGACGCCGTAGCGCTCGGCGAGCGCGGACGCGAACGCCGAGGTTGCACCGTGCAACGTCCATGCAAGGTCGATCGCGGGATCGCCGACGTGCGCGTCGGACCAGTCGATCACGCCGCTCAGCCGCCCGTCCTGGACGAGCACGTGCTCCGGGCCGAGGTCGCCGTGGACGAGCGCCGCGGCCGGCAGCTGCGCGATCGCGTCGAGCAGCGCGTCGCCGTCGCCGCGCCGCGCGGCCGGCAGCAGCAGGAGCACCACGGTGCGCATCCGCTCCAGCTCCGCCCGCCGTTCGGCGAGCGCGGCGGCCGGCCCGGGGGCGTCGTGCTCCACCGCCTCCGCCGCGTCGCTGGCGTGCAGCGCATGCAGGAACGCTCCCAGCTCGCGCCCGTGTGCGGCTGTCAGCTCCGGCGCCGGCTCGCCCGGAACGAGCGCGTGCCGCACGACGAGCGGCTGCTCGCCGACGACGAACGGGCGCGGCACCGCCAGCGGCAGCCGCGGCGCGAGCCAGCCCAGCAGGCGCACCTCGGCGCGCAGTCGCGGCGTGACCTCCGCGCGCCGCGGCGTGCGGTCGATCCAGCGCCCGTCGACGAGCGTCGCCTGGCTGTCCCATCCGTCGTCGAGCGGCGTGCCGGAGCGGTCGTCGGTCATCGGCCCGGCATCGTAGAACGGCGCACGCATCTGCATCCGCACGCCCTGCGCGCAGGAGCGCCGCGGCGCACGTGGAATCAACCGCCTGCGATGGACCCGCTCGTCTCAACGGACTGGCTCGCCGCGCGGCTGGAGGAGCCGCGGCTGCGCGTCGTCGACTGCCGCTTCGCGCTCGGCGACCCGGCCGCCGGCCGGCGCGCGTACGCGGCCGGCCACATCCCGGGCGCCGCCTTCCTCGACCTCGACGCGGACCTCTCCGATCCGCCGGGAGCGCCCGGCCCCGCCGGCACGGGCCCACTCGGCGGCCGCCATCCGCTGCCCGCGCTCGAGCGCTTCGCCGCCGCCGCACGGCGCGCCGGGATCGGCAGCGGCACGACCGTCGTCGCCTACGACGACGCGATGAGCGGCGGCGCCGCCCGCCTCTGGTGGCTGCTGCGCCACTGCGGCTTCGACGACGTCGCCGTCCTCGACGGCGGGATCGCCGCCTGGAGCGGCGCGCTGCACGCCGGCGAGGAGCCGACGCCGCCACCCGGCGACTTCGCCCCGGATCCGGCCCACCTGCGCGACGACGTCGTCACCGCCGAGCAGCTCGTCCGCGACCGTGCGCTGCCTCCCGCCGAGCGCGGGTTCCTCGTGCTCGACGCACGGGCGCCGGAGCGCTTCCGCGGCGAGCAGGAGCCGGTCGACCCCGTCGCCGGGCACATCCCGGGCGCGCGCAGCGTGCCGCTCGCCGCCGCCTTCCCGCCGCCGGCCGAGGTGCTCGGCGAGCGCGACCGCACGCTCGTCGCCTCCTGCGGCTCGGGCGTGACCGCGTGCGCGCTGCTGCTGGGCCTCGCCGCCGCCGGGCGCGAGGACGCGAAGCTGTACGCCGGCTCGTGGAGCGACTGGGTCGCGCGCGACCTGCCGATCGAGACCGGCCCGGGCTCAACAGACGAGACAGCGGGGTAGGCTGACGGATGATGACTGAAGAGCTGGAGCAGCTGCGCGAGGAGCTCGACCGCCTTCGTGGCGAGCTGGCGCTGCGCGAGCAGGAGGCCGAGGAGCGCGCGCAGGAGCTGCGCCGCTACGCCGAACGGCTGCGGCGCGCGTCCGAGCGCGAGCACCTGCGCGCGCTGGAGCTGCGGCGCTCCTACGAAGCGACCGTCCGCGCGCTCGCCGACGCGGTCGAGGCGCGTGACGCGTACACCGGCAAGCATGCCGAGCGCGTCGCGGCGTACGGGCTCGCGCTCGCCCGCGCCTGCGGGATGCGCGTCGACGAGCCGCACATCGAGTTCGGCTTCCTGCTGCACGACATCGGCAAGGTCGCGATCTCCGACTCGATCCTGCACAAGCCCGGGATGCTGACCGTGCCCGAGCGCGACGCGATGCGCCAGCACCCCGTGATCGGCGACGAGATCGTCAGCGGGATCGACTTCCTCAGCGAGGCCCGCCACGTCGTGCGCTCCCACCACGAGCGCTGGGACGGCACCGGCTACCCGGACCGGCTCGCGCGCGACGAGATCCCGCTCGCAGCCCGCGTCTTCGCCGTCGCCGACACGTTCGACGCGCTCACGAGCGACCGGCCCTACCGCGCCGCCGCGTCGTTCGCCTCGGCGCGCGCGGTGATCGCCGACGCCGCCGGCACGCAGTTCGACCCGGACGTCGCGGCGGCGTTCGCCGCGCTCGACGACGAGGCGCTCGACCAGATCCGCATCACGCTCGCCTGAGCGGACGCACGAGGAAGCAGCGCGGCGGCGCGGCGAGCAGCGCGGGCGGGCAGCAAGCAGCGCGCGGCCGAAGCGCGCGCTCGACGAGCGGCGCGCACGAAACCAGGGCGGCGCGCGGCGGGGCGCGCTCAGCCCAAGCGGAGCATGAGCACGGTGTTGAGCGCGAAGACGATCGCGAACCCTATGGTCCAGCGATTCAGGTTGCGCTCGACCAGCGATCCGCCGCCGAACGGGCCCGAGCCCGTGCCGACGCCGAAGGCGCCGGAGAGACCCGTGTCTCTTCCGGAGTGCATGAGGATCAGCAGCACCAGCACGACGGCGATGAAGACCTGGAGGACGGCGAGAAGCGTGTACATGCTCAGGCCATCCTACCCGACCGGCGCGTCCGAGCGCGGCGGAGCGGCGGCAGGAGCGTCGTGCGCGGCCGCGGACGCGGCCGGCTTGACCGCGTCGATCCGCCGCAGCAGCTGGATCGCCTCCGCGCGCAGGCCGCGGTCGAGCGCGCGGTAGTCCGGCTCGGACAGCTTGCCGGTGCGGAAGTCCATCTCCGCGTCGCGGATCTCGCGGTACTTCGCCTCCTTCGCCGCCTCCAGGTCGGCCAGCTCGGCGCTCTCGCGCCGCTCGACCTCCGCCACCCGCCCTCGCCGCAGCGGCCCGGCGACGAACACGACGACAGCGAGGAAGACGGCGAGGACGATCAGGAACTCCATCGTCGCGCCTACGCTCTCGCGAGGTCCTTGGCGAGCCGCGCGGCGTACGTGGCGGTGACGCGCCGTCGAGCCGTCGCGGGAGCCGGCCAGAGCGCGATCGCGCCGCCGCAGAAGGTGATGATCGCGCCGATCCAGATCCACGTCGCCATCGGCGAGACGATCATGCGGAAGTCGGCCGTCCACGGTCTCCTCACCCACCGCTCGGCGAGCGCTGCGACCGCCTGGTCGCGCAGCGCGAACAGCTCGTTGACCGCACCCGTGTCGGGCGTTCTGGTGCCGTCGCCGACGACCGCTCTCATCGCCTCGGCGAATCTGCGGTTGCCCTGGTCGATGATCGGCTCCAGCGGGATCAGGTCCGGGTTGACGACCGTCCAGATGTCGCGCCCGAAGCCGGCCCGCAGGCCGACCTCGCTCTCTGCCTCGCCCTGGAAGAAGCGCCCGAGGATCCCCAGCGTCGGGTCCTGCGACGGGTAGAAGCCGCGCGACGTTCTCAGCGTCGCGACGTGCTTGCCGTCCTTGGAGACGTCGAGCGTCGAGCCGAAGACGATCTTCTCAGCGCCCGGGTCGGAGTACGCGCGCACGTATCTGACGTCGAAGCCGCCGATCGTCGCCGCCTGGCCCGGTCTCAGCGAGACATCCTTGGAGTGCTCGAACGACGACGAGATCGCGACGCCGAACAGCAGGATCGCGAAGCCGGCGTGGACGGTGTAGCCGCCGTAACGGCGGCGGTTGCGGCGCACGAGCGAGACGAGCGCGACCGGCGGCGACTCCGACGACATCGCCCGGCGCGCCCGCGTCCCGCGCCACAGCTCCTGACCGACGCCGGCGAGCACGATCGCGACGAGCGCGGCGAAGACGAGCGCCTTCGGCTCCTTCGTCGCACCGGAGACGAACAGCAGCCCGACGAGCGTGACAGCGCCCGCTCCGAGCGGGATCGCGAGGTTGCGGCGGAGGTTCGCCGCGGTCGCGCGGCGCCACGAGATCAGCGGCCCGATCCCGATCAGCGCGACGAGCACGAACGCGATCGGCGTCGTGTAGCGGTCGAACCACGGCGGCCCGACCGACGCCTTCGTGCCCGTCACCGCCTCGGAGATGAGCGGGAAGAACGTGCCCCAGAAGATCACGAAGCAGAGGCCGACGAGCAGGATGTTCTGGAGGATGAAGGCGGCCTCGCGCGACAGCAGCGAGTCGATCGAGTGCTCGGAGCGCAGCGCCTCGCGCCGCCACAGCACGAGCCCGATCGAGCCGAGCACCATGATGCTGATGAGGATCAGGAACGGGACGCCGAGCGTCGAGGCGCCGAACGCGTGGATCGAGTCGAGGATCCCCGAGCGGACGAGGAACGTGCCCATGATCGCGAGCGTGCCGGTCGCGAGGATCAGCGAGGCGTTCCAGACCTTCAGCATGCCGCGCTTCTCTTGGATCATCACCGAGTGGATGAACGCGGTCCCGGTCAGCCACGGCATCAGCGACGCGTTCTCGACCGGGTCCCAAGCCCAGTAGCCACCCCAGCCCAGCTCGGTGTACGACCAGCGCGCGCCGAGCACGATGCCGATCCCGAGCGCGAGCCAGGCGCCGAGCGCGAACCGCCGCGTGCCCTGGATCCACTCGGCGTTGACCCGGTTGGTGACGAGCGCGCCGATCGCGAACGCGAACGGGATCGAGAAGAGCGTGTACCCCGAGTAGAGCATCGGGGGGTGGAACATCATCGCCGGGTGGCGCAGCAGCGGGTTGAGGCCCGTGCCCTCCTGCGGCACCAGTGCGAGCGTGTCGAACGGGTTCTCCTTGAACGCCGTCAGGAAGAGGAAGAACGTCGCGAAGCCGAACAGCACCGCCTGCGCGTACGGCGCGATCTCGCGCAGGCTGCGGCGCGTCATGTGGAGCACGAGGCTCGACCAGATCGACAGCAGCCAGACCCACAGCAGCAGCGACCCCTCCTGCGAGGACCAGACCGCGGTCGCCTTGTAGAACGTCGGCGTCGTCGTGCTCGAGTGCGACGCGACGAGCGCGTACGAGAAGTCCGAGCGCAGGAACGCCGCCTCGAGGATCCCGAAGGCGATCGTCAGGACGCCCGCGAGCGCGATGAACGCGCGCCGGCCGGAGTCGACCCAGGCGCGCTCGCGCTTGATCCCGCCGTAGAGCGAGGCCGCGATCCCGTAGAGCGCGACCGCGAAGGCGAGGAAGAGAAGTGCGCGACCGACCGTCGCCATCAGCAGGGCTCCGTCGCCGGACCGATCGCCATCAGGTCGTCGGGGCGGTTCTGAGGAGGTCCTCCGGGGCGCCCCTCGGCAGGTCCTCCGGCGCGACCTGGAACTTCGACGGGCACTTCGTGACCATCGAGTCCTTCTCGGCGATGAAGAGCGTGTCGTGGCTGCTCTTGAGGCCGTTTCTGTCGAGCTGCACCTTGATCATCACGCCGCGGCCCTCGCGGAACGGATCGGGCACGAGTCCCGTGTACCGCACTCTCGCGGAGACCTCTCTGTGCGGGTCGAGGATGCGGAACCACAGCACGCCGTCCTCGCGTCTGACCGAGTTCGGCGCGACCGTGCCGGCGAGCGTGTAGGTCTCGCCCGCTCTCGCGCTCTCGAGCAGCTGCCCGGCGGTCTTCTCGTCGCTGCCGGCGCTGAAGCTGGTGTAGATCAGCGCGCTGGCGAGCAGCATCGCGGCGGTCGCCGCGACGACGAGGCGGATTCGGCGTTTGCGACTCGGGTCCATCGACCCGCCAGTATCGCAGGAGCGTGCGTCGCGGCTCCCCCTCGGCGATCCGGCCGCGTCCGCGCCATGACGTGAGGGTTTCTCGCACAAGCGGCGAAACCAATCGGCGGTCGCGCTGTTAACACCGATGACTGTGCAACTCCGACACCCCCGCATGACGAAGCGCCCACGGACCGGGCGCGACACGACGCGGACCGTGGCGCTCGGGGCGCCGCGCGCCCTCCCCGCGGACCCGCCCCGGCGTCGCGAGCGCGACGCGGGCGGTCCCGAGGATCGCGCGCTCTACCACTGTCACTGCGGCTTCATCTTCGAGGCCCCCGTGACGACCAGCGTCGGCTGCCCGCACTGCGGCACCGCGCAGGCCTGGTAGCCGGCGTCTCGCTAGCGCCGCGCCGCCTCGATCGCCGGACCGACGAGCGCGACGGTGCGCTCGACGAGGTCCTCGCGCGGCACGTCCGGGTGGACGTACCACCAGCTCGCGAGCCCGTGGATCGCCGACTTCAGCAGCTCCGCGAGGATCTGCAGCTGGCGCTCGCGCTCGGGATGTCCGCCGAAGATCGTCGGGTCGCTCCCGAGCGAGGCGCTGAGCCCTTCGGCGACGCGCTCCTCCAGCTGGCCGACGATCTCGGCCACCTCGGTCGTCCCCTGGACTTCGAGGAACAGCAGCCGGCACGCGTCCGGATAGTCCTCGACGAAGCGGAAGAACGCCTCGATCGCGGGATGGATGCGCTGGTCCTCCTCGTTCGGCACCGGCTCGATCGCCGCCTCGATGATCGCGTCGATGTCAGCCCGGATCGTGTCGAGCAGGACCGTGTACAGCTCGCGCTTGGAGTCGAAGTGGTCGTAGACGACGGCCTTCGAGATCCCCGACGCGGCGGCGATCCCGTCCATCGACGTGCCGTGGTAGCCGCGTTCGGCGAACAGCCTGACGGCTGCCGCCAGGATCAGCTCGCGCCGCTCTGAGGCGGGCAGCCGGCGGCGTTCTGCGGTCTGAGTGGAGGACGCCTTGGCGCCCGGCAACCATTGGCTCACACCGGAAGTCTTACCAACAAGTGACGAGTCTGCGGTGAATCATCTGCGCGCGGCGCGCTCAGCGAACCAGTCGAGCGCGTGCGGGTTCGCGAGCGCGTCGCGGCTGGCCGCTCTGTCCGGCGGGGTGCCGGTCAGGATCCGCTTCACCGGGACCTCCAGCGCTTTGCCCGAGAGCGTGCGCGGCACTTCGGCGATCCGCTCGATCTCGTCGGGCACGTGGCGCGGCGAGCAGTCGGAGCGGATCTGACGGCGGATCGCGGCGACGAGCGCGTCGTCGAGCTCGACGCCCGCGCGCAGGACGACGAACAGGGCGATCCAGCCGTCGGTGCCGGGCTTGGGCAGGTCGACGACGAGCGCGTCGACCACGTCCTCCAGCGCCAGCACCGCGCGGTAGATCTCGGCGGTCCCCATGCGGATCCCGCCGCGGTTGATCGTCGAGTCGCTGCGGCCGCTGATGATCGCCGTCCCGCGCGGCGTGATCTCGATCCAGTCGCCGTGGCGCCAGATCCCCGGGTACATGTCGAAGTACGACTCGCGGTAGCGCGACCCGTCCCCGTCGCCCCACAGGAACAGCGGCATCGACGGCATCGGCTCGGTCAGCACCAGCTCCCCGACCTCGCCGACGACCGATCTGCCGTGCGCGTCGAACGCCTCGACCTTCGCGCCGAGCGCGCGGCACTGCAGCTCGCCGCGGTAGACCGGCAGCGTCGGCACTCCGCCGACGAAGGCGGTGCAGACGTCCGTTCCGCCGCTCGTCGAGAACAGCCACGTGTCCGCGCCGAGATGGCGGTAGACCCACTCGAAGCCCTCCGGCGCGAGCGGCGAGCCGGTCGAGCCGACGCTGTGGAGGGCGCTGAGATCGTGGCCGGCGCCGGGCGCTATGCCCGCCTTCATGCACGCGGCGATGTAGCTCGCGCTGGTGCCGAACGTCGTGATCTGCGCGTCCTCCGCGAGCTGCCACAGCGTGTCCATCGACGGGTGGCCGGGATTGCCGTCGTAGAGCACGATCGAGGCCGGCGTCAGCAGCACGCCGACGAGGAAGTTCCACATCATCCAGCCGGTCGTCGTGAACCAGAAGACGCGGTCGCCCTCCTGCGCGTCGAGGTGCAGGTGGAGCTTCTTAAGGTGCTCCAGCAGGATCCCGCCGTGCCCCTGGACGATCGCCTTCGGCAGACCGGTCGTGCCCGACGAGTAGAGGACCCACAGCGGCTGGTCGAACGGCACGGGCGCGAACGTCAGCGGCGGCACCTGCTCCCCCGCCGCCGCCGCGAACGCGTCGAACGCGACCGTGTCGCCCAGCCCGCCGAGGTCCGCGTCCGCATCGAGGTATCTGAGGACGATCGTGCGCTGCAGGGTCGGCAGCTGGGCCTGCAGCTCGGCGACGACCTCGCGGCGGTCGAAGTCCTTGCCGCCGTAGCGGTAGCCGTCGATCGCGAGCAGGACCTTCGGCTCGATCTGCGCGAAGCGATCGGCGACCCCTCTGGCGCCGAAGTCCGGCGACGCACTCGACCAGATCGCACCGATCGACGCGCACGCGAGGAACGCCGCGATCGCCTCGGGCACGTTCGGCACGTACGCGACGACGCGGTCGCCGGGGCCGACGCCCTCGGCCCGCAGACCGGCCGCGATCCGCGCCGTCAGCTCGCGCAGCTCGCCCCACGTCATCTCGGCGAGGGCCCGCAGCTCGCCGGCGTGGCGGATCGCGACGGCGTCGTCTTCGCGCCCGCCGAAGATGTGCTCGGCGTAGTTGAGCGTCGCGCCCGCGAACCACTCGGCGCCCGGCATCTCGCGCCGGCCGAGCACCCGCTCGTACGGCGTGTGCGCCCGCACCTCGAAGAACTCCCAGATCGCCGCCCAGAAGCCCTCGAGGTCGTCGACCGACCAGCGCCACAGCGCGTCGTAGCCGTCCGCGGAGACGCCGCGCTCGGCGGCGAGCCAGCGCGTGAAGCGCACGATCGTGGAGCGCTCGACCCGTTGTGGGTCGGGCCTCCAGAGGACCGGCGGTGCCGTGTCGCTCGTGGCGGTCATCTCTCTGCAGCGGAATCTACGCGATGCGGTGCCGCGGGGTGCCGCGGCGAGTGTACGATGCGACCAGAGAGCGCGATGACGATCGAGCACGACATCGGGAACGCGCACGACGGCCCGTTCGGGCTGCACGCCGCCAAGCTCGGCGGGACCTACCGCATGCGGCTGCGCGGCGAGTTCGACCTCGCGGCGGTCGAGACCGTCGAGGACGCGCTCGCGCGCGCCTTCGACGGCGACACGCAGCTGCTGGAGATCGACCTCGGGCAACTCACCTTCCTCGACTCGAGCGGGCTCCGCACGATCCTCGAGGCACGCGACCGTGCGGCGTCGAGCGGGGTGAGACTGCGGCTGGTGCGGGGGATCGAGCCGGTGCAGCGGGTCTTCGCGATCACAGGGCTCGAAGCGTCGCTCCCGTTCGCCGACGAGCCGTGCGGCTGACGCTGCCCGCCGTCGCGGCGAGCGTCCCGGAGGCGCGTCACGCGCTGTCGGCGCTGGCGCGCGAGCTGGGAGCGTCCGAGCGGGTCGTCGCCGACGTCGCGCTCGCCGTCAGCGAGGCGTGCACGAACGTCGTCCTGCACGCCTACCGCGAGCTGGAGGAGCCCGGGACGCTGACCGTCGACGCCGCGCCGCACGGGGCGCTGCTGGAGGTGCTGGTGTCCGACGAGGGCAGCGGGCTGCGCGCGCGTGACGACAGCCCGGGGCTCGGGATGGGGATGGCGCTGATGGCGGCGGTCGCGACGGGTTTGCAGCTCGACCACGACGGCGCGGCGACTCGCCTGCACCTCACGTTCGACCTGCGACCAGAGCGCCGGGACGACACGGAAGAGGTCCCCGATCGCGCATAACCCCGACGCGCCATGGGTAACCGTGTGACACATGGGAACCGCAACGAACCTCGCACACCTGCCCGCCGCCGCGTCGCGTTCGCGCTCTGTCAGCTCGCCGCTTCGCACACGCATGCTGGCGACGAGAGCGCGTAACGGAGACGGTCGGGCGCGTGAGGCGCTGATCGCCGAGCACCTCCCCCTCGCCCGCGCGCTGGCGCGGCGCTATCGACGCGGCAGCGAGAGCCTCGACGACCTCGTCCAGGTCGCGTCCGTCGGCCTGATCAAGGCGGTCGACCGCTTCGACCCCGACCGCGGTCACAGCTTCTCGACGTTCGCGCAGCCGACGATCGTCGGCGAGCTGCTGCGCCACTTCCGCGACACCGGCTGGGGCGTCCACGTCGCCCGCGGCACGCAGGAGCTGGCGCTGAAGGTGCGCTCGGCGGCCGAGGCGATCGAGACCGAGACCGGCGCCGTCGCGACGCCGCGGCAGATCGCGGAGCGCACCGGCGCGGAGCTGGAGGCGGTCGTCGAGGCGCTCGGCGCGCTGGCGAACCGGACCGCGCTCTCGCTCGCGACCCCCGCCGGGCACGACGACGAGGGCGACGCGACGATCGCCGACACGCTCGGCGACGTCGAGGAGGGCTACAGAGCCGCCGAGGCGCGCGCTCTGCTCGGGCCGGCGCTCCGGCACCTGCCCGAGCGCGAGCAGCGGATCATCCGGATGCGCTTCGTCGACGACCTGACGCAGAGCGAGATCGCGACCGAGATCGGCGTCTCGCAGATGCAGATCTCACGCCTCCTGCGGCAGTCGCTCGACAAGCTGCACGAGCTGACGCGGTAGCTAGCGGGCGCGGCAGATGACGCCGTTGTGCGTCTTGATCTGGCCGTGCCGCAGCACCTCGAAGCCGTTCTCCCAGGCGTACAGGCCGAGCTGCCTGACGTCCATCAGCTCGCGGTAGCTGAAGTTCATCAGGTCGCCGAACAGCAGGTAGAACATCCGCGTGCGCGGGTGCAGGCGCGGCGTCGTCATGACGCAGTAGCCGTCGGGCTTGACGAAGCGGCGGTGGAACTCGAACGCCGTCGGCTTGTACGCGTCGGGAAAATGCTCGACGAGCCCGATCGAGACGACGACGTCGAACTCGCGCCCGTACGGCAGGTCGCGGATGTCGGAGACGACGAAGTCGATGTTCATCTCCTCGCGGTACCAGACGCGCTCGGCGCCCGTGCGCGGATCGCTGCCGAGGAACGGGTACGCCGCCGGGAAGGCGCCGAAACGGCCCTCCTCGCACCACGCGTCGTAGTCGACGAGCACGACCTCGCCGCCGGGGTACATCGCCGACAGCAGCATCGCCTCGTAGCCGTCGGCAGCGCCGAGGAAGAGGATCCGCGGCTTCTCGACGTCGAGGCCGGCGAACAGCGAGCGCTTCGCGCGCGGGTCCCAGATCGTGTCCTCGACCCGCTGTGCCCGGTTCCAGACAGTCCACTGGACGACCTCGCCCATCGCCTCCCACGCCGCCCGCAGCTCGCGCTTGGTGACGGCGACGCCGGCCTTCTTGAGCGCGTTCAGGCGCGCCTGCATCGGGTTCGTGTCGAACAGCGACTGGAACGATCTGTTGAACATCGACCACGCCTCGGGCACCGGCAGCTGCTCGCCGTGCCGGGCCTCCCATTCGAGCTTCTGGCTCGACCAGTTCTCGACGCGGTACGGCCGGCCGGCGTCCTTCCACGTGAGCGTGCTCCAGTCGACCGGACGAGCGTCGGCGAACGCGTCGCGCTCGGTGCGGCGCAGGTCGATCCGATGGGTGTCGCGCAGCTCGGTGTGCCCGATGTGCTGCTCGGTGAACGGTCGGTGCGGTGCGGTCGCGGTCATGGAACGGCACGTTATGGACGATCCCTACGCTTATCTACGCGAATCTGGCACGAACCGACGCGCGCTTTCATAGGTTCCCTCTAGGCTGGTCCGATGGTCGCTGGAAACGGTGATCCGCGCGCCGCGCGTGCGGAGGTCACCCGTCATCTGCGCGCCAGCTCTGACGCGCTCGCCGATGCCGTGATCGTCCGCGTGCAGGCCGACGCGCCCGCCGGCGCCACGCCGGACGGAGCGACGCTGCGCAACCTCCGCCTCGGCGCGCACGCGGCGGTCGAGTACTTCCTCGCGCGGCTCGACGCCAGCGCGTGGACGGGCAGTGACGCGGGCGACCGCGACGAGAGCGGCCGCGGAACCGGCGACAGCGGCGCGGACTGCGGCGGCACGGGCGGCGCCGGCACGGGCGGCGCCGGCACGGACTGCGGCGGCACGGGCGGCGCCGGCTACGACACGGCGCTGTTCGAGGCCCACGGCCGTGCGCAGCAGGCGGCCGGCCGCTCGCTCTCGGAGCTGCTCGCCTTCTACCGGCTCGGCGGTCTGGCGATGTGGGAGGGCGCGCAGGCGCTGCCGATCAGCCGCGACCTCGCGCCGGAGGCGATCTTCGCGCTCGGGGCGGAGGTGCTGGCGACCGTCGACGCGCTCTCGGTCGCCGCGCTCGCCGGCTTCACCGCGCAGGAGGCCGAGACCCTGCGACGCGAGCTGGCCCGCCGCGAACGGCTCGCGTCGCTCCTGCTGAGCGACCGCCCGAGCGCGCCCGAGGCGCTCGCGGCCGCCGCCGCGGCCGCCGACTGGTCGCTGCCGGCCCGCGTCCGCGTCGCCGTCGCGGCCCTGCCGATCGAGCCGCCGCCCGGCGCCGCGCTCGCCGGTCCGGCACGGGTGCTGGCCGCGACCGTCGACGGCGGCCGGCGCGCGCTCGTCGTCGCCGACGACGACGAGGGCGAGCGCTGGCTGACCCGCGCCGCGCAGGCGCAGCAGCTGGAGCCGCCGCTCGCGGTCGGCCCCGCGGTCGAGCCCGAGCACGCGGCGCGCAGCCTCGCTCGTGCCGAGGCGCTGCTCGACCGGGCGGACGTGCTGCGCCCGGTCGCCCTCTCCCCCTCCACCGCACCCGACGCCGCCGCGGCGCCCGATCCGGATGCCGCGCCGTTCGCGCTGCTGCGCTGCGACGACCACGAGATCGACCTGCTGCTGAGTGCCGCGCCAGAGCTGGCGCGCGCCGTCGCTCAGCGGCGCCTGACGCCGTTCGACACGCTCCCGGAGCGTCAGCGCGAGCGGCTGCTGGAGACGCTCGCCGGCTGGCTCGCCCATCCGGTGCGCCCGCAGGCGATCGCCGACGAGCTGGGCGTGCACGTCCAGACCGTCCGCTACCGCCTCAACCAGCTGCGGGAGCTGCTCGGGGACGCGCTCGACGACCCCGAGGCCCGCTTCGAGCTGAGCGTCGCGCTGCGCGCTCGCGCGCTCAACGGCGACGAGTGAGCGACGCGACGCGCGAGCGCTACTCGAACTCGCGCAGGTAGCGCTCGAACTGCCGCATGTGGCCCTCTTCGTCGCGCAGGACGTCGATCACCATGTCCTGCGTCGCCCAGTCGACGCCGTCGCACGCCTCGATGATCCGCGTGTAGTGCTCGATCGCGCCGGCCTCGGCCTCGATCACGCCCTTGATCACGGTCACGACGTCGGTCGCGTCGTCGGGCGGCTGCAGGAACGACTGCTCCGCGGTGAACTCCATCGACCCGGGCGGCGTGCCGTACAGCTCCTTGATCCGCTCGGCGAATCTGCGCGCGTGCCCGAGCTCCTCGGTCACGTCGGCGTTGAGCGCCTCGGCGACCTCCTCCGCGCGGATGCCGTCGAGGTTCGCCGCGTTGGCGAGGTAGCTCATCACGGTCTCCATCTCCATCCAGTACGCGCGCGTCAGGAGCTGGACGATCTCCTCCCGCTTGTCCGCGTGTCTGTCCGCGAGGATCCCTGCCGATGCGTGCCGTACTGCAGGCATGAAAGCTCCTTGAGGCCGGGCGGCCGCCCGCCGGCCGCACTTGGAGCGGACGCTATCGGGGCGAGTCGACGCTGTCGAGCGGCGCGGTCGCCGGAACGGCGACCTGCTGCTGGGCACACCACGCCGTGAAGCGACCTTCGGGGGTCGCGAGCCAGGCGTGCAGGTCGCGCTCGAAGCGCAGCCAGCGCCTCGCGCGGAAGCCGACGTGGGGGAATTCTTCGGTGTGCTCTGTCGCGGTGTCGTTCAGCATTCGGTTAGGTCGCCCTAAGAAGGTGGGCCTAACTTAGCACGCCCTGCGCGCTGCGCGAGTCAGCGCGCCCGCTGCGCGCCGGGGAGGTCAGCGCCCGGACGTCAACGGGACGGCGGACCGCGTCGCCTTGGCCGCGTACAGGCGCGCGTCCGCGCGCGTGAGGCACGCCTCCAGCGTCTGCTGGTGCTCCCACTGCGCAACGCCGGCGGACCAGCTGGCCGGATGCGCCTCGTGCATCCGCCTCAGCGCGCTGCGCGCATCGTCTTCCCGGGTCGCCGGGAACAGCACGACGAACTCGTCGCCGCCGAAGCGCGCGAGCAGGTCGCCGGGCCGCAGCGCCGCCTCCCACGCGCGCGCGAGATCGGCGAGCAGCCGGTCGCCGGCCGCGTGACCGTGCTCGTCGTTGACGCGCTTGAAGCCGTCGAGGTCGATCAGCGCGAGCGTGAGCGGGTTGCCCGTGCGGCTCGCCAGCGCAAGCTCGCGCGTCGCCGCCTTCGTGAAGCCGTTGCGGTTGAGCAGCCCCGTGAGGTGGTCGCCGTCGGCCTGCGAGCGCAGCCGCTCGCTCAGCGAGCCGAGCGCGATCGCCGCCGTCCACATCGTGATCGTCATGATCGCGAACGCGATCAGCGTCCCCGGCAGGCCGGCGATCGCGATCGCGATCGCCATGCAGACCGTCATCAGGGCGACGTGCAGGTAGATCGCGCGGCGGGCGAAGAACAGCGCGACGTAGACGGCCAGCCAGGCGAAGCACCACGCGTTGACCATCACGCCGCCGCTCGTCGCGGCCTGGCTCATCAGCAGGCTCGCCGCGACCGTCACCAGCACGACGCCGCCGTGCAGCGCCCACGACGGCGTCCGCGCACCCGCGACCAGCAGCGCCCCGCCGTAGACGAACCCCCACGGGAACAGCACGCGGCCCAACTCGACCGGCGACTGCGGCGAGAACGGGAACAGCACCCCGAGCAGGCAGAGCAGCGCGGAGACGTGCAGCAGCAACGCGAGCACTGCCACCTCGGTCGGGATGGTGTGCCGCCACCCCAGCCAACGAGATCGATCCATCTCGAACTCAGTCGGCAGCGCGCCCGCGCGGCTTGAGCGATGCAGGCCCTGAGCGTCAGCGCGCCGCCCCACGCGGCGGACACAGCGCTTTCACGGACGGTTCACAACTCGATAACTCCTCGGCCACGGATCCGGGCGATCCTGCCGAGCGTGACGTCACGCAACGCGAAGGAGAAGCTGCGCGCGGGTGCACTGGAGGTGGCCCCCGCCGCGTACACCGCCCGGGCAGACGGGCAGGTGATCCCGCTGACGCCGCGCGAGTTCGAGCTGTTGGTCGAGCTGATGCGGCGCCCGGACGAGGTGCTCTCGCGTGAGCTGCTGTACGAGCTCTGCTGGGGCCAGCCGATGGTCCCCAGCGACCGTGCGGTCGACGTGTACGTCCGCAAGCTGCGATCGAAGCTGGACCGGGCGCTCCCGGGGTGGACGTTCATCCACACCCACTACCGCCTGGGCTACCGCTTCTCCCCCCAACCCGCCGAGGTGTCCGACGAGGACGTCGCACCGGCGGAGATCAGCGAAGACAAAAGGAGTGTGCTGTGAACCGACTGCGCCTTGCCGCCCTCAGCGGCGCCGCAGTGCTCGCCATGGGCCTTGCCGCCTGCGGCGATGACGACAACTCGTCGACCGCCTCGACGAGCGGCAGCGGCGGCGACGCGAAGGTCTCGGGCTCGATCCGCATCGACGGCTCGAGCACGGTCGCGCCGCTGACCGAGGCGATCGCCGAGCAGTTCATGGGCGAGAACCCCGACGTCAGAATCACCGTCGGCACGTCCGGCACCGGCGGCGGCTTCGAGAAGTTCTGCCAGGGCGAGACCGACGCCAACGACGCCTCCGACGCGATCGACGAGGAGACCGAGGCCGCCTGCAGAAGAGGCGGCGTCGAGTGGGAGGAGCTCCAGGTCGCCAACGACGCGCTCACCGTCGTGGCCAACCCGGAGAACCCGATCAGCTGCCTCACGACCGACCAGCTGAGACAGATCTGGGGCGCGAACTCCAAGGTCAAGAACTGGAACGAGGTCACCGGCACCGACCCGAGATTCGACGCCGAGCTGGCTGCCTTCGGTCCCGGCACGGACTCCGGGACGTTCGCGTACTTCACCGAGACCGTCGACGGTGAGGAGGGCGCGCAGCGCACCGACTACAACAACGTCGGCGAGGACGACAACCAGACGGTCACGGGCGTCGCCGGCGCGCCGGGCGGCATCGGCTACTTCGGCTTCTCCTTCTTCCAGGAGAACTCGGACAAGCTCAGAGCGCTCGAGATCGACGGCGGCTCCGGCTGCGTCGCTCCGTCCGCCGAGACGGTGCAGGACGGCACCTACAGACCGCTTGCGCGGCCGCTGTTCATCTACCCGTCCGCCAGAGCGCTCAGAAACCCCGCGTTCGACGCCTTCATGGAGTACTACCTCGCGAACGTCAACTCGATCGCCGAGCAGGTCGGCTTCATCGGCCTGACCGACGCCCAGCTGGCGGACAACAGAACGAAGCTCGACAGACTGGTTGGGTCGGCCGGCTGACCTTCGGGTAAGCCGCTCGACAGAAGACGAGAGTCAGGCAACGATGGAGCCAACGAATTCCATCGGCGCCATCCCGGCGACCGGGGCGGGAGGACCGCCCCGGTCGCTTACGGCGCCGTCCGGGCGGTACGGAGAGAAGGTCATCAAGGCCTTGCTCGCCCTGTGCGCCGCGATCTCCGTGGTGACGACGACGGCGATCGTGATCTCGCTCGTCGCCCCCACCATCGCCTTCTTCGGGGAGGTCGCGCTCGGCGACTTCCTCTTCGGCACGAAGTGGGCGCCGACGTTCACGCCGTCGAGCTTCGGCGTGCTGCCGCTCGTGATCGGCACGCTCAGCACGAGCCTCTGGGCGATGCTCGTGGCGGTCCCGGTCGGCCTGCTGTCGGCGATCTTCCTGAGCGAGTACGCCTCGCCGCGGGTGCGCAAGGTCGTCAAGCCGGTGATCGAGATCCTCGCCGGCATCCCGACCGTCGCGATCGGCGTCTTCGCGCTGCTGTGGCTCAGCCCCACGATCGACGACGTGCTGCCGTTCATGGTCAGAATCCCGCCGTTCTCCGCGGGCGTCGCCGGCATCGCGATCGGCCTGATGATCGTCCCGATCATCGCCTCGATCTCCGACGACGCGATGCGCTCGGTTCCGGGCGGCCTGCGCGAGGCCGCCTACGGCCTCGGCGCGACGAAGATGAAGGTCGCCACGCGCGTCGTCTTCCCGGCCGCGATCTCCGGCGTCGTCGCCTCGATCGTGCTCGCCGCCTCCCGCGCGATCGGCGAGACGATGGTCGTGCTGCTGGTCGCGGGCGCCTCCCCGAACCTCACGTTCAACCCGGGCAGCTCGGTGCAGACGATGACGGCGTTCATCGGCACCACCGCCACGGGCGACATCTCCCCCGGCACCGTCAAGTACGACACGATCTTCGCGGTCGGCTCGCTGCTGTTCGTGATGACGCTGCTGATGAACATGATCGCGATCCGGCTGGTGCGCAAGTACCGGGAGGTCTACGAGTAGATGTCGGTCAACCCACTCAACCCGGGCGGATCGGCCCGCACCCGTCTCGCTGTCGCCGGCGCCCGCTCAACGGCGCTGACGCAGCAGAAGGGCGGCGACAAGGTCAAGGGCAACATCTTCTACGCCCTCCTGCTGCTCGCGATCGCGTTCGCGCTCGCCGGGCTCGCCGCGATCATCGTGCAGGCGTTCGTGAAGGGCTCGCCGGCGCTCAGCACCCAGCTGATAACCGACCCGCCGTCGGCGATACCGTCGAGAGCGGGCTTCCGCCCGGCGATCGTCGGCACGCTCTACCTGATCGCGGGCGTCGTCTTCCTCGTCGTGCCGATCGGGATCGGCGCCGCGGTGTACCTCGAGGAGTACGCCGACAAGACGCGCTGGTGGAACAGACTGATCGAGCTGAACATCCAGAACCTCGCGGGCGTGCCGTCGATCATCTACGGCATCCTCGGGCTCGCGTTCATCGTGCGCGGCCCGCTCAACCTCGGCTTCATCCTCGCCGCCGGCTCGTTGACGCTCGCGCTGCTCGTGCTGCCGACCGTGATCCTCGCATCGCGCGAGGCGATCCGCGCGGTCCCGCCGTCGATCCGCGAGGGGTCGCTCGCGCTCGGCGCGACGCAGTGGCAGACGATCCGCCGGCAGGTCCTCCCCGCGTCGATACCGGGAATCATCACCGGAGTCATCCTCGCGATCTCGCGCGCGATCGGCGAGACTGCACCATTGCTGCTCGTCGGCGCCGCGACCTTCGTGACGTTCAACCCGAGCTTCTTCAGCAACGACGGCTACACGGCCCTCCCGGTGTTGATCTTCAACTACGCGACCCGCCCGCAGGACGAGTTCCGCGTCCTGGCGTCCGCAGGCGTGATCGTGATGCTCGTCGTCCTCTTGGCGATGAACGCATTCGCAGTGTGGCTGCGCAACCGATACGAACGACAGTGGTAGGAGGGCACGACGTGAGCGACAGCGACCAGACCGACGCGGTGCGTGAGGCGGCAGCCGGAGAGACCCACGGCTTGAGCCAGCGCATCGCCGTGCCCGAGCACGACCGCAGCACGAGCGGGCAAGACGCGACCGCCGTGGAGAAGGTGTTCGAGATCAAGGACGCGTCCGTCGCCTACGGCGGAGCGACGGCCGTGAAGGGCATCAGCTTCGACATCTTCAAGAACGACGTGACGGCGCTGATCGGCCCGTCCGGCTGCGGCAAGAGCACGCTGCTGCGCTGCCTGAACCGCATGAACGACCTGATCCCCTCAGCGTCCGTCGGCGGCACGATCCTCTACCACGGTCAGGACCTGTACGCGCCGAAGGTCGACCCGGTGCAGGTGCGCAAGATGATCGGGATGGTCTTCCAGAAGCCCAACCCGTTCCCGAAGTCGATCTACGACAACATCGCGTTCGGTCCCCGCGTGCTGGGGATGAAGGGGAGCATGGACGAGATCGTCGAGAGAGCGCTCAGACGCGGCGCGCTGTGGGACGAGGTCAAGGACCGCCTGAAGGAGAACGCCTTCGGCATGTCCGGCGGCCAGCAACAGCGCCTCTGCATCGCGCGCTGCCTCGCGATCGAGCCCGACGTGATCCTGATGGACGAGCCGTGCTCGGCGCTGGACCCGATCTCGACGCACAAGATCGAGGACCTGATGCTGGAGCTGAAGGAGAACTACTCGATCGTCATCGTCACGCACAACATGCAGCAGGCGGCGCGCATCTCCGACCGCACCGCGTTCTTCACCGTCGAGCTGGACGACGAGGCGGGCGGCAAGCGCCACGGCCGCGTGGTCGAGTACGACACGACGGAGAAGATCTTCCAGACGCCGGCCGATCCGCGTACGGAGGCGTACGTGACCGGAAAGGTTGGATGACGCCGAAAGCTGCGGCCTGCGGCCTTGCGTTCGGCCGGAAGAGCTCGCCCAGGGGGCTCGTTCTTCCGACGGGGAGGGCTGGTCATGAGCGAGAGTGACCTGCGCACGAAGTTCCGCTCCGAGCTGTCGACGCTGGAGGCGATGACGCTCGATGGGCTCGACATGGCGATCGTGCAGCTGCAGCGCGCCACCGAAGCCGTCGAGCACCAGGACATGGCGCTCGCGACCGCCGTCGTGCGGGGCGACGACGAGATCGACGAGCGCTACCTCGAGCTGCATGAGCGGCTGCTCGCGCTGCTCGCGCTGCAGGCTCCGGTCGCGGCCGACCTGCGGCTGACGGCCGCGCTCTTCCACGTCGCGCGGATCATGGAGCGGATGGGCGACCAGTGCGTCAACGTCGCCAAGCTCGTCCCGCTCGACGGCTTCCACCCGCCGGTCCACGCGATCCTGCTCGAGGAGCTGGGCGTGATGGGGCGGCTCGTCGCGGCCGAGGTCGAGCAGTCCAAGCGGGCGTTCGCGACGCGCGACCTCGCGATGGCGCGCGACCTGCTGCTTGAGGACCGCGACGTCAACGAGCTGAACCGGCGCGTCTTCCACTTCGCGTGGCAGAGCGGCGACGACCCGGACGCGCGCGAGTGGGCGATGCACATGATCCTCGCCGCCCGCGCGATCGAGCGGATCGGCGACCAGGCGATCGACGTCGGCGAGCAGCTCGCGTTCGTGCTGACGGGCACCTTCGAGGAGTTCCGCGACTCCTCTCACCCGTCCGCGAGCGACGCCGCCGAGGCGACCTGACGCTCGCGGGGCGGGCTGAGCGCCTACGCCTACCGCGGGAGGAGCCGGAAGCGGACGACGACGGCCGCGTCCTCCAGCCGCGCCACCAGCGTGACCGGGCGGCCGATCCGCAGCAGGCGTCCGCGGGCGGCGGCGTCGAGCCGGACACGCAGGCGCACGAGCCCGGCGGCGCGGCTGCTGCCGCTGGCCGTGCCGACGCGGGTGGTTCGCAGGCCGAGCCGTCTCGCGGCGGCGGCGCTGACCGTGAGTGGCGTGCGCAGCACGCACGGCGCCGCGCAGCGCAGCACGACGTTCGTGCGGCCGGCGACGACGGCGCGCACGTCGCGGTTCTGCTGCCGTCTGCCGCTCACGCGGGCGGCTGGCGGCGGGTCATCGCGCGGCGGGGCCGGTGTGGGCGGGTCGGTTCTCGGCGGCTCCGCTCTGGGGCCGGCTCTCGGCGGCGCGGACGCGCGAACGCGGACCGTCCACGCACGCGCAGATGCCGGCGACACGAGCCCGTCGACGGTCCGCTGGCGGACGGCGAAGCTGTGCGCGCCGGGCGCGAGGCCGTCGAGCGTGACGGTGGTCGTCCCGGCGTCGCTCGCGTAGCCGTCCGCCGCCGCGCCGCACGGCTCGAACTCCGCGCTGTCGAGCGCGCACTCGTACGCGGCGTCGTCCTCCTTGCCGGCGAGCGCGAAGGTGACACGCGTCGCGTCGGACTCCATGCCTTCGGCGGGACCGCCGGCGAGCGCCGGCGCAGCCGGCAGCGCGCGCACGGGCGCGGTCGGCGGCGTCGCCAGCAGCAGGTCGGGCCCGCCGACGGCACCCGCGACGGTTGCCCGCACGCGCAGCCACAGCCCGACGTCGGCGGCGGTCGGCTCGTAGCTCGCGCCGCTCTCCCCCGCGATCGTCGTGCACCCGCCGTCCGCGTTACAGCGCTCCCAGCGGCGCGCGCTCGCGTCGGCGGCGGCGCTCCCGTCGAGCGGACGGCCGACGCGCGCGATCGCGGGGGCGAGCGGCGTCGCGTGGCGGATCGTCGCAACGAGCGCGGGATCGTTCGGCGGGTTCGGCGTCCCGTCGTTCGCGATCCGCAGCGAGAACGTGCGGTCGCCGTCGGCGAGCGCGGCCGGGTCGACGGGGACTGTGACATACGCCCGCAGGCGCATCGCCGAGAGCTTGATCGTCCCGCTCGTCGCGACGTAGTCGACGCCGGCTCTCGCCGTCCCGTCGACCGTCTCGTACCTGATCCAGGCCGGCGCGCCGCCGTTTTCGCGTTCGAGCAGGAACGTCGCGGTCCCCGCGAGCGGGTCGACCGTCACGGATCGGTCGCCGAACTGCGCGTACGGCGCTCTGACTGCGCCGAGGCAGCGGACGATCCGCTCGCCGTCTCTGACGACGATGTCGTAGAGGCCGCCGTCGCACGCCCAGTCGGCGTCGAGGCCGCTCGACGCGCCTCGGTTCGCGATCGTGCCCGTCGCCCGCGCCCGCTCGAAGTCGGCGATGTCGCCGACCGGGTCGCCGAGGGTGAGCGTGAAGGTGCGATCGTCGCCGCCGGAGGCGCGCGCGAGCACCGGCACCGCGACGGTCGTGCTCGTCTCGCCGGCCACGAACGCGACGCTGCCCGTCGCCGCCGTGTAGTCGGTGCCGGCGAGCGCGCTGCCGTCGTGCGTCGCGTACGTCAGCGAGAGCGCCGGTCCCGCCGCGCGGCGCGTGACGGTGAAGGACATTGCGGTCGTCGCGCTGGTCGAGCGGACAGCGTACGCGTCCCGCACCGCGACGCGCTGCCAGTCACGGATCGGGTCGGGGTCGGGCGTGGCCGCGAGCGCCGGAGCGGTGACGAGAAGGAGCGCGAGCAGGGCGGCGGCAAGCCCGGTCGCGCGCGTGCGGGAGGAGGACATCGCCCCGGGCTATCGGCGCCCGGCCAATGCCCCTTGAATCGACCTGCGATGCGCTGACCAGCACCCGAAAACGGGGCGTTTTGGAGGGGAATTCCGATTGATGGAAGACGTCGAAAGTCCCGCCGGCAGCGGCCGACTACAGCGCTTATGACAAGACATGGACGTCTGTCCCTTCCCCTCCCGCGCGCGGTCGCCGCGGCGGCGCTGTGCGCGCTGCTCGCGCTGCTGATCGCGACGCTCGGCGCCGAGCGCGCCGCCGCCGCGCCGGCCGGCGCGGCGGTCTGCACCGCGGCCGACTGCCCGTCGACGGGCGCGCCGCAGCAGCTCACCTTCTCCGCCCCCGCCGCGAGCGCCGGCGAGCGCTCGCGCGGCCCCGCGTTGCTGGCTCGGCCGGCGCGGCTGCACGTCGCCGTCAGCGGCGTCCCCGCCGGCCGCACGGCGACCGTCGTCGTCACCAGCCCGCGCGGCAGACGCTGGCGGATCGCCAGAACGCGGACCTTCCGACCGCGCGTCCCCGGCCGCTGGACGGTGACCGGCCAGCGGATCGTCCGTGAGGACGTGACCCTCTTCCCGAAGCACCGCAGCTCGGTCGTGCAGGTCCGCAGAGGCGGCCGCGGCACGATCCGCGTCGCCTACGTGCAGTCGGTCGCCAACGAGACGGCGGTCGCGCCGGCACGTGCGATCAAGTCGTTCGAGCGCGACGGCGGACGCCTCGTGCTGACGGTCGCCGACCCACAGCGCAAGATCGCGGCCGGCGGCGTCGTCGCCGCCGGCGTCAGCGAGGCGACCCCGCAGGGCGCGCTGATCGCAGTCTCGTCCGTCCGCCGCTCCGGCACGACGGCGGTCGTGACGGGCACGCAGGCGCCGCTGTCGGCGATCGGGCCGCAGGCGCGGATCACCGTCAGACCCGAGCTGACGCTCGGGCAGGACGGGCTGGCGCGCGCCTCCGCCGCGCAGCCCGGCGCGGTCGAGAAGCCGTACAAGTGCTCCGGCGGGGTCAGCGCCTCGATCAACGGCTCGGTCGGTCTCGACGCCGGCGCCGAGATCGGCATCTCGTGGGGCGGTTTCTGGCACCCGCTGACGGTCAAGGCGATCGCAGCCGCGCGGCTGAGACAGAGCGCGCAGCTGTCGCTCGTCGTCGCGGGCAAGGCGAAGTGCGAGCTCGACGTCGACCTGCTCAAGAGAGACATCCGCTACAGCCCGATCACGTTCACGGTCGGCCCGGTGCCGGTCGTCATCACGCCGAAGCTCAACTTCCGCGTCTTCGCCGAGGGCTCGGTCCAGGGAGCCGTCGAGACGAGCGTCAGACAGTCGCTCGACGCGCGCGTCGGGCTCGAGTGGGACGGCGACGACCTGATCCCGATCAAGTCGGTCACGAACAGAACCTCGTTCACGCCGCCGAAGCCGCAGTTCGACGCGTCGATCGAAGCGGGGCTCGGACCGAGGCTGATGTTCGACGTCTACGAGGTCGGCGGGCCGTACATCACCGGCGACGCGCTGGCCCGCTTCGACGTCAGCAGCCACAAGAACCCGTGGTGGAGACTGTCCGCAGGCTTCCAGGCGGGCGCCGGCATCAAGTTCAAGGTCTGGAAGTTCACCTTCAACCGACACAAGCCGGACCTGCTGTCGAAGCTGTGGACGCTCGCCGAGGCGAAGGGCGCCGCTCCGCCGAGCGTCACGCAGGAGACGCTGCCCGGCGCCGTCGCCGGCACGCCGTACAGAACGACGCTGACGGTCACGCGCGGCACGAAGCCGATCGCGTGGTCGGTCTCGGCCGGGACGCTGCCGGCGGGGCTGACGCTCAACCCGTCGAGCGGCCTGATCTCCGGCACGCCGGCCGCGACCGGGACCGCCTCGTTCACCGTGAAGGCGACCGACGCGCAGAAGCAGGTCGCGACGCGCGCGCTGAAGCTCGCCGTCGCCGCTCCGGCGCCGTCGATCGCGCCGGCGTCACTGCCGGCGGCGACGCTCGGCGCGCCGTACAGAGCGCAGGTGACGGGCACCGGCTCGACCACGCCGTACGCCTGGTCGGTGTCGGCGGGCGCGCTGCCGGCCGGGCTCTCGCTCGACCCGCGCAGCGGCCTGATCTCCGGCGTGCCGAGCGCTACAGGCACTGCGTCGTTCACGGTCGCGCTGAGCGGCGGCGACGGCCAGCGCGCGACCCGCGCGTACGCGGTGAAGGTCGAGGCTGCACCGCTGTCGATCCCGCAGCAGACGCTGCCGGGCGCGACCGTCGACGCTGCCTACACCGCCTCGCTGTCCGCTGAGGGCGGCGTCGCGCCGCACAGATGGGCGGTCACCGCCGGCGCGCTGCCGGCCGGGCTGACATTGGCGGACGACGGCAGGCTGACCGGCACCCCGACGGCGCCGGTGAGCGCGACGTTCACCGTGACGGTGACCGACGCGGACGGCACGAGCGCGAGCCGTGAGCTGACGCTGACGGCGGCGTACCCGGCGCTGTCGGTTCCGCAGCAGGCGCTGCTGGCGCCGATGGCCGGCCAGGCGTACTCGGCGCAGCTGAGAGCCGACGGCGGCGGCGCGCCGCTGACGTGGAGCGTGTCGGCCGGCGCGCCGCCGGCGGGGCTGTCGCTCGCGGGCGACGGCACGCTGGCCGGCACGCCGACGACCGTGGGCCCGTCGACGTTCACCGTGACGGTCCTCGACAGATACGGCCAGGAGGCGGAGCGCGAGCTGACGCTGACGGTCGTCCCCAACGCCGTCGAGGTCGTGACCGCCACGCTGCCCGGCGCGAGAGTCGGGACGGCGTATGCGCAGACACTCGACGGTCGCGGCGGCCGAGCGCCGTACACGTGGTCGCTCGCCGCAGGCAGCTCGCTGCCGACCGGGCTGACGCTCGACCCGTCGACCGGAGCGATCTCCGGAACGCCGACGACTGCCGGGTCGAGAACGTTCACCGTCAGAGTCGCCGACGCCGACGGCGTCACCGCGACGCGCTCGCTGTCGATCGCGGTCGCAGGCAACACGCCGCAGGACCTGCGGAGCGTCGCGTGCCCGACCGACACGTTCTGCATGGTCGGCGACCTGGGCGGCGGGATCGTGACGTTCGACGGCACGAGCTGGGGCGACCGCGAGGTCGTCGTGCCGGGCGACATCGCACAGCGGATCTCGTGCGCGACGGCGACCGACTGCCTGGTCGTCACCTGGAACGGCAGAACGAAGGTCTGGTCGGGCGGCACGTGGACCAGCGGTCCGGACGTGCCCAGCGAGGAGTTCTCCAACGCACTCAGCTGCATCACGGCGACGAACTGCTTCCTCGGCGGCCAGGCAGCCGGCGCCAGAGCGGCGGTGTGGCACTGGGACGGCAGCAGCTGGACCGCGCCGGACGACGCCGTCGGCGCCGGCCGCGCGGTCAGCGGGGTCTCGTGCCCGACCGCGACGTTCTGCGCGGCCGCGATCGGCAACGTGCACACGGTCTCGTTCTGGAACGGCGCAACGTGGGAGACCCCGGTCTCGCCGGGGATCTTCAACGGCTCGTCGCTCGGCTGCACCGCTGACAGAAGATGCGTCCTCACCGACGCCACCGGGCAGGGCGCCTTCTACTCCGGCGGCACGTGGAGTTCGAGACGGATCGGCAGCGGGTCCAATGACCCGGCCCCGGTCGGCTGCTCGCGCACCGCGTCGTTCTGCGCCTACGCCTTCAGCGGCGACGGCGGCAGCCTCTTCACCTGGGGCGCGACCTCGACCGAGGCGGCCGGCAGAGGCAGAGACGTCGCGGCGGTCGCATGCTCGTCCGCCGACCTCTGCGTCGCGGTCGGCCCCGGCGGCGTCGCGCAGCGCTGGGACGGCACGAGCTGGGTCGACGAGGGGGTGATCGCGGCGGGCTGACCGTGTCGGGACGAGCGGGCGCCGCCTGAATGTGGCTGCGCCCGCCGCCCGCGTCAGTTCGTGGTGAGGCCTGCCGTGACCTGGCCCGTGAACGTCGTCGACTCGTCGGTCGTCGAGACCACGCCGATGTAGAGCATCGAGCCTGCCGAGACTTCGAGCGACGCGGTGCCGCTGCACGAAGCCGTGTACCCGAGCTGCATCGGACTCGTGCCGAAGAGGCTGCAGCTGACGGGCGTCTGGGAATACGGCCCCCCGGGCGGGCCCATGTACAGCGAGACCTCGAAGGCGGGGGTGCTTGACGGGAACGCCGCCACCGCGTTCGTGTACGCGAAGCGGAAGCCGGTGATCGTGACGTTCGCCGGGACGATCTGCGCCGCCGCCATGATCGCGGGATCGAGGCTGGACGGCGGGTAGGACGTGGTGTTGGTGGAGCTGCTGGAGCCGAGCAGGCCGGAGACCGGGAGCAGCGTGGTGGCCAACGGCAGGCCGCCGAGCGCGCTGCTGACTGTCACCGGGCCGCCGCTCATGAGCATGGCGGGACCGGTCGGGCCGGCGGGACCGGTGGGGCCGGGGGGACCGGTCAGGCCGGGGCCGCCCGTCGGCCCCGCGGGACCGACGGAACCGGTGTCGCCCGTCGGGCCGGCGTCGCCCGGGGCACCGTTCGCGCCCGCGGAACCGGTCGGGCCGGCCGCGCCGGCCGGGCCGGCGTCACCCCTGGCGCCCGCGTCGCCTCTCGCGCCCACGTCGCCCTTGGCGCCGGCGTTGCCTCTCGCGCCGGTGGAGCCCGTGCCGCCCTTCGGTCCGCGCGGCCCCTCGACGCCGGTGACGTTCCACACGATCTTCGTCTGGCCGCGCGGGCAGTGCGCGTTCTTCGTCGTCAGCTGCAACGTCTTCGAGTTGCCGGCGACGCACGCGTAGACGCGTGACGAGTCGGTGGCGGCGGTCGCAGGCGACACAGTGCTCGACGCACCGAACAGCAGTGCAGCGACGCAGACGGCGGCGACGGAGCGGGGGAAGACCGAGCGTGCGGACATGCCGCAACCGTACAGTGTGCGGTAGGACGATCAGCCGCCCCTCGTCATCTGCCGCGGTTCCTGAGACGGATCGCGGAGTCCGACAGCTAGGGTGCCGGCCATGCCCTCCGTCCCAAGGCTGCTCGCGCTGCCGCTTGCCCTGATCGGGCTCGCCGCGGTCGCCCCCTCCGCTTCGGCGGCTGTCACCTTCGGTCCCATCCAGAGCCAGTCGGTCGGAGGGAACGACGTCTACTCGTTCGCGGTCGACGACTTCAACGGCGACGGTCGTCCCGACGCGGCCCTGTCGCGCCGTGACTTCGCCAGCAACACCGACGCATATCAGGTGATCCGCTCGCGCCCCGGGGGAGCGTTCCACGCCCCGATCGGCCTGACGCCCATCTCGCGCGCCGACTACACCACGACCGGCGACGTCAACGACGACGGCCGGCCCGACATCCTCTCGGCCGACGCGTTCAGCGACGAGATCGTCGCGCAGCTCAACCGCGGCGGCACGTCGTTCAGCGCTCCGGTGACGACCAACAACGGCATCGGCGCCGCGACGGGCATCGTGTCCGGCGACGTCGACGGCGACGGCTTCGACGACGTGGTCGTGGCGGCCAGCAGCGGCGAGATCATCGTGATGATCAGCAACGGCGACGGGAGGTTCACCAGCACGCTCGCCGCGACGATCCCGGACGTGTACCTGATGGACCTCGCCGGCGGCGACTTCGACGCCGACGGCGACCTCGACCTGGCGGTGACCGACTACGACGCCGGGCTCGTCGTGCCGATCGCGGGCGACGGCGACGGCGGCTTCACTCCGCTCACCGGCGTCCCGTTGAGCACGTGCGCGTGCAACAAGGGATGGCCGGTCACGTTCTCCGACGTCGACGGCGACGGTGACGAGGACATCGTCGCGTCCTCCTACGGCTATCCCGAGGAGGAGAACCCAATGCTGACGCTGCGCTCCAACGGCGACGGCACGTTCGCGCCGGTCCGCGGAACGACCCTGGCCGTGACCCAGGACGTCGCCACCGGCGACCTCAACGGCGACGGGAACGCCGATGCGGTGGTGCTCGATTTCCAATCGACCGGCGTCGCGGTCGTCAAGCTCGGCAACGGCGACGGGACGTTCGGCGCGGACACCAGCTTCACCGTCGGCAGCTTCCCCAACGACGTGGAGCTGCTGGACTGGGATCTCGACGGGGACACCGACATCGTGGTCGCCGACGGCGACGGGATCCTCCAGGTCCTGCCGAACACGAGCGTCCCGGCGATCTCCTCGAGCGGCGACGTCGCCTTCGGCGACCAGCCGATCCGGACGATCAGCGAGCCCGAGGTCGTCACGATCACGAACTCCGGCGACGCCGTGCTCCCCATCACGAGCGTGAACGCCGGCGGGACCGACGCCCGCGACGTGCTCGTCAGCGCCGAGGACTGCACCGCCGCTCCGGTCCCCGCCGGGGACAGCTGCGAGATCGTCGTGCGGGTGATCCCTGGCGCGACCGGCGGGCGGACCGCGACACTCCTCGTCGCCAGCTCCGTCCTGCCGACCGCGACCGTCGCCGTCACCGCGACCGGCACCGCGCTGCCCGCGGGGCCGCAGGGTGAAGACGGGCCGCAAGGCGAACCAGGTCCCCAGGGTCCGGCCGGCCCCGGCGGCGCTACCGGCCCGACCGGCGCCACCGGACCCGCCGGCGCCACCGGCCCGACCGGCGCTACCGGCGCTACCGGCGCGACCGGCGCGACCGGCGCCACCGGCACGACCGGCACGACCGGCCCCCACGGAGCGACCGGCCCCGCCGGCGCGACCGGCCCCCGCGGCGCTATCGGCCCCGGCGGCGCGACCGGCGCCGCCGGCCCGACCGGCCCGGCGGGTGCTCGCGGCACCACCACGGTCCTCGCCACCGTCCTCGCCGAGTCGCGCTTCAGCGTCCGCGCGAACAAGCGCAAGGTCGTCAGGTTCGGTGTCACGACCGCGAGCCGGGCGGTGGTGACCGTCACCAAGACGAAGGCGAAGAAGGCCGCTGCGACCATCGGCACGACGCTGAGAAAGGCCGCCGCCAGCAGCGTCACCGTGCCGAAGCTCCCGCGCGGCGCCTACACGCTCAGGCTCATTGTCACCGCCCACGACGGCACCACCGCCACGGCCACCGCGCGGTACGTGGTCACTCGCTAGAGACCGCCGTCCCGACCTCCCACAGCCGTCTGACCTGTGCGGCCGTCGGCGTGGCGGTGCGGCGGTAGACGGCGGCCTCGTCGAGCGCGCCGTCCCATTCGAGGTACATCCGCGACGACGGGTCGCTCGCGCTCCAGGTGCGCCCGCTCGCGCCGAGCACGAGCCGGCCGCGGTCGGGATAGTGCTCGTCGGGGAACACCGGCGGCGGTGTCGGCGGGAGCTGGAGGTTCGACTCCAGCCGGCCGGCCTCGGCGCCGTCGACGTACAGCCGCATGACGCGGTCGGTGCCGTAGGCGGCGACGACGAACGACCAGCGGTCGAGCGGAAGGCCTCTGTTGATCGTGACCGTGCTCCACGCGGTGCCGAGCGGCAGGCGCTGGTAGCGCGAGAACGTCAGCCGGTCGCTGCGCGCGGCGACGAACCACCCGCCCTCCTGCTGCTCGTGGCCGCCGATGCGACGCGAGTTGCCGTCGAGCGTGCGCGGCTTGACCCAGATCGCGAGCGCGAACGACTCCGTTCCCGGGGCGGGCGCGACGACGCCGTCGGGGTCGCCGATCAGATGGCTCTGCCAGACCCGTCCAGCGTCGCGCCGGAGAGATTGACGGCGGCGTTCTCGTCGCACGCGATCGCACCCGGCACCCGCCGCTCGACCTGGCTGCCGAGGTCGAGCGTCGTGCCGACGCCGGTCAGCCAGTCGAGCGCCCAGTCGTAGTCCTCCCCGAGGCGCCAGTACCAGCTCGGCTGGCTCTCGATCACCGCGGCCGTGTACGGCGTCGGCTCGCAGTGCGGCGCGCCGCCCGGCGTCGAGCAGTCCGGTGGCGGCGGGCAGTCGCCGGCGACGGCCGCGGTCGCCGGGGCGAGCAGCAGCGTCACCGCGCAGGCGCCCGTGAGGACCGCGCGGAGCGTTCGTCGATGCATGAATTCACCCTAGCTGCGCCAACCCCGCGTGTGCCAATGCGGATCTGGGATCGACGCGATGCCGCAGCCGCATGAACGACGACGGCCGGCGGTCGCGCTGGGCGACCGCCGGCCGTTCGGTCTGCGGGGACGCAGGTTCTCATGGGACTACGCGGCGACGGGCACGGCGGCCGGCTCGATCGCGAGCGCGATCGCGCCGCCGGCGTCGCTGGCGACGACGCGGTCGCCGTCGTTGAGGCGACCTTCGACGATCGCCTTCGTCAGCTCCTTCTCCAGCGTGCGGCGCACGTGGCGCTGCAGCGGGCGGGCGCCGTACTCGGGGTCGAAGCCCTCGCGCGAGAGGCGAGCGATCAGCTTCGGCTCGACCTCCAGCTCGATGTCGCGCTCGGACGCCAGCCGCTCCTCGACACGCTCGACGATCAGCTCGCCGATCCGCTCGACCTGCTCGGCGCTGAGCGCGTCGAACACGACCAGCTCGTCGATCCGGTTGACGAACTCCGGCAGGAAGGCGCGCTTGGCGGCGGCGACCATCTGCGCCGCGACGTCGCCGCGCTCGCCCTCGCCGTCGCTCGTCGCGAACCCGAGCGCCTGCTTCTTGGACTTCGGCGCGCCGAGGTTCGACGTCATCACGAGCACCGTGTTGGCGAAGTCGACCGTGCGGCCCTCGCCATCGGTCAGGCGTCCGTCGTCCATCACCTGGAGCAGGACGTTCCAGACCTCGGGGTGGGCCTTCTCGATCTCGTCGAGCAGCACGACGCTGTACGGGCGCCGGCGGACCGGCTCGGTCAGCTGACCGCCGTCGCCGTAGCCGACGTAGCCGGGCGGCGACCCGATCAGCCGCGCGACCGTGTGCGGCTCGCGGAACTCGGACATGTCGATCCGGACGAGCGACTTCTCGGTGCCGAACAGCCGCTCGGACAGCGCCTTCACCAGCTCGGTCTTGCCGACGCCGGTCGGGCCGAGGAACAGGAACGTACCGAGCGGGCGATCGCCCTCCGACAGCCCGACGCGAGCGCGCCGGATCGTGTCGGCGACCGTCTCGACGGCGCCGTCCTGGCCGACCACGCGTGCGTGCAGGTCGGCTTCCAGCTCCTGGAGCTTCTCCAGCTCGCCCGCGACCAGCTCGCCGACCGGGATCCCGGTGCGCGCCGCGACAACCGCGGCGACGTCGGTCTCTGTGACCGCCAGGCTCGCAGTGCCGGTGTCGCCGGTGCTCGAAGCCGCGTCCGCGCCGTCCGCGGCCAGCGCCGCGAGCTGCTGCTCGACGCCGTCGATCCGCTTGCGCAGGTCGGCCGCGTCCTCGTACGCCTCGGCGTCGACGGCCGCCTGCTTCTCCGCCTGGAGGTAGTGCAGCTCGCGCTGCAGCCTCGCGACGTCGGACCGCTCGCCGTGCAGATGCACGCGCGCGGACGCCTGGTCCATCAGGTCGATCGCCTTGTCGGGCAGGTGGTACTCGGTCACGTAGCGGTCCGACAGCCGCGCCGCGGCATCGAGCGCCGCATCGGCGATCTTCACGCCGTGGTGCTCCTCGTACGCCGGCCGCAGGCCGCGCAGGATCGCGACCGTCGCCTCGACGCTCGGCTCCTCGACGTGGACCGCCGCGAACCGCCGCGCGAGCGCGCCGTCCTTCTCGATCTTGCGGTACTCGGCCAGCGTCGTGGCACCGACCACGCGCAGCTCGCCGCGCGCCAGCAGCGGCTTGAGCAGGTTGGCCGCGTCCATCGCGCCCTCCGCCCCGCCCGCGCCGACGATCGTGTGCAGCTCGTCGATGAACAGAACGACCTTGCCGTCGGTCGCGACGACCTCTTCGAGCGCCGTCTTCAGGCGCTGCTCGAACTGGCCGCGGAACTGGGCACCGGCGACCATGCCGCCGAGGTCGACGGAGACGATCCGCACCTCGCGCAGCGTCTCGGGGACCTCGTTGCGCGCGATCCGCAGCGCGAGGCCCTCCGCGATCGCGGTCTTGCCGACGCCGGCCTCGCCGATCAGGACGGCGTTGTTCTTGCGCCGGCGCGCGAGCACCTCGATCGTCTGCTCGATCTCGTCGTCGCGTCCGATCACTGCGTCGATGCGGCCGACGCGCGCGTCCTCGGTGAGGTCGCGACCGAACTGGTCGAGCGTCGGGGTGCTGGAGTCGCCGCCCTCGCCGCCGCCGCCCGCGAGCGCGGGCGCTGTGGCACCGGGACCGCGCGCGGCGCGGGGCCCGCCTGCGCCGCCCGGACCGCCGGCGATCGGCGGGAACGGACCGAACGGGCTCGGCCGCATCGGCGGCTGACCGCCGGCCTGTCCGGCCAGCAGCGTGCGGGCGCACGTCTCGCACAGCACGCCATCGACGCGCTGACCCTGCGCGGACCAGGCGACCTGGACGGTGCCCTGTCGCCTTCCGCAGACGGCGCACTGCTGGGCGCCGCCGGAATGCTCGTGGTTGGCCATGTCTGTCTCAGCTCTCTCGTGGGGATCTAAGTCGTGTTCGCTTAGATTACCAGGAGTGCTTGCGTGTGCAACTACCTGTGAGCGACCGCACACAAGCACGCCGCGAGCGCGGCGGGAACGGCGGCGCTGCGAGGGCGATCAGGGTCTGTCGGGGACGATCACGGTGCGACCGTCGGCGAGTCTGTAGACCGTGCCGAGTCTCTCGCCTCTGCCGATCGCTCTCTCGCCCGGTCTGACCTCGATCGTTCTGACCGTGTCGTCTCTTCTGACGAGGATCGAGCCGACCGGGGCGCGCTCGCCTCTCTGCGCGTCCGATCTTCTGCCGACGAGGTCGTCGGTCAGGTTCAGCGACGAGAGCGACGCCAGCAGGAACGCCAGCGACAGCACGATGCCGAGGTCGAACAGGTTGACGAGACCGTCGAGCGGGTCGCCGGCGCGGTCCTCGCGCGAGCGCGCACGGGCGCGGATCGTCGGCTGGCCGGGTCCGGCCGGCTGGTTCACGACGGCGCCTCGGCGGACAGCTTCTCGGCCGCGCTCTCCATCCCGACGCTCTGGCGCGGGTGGGTGTGCAGCATCGTCGCCGCCGGGACGCTCGCGAGCTGCGCGTTGACGTACTCGACGTCGGAGTAGTCCTGGTCGTACATGCGGTCGCGCACGAGCGAGACCGCGAACGCGACCGCGCCGACGAGCAGGCCCGCGACCGTGACGCTGAACGCGACGCGGAGGTCGTCGGTCAGCCGCACGACGTCGCCCTCGCCGAGCGCCGCGAGCGCGGGCGACAGCGGGATCAAGGTGCCCATCAGTCCGAGCGCCGGCCCCATCCGCACGAGGATGCGGGTGCGCTCCAGCCGCTTGACGGAGCGGTAGTCGTACTCGGCCAGGCGCTTGGCGATGCGGTTCGCGGCGTCGGGATGGTCGCGCTGCTCGACCGTCGCCTCAAGCGCCTCGTTCATCGCCTCGTTGTAGCCGACGCTCTTGACCGCGCGCAGGGCGGTCGCTCTGTCGCCGGCCGCGAGCGCCTCGCGCGCGAGGTCGACGGCGTGCTCGGTGCGCGCCACGCTGCGGACGCGGCGGCGGCGGACCTCGGCCAGCAGCGTGCCGACCTCGGCGATCACGACCACGAGCGCGAGCACGGCCAGGATCAGCACCGGGTAGCGGAGCGCGTCGGAGATCTCGAAGAGGATGTTCTCGATCGTCATGGCTTGAAATACGGGAGGGTCGTGCGCGATTCGAGCGCCCATCCAAGCATGACGAGCGCCGCGAGGCCTCCCAGCACCCACACGACGGCGGGAATGTCGAGCGGCGTCGCCGCGTCGGCCTCGGAGACGACCTTGTCCGGGCTCTCTCTCTGTGCGCCGCCGGCGGGCAGCGGCGCACCGTCGGCGGAGGCGAGCAGATAGCCGTCGACGGTCTCGCCCGCGGGCTCCGGAGGCGGGGCTCTCGCGCGCGGCTGCGGTCTCGGCTGCGCGGGGGGCGGCGTCGCGGGCGGGGTCGCCGCCGGAGTGGGCCCGGTCGGCGCTGCGACCGGCGGGGTCGTCGTCACGCTGCCGCCGGCGCCGCCCCCGGTCCCGCTGCCGCCCGTTCCGGTCCCGCTGCCGGTCCCTCTCGTGCCGTCGCCGCTGCCGCCGCTCGCGTCGTCTCTTCTGTTGCCGGACTCGCGCGCGTCTCTGTTTCTTCTGCCGCTGACTCTCGGCGGCTCGCTGACGCTCACCTCGACCGACGGCGGCAGCTCTCTGTCGGCCACGCCGCCGATGTAGATCGTGACGCTCGGGTTGTACGCCCCGACGTTCTTGAACGACTTCGACATCGTCGTCTTGCGGTTTCTGACCGGCGGCTCGCCGTTGTTGAAGTCCCACTCGAACTCGACGGCGGCGGCGTCGAGCCCGGGCGGCAGCGTGACGGTGAACTGGACCAGCTGGTTGACGCGCACCTGCGGCGGCGAGGCGGTCAGCCGCGCGGTCGCGCGCAGCGTCAGTCTGAGGACGCCGTCGACCGCGGTCGCCAGCTCGGTGCCGCGCGCGTCGACGTCGGTCTGCGGGCGCAGCAGGTGGAGGATCCCCTGCTCGTCGGCGAAGACGACGATCTGCTCGCCGGACTCCTGGAGGATCTGCGGCGCGAGGATGTCCATCTCGCCGCCGTCGTCGCGGGTCGTCGTGACCGTCGTGTACGACCGCGACCCGATCCGCATGTGCGCGAGCAGCGACCGCAGCGTGATGCCGTCGACCGTCTTGGTCGATCCGTCCGGCAGCAGGATCTGCTGCTGGACGACGTCGCGTCTGCTGTCGAAGTCGGAGAACGGCCGCGTCCGCGGCTGGCTGCCGTCGCCGAGATCGAGCGTGATCGTCGGCGCGACGGGCTGGCTCCCGTCCGGCGGCGGGGTCTCCTGCGCGTGCGCCGGCAGCGCGACGGCCAGCAGCAGCGCGACGAACGCGAGCGCGAGGCGCAGCGGGCGGATGCGATGGTCTGAGCGGCGCATGGGTGTCGACGGGACGGGGACGACGCCGGTCAGCACGCGACGCTGGCGTCGTGCAGACGGTAACAGGTGTTAGGCGTCCCTAAGACACACCCCGCGGCCTACGACACACCCGCGGCGCGGCGCTCGCGCACCATGCGCGCGAAGACCCAGCTCTTGAGCGCGACGTAGCGCGTCGCCGTCGCGGCGAGACCGGCGAGCACCAGCACCGCCACCTGGACGCCGCGGGCCGGCGAGGCGTCGATCGCGTGCAGGCTCGCGAGCGCGCCGGTCGTGAGCGCGAGCGTCAGCACGTAGACGACGCCGCCGAGCAGGTAGTGGCGGACGCGCTCGCGGCGCCCGCGGACACCGAACGTCCAGCGGCGGTTCGCGGCCGTGTTGGCGACCGCGGTGAGCGCGAGCGCGACGGCGTTGGCGGCGCCGGCGCCGGTCGCGAGCGCGCCGCTCAGCAGCAGGAACAGCAGCGCGTACGCGAGCGTCGAGGCGACGCCGACGCCGGCGAAGCGCACGAGCGGGCTTGCGACCAGCAGCCGCGCGACGCCGCCCAGGTCGGCCAGCGCCGTCGCGACGACGTCGACGCGCGAGTCGGGGTCGTCGACCCAGTCGACCGGCACCTCGTGGATCCGCAGGCCGCGCCGCTGCGCGAGCACCAGCAGCTCGGTGTCGAAGAACCAGCCGTCGTCGCTGACGCCTGCCAGCAGCGACGGCAGCGCCTGCGCCCGCACGGCCTTGAAGCCGCACTGCGCATCGCTGAAACGCGCGCGCAGGACCGTGTGCAGGAGGACGTTGTAGGCGCGCGAGATCAGCTCCCGCTTGGGACCGCGCACGACGCGCGCGCCGTGCGCCAGCCGCGTCCCGATCGCGACGTCGCTGTGGCCGGAGAGCAGCGGCGCGACGAGCGGCAGCAGCGCACGCAGGTCGGTCGAGAGGTCGGCGTCCATGTACGCGACGACGCGCGCATCGCTCGCCGACCAGGCCGCGCGCAGCGCCCTGCCGCGGCCCTTGCGCTCCAGCCGCAGCACGCGGACGCCGGGCAGCTCGGCCGCGAGCGCGGTGGCGATCGCCGGCGTCGTGTCGGTGCTGGCGTTGTCGGCGACGACGATCCGCCACGAGAACGGGAACTCGGACGTGAGGAAGCGGTGGAGACGCCGCACGCAGGTCTCGAGCGCCGCCTGCTCGTTGAACACGGGCACGACGATCTCGACCTGGGGCGCCGCGGTGGTGACGACGGTTCGCATCGATTTAGCGTCGGGCCGCGTCGTGCGAGGCCGGTGGGACGCCGCTGGGAGGAGGCTGAGAGTGCTTCGCGCGCCCGCCTCAGCGCGCGGGCAGCTCGACCGTGAACAGCGCGCCGCCGCCGGGCGCGTTCTGCGCCCGCACCGCGCCGCCGTGCGCGTCGACGATCCCGGCGACGATCGCGAGCCCGAGCCCGGCGCCGCCGCGCCCGCGCTCGCGCCCACCCTCCGCACGCCAGAAGCGCTCGAACAGCGCGTCGGGGTCGTCGGCCGGCAGCCCCGGGCCGTGGTCGCGCACCAGCACCCGCGTCGCGTGCGCGTCGCGCTCGACCGTCACCTCGATCGCCGTGCCGTCCGGCGTGTGGACGAGCGCGTTGCGCAGCAGGTTGCCGAGCACCTGCCGCAGCTGGTGGGCGTTCCCCTCCACCTCCGCCTCGCCGCCCGCCGGCAGCGCGAGCGCGATCTCGCGCGCGGGCGCGGCCGCGCCCGCGTCGTCGACGGCGTCGCGGGCGAGCGCGGCGACGTCGACCGGACCGTGCTCGGCGTCGCGCACCTCGTCCAGCCGCGCGAGCGCGAGCAGATCCTCGACCAGCACGCCCATCCGCGTCGCCTCCTCCTCGATCCGCCGCATCGCCTTCTCGACCTCCTCCGGCGAGCGCGCGGCGCCGATCCGGAACAGCTCGGCGTAGCCGCGGATCGACGAGAGCGGCGTGCGCAGCTCGTGCGATGCGTCCGCGAGGAACTGGCGCAGGCGGTCCTCGCTCTGCTGGCGCTGCGCGAACGCGCCCTCCAACCGGTCGAGCATCCCGTTGAACGCGACGCCGAGGCGGCCGACCTCGCTGCGCGGGTCGGTGTCGCCGACGCGCTGGGAGAGGTCACCGCCGGCGATCTGGCCGGCGGTGTGGGTCATCCGGTCGAGCGGCAGCAGGCCGACGCGCACGAGCAGCCACGCGCCGACGCCGAGCAGCAGCAGCACGCCGCCGATCACGAGTCCTTCGACGAGCAGCAGACGGTCGAGCGTCTGGTCGACATCGGTCAGCGGGATCGCCGCGACGAGCGTGCCGTTGCCGCCCGGCAGCGGCGTCGCGAGCACGCGGAAGCTGCCGCTGCCCGAGCGCGCGTCGACGGTGAACGGCTCGCCGACTGGGAGCGCGTCGCCGGCCGGCAGCTGCGGCAGCGGCGTCGTCGTGTCCGTGTTCGTGCGCAGGACGACCGCGCTGCCGGCGCGCGCGCCGGAGGCGTCGCGCAGCTCGCCGTAGGTCCCGGCCGGCGGGCCGAAGTCGTCCTTGCCGCCGCCGGGCGGCGGGCCGCCGTCCGGCTCGTGGCCGCCGGCACCGCCGGCACCGCCGGCGCCGCCCGGTCCGCCGGCACCGGAGCCGCCGGCTGTGCCGCCGCCGAGCGGTGGGAGGCCGGCGTTGCGCTCGTCGAGCGCGCGCAGGAGCGGGCCTCTCGCACCCGCGAGCTGCTGGTCGACGCGGTCGATCAGGAACGAGCGCTGCTCGGCGTAGGTGATCAGCGCGAGCGCGACGAGCCCGACGGCGGCGAGCGCGAGCAGGCCCGCGACGAGGCGGGCGCGCAGCGAGCGCATCACGCGCGCGGGAGCCGCAGCGCGTAGCCGACGCCGCGAACCGTCTGGATCAGTGGCGGGCCGTGGGCGTCGAGCTTCTTGCGCACGTAGCTGACGTAGGTCTCCAGCACGCGCGCGTCGCCGCCGAAGTCGTAGCTCCAGACGTGCTCCAGCAGCTGCGCGCGCGTCAGCACGCGACGGGGGTTGAGCATCAGGTAGCGCAGCAGGCGGTACTCGGTCGCGGTCAGCTCGACGTAGGCGCCGGCGCGCGTCACCTCGCGCGTGTCCTCGTCCAGCTCGAGGTCGTCGAAGACGAGTCTGCTCGACTCCGGCTCGGCCATCCCGGTGCGGCGCAGGATCGTGCGGATCCGCGCGACCAGCTCCTCGAGGCTGAACGGCTTCGTGACGTAGTCGTCGCCGCCGAGCGTCAGCCCGCGCACTCTGTCGTCGGTCGCGTCGCGGGCGGTGAGGAAGACGATCGGGACGCGGGCGCGCTCGGCGCCGAGCCGTCTGGCGACCTCGAACCCCTCCATGTCGGGCAGCATCACGTCGAGCAGCAGCAGATGGGGGCGGAACTGCCGCACCTGCGCGAGGGCCTCGGCGCCGCTCGACGCCGAGGCCACCTCGAAGCCCTGGTAGCGGAGCGCCATCGAGATCACGTCCACGATGTTCGGCTCGTCGTCGACGACGAGGACGCGGTGGGCCTGTTCGCTCATGGCCGGAGTATTACCCCGGATCCTGGGAGCTTCCTGTGAGCGAGCTGGGAGCGACGGTCACTCCAGCGCCCGCAGCGCGTCCGCCTTGCCCTGGAGGTCGTAGAGCCCGGAGACCGAGGTCGCCGTCCCGACCTGCTGGGCGGCGTTCGTCGCGGTCGCCGAGCCGGTGCGCCCGTCGGCCGGCATCCCGCCGCCGCTGTCGGCGATCACCCAGCGGACCTCGCCGCTCTGCACCGCGTTCGCCAGCCAGTCGATCGTGACCTGGCTCTCGCGGCCGGAGAAGCCGCCGATCCCGGCGACGTCGGCGTCCACGGCGATGATCGCGCCGGCCGCGCTCTGCTGGCTGGAGACCGCGATCGTGCCGCCGCCGTGCGTCCGCACGTACGCGAGCGCCTCGGTCAGCGACTGCGAGTCGCCGCCGAACATCCCGCCGCCACTCGGCGGAGCGCCTCCCACTCCCCCTCTCGGAGGCATGCCGAAGCCGCGTGCTCTTCCCATCGATCCTGGCCCGCCCAAGCCGCCGCCACCCGGTCCACCACGGCCGCCCGGCCCTCCGCCCATCCCGGCGTCGGCCGGACCGCCGGCGGGGAAGGTGCCGCTCGTCGCGTGGCCGAGCGTCTGCACCGCCCAGCTCGCGGGCGCGAGCAGCAGCAGCGCGAGCATCGCGACGAGCACACCGTTGCGCAGCCGCGCGCCCGCGTCCGGCCACAGCGCGACGCCGACCGCAGCCGCGCCGCCGACGACCACGACCGGCCCGAGCCAGCGCATGTCGCCGGTCGCGTGCAGGACAGCGAGCGTCGTCACGACGCCACCGGCGACCGCCGCCGCGCCGACCGCGCGCGCCGGCCGGCCGCCCGCGGCGACCAGCCCGACCGCCGCGCCGACGAGCGCCGCCGCGAACGGCGCGAGCGCCGAGACGTAGTACGGGTGGAAGATCCCCTGCGCGAAGCTGAACGCGACGGCGCTGGCCGCGAACGCGCCGCCGACCGCGATCAGCCAGCCGCTGCGCGGGTCGCTGCGCCGCAGCCGCGTCAGCAGCAGCAGTGCGACCGCGCCGATGAGCGCGACGCCGAGCAGCCAGCCGACCTGCCCGCCGAGCGACGCGCCGAGCAGCCGCAGCGGCCCCGCCTCCCCGCCGAAGACGCCGCCGGCACCGCCGCCACCGCCGGCCGGCCCACCCGCGCCCGGCCCACCGCCCCCAGCGGCCCCACCCGGCCCGCCGAGCTGCCCGTCGAGCCGGCCGAGGCCGTTGTAGCCGGTGATCAGCGACCAGATCGAGTTGTCGCTCGTGCCGCCGACCCACGGCCGATCGGCTGCCGGCGTCAGCGCCACCAGCAGCGGCCACGCGCCGCCGACGACCACCATCGCGACGCCGCCGAGCAGCAGCTGCCGCAGCGCGTCGAGCCAGCCGCGGCCGCGCGGCGCGATCCACAGCCACGCGAGCGCGATCCCGGGCACGACGAGCAGCGCGGCGCCCATCTTCGCCTCGAAGCCGAGCCCGACCATCACGCCCGACAGGACGATCCAGCGCGTGCGGCCGTCTTCGAGTCCGCGCACGAGGAACCACAGCGCCGCGACGGAGCAGAGCACGAGCAGCGCGTCCGGGTTGTTGTGGCGCGAGATCGCGACGGTGACGGGCGTCAGCACGAGCAAGAGCCCGGCCGCGAAGCCGGCGGGGCGGCCGAAGCGCCGCCGCACGAGGTCGTACGTCAGCCCTGCGCTCGCGACGCCTATCAGCGCCTGCGGCACGAGGATCGCAAGCGAGTCGAAGCCGAACACGCGCACCGACAGCGCCTGCACCCACAGCGCCAGCGGCGGCTTGTCGACGGTCATCAGCCCGCTCGCGTCGAACGAGCCGTAGAGGAAGTCGTGCCAGCTGCCCGACATCGACCGGATGGCGGCGCTGTAGTACGTGTTCGCCCAGCCGTTGCGGGACAGCGCCCACAGGTAGAGCAGTGCGGCGAGCGCCAGAAGCGCGAGCAGCTCCGGGTTGATGCGCGTCAGTTTCGATCGGGTCGGTCGCATCGGTCGATCGTCGGCGCGACCCCTGGGAGGATCCTGGGAGCCGCCCGAGCGCGACCGCAGAGCCGCCCAGTTCTCATCTTCGACTCAGGAACCCCCAAGGTCGGCTTCAGGGCGCGGATGGAGGATGCATCTCACCACCTCTCCTCTCGACTCCGGAGGCAGCTCCGATGGTCTCGTCCCTCGTCCCCGTCACTTCGACCGCCCAGCCCGGCTACGCCGTCAGATTCCCCTCGCTCGCCGGGCTCTACGCCGACCCGCGCCGACGTCGCTCGCGCGAGCGCGACGTCGGGTTGCGCTGGAGATCGCGCGACGGCTCGACCTACCGCGCGGCATGGATCGAGGAGACCGAGGAGCTGTACGCGGTCGAGCACCTCGACGGCGACGGCCGCGGCGGCAGCGTGCGGATCCTCGCGCGGGTGCCGGCCGCGGTGCTGGAGCGCGCGCTGCGCGGCTGGCCGGACGAGTGCGGGCGCCCCGCGTCGTACGAGTGGCTGTGCTGGCAGCTGCGGCGCTACCGCCGCCGCTGACCGCCGCTCTGGACGCGCGGCGCGCAAGCGCTTAGCCTGCGCCGGTCCAATACACCTGGAGGCGGGTCGTGGAGAACAAGAAGCTCGTGCTCGTGGCGATGATCTTCGCGGTGGCGATGATGTTCATCGACCAGACGATCGTCGCGCTCGCAGTCCCCGACCTGCAGCGAGATCTCGGCGTCTCCTCGACCGGGGCGCAGTGGATTATCAACGGCTACCTGCTGTCGCTGTCGGCGATGTTCGCGCTCGGCGGCAAGCTCGCCGACGTGCTCGGCCACCGGCGGATGGTGCTCGCCGGGGTGACGGGCTTCGCGATCTTCTCCGCACTCTGCGGCGCGACGCCGACCGGGTCGATCGGCGAGGCGTGGATGATCTTCTTCCGCATCCTCCAGGGCGCCAGCGCCGCGCTGCTGTTCCCCGCCGCGCTCGCGATCGTCGTCTCCGCCTACCCGCTGCGCGAGCGCGGCAAGGCGCTGGCGATCTTCTTCGCGGCCTCCGGCGGGCTGACGGCGCTCGGGCCGCTCGCCGGCGGCTACCTGACCGAGTGGACGTGGCGGGCGATCTTCTGGGTCAACGTGCCGGTCGCGATCGTCGCGATCGTGCTGACGCTGAAGGCGAAGCCGGCGGAGGACCGGCGCAGAGTGCCGATCGACTTCCGCGGCGCGGTGCTCGTCTCGATCGCGATGGGCCTCGCCGTGCTCGGCCTGCAGCAGGCCGGCGTGTGGGGCTGGGACGACGTGCGGACGTGGGCGTGCATCGTCGCCGGCCTGGCGCTGCTCGCCTTCTTCGTGTTCGACCAGCTGCGGACGAAGGACCCGCTGATCGAGATGCGGATCTTCGCCCAGCGCGCGTTCGCTGCGGACAACGCGGTGCTGTTCCTCATATCAGCCGTGTTCGTGCCGCTGTTCTTCTTCGCGAGCGTCTACGCGCAGGTCTCGCTCGGCTACAGCGCGAGCGAGGCGGGACTGTTCCTGCTCGTCTTCTTCGCCGGCTTCGCGACCGCGTCGCAGTGGGGTGGGCGGATCCTCGACGAGCGCGGCGCGAAGCCGTCGGTCGCGCTCGGCTGCGCGGTCGCGGCGGTCGGCTTCTACCTGTGGGGCTCGCAACTGCCGGACCAGCAGTTCAGCAACCAGTGGTATTGGCTCGCGCTCGCGGGCGCCGGGATGGGGCTGGTGCTCGGCCCGGTCAGCACCGACGCGATAAACCGCGCGCCGCACGCGAGCTACGGCGAGGTGACCGGCGTCACGCAGACCGTCCGCAACTTCGGCGCCAGCCTCGGGCTGGCGATCCTCGGCTCGGTGCTGGTGACGCAGAACGTCAACCGCGTCGAGGACACGCTGACCGCGCGCGGGCTGCCCGCGTCGGAGGCGGACCGGCTCGCCCACGCGATGACGTCGTCCAGCGGCGGCGACGCGGCGAACGGGTTGTCGCAGCAGGCGGGCTCCGCCGCGAGAGGGATCTTCGACGCGGTCCAGCTCGACGTCGCCCAGTCGACCCAGGTCGTCGTCTACGCGATGGCGGGGATCATGGCCGTCGCGTTCGTGCTCGCGCGGATCGGGATGGCGAGAGGGCGGGCCGAGGAGCCGGTCCACGACGAAGAGGAGGCCGCGGCGCTCGACGTCGGCGGCGGCCCGCTGTCCCAGCCGGGCCCGAGCGAGGTCAGCTAGCGTAGGGCGCCATGGCGAAGCGACGCGAATCGAACCTCGTCTATTCCAGCGACGGCGGCGACCTGCGCAAGGCCCGCGACGGCGGCCAGGCCTCGCGCCCGGCTGCCACCGGCGGGCGCGTGAAGGTGCGCCGCGAGACCTCCGGCCGCCGCGGCAAGACGGTCACGACGGTGACGAACGTCCCGCTCGGCGACGACGGCCTGCGCGAGCTGGCCGGGCGCCTGAAGAAGCGCTGCGGCGTCGGCGGCTCGGCGAAGGACGGCGTGATCGAGCTGCAGGGCGACCACCGCGAGACGGTGCTCGACGTCCTGCGCGCGGACGGCTACGACGCCGTCCTCGCCGGCGGCTGACCCGCCTCCTCGACCGCCAGCTCGACGACGTCGAGGCACGTCTGCCGCTGGGCGGCGCCCGGGCCGGTGTGCCAGTCGCCGTCGCGCGGCGCGACCCCGCTCAGCCCTGAGAGCGGCAGGCAGCGCCAGTCGCCGCCCGGCGCCAGCCCTCTCCCGCTCGACCCGCCGAACTGGAAGAACAGCGCCTGCGCCCGCCCCCGCTTCGTCCCGATCGCGTGCGGGCACAGCTCGCGCACATGCCCGCCATAGGTCGCGACGAGCTGCTGTCTGTTGACGATCGCCGCGCGGACGATCTCACCGACCTCGGTCACCGAGCCCCCTGCGTTCAGAGAGCGGACGACGGGCCTCGAACCCGCGACCTCAAGCTTGGGAAGCTTGCGCTCTACCAACTGAGCTACGTCCGCGTGCGCCCGAGTGTACCGAGGAGCGTGCCGGTGCGCTGGCGTGGGCCGTAGGCTTGCGGGATGCGCCGCCCCGCCGTCCCGATCCTGATCGCGCTCGTCGCCGCGGCGCTCGCCGCGTGGCAGCGCTCGCGACGGCGCGCGGCCGCGCTGCCGGCGGTCGCTGAGGTGCCCGCGGCGCCGCCCGGCGCCGCTCCGGCTGCTCTGCCGGCCGCTCCGCGCGCACTGCAGCCCGCTCCGCGGCTGCTCGAGGCCGGTTCGCCGACACCTGCCGCCGATTCGCCGGCCGTTGCCGGCGATATGGAGACCTCGCGCGCAAGAATGCCCGTCGCAGCGGCAGATCGCACGCCCAAAACTCACCCTCAAGTTGAGGGTGAGAGAAGACACAGATTCGCCCGCTCGGGGCCGCGGTTCGTCTCGATCGCGTGGTGGGCGGTCGACGATCCGCCGCCGGCGGACGCGACCGAGTTGCGGATCCGCTTCGCGCTCGCGCGCGGCGACGCGATGCGGCTCGACCGCATAGACGTGCGCGAGACCGGGTCCCAGGTCTTCGTCACCGTGCTCGCGTGGTGGGAGCCCTCGCCCGGCGATCCGCGCGGCGGCACGACCGACGACCACGACGCGACGGTCACGCTCGAGCGGCCGCTCGGCGACCGCGCGCTGGTGCACGCCCCGCACGACCACCCGTCCGCCTGAGCGGCCGGCCGAGCGGCCCCGACCTCTACCCTTCAGCCAAGCATGCGCCGCCTCGCCGTCCCCGGACTCGTCGCCGTCCTCGCCGTCGCGCTCGTCGGCCTGCTCATCTTCGGCGTCCTGCAGACGACCGACGAGTCGTCGATCGACCAGGCCGTCGCCGACGGCAAGCGCCCGCAGGCGCACGACGTCAGACTCACGCGACTCGACGGCAGCGGCACCGGCTCGCTCGCCGACTACAGAGGCAAGGTCGTCGTCGTCAACTTCTTCGCGTCGTGGTGCCCGCCGTGCGTCGAGGAGGCGCCGGTGCTGGAGAGAGCGCAGAGAATGCTCGCGGCCACGGGCGGCACGGTCCTCGGCGTCGCCGTCGACGACGCCAGAGGCGACACGCAGAAGTTCGTCGACGACAACGGCCTCAGCTTCCCAGTCCTGCGTGACGTCGAGAGAGCGTTCTCCAACGGCTACGGCGTCAAGGGGCTGCCCGAGACCTTCGTGATCGACCAGGACGGTCGCATCACCGCGCTCCAGCGCAACCAGATCACACACAGATGGGTCGAGCAGAACCTCGCCCCGCTGCTCGCCAGAGCGCAATGAGCCGCCTCGCCGCGATCACCGTCGCGCTGCTCGCCGTCCTCGCCGTCGCGACCGCGACCGCCGGCGCGCAGACACCCGAGCCGAAGACCTCGCTCCACGACGTCGAGCAGCAGGTCATGTGCGTCGTCTGCAGAACGCCGCTGTCGGTCGCCGGCGGCCCGCAGGCGGAGGCGCAGCGCGCGCTGATCCGCGGGCTGATCGCGGACGGCAAGACGAGCGACCAGATCAAGACCGCGCTCGTCGCCGAGTACGGCGAGCGAGTGCTCGCGCTGCCGGAGGAGAAGGGCTTCAACCTCGCCGTCTACCTCGTCCCGATCGCCGTCGTCGTCGCGGCGCTCGCGCTCGCCGCGATCTTCCTGCCGCGCTGGCGCCGCCGCGCGACCGCGTTCGCCGGCGCGCAGCCGACCGCGCTCGGACCCGAGCTGAGCGCCGAGGACGCCAAGCGGCTCAACGACGACCTCAAGCGCTACGACGACTAGGGCCCGCGGAATCGGCGCCAGCCGATTCCGCAATCCGATCGGCGCCAGCCGATCGGACTACATCGAGTCGGGCGCGCTCACGCCGAGCAGCCCGAGCGCCTGCGCGATCGTCCGCTGGGCGGTCACCGACAACGCGATCCGGTACGCCTCGACGCCCTCGCCCTCCGCGCCCAGCACGCGGCAGTCGCGGTAGAACGCGGTGAAGTCCTGCGCCAGCTCCAGCGCGTACGCGGTCAGCCGGTGCGGCGCGCGCTTCTCGGCCGCCTCGGCGACCTCGTCCGGGAACGCCAGCAGCTTCTTCAGCAGCACCCGCTCGGCCGGGTCCAGCGCCTGCGAGCGCGCGCCGGCGCCGCCCGCGACCGACGCGAGCGCGCCACCGACGACGTCCGCGCCGGCTCTCGCCAGCATCGAGGCGATCCGCGCATGCGCGTACTGGACGTAGTAGACGGGGTTCTCGTTCGACTGCTTGCGCGCGAGGTCGAGGTCGAGGTCGAGCGCCGTGTCGTGCGAGCGCTGGAGCATGAAGTAGCGCGTCGCGTCGACGCCGAGCTCGTCCAACAGCTCGTCAAGCGTCGTGAAGACCCCGCGGCGCTTGGACATCTTCTCGCGCTCGCCGCCCTCGACGAAGTGCACGAGCCGCATGATCAGGATCTCGAGCTTCTCGGGATCGCCGCCGAGCGCCTCGAACGCCGCCTTCAGCCGGCCGACATAGCCGTGGTGGTCGGCGCCGAACACGTTCAGCTGGCGGTCGAAGCCACGCTCGCGCTTGCTCTCCAGGTACGCGACGTCGGAGGCGAAGTAGGTCGGCTCGCCGTTGGAGCGCTCCAGCACGCGGTCCTTGTCGTCGCCGAAGGTCGTCGTCCGCAGCCACAGCGCGTCGTCGTGACGGTAGGTGTGGCCGAGCTTCTCCAGCTCCGCCTCGGCCTGCTTGACCGGGCTCGGATCGCCCTCATACAGCGACGACTCGTTGAAGAAGCGGTCGTACGTGACGCCGTAGCGCTCCAGCGTCGCCTTGATCCGCCCGTACATCAGCCCGACGGCGACTCTGGCCAGCTCGGCGGGGTCGCCGTCGGCCGCGCCGGGGATCTCGCGCGCCAGCTCGACCACGTAGTCGCCCTCGTAGCCGCCCTCCGGCACGTCCTCGCCGCGCGCACGCGCCTTGACCGACTCGCCGAGCTTGCGGATCTGCGAGCCGGCGTCGTTGAGGTAGTACTCGCGCGCCACCTCGTGGCCGTGGAACTCGAGGATCCGCGCGAGCGCGTCGCCGTAGGCGGCATGACGGCCGCTCGCCGCGACGACCGGGCCGGTCGGGTTGGCGCTGACGAACTCGACCAGCACGCGCTCGGGCGCAGTCGCGCCACCGGCGCCGAAGCGCGTACCGGCGCCCAGCACGTGCTGGAGCGCGCCGGCGTACCAGTCGTCGGCGAGGAACAGGTTGAGGAACCCCGGGCCGGCGACCTCGTAGCGCTCGAGCGCTCCGCCGAGCCGCTCCTGCAGCGCGGCGCCGAGCTGCTCGGCGATCTCGCGCGGCGGCTTGCCGACGCGCGGGGCCAGCAGCATCGCGGCGTTCGTCGAGTAGTCGCCGAAGCCCTCGCGTCTGGGCCGTTCGACGGTCGGTGCGGTGCCGCCCGCGGCGGCGCCGTCGCCGCGCAGTGCGGCGGAGGCGTCCTCGACGGCGGCTCTGAGCTGCTGGAGCGGGGTCACGGCACCGGAGGGTACCGGCGCAGAGCGCGATCGGGCGCCCCGCACCCGGCTCAGTAGTGGTACGGCTCGTTGGAGAGGATCTTGTGGCCGCGGTAGATCTGCTCCAGCAGGACGACGCGCGCGAGCTGGTGCGGCAGCGTCAGCGCGCCGAGCGACAGTCTGTGGTCGGCCTCGATCTGGAGGCCGTACGGACCGCCGACGACGAAGCAGAGGTCGCGCCCGCTCTGGCGGCGATCCTCCAGGAAGCGGCTGAACGCGACGGAGTCGTACGCCCTGCCGCCGATGTCGAGCAGCGAGACGTAGCAGCGGTCGGGAATCCGTCTTGCGACCTGCTCGTCCTCGCGCACCTCGACGAGCTCCACGCGGGCATGCCGCGCGAGCAGCTTCTGGTAGTGCTGGACGTCGTCTGCGAAGGGGGGCCGCAGCTTGCCGACGGCCAGGACGATGATCCTCACGACTGCGATACTAGGCCCCATGGACGACGACCGAGAGCGCCACATCAACATCCACTTCTCGCCGGACATCATGGCGGGGGTGTATTCCAACTTCGCGAACGTGAGCCACTCGGAGTACGAGTTCACCATCACCTTCGCGCGCGTCGACCATGAAGTCGACGACGACGAGATCCCCGGGGTCGTCGTCTCTCGCGTCAACCTCTCCCCGCGCTTCATGCGCGAGCTGATCGACGCGATGGAGGACAACTACTCGAAGTACCAGACGAGCGAGGGCATCAAGAACCTGCCCGAGTTCGGCGGCCCCGAGGACCCGCGCGGCGACGACCAGCAGTAGCGCCGCGCTCGGCATGCGTCTCGCGCTCGCCTGGAGCGGCGGGAAGGACTCGGCGCTCGCGCTCTGGACCCTGCGCCAGCAGGGCATCGAGCCGGATGCGCTGCTGACGACCGTCACCGAGGGCGTCGAGCGGATCTCGATCCACGGAGTCCGGCGCGAGCTGCTGCTGCGCCAAGCCGCGGCGACCGGCCTGCCGCTCGTCGAGGTGCGGCTCCCGCTCCCCTGTCCCAACGACGTCTACGAGCAGCGGATGACGGACGCGCTCGGCGCGCCGCCGCTCGACGCCGTCGATTCCGTCGCGTTCGGCGACCTCTTCCTCGCCGACGTGCGCGAGTACCGCGAGCAGCGGCTCGCGGCCGCGACGCCGCCGCGCCAGGCTGTCTTCCCGTTGTGGGGCCGCGACACCGCCGCGCTGGCGCGGGAGTTCGTCGCCGCGGGCTTCGCCGCGACGATCGCGACGGTCGACCCGCGCGTGCTCGACCGCTCCTTCGCCGGGCGCGCGTACGACGCGGCGCTGCTCGCCGACCTGCCGGCGGCGGTCGATCCCTGCGGCGAGCGCGGCGAGTTCCACACGTTCGTCCACGCCGGACCGGTCTTCGACGCGCCGATCCCCGTCACGACGGGGATCACGGTCGAGCGCGACGGCTTCGTCTACGCCGACCTGCTGCCCGCCGTCACCGTGCGCTGAGGCGGTCGACCGCGCCGGACGCGGCGCGACTCAGGAAGACTGTCGTGTGATGCGCGTCGCCGTCGTCTCCGACATCCACGGCAACCGGCACGCCCTCGAAGCGGTGCTCGACGCCGTCGAGGCCGTGACCGCCGACGAGCTCTGGTGCCTCGGCGACATCGTCGGCTACGGCGCCGACCCGGACGCCTGCGTCGCGCTGATCCGCCGCTACGCGACCGTCTCGCTGGTCGGCAACCACGACCTCGCGGTCCGCGGCGACCTGCCGCTCGACGAGTTCTCGCGCGGGGCTGAGCTGGCGGCGCGCTGGACGCGCGAGCAGATCTCGCAGGAGAGCCTCGACTACCTCGCCCAGCTGGAGCCGCAGAAGCTCGACGAGGCGGTCGGCCTGTACCACGCCAGCCCCCGCGATCCCGTCTGGGAGTACGTCCTCTCGCCGCTCCAGGCGGAGCTGTGCATCGACGTGCTGCGCCATCGTGTCGCGTGCGTCGGCCACTCGCACATCGCGCTCTCGTTCACCCGCGGCGCCGGGGCGCCGGCGACCGGCGAGACGCGCGCCGCGGACACGTTCCTCGACCTCTCCACGGGCGAGTGGCTGCTGAACCCGGGCAGCGTCGGCCAGCCGCGCGACGGCGATCCGCGCGCCGCCTGGCTGCTGCTCGACACCGACTGCTGGACGGCCGCGTACCACCGCACCGACTACGACGTCGCGGGAGCGGCCGCGGCGATCCGCCAAGCCCGCCTGCCGGACTCCCTCGCGGAGCGTCTGCCGCACGGCCAGTAGGATGGTGGGTCGATGCGCTTTGCCGTCAGCAGGTTCTCCAAGGCCATCGTGATCGGCGTGCTGGGCTGCGCCGCCGCCGTGCTCGTCGCCTGCGGAGACCGCAACGGACTCCTTCCGGGCGACCAGGCGAGCAGCCTCAGCAGCGCCCTCGATGGCGTCGCAGCCGCGTGTTCGCGCGGTCAGGTCGACGCTGCCCTGGACGCGGCAGGCCAGTTCCAGCAGCGGGTCGACGGACTGTCGGCGAGAACGGTCGACAGACAGCTGATCAGAAACCTCAGACAGGGCGCGAGCACGCTCGAACAGCTCGTCTCCGACACGTGCACGGAGGTGCAGGAGACCATCCCGACCGAGACGATCCCCAAGCCGTCCCCGGAGACGACGCCGACGCCGTCGACCACCCCGACGACGCCGACGACGCCCCAGACGACGCCGCCCGACACCGGCGGCGGCACGACCACCCCGCCCGACACGACCGGTGGCGGCACGACGACCCCGCCCGACACCGGCGGCGACGGCGGGACCACGCCGGACACCGGCGGCGGCGCCACCGACGACCAACAGGTGCAGCCGGACGTCAACGAGGGCAACCCCGGCGGCGCGCTCGCGCCCGGACAGGGAGGCAGCACGCCATGAGCAGCGCGATCGCGGGCCGATACGAGCTGGAGCGCCGCCTCGGCATCGGCGGCATGTCGACCGTCCAGCTGGCGTTCGACCGCCGCCTGGAGCGGCATGTCGCGGTGAAGCTGCTGGCGGAGCACCTCGCCGACGACCCGGCGTTCGTCTCGCGCTTCCGCCGTGAGGCGCTCGCCGCCGCGCGGCTCGTGCACCCCAACGTCGTGCAGGTGTTCGACTTCGGCTTCGACGAGTCCCAGCACCAGCACTTCATCGTGATGGAGTACGTCACCGGCCAGTCGTGCGCGGAGCTGCTGCGCGAGCGCGGCCACCTCGACGTCGAGGAGGCCGTCGAGATCCTCGCGCAGGCGTGCCGCGGCCTCGACTACGCCCACCGCAACGGCGTCGTCCACCGTGACGTCAAGCCGGGCAACCTGCTGCGCGACGACGACGACGTCGTCAAGCTGGCCGACTTCGGGATCGCGAAGGCGACCGAGCAGTCGAGCATCACGCAGGTCGGCTCCGTGCTCGGCACGGCCGCGTACCTGGCGCCCGAGCAGGCGCGCGGCGAGGAAGCCGGTCCGCGCGCGGACCTCTACTCGCTCGGCGTCGTCGCGTACCAGCTGCTGTCCGGCCGTCTGCCGTACGAGGCGACGTCGCTGTCGGAGCTGGCGCTCAAGCAGCAACGCGAAGCGCCGCTGCGACTGGAGGACCTCAACCCGTCCGTTCCGCCGACGCTCTCGCGCGCGGTCGCCACCGCGCTCGCGCTCGAGCCGGAGGGCCGCTACGCCGACGCCGCGCAGTTCGAGCGTGCGCTGCGCGACGGCGCGCGCGGCGTCGACCCCGTCGCGGCGACCGATCCGACCGCGCATCTGCCCGCCGGCACCGCCGCGACGCGCGTGCTGCGCGGCGGCGCGGCCGCCGCGGCCGGAGCCGCCGCCGGCGCGGCCGCCGCCGGCGCCGGACGTGACGCGACCGCTGCCACGCGCGCGCAGCAGCAGGCGCAGCGACGCGCGCCCGCGTCGCGCGCGGTGCCCCCGCCGCCGCAGGTCGCCGCACGCCGCCCGGCGTCCGCCGCCTCTGCACCCGCCCCGCGCCCAGGCTCGCGCCGCGGCGCCGCCTCCTCCACCGTTGCGGCACCGCGCAAGAAGGGCCGCGCCGCGCGCCGCTTCGTCGCGCTGCTGGCGGTCTTCCTGCTGATCGGCGCGGGGACCGCGATCGCGATCATCGCGACAGGCAACCGCGACCAGGCCGTGCAGACGAAGAGAGTCGTCTCCGACACCGCCAGAGACGCCTGGCAGCAGCTCAGAGACCTGATCGACGACAACACCAAGTAGCCCGCCGGGCCGCGGGCGCCGAGCCGGCTCGGCTCAGGCCGCGGCGCTTGCGAGCGCGCCGGGTGCGGCGCCGGCGCGCACCGCCGCGGCGACCTCGGCGAGCGTGCCGGTCGCGACCGCGGCGCGCAGGTCGGCCATCAGCCGCGCGATGAACGACAGGTTGTGCAGCGTGACGAGCCGCAGCGCCGTCAGCTCGTGCGCGCCGAAGAGGTAGTGCAGGTAGGCGCGCGTGAAGCCCTCCGAGCAGGCCGGGCACGGGCAGTCGTCCATGATCGGCTCGTTGACATGCTTCATGCGGCCCTTTGTCAGGTCGATCCGCCAGCGTCTGGCGGGGTCGGGCACGAGCGCCATGCCGTGGCGGCCGATCCGCGTCGGCATCGCGCAGTCGAACGTGTCGATGCCCAGCTCGACGCCGCGCACGAGGTCGTCGATCTCGCCGATGCCGAGCAGGTGGCGCGGCTTCTCTGGCGCGACCTTCTCCAGCTCGTCCGTCGCCCAGCTGACGACCTCGTACATCTGCGGCTTGTCGGCGCCGAGCGAGCCGCCGATCGCGACGCCGGGCGCCGTCGTCTGCGCGACGTGGCGGGTCGCCGCGCGGCGCAGGTCCTCGTAGACGCCACCCTGGCTGATCGAGTAGAGCACCTGGCCGGGCGTCGGATGCTGCTCGTGCCAGGCGATGCAGCGGTCGAGCCAACGGTGCGTGCGCTCGGTCGAGCGCTCGGTGTACTCGCGCGTGACGTGGAACGGCGTGCACTCGTCGAACGCGAGCGCGATGTCGGAGCCGAGCGCGGCCTGCACCTCCATCGAGGTCTCGGGCGCCATGAAGCGCTCGCCGCCGTCGATGTAGGAGCGGAAGCGGACGCCCTCCTCCTCGATTCCGAGGATCGCGCCGGAGCGCTCGGTGGGGTTGCCAGGGGCTCTGCGCCCCTTGATCTCGTCGGCGACGGTGCCGTGTCCCATCGAGAAGACCTGGAAGCCGCCCGAGTCGGTGATGATCGGCGCCTGCCAGCGCATGAACTCGTGCAGACCGCCCAGCTCCCTGACCAGCTCCTCGCCGGGCGCGAGGAAGAGGTGGAAGGTGTTGCCGAGCACCATGTCGTAGCCGAGCGCGGCGACCTCGCGCGGCTCGAGGCCCTTGATCGTCCCCTTCGTCGCGAGCGGGACGAACGCGGGGGTGCGCACCTGTCCGTGCGCGAGGTTGAGCACGCCGGTGCGTGCGAGCGAGCCGGGGTCGCGGTGCTGGACGTCGAGCAGAGCCATCGGCGCTTGACCCTAGCGACCCCGGAAACGAAACGGACCCGCGGGCAGGGAGCGCGCGGGTCCGTCTCTGGTAGGTAGGCCTCTCCTTGAACAGGGAACGAGCGCACCGGCACGGGGGTGAAAGCCCGGCGTCTCGCCCGCCGACCGGCCTTGGTCGACGGCTTTTCGTGCTGCGCGACCTCGTTGGGATCTCCGGTGTCACAACAGAACGAAATCCAGCGTAACACAAGAACCGACCAAGGCAAAAGCGTTTTCGCAAACATTTGCGAACATGGGCGCACAGACACGCTGTCAAATCGTTCACATAACCACCGCTCCTGCGCGCAACGCCGACGCGCCACCGGGCTCGGCGGCAGTCGGTCGCGTACGAGGTGTCGCGGCTGCGATCCGCGGCGGCGGCGGGCGAGCGCGCGGGCGCTAGCGCGCGGAGGGCAAGCGCTGCGCGGCGAGCACGCGCGCCCAGTACTGCGAGAGCAGTTCCAGCTCGTCATCGCTGAAGTGCTCGAGGAAGCGGCGGCGGATGCCCTCGTGGTGCGTCGGCCTGGCGGCGGCGAGCAGCTCCACCCCCTCCTCGGTGATGACCGCGAAGGAGCCGCGCGCGTCGTTCGGGCACGGGGTCCGCTCCAGCAGGCCGTCGCGCTCCAGCCGGTCGACGAGCCGGCTCATGCCGCTGCGGCTCAGCAGCACTGAGTCGGCGAGGTCGCACATCCGCATCCGCCGATCGGGCGCGTCCGCAAGCTGCATCAGCACCTCGTAGGAGGTCAGCGGCAGCCTGTGCGCCGTCTCCAACTCGGCGTCGAGCGCCTTCAGCAGCGACGCGTGGACGCGCAGCAGTCCCTTCCAGGCGCCCAGTTCTGTCGAACAGAGGCCAGGTGAGGCCTCGTCCTCGGCTGGTGTCAGGTCGGTCGCACTCATGTGATCGAACGGTGAAGCCCTGCTGGCCGCGAAGATAGCAGCGACCGGCGATGCAGAGAGTCAGATCAGCGGCCTCTGTCGACCTCGCGCCGCAGCCGCTCGTTCGCCCGCTCCAGCTGATCGAGCGTCGACTTGCCGACCGAGACCGCGCCGACGGCGCGGTTGATCCGCGCGTTGATCTCGCGGTGCTGCTCCCCTCTGCGGCGCGCGAGCGTAGCGACGAGCTTGCTGCGCTCCTCGCGCAGCTTCTCGCGGCGCTGGTAGGACGAGGTCGGATCGTCGGCCGCGCTCGGCAGCACGTCGACCGGCTCGGCCCGCCTCGTTTCCGCGATCCCGCCGCCGAACGCCATGAACGCCGCCGACGGTCTCGCCGCCGCGGCCGGCTCCGGCTCGCCGAACAGCATCATGTTCTCGCCGATCTGGATGTGCTCGTCCGGCCGCGCGTCGGAGTAGAGCGCCTCGTAGACGCCGGGCTCGCTTCTGCGCCGCTCCGGCGGCTCGTCCAGCTCGCCGTCCTCGACCGCGGGCTTCAGCTCGATCGCGTGGTTGCGCTCTTCCTCGATCCGCGAGGCGAGCGTCTTGAGCAGTATGTCCGATGGCAGGAACAGGAAGCTCATCTGGTGGCGCGGTCTCGGCGACCGGCGGATGAAGCGGCCGACGACCTGGCGGAAGAACAGCTCGGTGCGCGCCGAGGTCGCGTACACGCCGACGCGCAGGCGCGGGATGTCGACGCCCTCGGAGACCATCAGCACGGACACGATCCAGCGCTGCGTGCTGGCGGCGAAGCGCGCGATTCTCTGCGACGCGTCGACCTCGTCGGAGGTGACGATCATCGGCGTCTCGCCCGATATCCGCTCCAGCTGCGCGGCCAGCTGGAACGCGTGCTGCTTGTCCATCGCGATCACGAGCCCGCCCGCGTCCGGGTGCTCGCCTCCGCGGATCTCCCCCAGCTTCGCGTCGGCGTCGATCAGCACGCGACGGATCCAGTCGCCGTCGCCGTCGAGCGCCGTCCGCAGCCGGCGCGCGTCCTCGTTGCGCGGCAGCACGACCGAGAAGTCGGCGCGACGGCGGCGGCCGTCGCTCGTCCACTCCATGTCGCCGTCGTACGGCTGGAACGTGATCGGCCGGCAGACGCCGTCGACCAGCGCCTGCGTGTACGAGTACGAGTACGACGCGGCGGAGACGCCGTCGGCGTCGTACTCGACCCACGGGATCGGCGAGTTGTCCGAGCGGAACGGGGTGCCGGACAGCAGCAGCCGCTTCTGCGCCTTCGCGAACGCGTCCATCGCCGTCGCGCCCCAGGCGGCGTGCTCGCCCATGTGGTGCGGCTCGTCGGCGATCAGGAGCGTGCGGCGGGCGTTGCACGCCGTCCGGTGCGGTCTCGCGCCGGCCGCGACCGCCTGGTAGGTGACGACGACGCCATCGCGGTCGGACGGCTCGGGACCCTCCGCATTCGGGCGGTTGGGCTCCAGGTCCATCCCGTAGCGGGCGGCGTCGGCCGCCCACTGGCGGCAGATGTGGGCGGTCGGCGCAAGGATCGCGACGCGCTGCACGGCGCCGCTGGAGAGCATGTCGTAGGCGACCCGCAGGCCGAACGTCGTCTTGCCCGCGGCCGGCGTCGCGGAGGCGAGGAAGGCGTCGCCCTCGTGCTCGGCCAGCACCTCGATCGCCTTCGTCTGCCACGCGCGCAGGGGCCGGGTCTCCGGCCAGGGCGGGAGCGCGGCCTTGCGTCTCGCCCCGTTCACGCCTGCAGAAGCGACGTGCCCGTCATCTGCTCGGGCTGGTCGATGCCGAGCAGTTGCAACAGGGTCGGCGTCACGTCGGCCAGGATCCCGCCGTCGCGCAGCCGCACGCCCGGCGCGGTCACGATCACCGGGACCGGGTTGAGCGAGTGCGCGGTGTTCGGGCTGCCGTCCGGCTCCAGCATGTGGTCGGCGTTGCCGTGGTCGGCGGTGATCAGCAGCACGCCGCCGCTCTCGTGGACCGCGCGCACGACCTCGCCGAGGCACGCGTCGGCCGTCTCGACGGCCTTCACGGCCGCCGGGATCACGCCGGTGTGGCCGACCATGTCGGGGTTGGCGAAGTTGATGATCCCGAAGCGCGGCTCGTCCTCGTTCCACGCCTGCACGAACAGCCGCGCGGCCTCGTACGCGCTCATCTCCGGCTTGTGGTCGTACGTCGGCACGTCGCGCGGGGAGGGCGCCAGCTCGCGCCGCTCGCCGTCGTACGGGTGCTCCTCGCCGCCGTTGAAGAAGTACGTCACGTGCGGGTACTTCTCCGTCTCGGCGACGTGCAGCTGCTTGGCGCCGGCCGCTGCCAGGACGCTCGCGAGCGTGACGTCGGGACGCGCCGGCGGGAACGCGACCGGGTAGGACCAGTCCTCGTTGTACTCGGTCATGCAGACATAGCGTGCGACCGGTGCCGCGCCTCTGCGGTCGACCTCGGCGAACGCCGGGTCGGCGAGCGCGAGCGTGATCTCGCGCATCCGGTCGGGGCGGAAGTTGATCGCGACGACGCTGTCGCCGGGGCGGATCGTCGCCTCGGCGCCGACCGTCGTCGGCTGGACGAACTCGTCCGTCTCGCCGCGCGCGTAGGCGGCCTCGACAGCGGCGGGGCCGCTGTCGGCATGGAACGCGGCGACGCCGTGCACGAGCAGGTCGTACGCGAGCTGGACGCGGTCCCAGCGCTTGTCGCGATCCATCGCGAAGTAGCGGCCGACGACCGAGCCGATGCGGCCGACGCCGGCCTCCGCCAGCCAGCCCTCGACGGTGCTGAGATAGCCCGCGCCGGCCGTCGGCAGCGTGTCGCGGCCGTCGGTGAAGGCGTGCACGACGAGGTCGCCGGCTCCCAGCTCGGCAGCGAGGCCGATCAGCGCCTTCAGGTGTCTCATCGACGAGTGCACGCCACCCTCGGAGACGAGCCCGATCAGGTGGACGCGGCCGCCCGGCGCGACGCCCTCGAACGCCGCGCGAAGCACGTCGTTCTGCGCCATCGTGCCGTTCTCGACCGCCTCGTCGATGCGCGTCAGGTCCTGCTTGACGACGGCGCCGGCGCCGAGGTTGAGGTGGCCGACCTCGGAGTTGCCCATCTGGCCCTCGGGCAGGCCGACGGCCTTGCCCTTCGCCGTCAGCTGCGTCGTCGCGTAGGCGTTCCACAGCTCGTCGAAGACGGGCGTGTGCGCGAGCGAGATCGCGTTGCCCGGCCCGTCCGGCGCCAGGCCCCACCCGTCGAGCACGACGAGCGCGGCGCGCGGCGCCGGAAGCTGCTCAGCTCCGCGCGGCAGCGTCATGCCGACGCCGCTCCCACGATCGTCGAGAACGGCTCGGCCTCGAGGCTGGCGCCGCCGACGAGCCCGCCGTCGACGTCCGGCAGCGCGAGCAGCTCCGCCGCGTTGTCGGCCTTCATCGAGCCGCCGTAGAGCACACGCACGCGCTGCGCCGCGTCCTCGGAGCGCTGGCCGACGAGCGCCCGCACGAAGGCGCACGCCTCCTGCGCCTGCTCGGGCGTCGCGGTCAGGCCGGTGCCGATCGCCCAGATCGGCTCGTACGCGATCACGACGTCGGCGAGCCTGTCCTCGGGGACCTTCGCGAGATCCTCCTGGATCTGGTGGCGGAGCTTGCGCTCGGTGTCGCCGCGCTCGCGCTCCTCCTCGGTCTCGCCGACGCAGAGGATCGGCTCCAGGCCCGCCTCCAGCGCCTTCGGCACCTTCAGCGCCAGCGCCTTGTCGGTCTCGCCGAAGTACTCGCGCCGCTCTGAGTGACCGAGGATCACGCCGTGGACGTCCAGCTCGCTCAGCATCGGCGCCGAGACCTCGCCGGTGAACGCGCCCTGGTCGGCGTAGTGCATGTTCTGCGCGTAGACGCGCACGATCGAGCCGCGCGCGGAGTCGACCATCGCCTGCAGCGACGTGAACGGCGGGCAGATGCCGACGTCGACCGAGTCGAACGTCGCGACGCGCGGCAGCAACGCCTGGATGAACGCCTCCGCCTCTTCGACCGTCTTGTGCATCTTCCAGTTGCCCGCGATCAGCGGGGTCCGAGCAGCAGTCAAGAGAGCGCCTCCACTCCGGGCAGCGTCTTGCCTTCGAGCAGCTCCAGCGACGCTCCACCGCCCGTTGAGAGGTGCGTCACGCGATCGGCCAGCCCGAACTGCTGAATCGCCGCCGCGGAGTCTCCCCCGCCGACGACGGTGGTGCCCGGCGCGTTCGCGACGGCCTCGGCCACCGCGCGCGTGCCGGCCGCGAACGGCTCCAGCTCGAACGCGCCCATCGGCCCGTTCCAGAAGACCGTTCCGGCCTGCGCGATCTCGGCCGCGTAGCGCTCGGCCGTGCGGGGACCGACGTCGAGCCCCATCCAGCCGTCGGGCACGTCGACGCCGTCGAGCTGCTTGCGCTCGGCCTCGGCGGCGAAGCGGTCGCCGAGCACGAGGTCGTTCGGCAGCTCCAGCCGGCAGCCGCCCTGCGCCGCCTTCTCCAGCGCCAGCTTCGCCGGTGCGATCCCTTCCTCCTCGCAGAGCGAGGAGCCGACGTCGTGACCCTGGGCCTTGAAGAACGGGAAGCACATCGCGCCGCCGATCAGGATCGCGTCGGCGACCTCGAGGAAGCGGTCGATGACGGCGATCTTGTCGGTCACCTTCGCGCCGCCGACGACGGCGACGAGTGGCTTCGCCGGGTCCTCGATGATCGCGGTCAGCGTCTTGACCTCGCGCTCCAACAGCCGCCCGGCTGCGTGCGGCAGGCGTCTCGCGACGCCCTCGGTCGACGCGTGCGCGCGGTGCGCCGCGCCGAACGCGTCGTTGACGTACGCGTCGGCGAGCGCGGCGAGCTGGTCCGCGAGATCGGCGTCGTTCTTCGTCTCGCCCGGCTCGTAGCGGACGTTCTCCAGCAGCAGCACGTCGCCCGGCTGAAGCTCGTTCGCCATCGCGATCGCCTGGTCCCCGACGACGCCGGGAGCCAGCCTCACATCCGTTCCGAGCAGCTCGCCCAGGCGCCCCGCCACGGGCCGGAGCGACAGCTCCGGCTCGCGGTTCTTCGGGCGGCCGAGGTGGGAGACGAGGACGAGCGCCGCATTGTTGCGGCGCAGCTCCTCCAGCGTCGGCAGCGCGGCGCGGATGCGCGTGTCGTCGGCGACCTCGCCGTCCTTCAACGGGACGTTGAAGTCGACGCGGACGAGGACGCGCTTGCCGTCGACGTCCAGCTCGTCGAGCGTTCTCACAGCACCCGCTGGACGACGTCGACGACGCGGCTCGAGTAGCCCCACTCGTTGTCGTACCAGGCGACGACCTTGACCATCGTGCCCTCGAGGACCGCGGTCAGCGACGCGTCGACGATCGACGAGTGCGGGTTCTTGACGATGTCGCTGGAGACGATCGGGTCCGTCGTGTACGCGAGGATCCCCTTCAGCGGGCCACTCTCCGACGCCGCCTTCAGCGCGCCGTTGACCTCCTCGACGGTCGTCGCGCGCTTGGCGACGACGGTCAGGTCGACGACCGAGCCGGTCGGGACGGGGGCGCGCACCGCGAAGCCGTTGAGCTTGCCGTTCAGCTCCGGGATCACGAGGCCGATCGCCTTCGCGGCGCCGGTCGAGGCCGGGATCAGGTTGATCGCGGCGGCGCGCGCGCGGCGCAGGTCGCTGTGCGGCATGTCCTGGAGACGCTGATCGGCCGTGTAGGCGTGGATCGTCGTCATCAGGCCGTGGTCGATGCCGATCGTGTCGTTGAGCACCTTCGCGACGGGCGCGAGGCAGTTGGTCGTGCACGACGCGTTCGAGATGACCGTGTGGTTGGCCTTGTCGTACGTGTCGAAGTTGACGCCGAGCACGACGGTCGCGTCCGGGCCGGTCGCCGGCGCGGAGATGATGACCTTCTTGGCGCCGCCGGCGAGGTGCTTGGCGGCGTCCTCTCTCTTCGTGAAGAAGCCGGTCGACTCGATCACGACGTCGACGCCGAGGTCGCCCCACGGCAGCGCGGCCGGGTCGCGCTCGACGAGCACCTTCAGCAGCTTGCCGTCGACCTCGATGCCGCCGTCGACCGCCTCGACGGTGCCCGGGTACGGGCCGAGGATCGAGTCGTACTTGAGCAGGTGCGCAAGCGTCTTGACGTCCGTGAGGTCGTTGACCGCGACGAACTCGATGTCGGCGCCCTGCTCCTGGGCGGCCCGGAAGACGTTGCGGCCGATCCGGCCGAAGCCGTTGATCCCAACCCGAAGCGGCATGCGTGCGAGTCCTTCCGTTGGCTACAGAATGGCAAGAGGAACGCCGGTCGATAGCTGCCCGGCGGGGTCGCGAAGGGTATCGTGCTTCGCACTGCGAGTTCCTCGTCGGCGTCCGTACTCCGCTACGCCCGGCGAACTCGCGGTCTGCTCCTCGGACTCGCCGCCCTCACCGCGTCGGCGAGCGCGGCGACCGCGCGATCGACCGCCGGCACGGTCAGGTTGGCGTAGCCGACGACCAGCGCGGGGCGGCCGTGGCCGAGCCCGTCGAGCGCGACGCCGCGGGCGTGGGCGACGGCGAGGACCGCCTCCTCCTCAGCGCCGGCGGGCAGCCTCAGGACCGCGTGCAGGCCGGCCGCGACGCCCTCGACCTCCACCTCGGGAAGCTCGCGTTCCAGCGCCGCGAGGAGCGCGTCGCGCTGGCGGCGGTAGCGGCGGCGCTGACGGCGCAGGTGGCGGTCCAGCTCGCCGCGTTCGATCAGGTCGGCGAGCGCGAGCTGGTCGATCGGCGCCGGCACGCCGCCGAGGCGGCGCTGCCCGTCGAGCACCGGCTCGACGAGCGGGCGTGGCAGCACGAGCCAGCCGAGCCGCACGGCCGGTGCGAGCGTCTTGCTGGCGGTGCCGCCGTAGACGACGACATCGGGCGCGAGGCCCTGGAGCGAGCCGACCGGCTTGCGGTCGTAGCGGAACTCGGCGTCGTAGTCGTCCTCGACGATCACCGCGCCGGTCCGCTGCGCCCACTCGACGAGCAGGGTGCGACGGCGGGAGGAGAGCACGGCGCCCGTCGGGAACTGGTGCGCGGGCGAGATGCCGACGGCGTCGACGCCGAGGTCGGCGATCGCGTCGACGTCCGCGCCGGAGGCGTCGACGTCGAGCGCGACGCTCTCGATGCCCGCCGCCTCCGAGGTCTGCCGCCACCCGCGCCAGCCCGGCACCTCGACCGCGACGCGCCGCACGCCCTGCCGCGCGAGCGTCGCCCACAGCAGGTCCAGCCCCTGCCGCAGCCCGCTCGTGACGACGATCTGGTCGGGTGCTGCACGCACGCCCCGGACCCGTCCGAGATAGGCCGCGAGCGTCGCGCGGAGCTCGATCGCGCCGGCAGGGTCGGGGTAGCCGAGCCGCTCGTCCGGGATCGTCCGCAGCACACGGCCGACGGCTGCGAGCCACGCCGCACGGGGGAAGCCGTCGAGGGCGGGCAGGGCGGGCCGGAGATCATGCTTCACCTGTTGCGCCGCGGCCCTTCTGGCGCCGAGCACGGCCCCCCACGCGTCGGTGCCGCCGAGCGCGTCACCGGCCGCGCCCGCTCCGCCGCTGCCCGCACCGCCGCCGTCCGCTCCCGCGCCCGCTCTGCCGCCGCCCGCCCACGCTCCGCCGCCCACACCACCCGCTCTGCCGCCGCCCGCCCACGCTCCGCCGCTCGCGCCCGCGCCGCCCGTGCCGGCACCACCCGCACCCGCACCCGCACCCGCGCCCGCCCCGCCCACCGTCGTCCCTCCCCCGCGGCGCGTCACGAGGTAGCCCTCGGCGGCGAGCTGCGCGTACGCCTCCACGACGACGCCGCGCGAGACGCCGAGCTGCGCGGCGAGCGCGCGGGTCGACGGCAGGCGCGTGCCCACGGCGAGGCGGCCGGAGCGGACCGCTTCGCGCAGCGCGTGCTCGGCGCGGCGGCGCAGCGTCGTGCCTGGAGCGGCGTCGAGGTCGAGCAGCAGATCCACTTGGCCTCAGATTCTCGCGCATGATTGGCCCTTTTCCAAGGAGCCAAGTTCTCGTAGGTTGGCAGCCATGTCCACCGCCGCCCCCACTCCCCGCTCGCGCGTGACGCGCGTTCCCAAGCGCGGCGTCTACGACCGCGCCACGATCGACGCGATCCTCGACGAGGCGCTGATCGCGCACGTCGGCTTCGCGGTCGAGCAGCAGCCGTATGTGATCCCGATGCTGCTGGCGCGTGTCGGCGACCGCGTCTACGTCCATGGCTCGACCGCCAGCCGGATGGTCCGCAAGCTCGCCGCCGGCGTGCCCGCGTGCCTGACGGTGACGCTCGCCGACGGGCTCGTGCTCGCGCGCTCGGCATTCCACCACTCGATGAACTACCGCTCGGTCGTGCTGCTCGGCGACGCCGTCCTGGTCGAGGGCGCCGACGAGCGGGCGGCGGCGCTGGAGGCGTTCACCGAGAAGCTGCTGCCAGGTCGCTGGGACGAGATCCGCGGACCGAACGAGCAGGAGCTGAAGGCGACCCGCGTGCTCGCGATGGAGGTCAGCGAAGCGTCGGCGAAGGTCCGCACGGGCGGCCCCGTCGACGACGAGGAGGACTACGCACTCGACACGTGGGCGGGCGTGATCCCGCTCGCGCTGCGCGCCGGCGCGCCCGAGCCCGATGCGCGCCTCGCGCCGGGGATCGAGCCGTCGCAGGCCGTGCTCGACTGGGCGGCCGCGCGCGGCTGGTGAGCGGCGGCCACGCCGCCGCGCCGGCGCGCTACGGCTGCAGCCGCGCGCGCTGCCAGCTGCCGTCGGCGGCGCGCGTGTAGGCGAAGCGGTCGTGGAGCCGGTTGGTGCGTCCCTGCCAGAACTCGATCTCGCGTGGGATGACGCGGAAGCCGCCCCAGTGCGGCGGGCGCGGGACGGCGACGCCGGCGTAGCGCTCCTCCAGCTCGGCCCAGTGCGCCTCCAGGTCGGCGCGGTCGGCGAGCGGCTGGCTCTGCTGCGACGCCCACGCGCCGATCTGGCTGCCGCGCGGCCGCGTCGCGAAGTAGGCGTCGGACTCGGCCGCGTCGAGCCGCTCGACGTCGCCGACGACGCGCACCTGCCGTTCGAGCTGGATCCACAGGAACGCCAGCGCCGCCTGCGGGTTGGCGGCCAGCTCGCCGGCCTTGCGGCTCTCGTAGTTGGTGAAGAACTCGAAGCCGCGCGCGTCGACGCCCTTCAGCAGCACGACGCGAGCGGAGACGCGGCCGTCGGTGCCGCCGGTCGCGAGCGTCATCGCGTTGAGCTGCGGCAGCTCGGCGGCGACCGCGTCGGCGAACCAGCGCTCGAACAGCGCGATCGGGTCATCGAGCAGGTCGGATTCGGTCAGCGAGGCGTCCATCGCGCGGCATCCTGCCAGAGCAGCCGCCCCGCCGTCACGCGCCCCGCCGCCACACGCGCGCCCGGCCGCCACGCGCCCCGCCGCACGCGCGTCCGCCCCGCCGCACGCGCGTCCGCCCCGCCGCCGCGCGCCCGGCCGCCGCCGCGCGCCCGGCCCGCGCCCCTACCCGCCCCCGCTGCGCGCGACCAGCTCGACGCGCAGCCCGTCGGGATCGCGCAGGTAGCCGGCGTAGCAGCCGTGGCCGTACTGCGGCCGCGGGCCGGGCGCGCCGAGGTCGGCGCCGCCGTGTGCGACGCCAGCCGCGTGCGCCGCGTCCACCGCGACGCGGCCGCGCGCCCGCAGCGCGACGTGGCCGTAGCCGGGCGCGGGCGGCAGCCCGCGCGTGACGACCCACAGCTGCGGGTCGTCGACGTCCCACGCCAGCGCGTGCTCGCTCTCGAACATGCGCCGCGCGCCGAGCGCGAAGAAGACGGCGTCGTAGAAGTGCGCCGCGCGAGCGAGGTCGGCGACCTCGAAGCCGATGTGGTCGAACACGCGGCGCGTTCTATCAGCCGCGCGCCGCGAACTCGCTATCTCGTCGGCCGCTCGACGTCGCGGTGGGTCAGCTCGACGAGGTAGTCGCCGTCCTCGCTGTACCGTTTCGCCAGCTGCTCGGCGATCGCGACGGACCGATGGCGGCCGCCGGTGCAGCCGATCGCGATCGAGAGATGCGACTTGCCCTCCGCGACGTACTGCGGCAGCAGGTAGTCGAGCATCGGGTAGAGGCGCTCGTAGAAGGCGTCGAGCGCGCCGTCGCGGTTGACGTAGGCAGCGACGTCGGGGTCGCGCCCGGTCAGCTGCCGCAGCTCCGGCTCGTAGTGCGGATTCGGCAGGAAGCGCACGTCGAACAGCAGGTCCGCGTCACGCGCCGGCCCGTGCTTGAAGCCGAAGCTCTGGACCGTCACGGCGAGCCGGCCGGGGGTGCGCGTCGGCAGCAGCGCGTCGGCGAGCTTGCGGCGCAGCATCGCGGCGTTCAGCCCGGTCGTCTCGATCACGACGTCGGCGCGCTCCCTGACAGGGGCGAGCAGCGCGCGCTCACGCGCGATCCCGTCCGTGACGCTGCCGCCGGGCGCGAGCGGATGGCGGCGGCGGGTCTCCTGGTAGCGCGTCAGCAGCGTCTGCTCATCCGCTTCGAGGAACAGAAGCCTGTATGCGACCCCGGCGCGCTCCAGCTCTCCGAGGACCGCCACGAGCCCGGCGAAGTAGCTCCCGCCGCGCGCGTCGGAGACGACGGCGGCGCGCTCGACCTTCGAGCCTTCGTGCATGAAGAGGTCGGCGAGCGACCTGATCATCTCCGGCGGCAGGTTGTCGACGCAGAAGTAGCCCTCGTCCTCGAAGGCGGCCATCGCCGTCGACTTCCCCGCGCCGGAGAAGCCGGTGATGACCACGAGGTCGTTCAAGACGGGGCTGCGGACGCCCGCCTGCTCCTCGGTGATCTCCAGCCGACGACCACTGCGGCGCAGACGGTCCCCGAGCCTCGTCGGCCGGGAGACGCTCATACCGCCATGATGACGGGTCGGCCGGTCGGGCGTGTGAAGGACCCGTTGGAGCGCGTGGCGCCTGAGCGTTCCTTGCACCGGTGCATCAGTGCCCCGTCTTGTTGATCTGGACGTAGAGGTCGCGCGCGACCTTCCCCGGCAGACCGGGGACGGCCTCCAGTTCCTCTCGGGTCGCGGCGAGGAACGCCTCGGGCGAGCCGAAGTGCTTGAGCAGCGCCCGCTTGCGCGCCGGGCCGACGCCCGGGAGCGAGTCCAGCACGGAGGTCGTCATCGCTCTGTCGCGGCGGATGCGGTGATGGCCGATCGCGAAGCGGTGCGCCTCGTCGCGGATCCGCTGGAGCAGCTGCAGCTCGGGCGTGTCGTGCGGGAGCACGATCGGCGCCTCGCGCCCGGGGACGAAGACCTCCTCGATCCGCTTCGCGAGCGAGACGATCGTGACGCCGCGGCGGCGGAAGCCGTCCAGCACGCGCATGCCTGCGGACAGCTGCCCCTTGCCGCCGTCGATCACGACGACGTTCGGAAGCGAGGCGAAGCTGGCGTCGTAGCCGTCGTCGAACGGCGAGCGGTCGTGCTGGCGCTCGTACTGCGCGAGGCGGCGACTCAGCACCTCCTCCATCGAGGCGAAGTCGTCGGGGACGCCCTCGACTCCTTCGCGCAGCGTGAAGCGGCGGTAGTCGGCCTTCTTCGGCGCGCCGGCCTCGAAGACGACCATCGAGGCGACGGTGTGGGTGCCGCCGACGTGCGAGATGTCGAAGCATTCGAGCCGCAGCGGGATCGCGTCGAGCCCGAGCGCCGCCTGGAGCCCTTCGAGTGCGTCGACGCGCTGCTGACGTCTGCGCTCGGAGCGCAGTCTCTCCTGGTCGAGCGCCAGCCTGGCGTTGCGCTCGGCCAGTTCCAGTATCCGCCGCTTGTCGCCGCGCTCGGCGGCGCGCAGCTCGACCGGACCGCCGCGGCGCTCGGCGAGCGCGGCGGCGATCGTCTGGGCCGCCTCGCCGACCTCGCGCTGCACGACGAGCAGCGGCGGGATCATCAGCGAGCTGCCGTAGTACTGGAGCAGGAACGCCTCGGCGACGGCGGGCAGGTCGTCGCCCGCCTGGTTGTCGAGGTAGAAGCCCTGGCGGTCGGAGAGGACGCCGTCGCGGATCTGGAAGACCTGCGCGTTGGCGTCGTTGCCCTCGACGGCGATCGCGATCGCGTCGAGCGTGCCGCCCGAGGCGTTCGTGACGCGCTGGCGCTCGAGCAGCGAGCGGATCGAGCGGAGGCGGTTGCGCTCGCGTGCGGCGTCCTCGAACCGCTGCTCGGCGGCGGCGTCCTTCATGTTCGCCTCGATCGCCGCCTCGATCGCACGGTAGCGGCCGGAGAGGAAGTCGATCACGCCGTCGATCGAGGTGCGGTAGTGCTCCTTCGTGACGTAGTCGACGCAGGGCGCCTCGCAGCGCTTGATGTAGTAGTCGAGGCACGGCGAGCCGCTGCGCCGGCCCGGCGTCGGCCCGTCGCAGCTGCGGAACAAGAAGATCTTGCCGAGCAGGTCGAGCGTCTCGCGCACCCGCTTGGCGTTCGAGTACGGCCCGAAGTACGCGCGCTCGCGGCGGTGGCGCTCGCGGGTGAAGTAGACGCGGGGGAAGTCCTCGTCGAGCGAGATGCCGATGTAGGGATAGGACTTGTCGTCGCGCAGGCGGATGTTGAAGCGCGGCTTGTACTGCTTGATGAAGTTCTGCTCGGCGAGCAGCGCCTCCGCCTCCGTCGAGACGACGAGCGACTCGATCCGGTCGATCATCGGCAGCAGGTCGCGGCCCATCTGCGTGCTCGGGTTGGAGAAGTGCGACGCGACCCGCTTCTTGATCGACTTCGCCTTGCCGACGTAGATGACCGTGCTCTTGGCGTTGCGGAACAGGTACACGCCCGGCTGGTCGGGCAGCGCACGCCGCTGCTCGGCGAGCCGCTGATCGCGCTCTCTGGCAGCTTCGACCGCCGACGCACGCGCCTGCGGGTCGTCCCACCCGTTCCCGTTTCCGCTGCCCTCGGCCATCCTCACATCGAGGATAGGTGAGACCTCGACACCCGGCCCGTCGGCCGGGACGATGCCCGCGCGCCGCGTACGGCGCCCGCTGGCACGGCGCGGCTGTGATCAGCAGCCGCGACGTGGAGCGCTCAGCGGACGCCGTCGCGACGGCGGGCGTGACGAGCAGCGCGCCTGCGCCGGCGCTCGTCGCGTACCTCCCGCCACTCCTGACGCTCGGCGCGCCATTCGTCGAGATCCACCAGCGCCAGTTTCACGCTTGAACGTACTCGGGATCTCATGTGTTCCATGCTAGATCTCCTGTCTACCGCAAATAGTGTGTAACGGCCGTCGCTGTCCAGATCACGAAGGCGATCGCGCCGCCACCGAACACCCCGTCGAGCGTGAGCCGCGAGACGTCGTCCGGTGGGCGAGGCGCTCATCTGACGAGCCGGACCTCGAAGCCGCCGCCCAGCCCGGCCGTGTCGCCAGCACCGCGCAGCAGGCCGAGGATGCGCGCGACGTACGCCTGCGTCTCCGGATAGGGCGGGATGCACCCGCAGCCGGACACCGCGCCGGGGCCGGCGTTGTAGGCCGCGAGCGCGAGCGGCACGGTGCCGAATTGGCGCAGCAGGTCGCGCATCATGCGCGCCTGCGCGTCGATCGCGCTGGGCGCGTCGAACGGGTCGGACAACCCGTACGCCTGCGCTGTCCCGGGCATGAACTGCGCGATCCCCTGCGCGCCCGCGGTCGAGACGGCGAAGGGGTTGAATCCGCTCTCCGCGTAGAGCTGCGCCGCCAGCAGCGCCGCCGACACGTTCCAGCGCTGCGATGCCCGCGCGATATCGGGCGCGTACCGCGCCGGCACGAACGACGGCATCGTCGCGCGCCCGTCGCCGCCGAAGCCGACCGAGGTGCTGCCCGCGTTGAGCGTGAACCCGTAGTGCCAGGGTTCCCAGGCCATCCGTCTGACGAAGTGAAAGCGCGGCGCGTTCGCCGCCAGCCAGCCGTACGCGCTCTCCGGGCCGAGGTCCAGCTCGGTGCCGAGCCGGTGGAGCGATCTCCCGGGCGGAGCGACCCATCTGGGGTCAGGATTCGCGGCGAAGAGGCGCGCCTGCTCGGCCGAGCTGCGCCACCCGCTGGCGACGATCAGCGTGATCCCGTCGGCGGCGGCAGCGGCGGCGAGCCGGTCGAACGCCACCGCCACGTCCGGCCGCATCGGCCGGCCCTGCCGGTACGCGAGCGGCCCGGAGTAGTCGCCGGGCCCGGCCGCGAGCGCGTCGGCCGACGCGGTCGGCGCGAGCTCTGCCTCGGCGAGCGCGTCGACCGCCGCGCTGCGCTGCTCGCCGCCGACTTCGACGACCGCGCGGTCGCGGACGGTGACGCGGATGCGCGTCGGTGCGAACGTGCTGCCGTCCGGGAAGCCGACCTCGATCGCCTCGGCACCGTTCGCGCGAGCGGTCGCCAGCGCGCGGGCGCGACCGCGCTCGAGGTACGCCGCGCGGGTGAGGTGCAGCGGATTGGGCCGTCCGCCGAACCACGCTGGGACGAACAGCCGGTGGTAGCTCGCGCGCATCGCCCGCGCGCCGCCGAGGGCGGCCAGGTCCGCAGCCCGCTGGTTGCGGCCTCTGTCCCCGAGCCCGCTCGCGATCCCGCCGATCATCACGGCGGCCAGCAGCACCACCGCGATCGCCGCGACGATCACGAGCAGGGCTTGTCCGTCCTCCCCGCGCCCCTGCGGTGCGCCGGGCGCGGACGGCGTCGTCGCCGGACGGCCGTCGGTCATCGGAGACTGCCCGCCTCGTAGAGCCGGGCGACGGCGTCGACGGCGACCGCGGGGGCACGCAGGCCGGCGGTCGCCGCGCGCGCGGCGATGCGCGCGGGAGCGTCCATCGCGACGACCGGCCGCCGCAGCTCCTCGATGCTCCCCAGCACCAGCTCGGCGAGTGCCGTCGGCGTCTCGGCGTCGCGCACGACGACGATCGCGTCGCACCACCCGAGCACCCGGTCGATCGCGGCCGTGCGCGCGAACGGGACCGCGAGCACAGCAGGCGCGGCGACCGCACCTGCCGCTCGGCCCAGCGCGCGGCTGGCCCCGGCGAGGGTGCCGGCGGCGTCGGAACGTCCGCCGGCGGACCGACCGGCGTCGACGTCGCCCGCCGCGCCCGCCGGCGGCTCGGCCGTGAGCCAGACGACGCGGCCGACCGCTGTGGCATGTTCGCCGCGCTGGCGCAGCCGCACGACGGCGCGACGCGCCCCGGGCGCGAGCGAAGCCGGGGCGGGTGCGCCGGTGCCGACGGCGCAGGCGAGCGAGAACGGCGTGCTGCACGCAGCGGCGAGCGCGAGCGCCACCGACGCCGCGGCGGCCTGCGCTCGTGCCGGCGAGCAGAGGACGGCCACCTGCGGCCGGCCGGTGAGCGGTGTGGTCGCCGCCGGCCGCGCAGGTGCCGCCACGAACAGCCCGCGGGCGTGTGCGAGCGCGCCGCTCATCTCTCCGTCCCCGCGTCTGCGCTCGCGCTCGCCCGGAGGCGATCGCCGAGCCCCGGCAGCAGCGATCGCGGCGTGAGGCGCACGTGCACGCGCGTGCCCCTGACGGTCACCTCGAGACGGTCGCGCGCCCAGCCCGGCAGCGCTCTGCGCGCAGCCGCGGCGGCGTCCCTTCCCTGCGCCAACGCGATGGCGCCGCTGAGCGCGGCGTGGTCGGCCAGCTCGTCCGCAGCGCCGGCCGCCAGCGCCTGCAGGATCCCGAGCGCGACCGCGACGACGATCGGCAGCAGCGCTACGAACTCGACGGCCGCCTGACCCGACGCGTCCCGCCACCGCGGCATGTCGCCGCCGACCGCCCGCACCGTCACTGCTGCGCCTCGAAGCGGGCCCGCGTGGTCACCGATCCGAGCGCGCCGCCGCCGACGACGGCGGGGACGCGGACGACGAGCGCGATCGACCCGTCGCGTTCGCGCCGGACCGCGAGCCCACGCTCGAAGCGTCCCGGGAGGACGCCGCGCGCGGCGCGCAGCGGGTCGGCGCCGAGTGCCTCGGCGCGCGCCGCCGCGCGCGCCGCGCCACCGCCCAGCCACATCGCCGAGCCGGCGAGCGCGGCCTGCCACAGCAGCACGACGACCAGGCCGACGAGCGGGAGGAGGGCGACCAGCTCGACGGACGCCTGGCCGTCGTCGGAGCGGAGGGAGGGCATGCGGCGGACCCTCCCAAGCGCTCCTGCGACGGGGCTACGCGCAGGTGTGCCGAATCAGCGACGAAGTGGCGAGGACGCGGCCGCTCGTGCGCGGAGACGGCTCAGATACGGCCGTACGCGCGCAGGGTGCGGAGCGCTCCGACCGAGATCCAGCCGCGCCACTCCAGCTCCGCCGCGACGCTCGGCGGCTCCCACCCGATCGGCCAGCCGCCGTCGGCCTCCTGCCCGGCGGCGAGCGCGTCGAGGTGCGCGTCGATCACGTCGTCGGCGAACTCGCGCCGCGCAAGCGCGTCCGGCCGCGGTGCCAGCGCCAGCGGTGAGAAGACGTGCCCCGTGGTGGCCGGGTCGAGCGCGACCAGCTCGCGCTCGCGGACGATCTGGCCGAGCCGCGCCGCGGCCGCCTCGACTCTCGCCGCGTCGCCGCCGCGCACGCCGTCGCCACCGCGCACGCCGTCACGCATCCCGTCGAGGAACGCGTACAGCGCGATCGCCTCATAGCCGCCGACCGCGTCGAGCGGTCCGTCGAGCGCGCGCCAGACGAACTCCGTCGCGCCCGCGAGCCATGTATGCGTGACGCCGTTGCGGGTCAGCAGCCCGGCGATCGCGGCGGTCGGGTTGACCGACGCGGGCGGCTCGTCATCGCTCTGCCACCACGGAGCGCGCGGCCAGTCGCGCACCGACGGCAGCACGAACGGCACGCCGCCGTCCGTGGTCGTCACGCCGGCCAGCCAGTCGCACGCGCGCGTCACCAGCGGGTCGTCGAGCGCATCGACCTCGTCGAGCACGTGCAGCGCCAGCTCGAGCGGCTGCGGCTGGCTGAGCGGCGCGCGGATGTCCGGTTCGAGGCCGTTGCCGAAGCCGCCGTCGGCGTTCGCGTACGCGCGCAGCGTCGCGATGACGGGCTCGGCGCCGCCGGCGCCGGTGAAGAACGCGAAGCGGTGGCGGTCGAGCAGGCGCGCGTTGCGCCAGACGAACTCTGCGACTGCGTCGAGGTCGGGTGCGGAAGCCGTGTGCATGCAGCGATCCTTCCCGATCCGGGCCGGCCAGGTCTTGAACGTTTCGGACGTCGTTCAGCTGCCGGCAAGCAGCCGGCGCGGCGAGACGCCCGCAAGGTCCCGGCACTCGCGCGCGAGGTGCGCCTGGTCGGCGTACCCTGCGTCGAACGCGAGCCGGCTGAGACCGGGGCCGGAACCGGGCGCCGGCATCTCCCACGCCGACTGCAGGAAGCGCTGGAAGCGCAGCACCCGCGCGAGCGTCTTGGGCCCGTAGCCGACGGCCGCGCGAAAGCGGCGCAGCAATTGACGCTCGCTCACGCCGAGCGCGTCGCCGACGTCGCGCACGCGCACGCTCGCCGGGGCGCCCGCGAACCGCTGCGCCGCCGCCAGCACGAGCCGGTCGACCGGCGGCGCGTCCGCGCGCGCCGCCAGCACGGCGCGCTCCAATCGGTCCAGCTGCGCCAGCGTCGCGCCCGCCGCGGCGCCCGCCTCCGCTGCGAGCGCGTCGGCGAGGCGGTCGGCGCGCTCGGCCCCCCACACCTCCGCGAGCGGGATCGTCACGTCGCGGAGCGCGTCGAGCGGCACGCCGAGCGCGGCGGCGCCTGTCCCGGGCCGGAAGCGCACGCCGACCGTCGCCGAGCCGGCTGGCAGCGACGCGAGCGCGGCGTGCGTCGCCGGGCCCGCGACGACCAGCTCGCGCCCTGCGATCCAGACCACGTCGGCGCAGCCGTCGGGGACGACGCGCTGGACGCGATCGTCGGCGACCTGCTGGTACCAGCGGCAGGCGAGCAGGTCCTCGAGCGCGCTCGACGGCCGCAGCTCGCGATAGACGGAGGAGGGCGGAGGCGGTGCGTCAGTACGTGCGGGCGGCACGGAAGACGTAGTACGCCCCGTAGACGGCGGCGCCGACGAGCGCGAACCAGGCGAGCGTTCCCGCGCCGGTGTCCCACATGCGGTCCGTCGCGACGACGGTGATCGTTGCCAGCCCGAGCGACCCGTACAGGATCACGCGGTTGCGCTCGCCGAGCGAGTAGAGGTCGGTGCGGCGCTCGCGGTAGAGCCTCACGACGAGGTAGGCGAGCGCGGCGAACATGACGATCACGAGCGCCTGGAGGATCCCGTCGCTCGCGTTCCCCCCGCCCGGGACCAGCATCACCAGCGCGCCGAGCGCGAGGATGATGAGGACGTTCCGGACGGTGGTCGTCATGTCATCGTCTATTGCAGCACACGCTCGCGCAGTTCGGCGAGCGCGTCGTCAGACACGAGCCCCCGCTCGTCCGCGGAATCCGTGCTCTGCGGACTGTCGACCGCCTCCGGCGCGAAGCGGTAGCCGACGCCGAAGTGCGTGTGGATGTAGCGCCACTGCGGCGAGGCGCGCTCGAGCTTCTGGCGCAGCTTGCGCACGAACACGTCCACCGAGCGGTCGCCGTGGGCCATCGCGTAGCCCCACACGCGCTGGTAGATCGCCTCGCGCTCGAGCACCTGTCCGGCGTTGCCGGCGAGCAGGCGGATCAGCTCGAACTCGCGGCGGGTCAGGTCGAGACTGCGCGAGCCGACGAACGCCTGGAACTGGTCCGGGCGGATCGCGATCTCGCCGGCCTCGACGACGGGCCGCTCGACCGGCGGCGACGCGAGCCGGCCGCGGCGCACGATCGCCTCGATGCGAGCGACCAGCTCCTCCGGGTGGCATGGCTTGCCGAGCCAGTCGTCGGCGCCGACCCGCAGCGCGCGGACCCGCTGGGCGACGGTCGACGGGCCGGTGCAGACGATCACCGGCAGTGCCGGAAGCGCCGCACAGACCTGTTCGAGGTACGCCCAGCCGGGCGCCCCGAGGACGGCGAGGTCGACCACGAGCGCACCGAGCCGCATCGAGACCAGCTCGTCGACCGGCACGGCGCCGGTCAGGATGCGCTGCTGCCAGCCGCGCGCTCGAACGCGCTTCTCGACAACCTGGAGGAAACCACTGTCACCGTCGATGATGGCGAGGCGGAGAGGGGCCGTCCGCGACCCCGGGGCATGCGACTCGTCGTGCTGGGGGGGCGTCGCTCCCGCGGTGTATGCCGTGTTCATGGTGGGCAGGAGTCTAACCCTCTCGCACGACGTCGGCAGCCCGCTCGGCATGCCGATAACACCGTGTTCACACCTGCCGCCGGAATCACCGAGAATTGCGTCTGCGCCCCGGCCCGGCGGGGAACGCAGTTCGCTCGACGGCCGTCGCCCCGGAACGCGGAGCGACGGCGATTCAGTCGTGGTCGATGCGCACCTGTGACGCGTCGGAGAACTCGCGGAAGAGGCCCGTCACCACGAACGCCGTCTGCTCGCCGATGTCGACGGCGTTGTCGCCGATCCGCTCCAGGCAGCGCGCGACGAGCGTCATGTGCATCGCCCACTCGCGCAGTGCCGGGTCGCCGCCGATCGCGACCGCGCGCGCGAAGATCTCGCGGTTGAGCGAGTTGACCTCCTGGTCGCGCAGCGCGAGGTCCTCGGCGAGCGCCAGCTCGCGCGTCGCGAACGCCTGCTTGCACTGCAGCACCTGCGCGCGCACGAGCGTGCCCATGCGCGCGATCAGGTCGAGCAGCTCGCGGTCGACCGGCGCCTCGCGCCCGTCGAGCGGGACCATCTTCGCGATCGTGACGCACTGGTCGCCCATCCGCTCGACGTGGCGGATCACGTGCAGCAGCGCGGCGACGATCCGCAGGTCCCCCGCGACCGGCGCCTGCAGCGCGAGCAGCGAGAGGATCGCCTGGTGCGTCTCCAGGTAGCGGCCGTCGATGCGATCGTCGTCGGCGACGACGAAGCTCGCCAGCTCGACGTCGCGCTCCATCAGCGCCGCGACGGCGCGATCGACCGCGACGACGACCATGTCGAGCCCTTCGAGCGCCTGCCGCTCGATCTGCGCGAGCGCGTCGCGGTATTCCTGGCGGATCTGGACCATGTGCACGGTCATCATCCTCCTCCCGCGCTCAGGACCGCGTCAGCAGCTCTGCGCTGACCGTCGCCAGGCGCAGCGGCTCGGGACGGTGGCCCGGCGCGACCTCCAACTGCAGCGGCGCCGGGTGCGCGAGCAGCAGCGGCGCGAGCGCCCGCCACGGCAGCGTCCCACGACCGGGGGCCATGTGCAGGTCGAGGCGCAGCGGCAGGACCCCCGGCGGCGTGCCCGGCCCCCGGCGCACGCCGAGGTTGTCGTGCACGTGGAAGAGCACGGTCTCGTCGAGCGCCGCCGCCAGCACGTCGACGAGGGCGATCCCTTCGAGCTGCGAGGTGACGTGCGCGTGGCCGAGGTCGAACGCCATCCCGACCGCGGGCGACGCGATCCGCCGCACGAGGTCGCGCACGAACAGCGGCGCGTGACACAGCTCGCGGCGGGTCTGCGGCTGCGGGTAGACCGGCGCGAGGTTCTCCAACGCGATCCGGATCCCGACGCGCTCGGCGTGCGCGGCGAAGCGGCGCAGCGCGTGCTCCTCGGCGAGCAGACGGTCCTCGACCCGGTCGGCGGCGACGCCCTCGGCGAGCGGGAAGCGGCCGCAGTGGAGCACGACGATCCGCGCGCCGACCGCGACGGCATAGTCGAGCAGCCCGGCGAAGGCGCGATCGTGCAGCGGCGTCCCGACCGCGAGCGTGTCGGGCGCGTGCAGCACGACGCGGAGGCTCGTCGGCGCGAGGACCGCCCGCAGGCAGTCCGCGTGCCGCTGCACGCACAGCGGGTCGGCGAGCATCTCGATCGGCGGCGCATGCAGTTGGACCCATCCGTAGCCGCACGCCTCGAGCCGCTTCAGCTCGGGCGCCGTGGGCCACGTCTCGCGCGGCACGTCGAGGCCGAGACGGCCGTCGAGCGGTCGCTCGCCGCCGGCGCTCGCGATCCCCTGCAGCGTGCGGGTGCGCGATCGATGGATCGTCAGGTCGCTCATGGGCCGACGGTACGGGCGCGTCGACGCTGCGGTGTGTCACGCATGTGACGAAGTCGTGATCGGCCGGTGAAGCGCCTCCGGGCATCCCGACTGATAAAACCGTTTGGCGATGAACGACAACCGCCCGGCAGCGCGCCGCGTCAGCATCCGCGACATCGCCAGCGCAGCCGGCGTCTCGGTCACGACCGTCTCGCACTCGTTGAACGGCAAGGGCCGCGTCCTGCCCGACACGCGTGCGCGCGTCCTCGCGCTCGCGGAGGAGCTGGGCTACACCGCCAATCCGCATGCGCAGCGGCTGGCGACGGGCCGCCACATGACGATCGCGGTGCAGATCTCGGGCGTCGGCCGCAAGGCCCTCGTGACCGACTCCGCCTACTTCGTCGACGTGCTCAACAGCGTCTCGGCGACCGCGCTGGACCATGGCTACACGGCGGTGCTCGCGGCCCCCGACATGGGACCGCGAGACATCGAGACGTTCGCCGTCGACGGCGCGATCGTGATCGACCCGACCGGCACCGAGCCGCTGCTCCAGGCGCTCTCCGCACGCGGCGCCCCGGTCGTCACGACCGGTCGCGTGCTGCGCGACGGCGTCGCGCTCAGCTCCGTCGACAACGACCTGCGCAAGGCGGCGACGCGGGTGCTCGACCACTTCCTCGAGGCCGGCTACGAGCGTCCGGCGATCCTGACCGGCCCGATCACCCGCTCCTACGCCGCCGACACGCTCGCCGCGTACGAGGAGTGGACGGCCGCGCACGGGATCGAGCCGATCTCGGTGCCCGCGCGCTCCGGCATGTCCGCGGCGGCGGCGATCAGCGCCGCGGAGGCGCTGCTCTCGCACGAGCCGCGGCCCGACGCCGTCTACGCGATGCTCGACGTGCTCGCGCTCGCGACGCTGCACGTCGCACGGCAGCGCGGCCTGTCGGTCCCCGGAGACCTCGGGATCGCGGGCGCCGTCGACAGCGACGGCCTGCGCTGGGCCGACCCGCCGCTGACCGCGCTGAACCTCCACCCGGCCCGGATCGGGCGCGAAGCCGTCGAGCTGTTGACGGCGGTGCTCGCCGATCCCGTCCAGGCGCACCGCTCCGTGACCGTGCCGACGCGGCTCATCCCGCGAGCGTCGACCGCCCGGCGCGGCTGACGCGCTGACGCGGGCCGAGCTAGTCGGCGACGCGCTCGTAGCGCGCGTACAGCTCTTCGACCGCGCGCTTGGCGGCGGCGTGCCGCTCGCTCGACGCGGCGGTTCTCTCCGAGTCGGCCCACGCCGCCGGATCGGCCAGCTCGGCCTCCAGCTCGCTCAACGCCGCCTCGGCCGACTCGATCTCGCGTTCGAGCCTTCTCGCCTCGCGCAGCGCGTTCTTGGAGCGGGCCGGCTTGGCGGCAGCCGGGGCCGGCCCGCCGCCGTTCGCCTTCGCCTTCGGCGCCGCGCCGTTGGTCTTCGCCGGCTTGGACTTCGACGCCGCCGGAGCGGCGTTGCGCGCGGCCGCCTCGGCCACTCTGCGCTCGTCGCGCACGCGCACGTAGTCGGCCCAGCCGCCCTCGTAGCTGTTGAGTCTGCCGTCCTCGATCGCGATCGTGCGCGTGCCGACGGCGTCGAGCAGCGCGCGGTCGTGGGAGACGAGCAGCAGCGAGCCCTCGAAGCCGCTGAGCGCGTCCTCCAGCGCCTCGCGGCTCTCGACGTCGAGGTGGTTGGTCGGCTCGTCGAGGATCAGCACGTTCGCGCCGGAGCTGACGAGGATCGCGAGCGACAGCCGCTGGCGCTCGCCGCCGGAGAGGCCGACGAGCGGCTTCTGCGCGTCCTCGCCGGAGAAGAGGAAGCGGCCGAGCAGCGCGCGCGCCTTGTTCGGCGTCAGTCTCGTCGCGCGCTGCGCGGCGTCGAGCACGCTGCCGGTCTCGCCGAGGTTCTCGGCGTGCTGGGAGAGATAGCCGAACTGGATGTTGTGGCCGGTGCGGAGCTTGCCCGCGGGCAGCGGGCGCTGGCCGGCGAGCGTGTCGATCAGCGTCGTCTTGCCGGTCCCGTTGGGGCCCACGAGCGCGACGTGCTCCCCGCGCTCCAACCACAGCTCGGCGTGCTCCAGCAGCACCTTGCCGGGGACCTCGATCCGCCCGTCGTCGAGCTCGAAGATCACGCGGCCGGCGCGCTCGGGCGTCTTGAACTGGAACGCGAGCGACTCGGTGTCGCGCGGGTCGCGCTCGATCCGCTCGATTCTCTCCAGCCGCTTCACGCGCGACTGCGCCTGTCTCGCCTTCGTCGCCTTCGCGCGGAAGCGCTCGACGAACTTCTCCAGACGGGCGATCTCCGCCTGCTGCTTGTCGATCGCGCGGCCGAGCGCCAGCTCGCGCGCGGCCTGCTCCTGGCGCCACTTGTGCCAGGGGCCGGAGAAGAAGCGCGAGCGGCCCGCCTCCATCTCCAGCACCGCGGTGCCGACGGCCTCCAGGAACCAGCGGTCGTGCGCGACCAGCACGACGGCGGCGTCCATCGTCACGAGGTACTGCTCGAGCCATTCGAGCGAGGCGATGTCGAGGTGGTTGGTCGGCTCGTCGAGCAGCAGCAGGTCGGGACCGCCGGCGAGCGCGCGGGCGAGCGAGCCGCGCGTCAGCTGGCCGCCGGAGAAGGTCGACAGCTCGCGGTCGAGGTCGTCGTCCTTGAAGCCGAGCCCGTGCAGCATCGACTGCGCGTTGTCGCGCCAGCGGTAGCCGCCGAAGTGCTCCAGCCGCGCCTGGGCGCGGGCGTAGGCGTTGAGCGTCGACTCCTCGTAGTCGCCGTCCGCCATCCGCTGCTCCAGCCGCGCCAGCTCTTCCTCCACGGCGACGATCTCTCTCGCGCCCGAGAGCACGTAGTCGCGCAGCGTCAGGTCCTGCTCGCGCGGAGGACGCTGGTCGTGCAGGGCGATCTTCGTGCCCTTCTGGAACGACAGCTCGCCGACGTCGACCGACGCCTGCCCGGCGATCATCCGCAGCAGCGTCGTCTTACCCGCGCCGTTGCGCCCGGACAGCGTCATCCGGTGTCTGCGCTCGAGCTTGAACGAGACGCCCCGCATCAGCGGGGAGCCTGCGATGTCCTTGCCGATGTCCGATGCGATCACGACGGCCATGTCGGTCCATGGTAGGAGGAGATCGACGCACAGGCGGTGCGCCCGTGACGGTGCGGGTCCGTCCCCCGATTCGTTATCGTTCGCCGGGCTATGCGCCGCCGAACGATCACACGCGCCGCCACGACTCTCGTGAGCTCGGCCCTCGTCCTGCTCCTGCTCGCCCCCGTCGCGATGGCGAACATCAACGAGGGCGGCGTCTCGGGCGAGGGCACCTACGGCGAGACGACCGACAGAGTCGTCACGAACGCGGGCTTCATGGTGATCGCGTTCTTCCCGCTCCTGATCTTCGTGCTCAGCATGCTCCAGTGGCGCCTCGACAAGCGCAGAGACGCGCGCAAGGCTGCGGCGAAGGCCCGCAGAACGAACGTCGACTGGCAGGGCGGCTGGTAGCCCGCACCCGCGGCTCCGCCTCCCGCTCCACCGCTTCTCCCACTTTCCAGCGTCATCCCGGCCGCGCCACGTGCGCCGGTGAGCGCCAACCCGCCCGGTCCGATCGATCGCGGGTATAGGGTTGGCACAACCGTGGGAGGAGCGGAATGAACTACTTCGTGACCGGTGGAACCGGGCTGATCGGCCGTCATCTGATCGAGCGGCTGCTCGAACGCGACGGCGACGTGTACGTGCTCGTGCGCGCGGCCTCGACCGACCGCCTCGCGGCCCTGACCGAGCGCTGGGGCGCTGACGGACGCGTCAAGCCAGTCGTCGGCGACCTCGCCGAGGCGCAGCTCGGCCTCTCCGACGCGCAGATCGAGGAGCTTCGCGGCTCGATCGACCACTTCTTCCACCTCGCCGCGATCTACGACATGACCGCGGACGAGGAGCGCAACCGGATCGCGAACGTCGAAGGCACGCGCCATGCCGTCACACTCGCGAACGAGCTTCAGGCCGGGACCTTCCACCACGTCTCCTCGATCGCGGCGGCCGGCAGATACAAGGGCCTCTTCCGCGAGGACATGTTCGACGAGGGCCAGAAGCTCGACCACCCGTACCACCGCTCGAAGTTCGAGTCCGAGCGGCTCGCGCGCACACAGACGACCGTGCCGTGGCGCGTCTACCGCCCGGCGATCGTCGTCGGCCACTCGCAGACGGGCGAGATGGACAAGATCGACGGCCCGTACTACTTCTTCAAGGCGATCCAGAAGCTGCGCAGCCTGCTGCCGCAGTGGTTCCCGCTCGTCGGCCCGGAGCTGGGCTACACGAACATCGTCCCGGTCGACTTCGTCGCCGCTGCGATGGACGAGATCGCGCACAAGCCCGGCCTCGACGGCCAGGCGTTCCACCTCGCTGACCCGCGCCCGCAGCGCTCCGGCGAAGCGATGAACGAGTTCGCCGCCGCCGCGCACGCGCCGCAGCTGGCGATGCGGATCGACCGCCGCATCACGCAGGCGCTGCCGAAGGGCACGATCTCGATGCTGATGAAGCTGCCGGCCGCCAAGGGCGTCCGCAGAAGCTTCCTCGGCGACTTCGGGATCCCGGACGAGATCGTCGACCACATCGCGCTCACCGCGCAGTTCGACACGCGCGACACCGAGCGCGCGCTGGAGGGCAGCGGGATCGAGGTCCCGCCGCTGTCGTCGTACGCGACGAAGCTGTGGGACTACTGGGAGCGCAACCTCGACCCCGACCTCTTCAGAGACCACTCGTTCGAGGGCTCGGTCAACGGCAAGACGGTGATCATCACCGGCGCCTCCAGCGGCATCGGCCGCGCGGCGGCGCTCAAGATCGCGCGCGCGGGCGGGATCCCGCTGCTGGTCGCGCGCAGAGCCGACGCGCTGGAGGAGACCAAGCGCGAGATCGAGTCGCTCGGCGGGACGGCGTACGTCTACACCGCCGACCTCTCCGACACCGCCGCGATCGAGCAGCTGACCGAGCGGATCTTCGCCGACCACCCCGCGGTCGACGTGCTCGTCAACAACGCCGGCCGCTCGATCCGCCGCTCGATCGCGCTCAGCTATGACCGCTTCCACGACTTCGAGCGGACGATCCAGCTCAACTACCTCGGCACGATCAAGCTGATCATCCAGCTGCTGCCGCACATGCGCGAGCGCAGAACCGGTCACATCGTCAACGTCTCGTCGATCGGCGTGCAGACGAACCCGCCGCGCTTCTCGGCCTACGTCGCGTCGAAGGCGGCGCTCGACGCGTTCACGCGCGTCGTCGGCTCCGAGACGATCGGCGACGGCGTCTCGTTCACGACGATCCACATGCCGCTCGTGCGGACGGCGATGATCGCGCCGACGAGAATCTACGACTCCTTCCCGACGATCTCGCCGGACGAGGCGGCCGACCTGATCTGCGAGGCGATCCGCTCCAAGCCGAAGCAGATCAACACGCGCCTGGGCACCTTCGGCGAGGTCGCCTACGCGCTCGCACCGAAGGCCGTCGACCAGATACTGCACATGGCATACAAGGTCTTCCCCGACTCGGCGGCGGCGAAGGGCGCGGTCGACCCGGGCGAGCACGCGTCGACCGAGCAGGTCGCGCTCGCGCACCTGATGAAGGGCGTGCACTGGTAGCGGTGGAATTCGCTGGCGCGAATTCCATTGGGAGATCGGCTGGCGCCGATCTCCCGGAGTTCAGGCCGGGACGAGGATCGCGCGGCCCTGCAGCCGGCCGCCGTCGAGGTCGGCCATCGCGTCGTTGACAGCGTCGAGCGGGTAGGTCGTCGTGTGCAGCGTCACCCTCCGCTGCCGGGTCAGCGTCATCAGGTTCGCGAGGTCGTCGTAGGAGCCGACGAGGTTCCCGACGAAGTTGATCTCGCGCGAGATGATGTCGATCGTCGGCACGTCGACGTTCTCGCCGTAGCCGATCACGAAGTACGAGCCGGCGTCGCGCAGCATCGCGACGCCGTCGGGGATGATCCCGTGCTCGCCGACGAAGTCGATCACCGCCTCGGCGCCACGGCCGTCGGTCAGCTCGAGCACCTTCGCGACGTGCGTCCCGTCGACCCGCACGGTGTGGTCGGCGCCCAGCTCGCGCGCGAGCGCGAGGGCGCCCTCGGACGGGTCGAGCACGACGATCTCGGCGGGCGTCAGCGCGCTCAGGCACTGGATCCCGATGTGACCGAGCCCGCCGGCGCCGACGACGACTGCGAACGTGCCCGGGTGGAGGATCGGGGCCGCCTTGCGGACCGCGTGGTACGCGGTCAGCCCCGCGTCGGCGAGCGCCGCGACGGCGCCCGGTTCGACACCGGCGCCGAGCTTGACGACCGAGCGCGCCGTCGTGCGCATCAGCTCGGCGAAGCCACCGTCGACCGAGATGCCCGGAAAGCGGCTGTCCTCGCAGTGGACGTCGTCGCCGATGCGGCACGCGCGACAGAGCCCGCACGTGACGAGCGGATGCAGGATCACCGGATCGCCGACCGCGACGTTGCTGACCGCCGCGCCGATCTCGTGGACCCAGCCGGCGTTCTCGTGGCCGAGCACGTACGGCAGCTCGACGCCCGACTTCTCCGCCCACTGGCCCTGCTGGATGTGGAGGTCGGTGCGGCACAGGCCGGCGCCGCCGATCCGGACGATCACGTCGTGCGGCGCGAGCAGCGCCGGCTCCGCCAGCTCCTCGACGTGCAGCTGGCCGTGGTACTCGTGCAGGCGCGCGGCTCTCATGCCGCTCTCCTCTCCTGGTCGGGAACGCCGTAGCGCGTCCGCAGCAGCCCGCGGCAGAAGCCGCCGTTGCCCTCCAGGCTCACGCGCACCAGCCGCGCGACGCGCAGAAAGCGCTCCAGCTCGCCGGCGTCCGCGAGCGTCCCGCCGTCAGGGCGCACGAACGCGGGCGTGTGCGGCGCGGACGGCAGTCCCAGCTGCTCGCGCAGCGCCCGGCAGCGCTCGCGGTCCGTTCCCGGCGGCAGTCGCGAGAGCGTCAGCGTGCGGAGGTCGTCGAGCGCGCAGCCGCCTGCAAGCAGCGTCTCGGCGATGCGCGCCTGGCGCGCGACGAGCGCCTTGCGCTCGAAGCGCGTCCGCAGCAGGTCTGGCTCGCCTGCTGCCTCGCCGGGGAACGCGGCCGCGAACCCGTCGTGCCCGGCGACGGCGGAGGCGATCTGCTCCCCGGCGAAGTGATCGCCGACGTCGACGGTGACGGCGTCGACGCCCGGCAGCCGCGCGACCGCCGCGTGCGAGTCGGCGACCATCAGGTAGACGAAGCTCGGGGCGCAGAAGAACGTCGGCAGCCGCAGGCTGACGTGCACGTCGGCGCCGTCGATCGCGACCGCGCCGACGAACCCCAGCTCGGTGAGCGGCTCGTCGAGCTCCGGGTCGCGCACGCCGGCGAGCGCGCCGAGCACCGCTGCCCGCGTCGTCATGCCGGACTCACCGGCTCCGAGCCGATCGCGGCAGTCTGCTCGGGCGCACCGGCGATGTCGAGCTCCGGCGGCACGTCGATGTCGTACAGCGCCGCCGCGTTGAGGCCGAGGATCTTGCGCTTGACGTCCGGCGTCAGCTCCGGGTACTCGCTCATGTCGGCCGGGATCTCGAGGTCGACGAAGCGCTCGATCAGCCACTTCGGCTGCCAGATCGCGTAGTCGCTGGCGAACAGGATGCGGTCCTCGCCGATCCAGTAGAGCAGCTCGCCGAGCACCTGCGCGAAGTAGCGCGGGCGCGTGTGGATGAACGGCATCGCCACCGCGAGACCGCCGTAGACGTTCGGCTCCTGCGTCGCGATCCAGCAGAAGTCCTCCAGCCGCGGCAGGCCGCAGTGCTCGACGATGAAGTTCAGCTCCGGGAAGTCCGTCGCGGCGTAGTCGACGTCGGCGACGTCGAACGCGTCGCGGTCGAGCGGCCAGATCGTCGGGCCCTTGTGGACGTGGATGTTGCGGATGCCCAGCTCCTGCGACTTCTCCAGGTAGCGGTGAGCCTCCGGGCTCTTCAACGAGTAGCCGCGCGAATCGCCCCGCCACTCGGCGGTGTAGAGCTTCACGCCTCTGAGCTGGTACCGCTCCGCCAGCTCCTCCAGCGCCGCGAGCCCGGCGTCGCCGTCGCGCGGGTCCCACGCGCCGTTGACGATGAAGCGGCCGGGATGGCGCGCGGCGACGTCGGCGTTCTGCTCGGTCGTGTTGAAGCCTCTCTTGTAGAAGTCCGTCAGGTACGTCGGCAGGAACAGCGCGACGTCGTCGTAGCCGACCTCGAAGAGGTCGTGCATCAGGTCCTCTTCGCTGTAGCGCTGAAATCTCTCCAGCGACCAGACCCACTCCGGCGGACTGAGGTTGCGGTGGTAGTCGTAGAAGCAGTTGATGAACCCTGCGCCGAACTCGTTCGCCTGGTTCTCGGGGCTCGCGTCCCAGAAGTGGACGTGGCCGTCGACGACGAAGTAGCGCTCGCCGTTCTTCTCGTACATGGTCGCTCCTCTGCTTCTGTCCCGACCTCAACCCAGTGCATCACCGCAGGGAGGCGTCAGGGCGCTGCCGCGCGCGGCAGCGCGCCAGGACGATGCAGGCTGGCGCGCTCAGGCCCTAGATCCTGAACACGGGCACGAGGCGTCTCTCGTGCTCGGCGTCGATCCGCGCGATCACCTCGACGTGCTCCTCCAGCCCGGAGCCGCGCAGCTTCGTCGCGAGCAGCTCGTCGACCTGGAAGATGCCGGCGCTGTTGGACATCGCGATCTCGACGCGGACCGCGCGGTCCTTGCCGGGAACTATCTTGACGTCCTCGATCGCGTAGGCGGAGAGCGAGTGGATGTTCTGGTGGCCGGCCTCGAACGGCACGCGCGACCGGCCGCGGGCCATGTCGAGCGCGTCGGCGACGCGGACGATCCCGGCCTCGATCGTGAACGGGTTGCCGCGGCGGCGGTGGCCGATGATCGCGTGCAGCGTCTCGGAGACGACGATCGAGCGCTCCGGCTCGTCGTAGACGTCGCTCAGCAGCTCGGGCAGCTTGGCGGCGGCGAGGAAGAGGCTGTACGCCTCGTGGTCGGCGCGGTGGACGGTCATGCCGACGTCGTGCAGCAGCGCGCCGCCGGCGATCACGACCTCGGCGTCTCTCAATCTCATGCCGTAGTCGGCGACCATGCCCGGCACCACGCCTCTGCGGAACAGCAGCCGCGAGAGCCGCAGCGCGATGTTGAGCACGATCTGGATGTGGATCCACGAGTGGTCCGACATGCCGAGGCGGCGCGTCGCGTTGACCGCCTGCACGTGCCACCACGCCTTCACCTGGTCGTCCTCGTTGACCGCAGCGATCAGCTTCTCCAGCTTGCGGTTGCCGCGCGTCGGGACGCGGATCCTCACGTCCGCGATCGCCTCCCGCGGCGAGCGGTCGGACGGGTCGACCTGCGCCGGCAGGTCGTCGAGCCGAGCGGGCGTGGTCTCGTCGGCGCTCATGCGCGGGAGGCTATCGGGCGGACGGGCAGCGCCCCGGAGAGCGAGCCGCCAGGCGAGTTCTCCAGGCGTAACGCGAGGCTCTGCCGAGGCTACGCCATGCAGTCGTCGCGCGGGAGGAACGGCAGGCCGGGGAGACGCGTCTCGGCGGCGAGCAGACGCAGGCCCTTCGTCGTGCGCTCGAACGCGCCGCCGATCGAGACACCAAGCGACACCGACGCGCCGAGCTGCGTCGCGTCGCTGCTGAGCGCGTAGCGGCGGCGGTCGAGCTGGCCGTGGCGCTCGATCCGCTCGGCGAGCGCGCTCGCCCGCTCGGCAACCGCCGTGGGGTCGCCGCGCAGCGCGTCGAGCAGGTCACCCGCGGCGGCACGGTTGGCGGGGTCGGTCAGGTCGAGCGTCGCGTCCAGCTCGACGACGCCGCCGCGGCCCGCGCCGTCGGCGCCTCTGCCGCGTCTGCCGCCGCGGACGTCGAGCGCGAACGCGCCGCTGCCGCTCGCCTCGCCGGCCGCGTGGACGCCGAGCGTGAGCGGCGCGCCGTCGCGGCCGAGCCGGTAGGAGAGCACGACGCGTCCGCCGCCGTTGCCGGCGAGCGCGCTGCCCGGCAGCCGCAGCCGCGCGCTCGCCGCCGCGCTCAGCCGCACGTACCACGTCGTCTCACCCGCGCGCGTGCGCTTGCGCCCCAGCACGGCCGCCGCCTCCCCACCGGCCGAGGACTCGCGCCCGCCGAGCCCGAACGGGACCGACAGCGAGGCGAGCGCGCCGCCCTCCTCGTGCACCTCGTCGGGCGGCGGCAGCTGCGGATGCGGCAGCCAGCCGAGCGCGTCGCACAGCAGCGAGCAGGCGCCGCGCACGTCGTCGAGCAGCTTGCCGCCGATCGTCGCCTTGCGGCCGTAGCGCTCGACGAAGCGCCGCGCAGACGCCGCGTCGGGGAACGTCCAGGCGCGTCCCGAAGCCCAGGCGACGCCGGCGTTCGCTCTCCCCTCGGCGCCGATCCCGAACAGCGTCAGCCCGACGCCGACCGTCGCCCCGACGCTGCTGCCGTCCGCGAGCGTGACGGTGACGCGGCCGTCGGAGCCGCGCACGGCGGTGAGCGTGCCGCTCGTGCCGAGCTTGACGACGGCGATCGTCTCGCTCAGCCGTTCCTCGCGCACGCGCCGCTCCAGCGGGCACGGCGCGAGGTCGGCGCGCGGGACGAGCGGGCGCGGGCACGGTCCAGGGGCGACCGTGCAGATCCCCCGCTGGATGCCCGCCAGCACGTGGCTGCCGAGGCCGCCCGCCGTGAGCCCGACGAGGCCGAGGAAGACGACCGCGACGAGCACGAGCAGCGCGGCGTACTCGTTCGTCGCCTGTCCCCGCTCGCCGTCCCGCCCGCACCGCATCGGACGAGCAAAGCGCCCACGGCAGGCCGCGTCGAGGCCGCGCGCGACGATTGGCACGGTGCGTGCGCAGCGGTGAGCGTGTGTGTTGGAGAGACGCGCGCGATCGGCGGCGACACGCGGCGGAGCAGCCGGCGGCGGGGCGCGGGCAGGCGCGGCGGGGCGCGGGCAGGCGCGACGGGCGCGGGCTGGCGCGACGGGCGGTGCTCAGCTGCCAGCAGTCGCGAGGCCGAGCACGACGCCTTCGCGCAGCCCGCCGTCGGCGACCTCGAGCGGGCCGAGCAGCGCCACCACGCCGGCGAGTACGAGCAGTCCTGCCGGCAGCAGCCGCACGCGCGCGGGGTCCAGCTCGTGGTCGACCGCGACGACCGCCGCCGGCGCCGCGACGAGCTTCTCGACCGCGCATGCGAGCGCGTCGGCGTCGAGTCGCGGCCCGACCAGCCGCGCGAGCGACGTCGCGCTGCCGCCGACCGCGACCGCACGCGTGACCGGCGGCGCCGTCACGCCGGCAAGTGCCGCCGCGACGGCGCCGCGCACCGCCTGCAGCTCCGCCGCGACCGGCGGGTCGGCGCACAGGTGCACGTCGGCGAGGTCGCCGGAGCCGAGCGCGAGCGACCGCGACCACGTCACGCCGTCAGCGCGCGTGCCGACGATCAGCTCGCTCGATCCGCCGCCGACGTCGGCGACGCCGATCGGCTCGGCCGGCCCGCAGGCGAGCGACGCGGTCGCCCCCGCGAACGCCAGCCGCGCCTCCTCCTCCGCGCTCAGCAGCTCGACCGGCCGGCCGGCTGCCCCGCTCAGCGCCGCGCAGACCGCGACGCCGTTGGAGACCCGTCGCAGCGCCGCCGTCGCGACGACGCGGACCGCCGTCGCGCCTGCTTCGCGCGCCGCGGCAGCCTGCTCGGCGACGACCTCGGCGAGCGAGGCGACGACGTCCTCGGCGAGCGGTTCCTGCGGACGCGACGCGCGCCCGAGCTGGGTGAAGGCGCGCACCTGGACGACAGGCAGGAGCGCGCCGCCGGCGTGGTCCGCGACCAGCAGGCGGGTCGTGTTGGACCCGATGTCGATGCAGGCAACGCGCACGCGCGAGACAGGCTAGCTGGCCTGCCCCAGCGAGATCACGAACGCGGGCTGGAGCTTCGTGGGCGAGATCGCGAGCGTGGGCTACAGCTTCGTGCCCGACCACTGCTGCCGGGAGCAGAGGACCCGGCACGGCTTGTACCAGCCGCTGAAGGTGTCGACGCCTGTGGTGTCGAGGAACATGCAGAACTTGCCCGCGTTCCTGTTCCGGCCGCTCGTGTCCTTGAACGTCCCGCACGCGTCCGCGCCGAAGCGGCGGTTGAGCGTCGCTGTCAGCGTCCCGTTCGTGTCACCCGTGTATCTGCCCTGGAGCGTCTTGTCGTCAGCCTCGTCGAGGTTCAGCCTCAGGATGCCGTAGTTCTGGCCGCCGTCGGCGGTGAACCGCCACTTCCCGCTCCAGTGGTCCTGCACCACCTGGGCGCCGGCGGGCGCCGCCGCGAGGAGCGCAGCCGTTGCGGCCGCCGCAATCCAGGCGGCCAGCCGTCGCATATCGATCGTGCCCCGCATGCCGAGCCTCTTCTGTCGGAGAAACGCCACGTCCACTGTCACACCGCGGTGCCGGCCTAGCTACAGGGCGCCACCCTGGGATACGCGAGCGATGAACCTGCATCCGGCGCAGTACGGTGGGCGCATGCGACGCGGGCGGCGGCCACTGCTCGAACGGGACGGCGAGCTGCAGGCGATCCGCGCCGCGCTGCGAGGCGCGCGGGCGGGTGCCGGACGGACGCTCGTCGTGGAGGGTCCCGCCGGGATCGGCAAGACCGTCCTGCTGCAAGCGGCCGCGACATCGGCCGCTCGCACGGGGACGACGGTGCTGTGGGCGCGCGGCAGCGAGCTCGAGCGGCGGTTCCCGTTCGGCGTCGTGCGTGAGCTGCTGGAGCCGCCGCTGCGCGACCCGGCCATGCGCGCGGCGGTGCTGACCGGCGCGGCCGGGCTGTGCGCGCCGCTGTTCGAACGCGGCGATCCGGCGGATCTGCCCGCGGCGAGGCCGGCGGTCGCGGACACCGGCCTGCTGCACGGCCTCTACTGGCTCGTCTGCGCGCTCGCCGACCGCGCGCCTCTCGTCCTCGTCGTCGACGACGCGCAGTGGGCGGACGCCCGCTCGCAGGACCTGCTCGCGTTCCTCGCACCTCGTGTCGGCGAGCTGCCCGTCGCGCTCGTCGCCGCGACCCGCCCGCCCGTCGCGGAGGGCGACGTCGACGTCGCGGTGGCGCTCGGCGGCGCCGCCGAGCGGATCGCTCCCCAGCCGCTCAGCACCGCCGCGGTGAGGCGGCTGCTGGCGGAGGAGCTGGGCGAGCCGGAGCCCGCGTTCGTCGCCGCCTGCCTGGCGGCAACCGGGGGCAGCCCGTTCTACGTACGCGAGCTGATCGGCGCGCTCGCCACCGGCGGAACGGCACCGCTCGGCGCGCAGGCGGCGCAGGCGGCCGAGCTGGGGCCGGAGACGATCGCGCGCGCGATCCTGCCGCGGATCGCGCGCGTCTCGCCGGACGCGGTCGCGGTCGCGCGTGCGCTCGCGATCCTCGGCGACGGCGCCGAGCTGTCGCGGGTCGCGGCGCTGGCCGGCCTCGACGAGGCCGCCGCCACCGCGGCCGCCGCCGCGCTGTGCCGAGCCGGCGTTCTGGCGCCGGAGCGCCGCCCGCGCTTCGAGCACCCGATCGTCCGCAGCGCGATCGCCTCGGGCCTCACCGCCGTCGAACGCGCGCAGGCGCACCGCCGCGCCGCGCGCCTGCTCGCCGCGGCCGGGGCGCCGAGCACCCGGGTCGCCGCGCACCTGCTCGAGACGGACGCGGTCGGCGAGCCATGGGCGCGCGACGCCCTGCTCGACGCCGCACGGCGAGCGCGCGACGAGGGCGCGATCGCGGTCGCGCTGCAATGCCTGCGCCGAGCGCTCGCTGAGCCGCCGGACGAGCACCGGCACGCGCTGCTGCTCCAACTCGGCGAGGTCGCGTTCCAGGCCGGCGAGCGCGACGCGCTCGACCACCTCGAAACGGCGTGGCGCGACGCCGCCGGTCCCCGTCAGCGTGCCCGTGCCGCTCGCGCCCTCGCCGTGCCGCTCGTCGGAGCGGGGCGGATCGACGAGGCGCTGGAGCGGCTGCGGCAGGCGGTCGTGCCGCTGGCGGGCGACGACCCGCTGGCGATCGAGCTGACCGCCCACAGGTCGAGCCTCGCACTGCTCGCGCCGATGGAGCTGACCGCGCGCGTGATGGCGGAGGTCGAGGCGCACGAGCCGCCGGCGGCGAGGACCGGTGCGGAATGCATGCTGCTCGGCAACCTCGCGTACTGGGGTGCGATGCGCGGCGCTCCGGCAGAGAGCTGCATGGCGCTGGCGGAGCGCTCCCTCGCCGGCGGCGTGCTGCTCGACGAGGAGGGACCGGCCTCGCTGACGCTCCACTACGCGGTGCTGGTGCTGATCTCCGCGGATGCGTTCGCGGCGGCCGACGATCACCTCGCCGCGGCGCTGCGGCGCGCTCGCGCAACCGGCTCGGTGCTGGGCTTCGCGCTCTGCTCGCTGATGCGGTCGCTGTCGGCGTACCGCCGCGGCGCGCTCGCGGACGCCGAGGTCGAGGCCCGCCACACGGTCGACACGGTGCGCCTCCACGGATGGGAGGACGGGCTGCCGGGAGCCGTCGGCTTCCTCGTCGACGCGCTCGTCGACCGCGGCCGTCTCGACGAGGCGGTCGCCGTGCTCGAGGACGCCGGGCTCGGGCGGCCGCTGCCAGAGGGGCTGCTCTACCACCCGGTGCTCGTCGCACGCGCGCGGCTGGCGATCGCGTGCGGCGATCGGGCGGCCGGCCTCGAGGACCTCCGCGAGCTCGGCCGCCGCGACGAGCGCGACGGGGCGCGCGCGACGATAGGGACGCCGACCTGGCGGGGCTACGCGGCGCCGGTGCTTGCGGCGCTCGGAGAGCGTGAGGAGGCGCTGCGGCTCGCCGAGGAGGAGCTTGCGCTGGCGCGCCGCTGGGGCGCGCCGCGCGGCCTCGGCTTCGCGTTGCGCGCTCGCGGCGCAGTGGCGGACCCCGCGACCGCCGTGGACTGGCACGCGCGGGCCGTGGAGACGCTGGAGGGAACGCCCGCGCGGTTGGAGCTGGCACGGTCGCTGACCGACCTCGGCACCGCGCTCCGGCGCGCGCGCCGGCCGCGAGACGCGCGCGAGCCGCTGCGGCGGGCGGCCGATCTGGCGACGCGCTGCGACGCGTCGCTGTTGGCCGAGCGGGCCGTGCACGAGCTCGGGGCGACCGGTGCGCGACGGCGGTCGCGGACCCTGCTGACCGGCGTCGAGGCGCTGACGCCGAGCGAGCGGCGGATCGCGGCGATGGCGGCGGGCGGCATGACCAACCGCGAGATCGCCGAGGCGCTGTTTCTCACCCGCAAGACGATCGAGATGCATCTCGGCGGCGCGTACCGCAAGCTCGGCATCTCGTCGCGCGAGGAGCTGCCATCCGTGCTGGAGATGTGACGACGGGCTGCTCGCGGGCCCGTTTGAGGCATCATGGTCGTTCGTGAGCAGCAACAACCTGGCGATCGAGGTCCGCGGACTGCGCAAGAGCTACGGCGATCTGGAGGCGGTCCGCGGACTCGACTTCTCGGTGCGCCGCGGTGAGGTGTTCGGACTCCTCGGCCCCAACGGCGCTGGCAAGACGACGACCGTGGAGATCCTCGAGGGATACCGCGAGCGGACGGCCGGCGAGGTCACGGTGCTCGGATACGACCCGCAGCGACGCGCCCGCGACCTCCGCTCGCGCGTCGGGATCGTGCTCCAGAGCAGCGGCATCTACCGTCACGTGCAGGTGCGCGAGGTGCTGGAGCACTTCGCCGGCATGTACCCGCAGCCGCGCGACGTCGGCGAGGTGATCGAGCTGGCCGGCCTGCGCGGCAAGGAGGACGCCCGCACGCGCACGCTCTCCGGCGGTCAGCTGCGGCGGCTCGACTTCGCGCTCGCGCTCGTCGGCGACCCGGAGCTGATCTTCCTCGACGAGCCGACGACCGGCTTCGACCCGGCCGCCCGCCGCGGCGCGTGGGACACGATCCGCTCGCTCAAGGCGCTCGGCAAGACGGTCCTGCTGACGACGCACTACCTCGACGAGGCGCAAGTGCTCGCCGACCGCGTCGCGATCATCAAGGACGGCCGCATCCTCGTCGAGGGCGCGCCGAGCGAGCTGGGCGTCGGCAGCGGCGCTGTCCGCTACCGCGTCGCGTGGCGCAACGGCAGCGGGCTGCTCAACCAGCAGGAGACCGACGATCCGACGACGCTGCTCAACGAGCTGACCGCCGCGGCGCTCGCGAGAGGCGAGAAGCTGGAGAGCCTCAGCGTCTCGCGCCCGACGTTGGAGGACATCTACCTGGAGTTGACGGCGTGACGGGCGCGAGCGCGGCCGCGCAGCAGAGCTTCGCCGCGCTCACGTGGCGCCAGTATCGCCTCGAGCGCCGCATGTTCTGGCGCAACCCGAGCGCCGCGTTCTTCAACTTCATGCTGCCGCTGCTGCTGCTCGCGCTGTTCGGCGCGGTCTTCAGCTCCAACCAGGACGACCTCGACGTGATCGTCCCCGGCATCGCCGGCATGAGCGTCGTCTCGACCACGTTCAGCGCGCTGGCGTACAACATGACCGCGATGCGCGAGCTGGGCGTCCTCAAGCGCGTGCGCGGGACGCCGATCCCGAGCGGTGCGTTCCTGCTCGGCATCGCCGGCCACTCGATCACGAACACCGCCTTGCAGATGGTGCTGATCACGGTCGCGGGCAAGGTCTTCTTCGGCATCGACTGGCCGCCGAACCCCGGCGAGATGGTCGTCTTCGTCGTGCTCGGCGTGATCTGCTTCGCGTCGCTCGGCGTCGCGCTCTCGCACGTGATCCCGAACAACGAGTCGGCGCCCGCGTACGTCAACGCGATCTTCCTGCCGCTGATCATCATCTCGGGCGTCTTCTACGACGCCGAGGACGTGCCGTCGTTCCTCGCCGGGATCGCCGAGGCGCTGCCGCTCACGCACCTGATCGACGGGCTCTCGGCCGCGATGGTCACCGGTGAGAGTCTCGGCGACCAGCTCTCCTCGATCGGCGTGCTCGTCGCCTGGACGGTCCTCGGCGTCGTGCTCGCCGTGCGCGGCTTCAGCTGGGAAGCGCGCCGCAGCTGAGCCGCGCAATCTGACCCGACTGCGGGAGGTTCGGCGCGCTGAAGCGCCGAATTCGTGTGGATCTTCACCTCTTCTGCCGATGATCCTGGTGAGATGTGCTGTGGGAGAGCACTCATTCCGCACCAGGAGGTGTCCGCATGTACCCAGTTGGCTACGAGGCCGACTTCGTCGAGGAGCGCAGTCGGCTCACGACATTCTTCCGCTTGATCCTCGTCATCCCGTGGCTGATCGTCAGCATCTTCTGGGGAATCGGTGCGTTGATCTGCGCCGTGATCGCCTGGTTCGCGATCGTCTTCACCGGCCGTTATCCACAGGGTCTCTATGACTTCGTGGCGAAGGCGCTGCGCTTCATCACCCGGGTGAACGGCTACATGTTGCTGATGACGGACGAGTTCCCCTCGTTCGGCGGCGACGAAGAGCCGCAGTACCCGGTCCGCCTGCGGATCGACGAGCCGCTGTCGGCCTACAGCCGCGTCAAGACCGGCTTCCGCTTCATCCTGATGATCCCGATCGTGATCGTCCTGTACTTCGTGCAGATCGTCGCACGCGCGATCGGGGTGCTGTCGTGGATCGTGATCGTGATCATGGGCAGACAGCCGGAGGCCCTGTTCGACATCATGAAGTGGACGCAGGCGTACGAGGCGCGCGCGAACGCGTACCACCTGCTGGTGACCGAGACCTACCCGCCGTTCTCGGCCGACGACGGCTACGCGGCGCCCGCGCCGTCGGCGCCGCCCGCGCCGCCGACCGGCCCGCCGCCGACCGGCCCCGTCACGGGCTGAACGGCAGCACGACGAACGACTGCGGCGGCTCCCCGCGCATCTGCGTGGGGACCGCCGCCAGCCGCGAGCGCGCGAAGTCGTCGCGCAGCAGGCTGAACAACGCGACGTCACGAACGCTGTCGCCATGCCGGTGCCAGCCGCGCAGGACGCCCTCGCGCACGAAGCCGGTCCGCTCCAGCGCCGCTTGGGAGCGACCGTTGTCGACGTCGGCGTAGGCGCCCACGCGATCGAGGCCGAGATGGTCGAACGCGAGCCGGCCTATCAGCGCCTTCGACTCGTCGTTGGCGCCGCTGCCCCACCATCTGCGCCCGAGCCACGTGCCGACGACGGCGCGGCGATCGCGTCTGGACAGCTCGGCGAGGCCGGTCACGCCGATCGGCCCGTCGTCGCGATGGACGATCAGCAGGTCGAGCTGCTCGCCACGCTCGCGCTGACCGGCGAGTCGCTCGATGTATGCGAGCGGCTGCTCGACCTTCGTGTACGGGCCCCACGAGAAGAAGCGCGTCACCTGTGCATCGCTCGCGAGCGCGAACAGCGCCGCCGCGTCGGCGGGCGTCGCATAGCGCAGCGTCAGGGTCGGCCCGGCGAGCTCCACGGCGCGCGATGCTACGGCATCGCGACACGGTGTCAGGGTGCGGTGCGCCCGATCACTAGACTGCGCCGCCGTGACCGCGCCAGCAGGAAATCTGCGTCACCGGTTGGCGAACCGACCGCTTGCTCGGAGTTACAGGTTTGGCGAAGCGCGCGAGCGCTCATACGGGGTGTGACGTGAGCGACGGAACGAGCACCTCCCCGCCGGCCGGCAGCATGCCGGAGCCGACGCCCAGCGTCGGCTCGTCGACCGCGCCCGAGGTCCGTTTCAGCCTCCCCGCCGTTCCGGCCAACGTCGCGCTCGTGCGGCAGGCGCTCGCCGGCCTCGCCGACAGCCTCGGGATCGACCCCGCGCGCGCGGCCGACATGAAGATCGCGATCACCGAGGCGTGCACGAACGCCGTCGTGCACGCGTACGAGAACCACGACGGCCCGCTCGACGTCGCGATGGGCGTCGAGCACGACCGCCTCGTGTTGTCGATCCGCGACCGCGGGCCGGGACTGCGCCCGCTGCCGTCGGAGGGCGACGGACCGCCGCTCGGCTTCGGGCTCGCGCTGATCGCGTCGCTGTCGGACGAGTTCGGGATCGCCGGCGGCCGCCACGGCACCGAGGTGCGGATGGCGTTCGCGCTTGACGGCGGCGACGACGCGCCGCCGCTGACGGTGTGGCTCTCGCGCGACGCGGCTCCGCCGGTCCGAGGCGTTGCGCTGACGCTCGAGCCAGGCGCGCACGCGGCCGCCGTCCTCGGCCGTGTCGTCTCGCTCGTCGCCGCCCGCGCCGACTTCTCGATCGACCGGCTGTCGGACGCGCAGATCGTCAGCGACGCGATCGCCGGGGCCGCAGGCGCCCACGCGCTCGACGGCGGCGGCGCAGTGCGCGTCGCGATCGACGAGCACGAGCGCGGCTTCGACCTCGTGATCGGTCCGCTCGCGCCCGGCGGCGGTCAGCAGCTCGTGCGCGACACGGAGCTGCCCGGCCTCGGCTGCCTGCTCGAACGGCTCGCCGACGAGCTGGACGTCGAGCCCGCCGCCGGCGGCGGGGAGCACCTTCGCGCGCGCCTCGCCTCGCGCACCTGAGCGCACCTCCCGCCCGCGAGCCGCACGCGCCGCGCTCTGCACGGAATCGTGCAGCGGCCGGGCGCGGCCACGTGACAACGCAGTGGACACCGCGTTTGACGTGGTGTCGGCAACAGTTCGCTGTGGCATGGGCGTGCACACGCCAATACGCTGTTTCGCAATGTCGAGCGGAAACGCCTTCGTGCGCGTGCTGGAAGAGGATCCGGAGCTGGCGGCCGACCTCGACCCGACGAGCCTCCAGCTCGCGACGCGTCACGCGATCGCGGCCGTCGAGGTGATCGCGCCCGGCGTCTGGGAGCCGGTCCGGCCGGCCGACGGCGGCAACGGCCACCTCGGCGTGCTCGTGCTCGACGGGCTGCTGATGCGCGACGTCACGTTCGCCAGAGCGGCCTGCACCGAGCTGCTCGGCCGCGGTGACCTGCTGCGGCCGTGGGATTGGGAGCGCGAGGTGATGACGGTCCGCCCGCAGGTCGTCTGGACCGCGCTCCAGCCGGTCCGCCTCGCGGTGCTCGACCGGCGCATCACGGCGATCATCGGACGCTGGCCGGAGCTGGTGAGCGCCGTAACCGCGCGCGCCGTGCGGCGCGCGTCCGAGCTCGCCACGACGCAGGCGACGAGCCACCTCACGCGCGTGGATGCACGGCTCGAACTGCTCTTCTGGGGACTCGCCGACCGCTGGGGCCGCGTCGGACCCGGCGGCGTCGTGCTCGAGCTGCCGCTCACGCACCAGGTGCTCGGCAGGCTGATCGGCGCGCAGCGGCCGTCGGTCACGACCGCGCTGTCGGACCTGACCCGCCGCAGAGTGATCGAGCGCCGCGACGACGGCGCCTGGATCCTCCACGGCGACCCGCCCGGCCTGGCGAACTAGGCCGGGCGAGCGGGGCGGCGCGGGGCGGGGCGGCGCGGAGCCGCCGCGCTACGCGCAGTTGGGCCAGGGAGAGGTGCCGCGCGCCTTGTACAGCTTCAGCGCCCGGCGGTCCTGCTCGGCCTCCGAGGCACGGGCCGGATCGCCCGCGGGACCGTACGCCGCCCACGTCTGACGGTCGAACTGGTACTTGCCGCGGTACGTCCCGTCAGGCGAGATCGCGGTCGGGTCGCCGCCCGACTCGCACTGCGCGATCGAGTCGAGGATCGCCGGCGTGCGCACGCTCCCCCCTCCGCCGCCGCCACGCGACTGCGCCTGCGCGGTCGCGAGGCTGATCCCGAGCGCGCTGGCCGTCTGCGGGCCGACGACGCCGTCGACGCCGAGGCCCTTCTGCTTCTGGTAGCGGCGCACCGCCCGCTCGGTCTGCGGGCCGAAGGCGCCGTCAGCCGGCACGCCGAGCTTCTGCTGCAGCTGCACGACGACCGGGCCGCTGCTGCCCTTCTTCAGCACGCCGTCGCTGCCGTCACCGGCGGGGGCGGCGAGCGCGCCGCCGGCACCAAGCGTCAGCGCCGCGGCGAGCACGAGCGCGACCGAACGCGAGCCGCGCTGGCGACGGCGGCGGCGCAGCGCGCCGAGGCGGCGGCTGGCAGAGCGCTCGCGGGAGCGCTCCCAACGTTCGGGATGGACGAGATCGTCAACGTCCTCAGCGGGACAGGTCGCGGGCATGGAACCTCCATGAGTTCTCTTTCTGTCGCCTACGAGGTGAGCTGACGGGCTCGCGCTGAAAGAGTGCGCTACGCCTCCAGAGCCCTCCGATGGCGGAGTGGCCGGTGGCGATTCGCCCCGTGGGCCGGACGGATCCGGCCCGAGTGGGTCCCCCGCTCCCTGCCGTGCTGGACGACGGGAACTCGGCAGTTTTGCGTCTGTCTGAGGCAGAAGGATCGCAGATCCGCGCGTCGAACGAGGGCGGGCGCGTCTAAGCTCACGGCCATGACCACCGTCCCCGCCACCAACCAGGAGCCCGCGGACGACGAGGTCGCCGGCGTCGCCTGGGATCTCGATCCGCTCGTCGACGGCCGGGGCGAAGAGGGCGTGCGCGCTCTCCTCGCCCAGGCGGCCGAGCGTGCCGACGCCTTCGCCGCCGCCTACGCTGGCAAGCTCGCGACGCTCGACGCGCCCGGCCTGCGCACCGCGATGGAGCAGCTCGCCGCGCTGCACGAGCTGGTCGGCCGCGCGGGCTCGTACGCGTCGCTGCGCTTCGCCGTCGACACGGCCGACGAGCGCATCGGCGCGCTGCTCCAGCACGTGCAAGAGCGCGCGACCGCGATCCAGACGACGCTGCTCTTCTTCGAGCTGGAGTGGGCGACGCTCGACGACGCGCGCGCGGAAGAGCTGCTCGCCGGCGAGGACAACGCGTTCTTCGCCCACTACCTGCGGACCGAGCGCCGCTACCGCCCCTACCTGCTGAGCGAGCCCGAGGAGCGGATCCTCGCGGAGAAGGGGATCAGCGGCGCCGGCGCGTGGACGCGGCTGTTCGCCGAGCTGATGTCCTCGCTGGAGGTGAGACTGCCGTCAGCGCCGGAGCCGGTGACGCTGGAGCAAGCGCTTGCCCTCCTCTCGGGCCCGGACCGCGACGAGCGGCGCGGCGCAGCTGAGGCCGTCACCGAGGCGCTGCGCCCCGGCCTGCGCACGCGCGCGTTCATCTTCAACACGCTGCTGCACGACAAGGCGGTCGACGACCGTTTGCGCACCTACCCGAACTGGCTGACGGCGCGCAACCTCGCCAACGAGGCGAGCGACGAGTCGGTCCAGGCGCTCGTGACCGCCGTCCGCGGCCGCTACGACGTGCCGCAGCGCTGGTACCGCCTGAAGGCCAGACTGCTCGGCGTCGAGCGGCTCGCCGACTACGACCGCGCCGCGACCGTCGCCGACACCGACGAGCGCTTCACGTGGCGCGAGGCGCGCGAGCTGGTGCTCGACGCCTACGACAGCTTCACGCCGGAGCTGGGCGCGCTCGCGCGCCGCTTCTTCGACGAGCGCTGGATCGACGCGCCGGTCCGCCCCGGCAAGCGCGGCGGGGCGTTCTGCTCCTACACCGTGCCCTCGGCGCACCCCTACGTGCTGCTCAACTACACCGCCCGCCGGCGCGACGTGCTGACGCTCGCGCACGAGCTCGGCCACGGCGTCCACGCGGCGCTCGCAGCGCCGCAGGGCGTCTTCCACCAGGGGACGCCGCTGACGCTCGCAGAGACCGCGTCGGTGTTCGGCGAGACACTCGTCTTCGGCCGGCTGCTGGAGTCGGCCTCGACGCCGGCCTCGCGCCTGTCGCTGCTGTCGGAGTCGATCGAGGGTGCGATCGCGACCGTCTTCCGGCAGACGGCGATGCACACCTTCGAGGAGACGATCCACACCGCTCGCCGCGAGGAGGGCGAGCTGGGGATCGACCGCTTCGGCGAGCTGTGGGCGGCATCGCAGGAGGAGCTGTTCGGCGACGCCGTCGAGGTGACCGAGGGCTACCGCACGTGGTGGTCCTACATCCCCCACTTCATCAACTCGCCGGGCTACGTCTACGCGTACGCCTACGGCCAGCTGCTGGCGCTGTCGGTCTACGGCCGCTACCGGCAGGAGGGCGCGAGCTTCGTGCCCGACTACCTGCGGATGCTCTCGGCCGGCGGCTCGATGGCGCCGGAGGAGCTGGGCAGGCTCGTCGGGCTCGACCTGACCGACCCGGGCTTCTGGGACGCGGGCCTCGCGCTCGTCGACGACCAGCTGACGGCCGCCGAGCAGGCAGCGGCCGAGGCCGGCCGGGCGTAGCCGCTCAGCCGAGCACGACCCGCCGCACGGACCGCTGCACCAGCAGCGGTCGCGGCGGGCCGGGCGCAGCGCTGCGCGCGCGTGTCGCCGCGCGCGCGGCGGCGGCGTCGCGGACGGCGGCGGCGGTCGCGACGGCCGGCGTCGAGGGCGCGTTGCGGCAGCCGACTTGGAACCAGTCGGCGCGGCTCCACCACCACTCCCCGGCGCGCAGCCCGACCCACATCGGGCTGTTGGTGCAGTTGCGCACGTGGTCGTTGCCGGCGTAGTGGCCGAGCTCGTGGACGATCACCGTCTGCAGGTCGACGCGGTCGCGCGGCGGGATCCCCGGCCCGGCGTGCCACGGCACGCCGTAGGCGAGCGCGAGGTCGCGCTCCAGCACGCGCTCGAAGACGAACCGCTGGCGGCCGCGACCGTCGCGGCGGTAGTAGCGGACCGAGCGGATTCTCGTGACGCCGAGCGCGGCGCGCGGGACGTCTCTCGCGAAGCCGACGGTGTCGCGGCCGTCGCCGGCGCGCGGGGCGCGCGGCGTCGTGCCGACCGCGCGCAGGCCCCAGCGGCGCGCCGCGATGCGCGTCAGCTGCTCGAACCGCGTCGCGTCGACGCCGCTCGGCACGTTGGCGGTGCTGAGGCGGTATGGGAAGGGATTGCGCTTGCCGACCGAGCGCGGGATCGGGGCACGGACGATGTCGGAGCCGTCGCCGGGCGGCGGGCTGGTCGGAGGCGGGCTGCCGGGGTCGCCCGGCACCTCGTAGGTCGCCTCGGCGACGAACGTCTCGCTGCTGCCGGCGCTGATGTAGAGACAGGCGCGCTTGGGGCCTGCGTAGAGCGACGGCCACTCCTTCCACGTCGGCGCGAAGCTCTGCGGGACGCGGCCGCGCGTGTCGTCGTAGACGTCGGTGCCGACCCAACTGGAGCCGGTGATCTCCGCTTGGCACGACTGCGCCGCGGGGACCGTCGTGACGAGCGGGAAGTAGCCGCAGTACTCCTGCGGCGCGCACTGGCTCGCGGTCGTGCCGCTGGCGTTGACGACGACGGTTCCGTCAGCCTGGACGACGGGCGGGGCGATCGTCAGCGTGCCCTGGAACGTCGCTGCGCCGGCCGGCGAAGCGACGATCGTCGCGGCGAGCGCCGCCGTGCAGATCGCGAGGATGAGCCGTCGTCGCATCTGTCTGGATCGTACGGCACGGGTACGCCGTGGCCGCGCGGCCTACCCTGCTCGCGCAGGCCGCGCGGTCACGGACGTCGTCGGTCCCCGCTCGCCGCCGAGCTCACAGCTCGGTCGGCGAGCGCTGCGTCAGCAGGTCCGCCTTGACGCGCTGGTGGAACTGCGCGCGCTCGACGAGGACCTCGGCGATGCGGTCGGGGTCGACGACGTACTCGCCGGCGGCGACCTGCTTCGCGAGCAGGCGGACGCGCGACGAACGCGTGATGCGATCCCGACGGGCGGTGGTGAGGCGCTGGATGCGGTCGTTGGTAGCGACCATGATGGTGCTCCTTCCGTTCTCTGAGTTCACGTGAGAGCCGGCCCGTACGGGGCGGCTCGCTGAGGTGACTCAGGAGGCGGGTGGAGCGCGCGCCGCGTCGTGCGAGGTCGGCGTCGCCGGGTTGCTCTCGAAGGAGCACGGCGGCGCGACCGACTCGGCCTGCGCAAGCCCTGCGCTGACCGAACCGACGAGGATCGCGAAGAAGGAGATGCCGCCGGCACCGGCCGTCGCGGCGGCGGCCGCGGCGCTGGCCGAGACCGGGGAGACGGGGGCGTCGCTCGGGGCGGGCGGTCCGCGGACCGAACCCGGCTCCTCGGCGTTGCGGGTCTTTCTGACCTGGTCGCGGTCGACCGGGGCCGGCGTGGTGCCGTCCGCGGTGGTCGTCGCCGTGGCGACGACGATCGGCGCGCAGAGCGCTCCGGCCGGATCGATCGAGGCGGCCGCCCGCGGCAGCTCCGCAGCCGTCTGGGCGGGCCCGAAGCCGAGCCGGGCGAGCACCTTGCGCACGCCGCGCTGCTTCTCGGCCGCGCGGGCCGCTGCCTGCTCGGCGTCGTCCTTGGCGGTGCTCTCGGGCGGCGCGGTTGCCGCCGGCTGCGGCAGCGTGACCGGCGCGGAGACGACCGGCGCGGGCGCGGTGACCGGGGTGGTCGTCGGCGCGACCGGCGGCGCCGGCGCCTCGACGGTGGGCGGCCGCAGCGTGCCGCCGTTGACCGGCGGCTTCGGGTGCGTGTCGGGCGTGTCGGACGTGTCGGCCGGACGCGACGGGGTTCTCGGCGACGGATTGTCGGCCGGGGCCGGGTCGACGGGACCGGGGTCGACCGGAGCCGGGTCGACGGGAGCGGGATCGACCGGACCGGGATCGACGGGACCCGGATCGACCGGACCGGGATCGACGGGACCGGGGTCGACGGGACCCGGGTTGACGGGACCGGGATCGACGGGACCCGGGTTGACCGGGCCGGGATCGACCGGGCCGGGATCGACCGGGCCGGGATCGACCGGGCCGGGATCGACCGGACCCGGATCGACCGGACCGGGCTCCGTGGGAGCGGGCTCGGTGGGGGTCTGACCGTCGGCCGGCGTCTGCGGCGCGCCCGAGCCGGGATCGGCGGGCGGCGTCTCGCCGGACGCGCCGTCAGCGGCGGGCGGCGTCTCGCCGGACGCGCCGTCGGCGGCGGGCGGGGTCGACTCCTGCGGCGCCGTCGCGGCCGGAGCGGTGTCCTGCGGCGCGGCGGCGGGCGGGGCCGACTCCTGCGGCGCCGTCGCGGCCGGAGCGGTGTCCTGCGGCGCGGCGGCGACCTGCGAGGTGTCCTGCGGCGCGGCGGCGGCCTGCGAGGTGTCCTGCGGCGCGGCAGCCGTCGCCGGCTGCTCGGTGCTGGGCGCGGCGAGCGCCTGCGAGTCGGGCGCCTGCGCCCCGCCGACGTCGGCGGCGAGGACACCAGCCGGGGCCGCGCCGAGCGCGGCGGCTGCGGTCAGCGCGACCAGCGCACCACGGAGCGCGCGGCGCCGGGCGGCGATGCGAGCGAGAGGCGTGGTGTCGAGGGTGCGTTCGTCCATGCGTAGCGTGGATGCAGCTTTAGGGGTTCCTCGGCATTCCACCGGGGACCTTTAGACCTCGCCCCCCAATTCGTCGCGTTCGCGATGGGGTGGTTCGTCTGCTGACCACCAGAGGAGGGTATCCGCCTCGGGGGTCGGCGTCATCGCGCCGACCTCGGAATGTCTCACCGGCGTTCAGATTGAGCGCGCATGCGTCAACTTTTGCGAGCTTTTGCGCCAACCCTAGCGCTTGCTTCCAGCCGCTCGGTGCGACCGCAGCCACGCCGGCAGCGAGGTCGGCGGGTGTCCGGCGACGCGCGCGACGACGTCGCTGACGACGTCCATCTCGCCGCTGGCGATCGCGGCGTAGGAGGTCACCCATCCCTCGATCTCCCACGTCTCGGCACCGCCGCCAGCGCGCCTCGTCCAGCGACTCCGGAACATAGGAGATCGGACGACCGGAGGAGTCAGCGAGCAGCGCCGCGGTCTCCGCGACGGTCAGCGCTCGCGGCCCAGTCACGTCGTAGGTGCGACCGTCGTGCGCACCGCCCGCGAGCAGCACCGCGGCGGCGACTTCGGCGAGGTCGTCGCGCGCGATCCAGGCGACGCGCCCCTCCCCCGCCGGACCGCGGATGACGTCGTCGCGACCGATCCACGAGGGCACCAGGTCGAGGTAGAGGCTCGGCCGCAGGAACGTGAACGCCGCACCGCTGGCGCGCACGTGCTGCTCGGTGCGGAAGTGGTCGCGCGCGAACGTGAACGTCGCGTCGGGCGCAGCCGCCAGGAACGACAGGTAGACGATCCGCTCGACGCGCGCGGCGCGCGCCGCGTCGACCGCTGCGACGTGCTGCTCGACGCGGTCGCGCGACTCGGTCGCCGAGACCAGCAGGAGCGTCCGGGCGCCGTCGAGCGCGCCCTCCAGCAGAGGGTCGCCGTAGCCGCCCGGCACGATCGCGACGTCCGTCGCTCCGACCGCGTCGGGCAGCACGGGCACGCGGGAGGCGTCGCGCACGACCAGCCGCAGCGGCGCGCCCGCGCGCGCGAGGAGCGCGGCGACGCGCCCGCCGAGCTCGCCGCTCGCGCCGGTCACCGCGAAGGGGTCGCCGGCCGAGGTCATCCGACGGTCCTACCCGCCCGTGCCGGCTGTCGCGCACGGATCCCGCCGGGCGCGCGGATCCGCGGCGCGCACGTCAGCCGCCGCGCGCATCGCAGCCGCCGCTCGCATCGCAGCCGCCGCTCGCATCGCAGCCGCCGCTCGCATCGCAGCCGCCGCGCGCACCACAGCCGCCGCGCGCACCACAGCCGCCGCTCGCATCGCAGCCGCCGCGCGCACCACAGCCGCCGCGCGCACCACAGCCGCCGCGCGCGCCGCAGCCCCGCGCACCTCAACCGCCGCGCTTGCGACGCGCCGCGCCCCAGCCATTGACGAGCAGGAACGTCGCGAGCGTGTGGAGCGCCCGCTCGCCCGCCCACGGCTCGCGGCCACGACCGATCCGGTGGAGCTGACGGGTGTGCCACCAGAGGTCGATGACGCTGTCGAGCTTGCGAACGCCGATGCTGCGCGAGCCGGCGTCGATCCGCGCGCGCGAGCCGTCGAGCAGCGCGGCGCTCGCGTCGGGGTGGAGCGCGAGCGGCCGACCGAGGCCGATCACGTTGCAGGCGCCGCTCGCGACCGCCTCGCGCATCGCCGCCGCAGAGCGGAACCCGCCCGTCACCATCAGCGGCACGTCGGGCGCGCGGTCGCGCACGCGCACCGCGTAGTCGAGGAAGTACGCCTCGCGCGCACGCGTGCTCGCGCGCGCGGGAACCGCTGCGCTGGCTGCGGCTGCGCTGGAAGCCGTCCCCGTCGCGTCGCCCATCATCGCCGGCGACTCGTACGTGCCTCCGCTGATCTCGATCAGGTCGACACCCGCGGCGGCGAGCGCCGCGACGACGTCGCCCGACTCCTCCTCGCTGAAGCCGCCCCGCTGGAAGTCCGCCGAGTTGAGCTTGATGCCGACCGGGAAGTCCGGCCCGACCGCCGCGCGCGTCGCCCGCACGACCTCGAGCACGAACCGCTGCCGCCGCGCGGCGTCGCCGCCCCACTCGTCGTCGCGTCTGTTCGCGAGCGGCGAGAGGAACTGCGAGATCAGGTACCCGTGCGCGCCGTGCAGCTGGACGCCGTCGAAGCCCGCCTCGCGGAAGACCGCCGCCGTCCGCGCGAAGCGCCCGACGATCTCCTCGATCTGGGCGCCGGTCAGCGCCTGGGGCGTGACGGCGCCGGGTATCCGCGGGGCGATCGCGCTCGGCGCGACCGGTCGCGAGCCAGCGATCCGCATCGCCTGACGGCCGGGGTGGTTGACCTGCACCCAGAGGGTCGTCCCGTTCGCTCTGCCGGCGGCGGCCCAGCGGCGCAGCGCCGGCAGGTCGCGCTCGTCCTCGACGACGACCTGGCGCGGCTCGCCGACGTGGCGGCGGTCGATCATCACGTTGCCGGTGATCACGAGTCCGGAGCCGCCGGCCGCCCAGCGCTCGTAGAGCCGGTCGATCCGCACCGTCGGGCTGTTGGCCCGGTCGCTGAGCTGCTCGCTCATCGCCGCCTTCGCGATCCGGTTCGCGAGCACGGCACCGCACGGCAGCGTCAGCGGCGAGGCAAGTGTCGTGGTGTCCACGGCGGCGATGGTACCGTGCGGTACCAGTGGAGACGCCGGTTGCCATCGAGGGAGCGCGGGAGCGGCTCGTCTGCGGCATGAACGCCGCCGTCGCGGAGAAGGGCTACGCCCCCACCACGATCGCCGACGTCGTGCGCCACGCGCGCGTCTCCAAGCGCACCTTCTACGAGCACTTCGGCGACAAGCGCGCCTGCTTCCTGGCCGCGTACGACACCGCCTCCGCGCACGTCCTCGGCGCGATGCGCGCCGCCTCGGAGGCGGCCGCCGGCGCCCCCTGGAGCGAGCGCGTCGAGCGCGTCGTCGTCGCGTACCTGGAGGCGATGGCGGCCAAGCCCGAGCTGACGCAGACGTTCCTGATCGAGATCCTCGGCGCCGGCCCGCTCGCGCTCGCGCACCGCCGCGAGACGATGGAGCGCTTCGCCGACCAGCTCGTCGCGCTCTGCGCCGACCTGCGGCGCGCGGAGCCGCAGCTGCGGCCCGTCTCGCGCTCGCTCGCGACCGCCGTCGTCGGCGGCATCAACGAACTGGTGCTCGGCGCCGTCGAGCAGGGCCGCGCGAGCGAGCTGGCGCAGCTGCGCCGGCCGGCCGCCGAGCTGATCCGCTCCGTCCTGACGGGACCGGAGCCGTGAGAACCCCGAACGGAGGAAGGCAGTTGCCCGAGACCAACAGCAGCCCACCGGACCTGTCCGGCCTGCGCGACCGCGTCGCGCTCGTGACCGGCGGAGCGAGCGGCATCGGGCGGGCGACCGCGCTCGCGCTCGCCGCCGCCGGCGTCGAGGTCGTCGTCGCCGACCTCGACGCCGCGCAGGCGCAGGAGGTCGCGCGGCAGGTCGGCGGCCACGCCTTCGAGGCCGACGTCAGCGACCTCGACGCAAACCGCGCGGCCGTCGCCTTCGCGCAGGAGCGCTGCGGCGGGCTCGACCTCGCCTTCCTCAACGCCGGCGTCACGAGCGGCTGCGGCGTCGGCGAGGACTTCGACCTCGCGCTCTACCGGCGCGCGATGGGCGTCAACCTCGACGGCGTCGTCTTCGGCACGCACGCCGCGCTGCCCGCGCTGAGGGCGCGCGGCGGGGGCGCGATCGTCGCGACCGCCTCGCTCGCCGGCCTCGTCGGCGTCCCGCTCGAGCCGATCTACACCGCCAACAAGCACGCCGTCGTCGGTCTCACCCGCTCCCTCGGCCCGACGCTGGCGGCCGAAGGGATCCGCTTCAACGCGGTCTGCCCCGGCTTCGCCGAGACGCCGCTCATCGCCGACTTCAGAGACGGTCTGCGCGACGCCGGCTTCGAGCTGCTGAGCCCCGAGGTCGTCGCCGAGACCGCCGTGCACCTGTTCGCCGGTGAGATGAGCGGCGAGTGTTGGTTCGTCCAGGTCGGCCGCGAGCCGGCGCCGTTCGGCTTCCGGGGGATCCCCGGGCCGCGCACGACGGAGGTCCCCAAGTGAGAGCGCTCCAGATCACCGAGCTGACCGGCCCGCGCAGCGCCCTCGCGTTCGCCGAGCTGCCCGACCCCGAGCCGCCGCACATGCTGACCCCCGATGGCGGCGTCGTCGTCGAGGTGCACGCGGCCGGCGTCTCGTTCCCCGAGCTGCTGCAGTCGCGCGGCCAGTACCAGCTCAAGCCGCCGCTGCCGTTCGTGCCCGGGAGCGAGGTCGCCGGGATCGTCCGCAGCGCGCCCGACGGCGCCGCGGTCAGAGCGGGCGACCGGGTCGCCGCCTTCTGCGCGCTCGGCGGCTTCGCCGAGGTCGCCGTCGCACCGGAGTTCCTGACGTTCGCGCTGCCTGGCGCGCTGTCGTTCGCGCAGGGCGCGGGACTGATCCTCAACTACCACACCGCGTACTTCGCGCTGAAGCTGCGCGGACGCCTGGCACCGGGCGAGACGGTCCTGATCCACGGCGGCGCCGGCGGCGTCGGGACGGCGGCGATCCAGGTCGCCAACGGCCTCGGCGCGCGCACGATCGCGGTCGTCTCCAGCGACGAGAAGGAGCACGTCGCCCGCACCGCGGGCGCCGACGAGGTCGTCCGCTCCGACGGCGCGTGGAAGGACGCGGCGAAGGAGCTGACCGACGGGGCCGGCGTCGACGTCGTGCTCGACCCCGTCGGCGGCGACCGCTTCACCGACTCGCTGCGGGCGTTGCGCGAGGACGGGCGGCTCGTCGTCGTCGGCTTCACTGCCGGCTCGATCCCCGAGGTGAGAGTCAACCGGCTGCTGCTCGGGAACACGAGCGTGGTCGGTGCCGGCTGGGGCGCGTACGCGATGGGCAAGCCGGCCGCGTGCCGCGAGATCGGCGCGGCGCTCGACGTGATGATCCGCGACGGCGTCGTGTCGCCGATCGTCGGGGCGCTGCTGCCGCTGGAGCGCGCCGCCGAGGCGCTCGAGCTGCTCGACGGGCGGCGCGCGGTCGGCAAGGTCGTGCTCGCCGTGCGCGAGGCGTGAGCCGTTTCAACGAGGGAGGAACGATGGACTTCGAACCAAGCGACCGCGCGAAGGAATACCAAGAGCGGCTGCAGGCGTTCATGGACGAGAAGGTCTACCCGGCGGAGCGCGTCTACATCGCGCAGGTGCGGGCCGCCGACTCGCCGCACGTCCACCCGCCGGTGATGGAGGAGCTGAAGGAGGAGGCGCGCCGGCGCGGGCTGTGGAACCTCTTCCTGCCGGACCCCGCCCACGGGCCGGGGCTGAGCTACCTGGAGTACGCGCCGCTCGCGGAGATCATGGGCCGCACGATGATCGCCGCCGAGGCGACCAACTGCAACGCGCCGGACACGGGCAACATGGAGGTGCTGCACCAGTTCGGCAGCGACGCGCAGAAGGAGCGCTGGCTGCAGCCGCTGCTCGACGGGGAGATCCGCTCCGGCTTTGCGATGACCGAGCCCGACGTCGCCTCCTCCGACGCGACGAACGTGCAGATGAGCATGGTCCGCGAGGGCGACGAGCTGGTCCTCAACGGGCGCAAGTGGTGGACGACCGGCGCGCTGCACGAGAGATGCCGGATCCTGATCGTGATGGGCAAGACCGACCCGGACGCGCACGTCTACGCGCAGCAGTCGATGGTGCTCGTGCCGCTCGACACGCCGGGGCTGGAGATCGTCCGCTCGCTGCCCGTCTTCGGCTACCACGACCCCGAGGGCCACGCGGAGCTGAAGTTCACCGACGTGCGCGTGCCGGCCGAGAACGTGATCGCGCAGCCGGGCGCCGGCTTCCTGATCGCGCAGGCGCGACTCGGCCCCGGCCGCATCCACCACTGCATGCGCGCGGTCGGCGCGGCCGAGCGGGCGCTGGAGCTGATGTGCGCGCGGGCGGACGCGCGCGAGACGTTCGGCAAGCCGGTCTCGACCCGCTCGAACATCCGCGACTGGATCGCCGAGGCGCGGATCGAGCTGGAGATGCTGCGGCTGCTCGTGCTCAAGACCGCGTGGCTGGTCGACCGCGTCGGCGGCAAGAACGCACGCGTCGAGGTCGCGGCGATCAAGGTCGCGGCGCCGAACATCGCGCTGAAGATCATCGACCGCGCGATCCAGGTGCACGGCGGCGCCGGCGTCTCCGACGACACGCCGCTGGCGTACATGTACGCGCACATGCGCACGCTGCGGCTGGCCGACGGACCGGACGAGGTGCACAAGCTGTCGATCGCGCGGCGCGAGCTGCGCAGACAGCGCGGCGAGGAGGCGCCCGTCCTGTGACCGGCACCGCTCGCGCCGAGGACCGGGCGGTCCGGGCGGAGGACGCGTTCGACGTCGACGCGGTCGACGCGTGGCTGCGCGCCGCCGCCGGCGTCGCGCTCCCGCCCGGCGAGCCGGACGTACGCCAGTTCGCCGGCGGCGCGTCGAACCTGACGTACCTGCTGCGCTACGCCGACCGCGACCTGATCCTGCGCCGCCCGCCGCCGGGCACGAAGGCGTCCTCCGCGCACGACATGGCGCGTGAGCACAGGATCCAGGCGGCGCTGAAGCCGGCGTTCCCGTACGTCCCGGAGATGGTCGCGCTGTGCACCGACGAGGCCGTGCTGGGGAGCGACTTCTACGTGATGGAGCGGGTCCCCGGCGTGATCCCGCGCGCGTCGATGCCGCCCGAGGTCGGCACGGACCCGGCGCTGATGCGCGCGCTCGGCGAGCGGTTCGTCGATCTGCTCGTGGAGCTGCACGCTATCGAGCCGGCAGCGGCCGGCCTCGCCGACATCGGGCGCGGAGCCGGCTACGTCGAGCGCCAGGTCGCCGGCTGGACCGAGCGCTACGCGCGCGCCAGAACGTGGAACGTGCCGTCGTTCGCGCGCGTGATGCGCTGGCTGGACGAGCGCAGGCCCGCGGACGTCCGCACGTGCGTGATCCACAACGACTTCCGCCTCGACAACATCGTGCTCGACGCCGCGGAGCCGCTGCGCGTGCGCGCCGTGCTCGACTGGGAGCTGGCGACGCTCGGCGACCCGCTGATGGACCTCGGCAGCTCGCTCGCCTACTGGGTCGAGCCGGGCGACGGCCGCCTGATGCAGCGGTTCCGCAGACAGCCGTCGAACCTGCCGGGGATGCCGACCCGCCGCGAGATCGTCGAGCGCTATTGCGCGGCGACGGGCCTGCGGGCCGACGACTGGCCGTTCTACGAGGTCTTCGGGATGTTCCGCCTTGCCGGCATCGCGCAGCAGATCTACTTCCGCTACGCGAGAGGCCAGACGACCAACCCCGCCTTCAAGCGCTTCTGGCTCGCCGCGTGGGTGCTGGAGCGGCGCTGCCGGACGGTGATGCGCGCGGCGGCGTGAGCCGAGCCGCCGCCGCGCCGCGCCAGCGCCCGTCCGTCAGCGGGCGGGCACGATTCTCCCGGAGGTCAGCAGCGTTCTCGCACGCCCGTCGACCGGGTCGTATACCTCGACCTGCACGCCCGAGTCGCGGTAGGCGACGTAGACGCTCTTCGGGTGCGCCGCGTCGGCGTACGCCGTGCCGCCCTCGACCTCGAACGTCGCGGAGCCGCTGTCGGCGGCTGCTCTGCGCAGTGACGCGAGCGGGTCGGGCTGGGGGTACGTGCCGACCGTGAGGAACCGAGGGCTGTCGTCACCGACGGCGACGCCGCTCGGCAGGTAGCGCACGTAGATGCGCCCGTCGCGCTCCTCGGTCAGCTCGTAGGTCGTCTGCTCCTCGGCGCCGGCCCAGTAGACGGGATGGCCGGCCTGGGTCGCGGTCTGCGCGAGCTGCTGCGGCGAGACGGCGCGCGGCTCGCCCGACGCCACGGCCGCGCGGACCGGGACGATCGCGCCGCTGCGGGCGAGTCTCAGCGCCTCGCCGGCGGTCGCGTCGAAGATCTCGATCTGGACGTTCGAGCCGGGGAAGGCGACGTAGGCGCTCTCCGCCCGGTTTCTGTCCTGGAACGCGCGTCCTCCGCCGGGCACGGTGACCGCCTCGACGCCCTGCGCTCTCGCCGTCGCCAGCAGCGTCTGGAACGCTCTCGCCTGCGGGTAGGTCGCGACCGTCAGATATCTCGCCTCCGAGGCGCCGACGGAGACGCCGGCGGGCAGGTAGCGGATGAAGATTCGCCCGTCTCTGGTCTCCGACAGCTCGTACGTCGTGCCGTCGCGAGCACCCGCCCAGTAGACGGGGTGGCCGGCGCCGGCGGAGGCGGCAGCGAGTCTTTCGAGCGATGCCGCGACGGCCAGCGCGCGTCTCGCGGCCGCCGGCTTCTCGTCGTCTCCCCCTCCTGCGAGCAGCACGATGCCGACGACGACGGCCGCGACCAGCGCGACGGCCGGGAGCAGCCAGCGCGTCAGCCTGTTGGGCGTGCGCGGAGCTTCGCCGGCGTCGCCGTCGTTGCCGGCGGGAGCGGCGGACTGCTGAGACGGCTCTGCTTCGACTGGCGTCATCCGTGATCCTCCGTTCGCTGCGACCGTGTGCGCCGTCCGTGCGCAAGCTCGACTCGGCCGCTCCTCAATCAAGAGCGTCGGCAGTATAGCCCCGCGATCGCGCCGCCCACCAGCGACAAGCGCGCCTCCGGCAGCGGCCGCGGCGCCGTCCGGCGACGGTCGGCAGTCCGCCGATCTCGCGCTCTCGCCGCCGGTTCGACGGGCCTGCGCGGTTCGACGCGTGTGCGCCACACCCTGTGAAGTTGGCGCGCATACGCTCGAATTTGAGGTTTATGAACCCACTTTTGCACTCAAGAGTTCGTCAAACCTGCCGATATCTCTATCCATTTTGTGTACTATCGCCGCGTCGAGAGACCCGGTTCGCGCCGAACCAGAGGCGTACTCAATCGGGCGACCACCTCTCAGGGATGAAGAGGGCACGCGACAGCTCTTTGGCCCAGCGGCCGGCCACCCGGCCAGCGCCGCTGTAGCTCTCCAGCTGCCCATGAGCACGGAAGGGAACGCATGAAGGGGATCGGACGTAAGGAAGCAACCATCCTCGCTGTGCTTGTCGCAGCAGCGATGAGCCTGCTGTGGACTTCAGGCGCCAGCGCGGCCGCGACGAGCACCGCGACGACGAGCGCCACCAGAAGCACGAGAACGAACAGAAACAGAGGGAGAGGCGGCGTCAAGGGCGTCTCCCAGAGAAGCGGTCCGAGAGGCGCCAGAGGCGCCACCGGCGCGACGGGCCCCGCCGGTCCTGCCGGCCCGATCGGCCCGGTCGGCCCCGCCGGCCCGCAGGGCGCCGCCGGCCCCCAGGGACCGCAGGGCGAGAGAGGCGCGGCCGGCGCCGACGGCAGAAACGGCGCGAACGGCCTCAAGGGCGACACCGGCGCTGCCGGCACCGGCGCCAAGGGCGACACCGGCGACCAGGGCATCCAGGGCATCCAGGGCGTCAAGGGCGATACCGGCGGCCAAGGCATCCAGGGCGCCAAGGGCGACACCGGCGGCCAAGGCATCCAGGGCGATACCGGCGGCCAAGGCATCCAGGGCGCCAAGGGCGACACCGGCGACCAAGGCACCCAAGGCGTCAAGGGCGACAAGGGCGACACCGGCGACCAAGGCACCCAAGGCGTCAAGGGCGACCAAGGCACCCAGGGCATCCAGGGCGACGTCGGCCCCGAGGGGCCGCAGGGCCCCATCGGTCCGAATGGCCTCCAGGGCGTCAAGGGCGATAAGGGCGACAAGGGCGACGACGGTGCCGCTGGTGGCGACGGCGCGGCTGGCGCAACCGGCGCGGCTGGCGGCACGGGCGCGACCGGCGCTCAGGGTCCGCAGGGCGAGACCGGTCCGATCGGTCCGCAGGGTCCCGCAGGCCCGCAGGGCGATAAGGGCGACCCCGGCACACCCGGCGATCAGGGTCCGGCCGGCAACACCGGCCCGCAGGGTCCGGCCGGTGCCGACAGCACCGTCGCAGGTCCGAGAGGCGAGACCGGCGCGACCGGCGCGCAGGGTCCCGCAGGTCCGAGAGGCGAGACTGGCTCGACCGGCGCCACCGGTGCCCAGGGTCCGAGCGGTGCGGTCGGTGCGGTCGTCACCTCGTCGACGTTCACCGTCACGAACGACGGCTACGCGACGATCGCCTGCCCGAACAGCGGCGTGGCGCTCGGCGGCGGCGGCCAGTTCACGAGCACCAGTGGCGGTGGCGGAACGGTGTACACGGTGCGCGGTTCGTTCCCGTCGGCCACCAACGGCACTCCGACCACGAGCGGGTCGGCAGGCAGAGCGTGGACGATCCGGTCCTCCAGCGCGAACGACACCCAGGGCGGCACCGTCTACGTGATCTGCGTCCCACAGTGATCGCAGCCTAGTTCCGCAGCAGCACCCGGAACGACGAGGGCCCCGCCAAAAGCGGGGCCCTCGTCTTGTCAGTGGAGACGCCGGGAATTGAACCCGGGTCCGCAGTCGCGCAAAGGATGGCTTCTACGAGCGTAGCCGGCGCTCTGTTCTCGTCCCTCGCTCGCCACGCCGGCGGGGTTGCGGGGGACCAGCCTCCTGAAGATGTCCCCGGTTCGGCAGAGGCGTACCTCCCCAGGTGAGCCTGCTTCTGATTCCGGCGATCCCCACGGCAGGCTGGCGGGGGCCGAAACCTCACTGCCTTAGCTAGGTGCTAAGCGGCGAGGGCGTACTCGTGAGAGTCCGCACGTATGGTTTTTCCGGTGGTTTTACGAGGCCAACCGGAACCTCGACTCGCAACCATCCCCACGAATCGACCACGTCGAAGCCTGTCGTCCCCGGGAATGTCCTACGCCTTTCAGTCTAGCCGAACGCGCCTGCCACAATCGGTCGCATGGAGCAGCGAGCCGACTGGCTTCCCCCCACCTCGCCGACGCCCGCCTCGACGCCCGCGCCGCCGGCGACGCCGGCCGTGTGGGAAACGCCGCCGCCACATGACCCGCAGCCACAGCAGGAGCCGCCGCGTGGGCGGTCGCGGCTGCGTCGCCTCTTCGGCCCGCTGATCGTCGGCGGCGCGCTGGTACTCAGACTGCTCGGCCCGCTGAAGGGCCTGCTGCTCGCGCTGCCGAAGCTGAAGCTGCTGTCGACGTCGGGCTCGATGCTCGTCTCCGTCGCCGCCTACAGCCTCATCTGGGGCTGGCAGTTCGCGCTCGGCTTCGTGCTGCTGCTGCTCGTCCACGAGATGGGCCACGTGATCCAGCTGCGCCGCGAGGGGATCCCAGCGAGCGCACCGATGTTCATCCCCTTCCTCGGCGCCGTCGTCGCGGCCAAGTCGCTCGGCGACAACGCCGCCGCCGAGGCGCGCGTCGGGCTCGCGGGACCGATCCTCGGCTCGCTCGGCGCCGCGCTGCTCGTGCCGGTCTGGCTCGCGACCGGCAACGAGTTCTGGCAGGCGCTCGCGTTCACCGGCTTCTTTCTGAACCTCTTCAACCTGCTGCCGGTCGTCCCGCTCGACGGCGGCCGCGCGATGGCGGCGATGTCGCCGTGGATGTGGTTCGTCGGGCTGTTCGCGATCGTCGGCGTCGCCTTCGCGTTCCCGAACCCGATCATCATCCTGATCGCCCTGCTGGCCGCGTACGAGACGTGGCGGCGCTGGAAGGCACTGAGAGAGGGCGGCGAGCGGGCGGCGGCCTACTACAGAGTCACGCGCGGTCAGCGGATCGCCGTCGTCGTCGTGTACATCGGCCTGATCGTTGCGCTCGCGGTCGGGATGGATCTGACCCACCTCGAGCGCGCGCTGAGCGACGCCTAGCACCGCCTCGCCTTCCCGCGCCCCACGAAGACGTGGCGGCGCGGGGCGGGCGAGCGGCAGAAGGGTTCTCGCTCCCCATCCCGGGCGGGGTGGTCCGGGACGGGGAGCGAGCGCGTCAGCTCTCGTCGGCTGAGGCGACAGCGACGGCCGATTGCCGCTGTCGCACGAGGACGCCGGAGAGCGAGACGAGGAGGCCGGCGGCGGAGATGCCGGCGACGACGCCGAGCGCCGGCCGGTAGGCGTCGAGCAGCGTCTGCGGGTCGGTGCTGACACCGGCCTGCGACGTCACGATCGCCGCGGCGATCGCGAGCACGACCGCGCCGCCGACCTGGAACGAGGTGTTCACGAGGCCGGAGGCGAGCCCCTGCTCGTGGTCCGCCACACCGGCCGTCGCCTGCATGTTGAGCGCCGGGAAGCAGAACGCGAACCCGATGCCGAGCAGCAGCATCGTCGGCAGGATGTCGACGATGTAGGTCGGCGACGCGTCGATCCGCATGAACAGCAGGTAGCCCGACACGAACGCGACGAACCCGACGACCAGGATCGGCGCGGTGCCGATGCGGTCGGCGACCTTGCCGATGCGCGGCGCGACCGTCGCGACGAGCAGCCCGGCGGGCAGGAACGCCAGCGCGGTCTGCAGGGCGCTCCACTCGAGCAGGTTCTGCAGGTACAGCGTCGCGATGAACTGGAACGCGACGTAGGAGCCGAAGACGGCCACCGCCGCGAGGTTCGCACGCACGAGCGAGCCCGAGCGCAGGATCCCGAGCCGCACCAGCGGGTGCTTGACGCGCCGCTCGATCAGCACGAACGTGATCATCAGCGCAGCCGAGATCGCGAAGCCGCCGAGCACCTCGCCCGCGCCCCAGCCGACCTCGGGCGCGGTCACGACGGTACGGACGAGCAGCAGCATCGCGGCGCTGACCGAGATCGCGCCGAGCAGGTCGAAGCCCTGCCGCTCGGCCGGGTCGACCTTGTCGCGCGGGATCAGGCGGATGCCCGCCAGCAGCACGAGCAGCGCGATCGGGCCGGGGACGATGAAGGTCCAGCGCCAGCCGATCTCGGTCAACAGGCCGCCGAAGATGAGGCCGGCGGAGAAGCCGGTCGCGCCGCAGGCGGCGTAGATCGAGAGCGCTCTGTTGCGCGCGGGACCCTCGGCGAACGTCGTCGTGACGATCGAAAGGCCCGCCGGCACGGTGAACGCGGCGGCGACGCCCTTGATGAAGCGGGTCGCTATCAGCACCCCGCCGTCGCTGGCGATCCCGCCCAGCAGCGAGGCGACCGCGAAGACGGCGACCGCGGCGAGGAACACGCTGCGGCGGCCGAGGATGTCGGCCGTGCGCCCGCCGAGCAGCAGCAGGCCGCCGTAGCCGAGCACGTAGCCGGAGACGACCCACTGCAGGTCGCCGGTGGAGAGGCCGAGGTCGGCCCCGATCGACGGCAGCGCGACGCCGACCATCGAGACGTCGAGACCATCGAGGAAGAGGGCTCCGCAGAGCACGAAAAGGGCTCCCCAAAGGCGGGCGTCCCAGTGCTGCGCCTGGGATGCCTCGCTTTCCCGGGGGGCCTCGGGAGGAGAGGCGAGTGCGGTCATGGCCGGGTACAATACATGCATCTGCATAGATTGCACGTGCAAAATGTGTGAATACAAATGTTGCGCAGTTTTGGTATAATCGCGTCGCAATGGCCCCCATGACACGGGACGACACCGCCCTCGTCGAGCGCTGGCGCGAGCTGCTCGACTGCCACGCCCGCACGTGCGGCGCGCTGGAGAAGGTCCTGCAGGAGCGTCATCAACTCGGCGTCAGCGAGTTCGAGGTGCTGGAGCGCCTCGCCGGCTGCGACAAGGAGATGCACCGCATGCAGGGCCTCGCGGACAACGTCCACCTCAGCCAGAGCGCGCTCTCCCGCCTGATCGGCCGGCTGGAGGCCGACGGGCTCGTCGTGCGCAACATGTGCAGCGACGACCGCCGCGGGATCTTCGCCTGCCTCACCGACGCCGGCCGCGAGCGCTATGACGCCGCGAAGCCGACGCAGCGCCAGGTGCTCGCCGAGCTGCTGCTCGACTGAGCGCCGGCCACGCCTCGTCGCGCCTGGCGGTGTCCTCGGTCGCTCATGGGCTGGCGCCCACTACGCTCCCTGCGTCCTTGCCAGCCACGACGATCCGCGGCCGGGCCGGCTACCGTTGATATTCGCGCGTCGCGCGCTGCATCTCGCGCGCCTGCTCGCGCGACTTGATCGACTGGCGCTTGTCGAACTGGTCCTTGCCCTGCGCGAGCGCGATCTCGCACTTCGCGCGGGCGCCTCTGAAGTAGATCCGCGTCGGCACGAGCGTCAGCCCTCTCTCGCGCGTCTTGCCGACGAGCCGCTCGATCTCGCGTCTGTGCAGCAGCAGCTTGCGGTCGCGCTCGGGCAGGTGGTTGTCGCGATAGGCGGACGCGTACGGCGGGATGTGCATGTTCACGAGCCACACCTCGCCGCCTCTGACGAGCGCGTAGGCGTCCTTCATCTGTGCCCCGCCCTCGCGCAGCGACTTCACCTCGGTGCCCGTCAGGACCATCCCCGCCTCGAACGTGTCGAGCAGTCTGAAGCGGAACCGCGCCTGGCGGTTGGTGGCGACGTCACCCGGCGCGAACTTCTTCTTTCCCTTGCCCTTCGCCATGCTCCTAGTCTCACAGCTCGACGGGGAAGAGGTCGACCCGGCCGCGCGGCGCGTCGACGCGGTCGACTTGCACGCGCACCGCGTCGCCGATCCGGATCGCCTTGCCCGTCCGCGTGCCGTTGAGGATCGTGCCCTCCTCGTTCAGCTCCCACCACTCGCCGTGCAGCTTGCGGACGGGCAGCATCCCCTCGTAGCCGTCGCCGAACGCGACGAACGCGCCGGCGCCGATCACGCCGGTCACCTCACCGTCGAAGTCCTGGTCGAAGCCGGTCTCGAACAGCGTTCTCTCGAGCAGGAAGCAGCGCGCGACGTCGTCGGCGGCGCGCTCGACCTGCATCGCGTCACGCTCGCGCGCCGAGGCCCAGTCGCCCGCGCCCGGCAGCCGCGACGCCTGCGGCGCGTCCTCCCCCGCGCCGACCGCCGACAGCAGCGCGCGGTGGCAGACGAGGTCTGGATAGCGCCGGATCGGCGACGTGAAGTGGCAGTAGTGGGTCAGGCCGAGGCCGGTGTGACCGAGGTTGCGCGGGTCGTAGCGGGCCTGCTTGAGCGCGCGCAGGACGAGGCTGTTGAGGCCGATCCCGCCGCGTCTGGAGCGTCTGACGTAGGCCGCGACGAGATGCGAAGCGACCGCGATCGCCTCCGCTCCCTGCTGCGGCGTCGGCTGCTCGGGCAGTGGCGGCGTCGGCACGCCGAGCGAGGCGAGCTGCGCGATCAGCCGCTCCGCCGCGCTGCCGTCGGGCCGCTCGTGGACGCGGTACAGGGTCGGCACCTTGCGCTCGGACAGCAGCCGCGCGACCTGCTCGTTGGCGAGGATCATCAGGTGCTCGATCAGCCGGTGGGACTCCGTCTGCACGACGCCGGCGGCGGCCGTCACGTGGCCCTCGCGGTCGAACGCGAACTCCGGCTCGACGCTCTCGATCGCCAGCGCGCCCTGCGCATCCCGGCGCGCGGCGAGCGCCGCGGCCGCCCCGCGCGCGGCGGCGAGTGGCTGCGCCCACGGCTCCAGCGCCGGCTCGGCGCCGGCGAAGATCCGATCGACGCGGTCGTAGTCCAGCCGCTCGTCGGAGCGGATCGTCGAGCGGTAGAACGAGGCGCGCGCCACGCTCGGCCCATGCAGCTCCAGCTCGGCCGTGACGGCGAGCCGGTCCTCGCCCGGCCGCAGCGAGCAGGCGACGTTCGAGAGCCCTTCGGGCAGCATCGGCTCGACCTTCGCGGGAACGTAGACGCTCGTGCCGCGCCGATACGCCTCGCGGTCGATCAGGTCGCCGGGGCGCACGTAGGCGGAGACGTCGGCGATGTGGACCCAGATCCGCCAGCGGTCGGGGCCCGTCTGCTCGGCCGAGATCGCGTCGTCGAAGTCCTTCGCGGTGGCCGGATCGATCGTGAACGTCGTCAGGTCGCGCAGGTCGCGGCGGCCCGGGACGTCGACGGCGCGCGGCTCGCGCGCGGCTCGCTCGACGGCCGGGTCGAAGCGGCGTCTGAGGCCGCGGTCGAGCATCAGCGCCTCGATCACGTCGCGCGCGACGTCGGGCCGGCCGATGCGGCGCACGACCTTCGCGTGGCCCTTGCCGCGCTGCCCTGCCCGCAGCAGCACGAGGTCGCCGAGCGACGCTCTGCGGTCTCTGTCGACGATCAGCCGCGGGCCGCGCTGGAAGTACGGCTCGCCGACGAGGTGGCGGCCGCGCTTCTCCAGCACCGCGACGACGTCGGTGCGCGGCAGCGGCCGGTCACGCTCGCGGTCGCGCGCCCGCTCGCGCGGGAGCGTACGGTCCTCGTCGCGCGCTCTCCCCCGCCCGCGATAGTCGCGCCGGCTCACCGCGACTCTGTCGCGAGCGCTCTCAATGCTGCGTCGAGGCCCTCGTCGCGTCTGGTGTCCGGGTCGTCTCTCGCCTGCACGTCCGGCTGGATCCCGTCGCCCTCTCTGACGCCTCTGCCGCCGATGTTCTTGCCGCTCGGCAGGAAGTACTGGCCGACGGTGATGTCGAGCGCGCCGCCGTTGGGCAGCTCGCGGATCTCCTGGAAGACGCCCTTGCCGTACGTGCGCGTGCCGACGACCTCGGCCCGTCTGCGGTCCTGCAGCGCGCCGGTCACGATCTCCGACGACGACGCGGTGTTTCTGTCGACGAGCACGACGACCGGCACCGACGATCTGATCGCGCCGCCGGTGGCGGTGTAGACGTGCCGCTCGCGGGCGCGGCCGTCGGTCGAGACGATCGTGCCGTCAGGGATGAAGATCGACGCCGTGTCGACCGCCTCGTTGAGCAGGCCGCCGCCGTTGCCGCGCAGGTCGAGCACGATCCCTCTCGCGCCTCTCGCGAGCAGCCGGTCGACGGCCGCGCGGACCTGCGCGCTGGAGTTCGACGTGAAGCTGGTGAACACGACGACCCCGAATCTGCCCGCTCTCGTCTGGACCATTCTCCCCTCGACGACCGGCTCGACGATCTCGGCCCGCTCGATCGTCTGGACTCTGCGTCTGCCGTCGCGCTCGATCGTCAGCTCGACCGTCGTCCCGGGCTCGCCCTTGACGAGGCTGATGCCGTAGCTGGCGGGGTGGCCGGCGAGCGTGCTTCTGCCGACGGCGACGATCATGTCGCCGTCGCGCAGCCCCGCCTTCGCGGCCGGCGTGTCGTCGATCACGTGCGCGACGCGGAGCCCTCTCGGCGTGCCCTGCACGGTCACGCCGATGCCGCTGAAGCGCGGGTTGGTCGCGTGCTGGAATCTCTCGTACGTTCTCGGGTCGAAGTAGTGCGAGAACTGGTCGTCGAGGCTGTTGACGGCGCCCTCGACGCTCTTGTTCACCAGCTCGTCGCGCGAGACCGGGCGGTAGTACGCGTCGGAGATCGTGTCGATCGCCTGCTGCATCAGCTGCGACTCGTCGTCGTCGACGAGCGCGCTGCGGATCGGGTCCGGCAGGTTGCTGGCGTGGCCGCCGAGGTAGATGCCGACGCCGAGCATCACGACGGCGATCAGCGCCCCGGCGAGGACGAGAGGGATGCGCGACGCTCTTCGGGGCACCATTGGAGCGTATCGATCGTCATATGGTTGGGATTAACCACCGCTCGCGCGCGTCTAAGCTCGTTCGATGAGCATCGACCGGAGAATCGCCGACTACTACGAGCTGGGTGCCGAGCACGAGCGGCTGGAGACGATCAGCCGCGTCGAGGGTGTGCGCACGCGCGAGCTGCTCGACCGGCTCCTGCCCGCCCCGCCCGCCGTCGTCCTCGACGTCGGCGGCGCCGCCGGCATCTACGCGCTGCCGCTCGCCGCCGCCGGCTACGAGGTGCACCTGCTCGACCCGGTGCTGCTGCACGTGCAGCAGGCGCGCGAGGCGTCGGCCGCTCAGGCCGCGGCCGGCGGCGACCCGCTGATGGAGACGGTCGTCGGCGACGCCCGCGCGCTGCCGTGGTCCGACGGCGCGGCCGACGCCGTCCTGCTCCTCGGCCCGCTCTACCACCTCGACGCCGACGGCCGCGCGAGCGCGCTGGCGGAGGCGCGGCGCGTGCTGCGCCCCGGCGGACTCGTGCTCGCGGCGGCGATCTCGCGCTTCGCCTCGACGCTCGACGGGATCCACGCACGTGCGCTCGCCGACCCGGCGTTCGCGCAGGTGGCCGCGCACGACGTCCGCACCGGCGAGCACCGCAACGACCCCCACGAGCGCCCCGAGTGGTTCACGACCGCCTACTTCCACCATCCCGACGAGCTGTGGGAGGAGGTCGCCGTCGCCGGCTTCGCCGTCGAGGGCGTGCTGGCGGTCGAGGGGGTCGCGTCGTTCCTGCGCGACGAGGCGTGGTGGCTGGAAGACGAGCAGCGACGCGCCGCGCTGCTCGACGCGATCCGCAGCGTCGAGCAGGAGCCGAGCGTTCTGGGCGCGAGCGCGCACCTGCTGGCCGTGGGCCGGGCGTAGTTCGCGGCGGGGCGGGCGGTGCCCGCCCCCCGCTCTCGCCAGGCTCAGACCTTCAGGAAGCGGCGCAGCGAGAGGCCGGAGCCGATCGCCGAGATCGTTATCCCGGCGCCCATCATCACGGCGATCAGCACGCCGAAGCCGATCGTCTCGGGCGCGGAGATGAGCGCGAAGTCGCTCGCGAGCGGGTCGATGATCGCGATCTTTCCGACCGCCAGCAGCAGGATCGCGAGCGTCGTGCCGAGCGCGCCGACGATCACGCCCTCGATCACGAACGGCCAGCGGATGAACCAGTCGGTCGCGCCGACCAGCTTCATCACCTCGACCTCGCGACGGCGCGCGTAGAGCGACAGGCGGATCGTGTTCGCGATCAGGAAGATCGACGCGGCGACCAGCAGCAGCGCGAGCGTGCCGGCCATCAGCTTCACGAATCTCGTCACCTGGAGGATCTTCGTCGTGTCCTCGCGCCGGTCGCGCACCTCGTCGATCGCGCTGTCGACCGGCGTGCGCGTGCCGCCGGCCGCGGCCGGCGCCAGCTCGGACTTGAGCGCGAGCACCGTATCGGGATCCTCCGGCGTGATGCGGAAGGTGTCCGGCAGCGGGTTGGCGCCGAGCAGCTCGAACGCCTCCGGATCCTTCTTGACCTGCTGCTCGTACGCCTCCTGCTTGGAGATGAACTCGACGCGCTTGACGTTCGGCGTGCCGGCCAGCATCGCTCTGACGCGCGCCGCGTCTCTCTGCGTCGCGTCTCTTCTGAGGTAGACGTCGACGAGCACGCGCTTGCGCACGTCGTTGGCTGCGCCCGTCGTCGCCTGGACGATCGGGATGAAGACGCCGACGACGAGCATCGTCAGCAGGACGGTCGCGAGCGCGGCGAAGCTCGGGGCAGCGTTGCGGCCCAGCGAGCGCATCGCCTCGCGCAGGAAGAACCCGAGCTTCACTTGCGCGACGGGGTCGGGTCCTGGGCGGCGGCCTCGCGCGCGGCGGTGGCCTCGGCCTCCGCCGTCTCACGGGCGGCGGCGGCTTCGCGGAAGCGCGCGGTGCGTGACCCGCGCGACGCCTCGACGGCCATCGTCTCGGGCGCGACCGGCGCGTCGTTGCGCAGGCGCGCGGCGAACTCGCGCGTCGACTCGTCGCGGGCGTAGAGGCCGGTCGCCTCGTCGCGCACGATGCGGCCCTTCGACAGCTCGATCACGCGGCGACGCATCTTGTCGACCATGCCGTGGTCGTGCGTCGCGACGAGCACGGTCGTACCGGTCTTGTTGATCCGGTAGAGCAGCTGCATGATGCCGATCGACGTCTCGGGGTCGAGGTTGCCGGTCGGCTCGTCGGCCAGCAGCAGCGGCGGATGGTTGACGAACGCCCGCGCGATCGCCACGCGCTGCTGCTCGCCGCCGGAGAGCTGGTCGGGATAGTTGTGGAGCTTCGTCGAGAGGCCCGTGAGGCGCAGGATGTCCGGCACCTTGGCGCGGATGTCCTTGCGCGAGCCGCCGGTCACCTGGAGCGCGTACGCGACGTTGTCGTACACGGTCCGGTTCGGCAGCAGCTTGAAGTCCTGGAAGACGGCGCCGATGTTGCGGCGGTAGTACGGCACGCGACGGCGCGTGATCTCCGACAGGTCGCGGCCGGCGACGCCGATCGTGCCGCCGGTCGGCTCCAGCTCCTTGATCAGCAGCCGCATGATCGTCGACTTGCCCGAGCCGGTCGAGCCGACGAGGAAGACGAACTCGCCGCGCTGCACGGAGAAGCTCGCCTGGTCGAGGCCGACGGCGCCGACGTCGTAGTGCTTCTCGACAGCCTTGAAGTCGATCACCGGAGTGCCGCGACGGCTCGCCGCGGGGGCGCTCTGGCTTGCCGCGACATGCTTCGGCGGGTGCGCGGGAACGGCACGCCGGCCGAGGCTTGGTCTTCTGACGGAGAGGGCCATAGAGCGATCGAGGGTAGCGTGCCGCTGCCGCGCAGCGCGAATCCGGGCGCATCCCTGCAAGCGGATTTGCAGGGATTTCCCTGACGCCCCGGGGCCACCGGGGTGTCCCGCTATCGTCGACACATGACCGCGATCTCCTCCTCCACCGCGCCGAACGGCCTCCCGATCCACCGTGTTCAGCTCGACGGCACCCGGGCCGTGACCGCGCTCGTCGCGTTCGACGCCGGCGCGCGCACAGAGCGGGCGGAGGAGAACGGCATGGCGCACTTCCTCGAGCACCTCGTCTTCAAGGGCGGCGAGAAGTACGTCACGTACAGAGACGTCAACGAGACGGCCGAGAACCTCGGCGCGCAGCTGAACGCGTACACCTCGCACGACCTCGTCGCGTTCCACATCACCGCGCGTGCCGAGAAGGCATTGGAAGCAATCGACCTCTTGACGGATTTTGTCGGCCGGCCGCGGCTCGACGGCGAGGAGCTCGACCGCGAGCGCGGCGTCGTGATCCAGGAGATCGCCCGCTCCAACGACCAGCCCTCGACGGTCGCCGAGCACGTGATCGACAGAGCCGCCTTCGGCGACCACCCGCTCGGCCGCCCCGTGCTCGGCCCCGAGGAGCACCTGCGCGACACGTTCACGCGCGAGGCGATCGTCGCCTTCCGCCAGCGTCAGTGGGCCGGTTCCCGCGGCGGCGCGTTCGTCGTCGGGAACCTGGAGCACCTGCCGGCGAACGGCGCGCTCGACGAGCTGTTCGACCGCTTCCCCGACCTCCCCGCCCCGCCGCCGTACGAGCCCGCGCCCGGCTTCGCGCCGCGCACGCTCGTCGAGGAGCGCGACTCCAACCAGTCGCACCTGCGGATGATGTACCGCCCGGCGATCGACGCAACCGACCGCAGAGCGCGCGCCGCGCTCGCGATCTACTCGACGCTGCTCGGCGGCTCGATGGGCTCGCGCCTGTTCGACGAGATCCGCGAGCAGCGCGGCCTCGCCTACTCGGTCTACGCGCTCTCGCACGCGTTCTCCGACGTGCCGATCCTCCAGCTGTCCGCGGGGCTCGAGTCCGGCAAGGCGGTCGAGGCCTACACGCGGATGCGCGAGATCGTCGCCGAGCTGCGGACCGAGGGGCCGACGGTCGAGGAGGTCGAGCGCGCTCGCGCCTACGCCGCCGGCGCGCGCGTGCTCGCGTTCGAGAACACCAACGCGGTCGCCCGCCACGCCGCCAACCAGACGATCGTCTTCGGCGAGGAGGTCGATCCCGACGCCGCGATCGCCGCGCTCGACGCCGTCACCTACGACGAGGTCGCGGAGGTCGCGCGCGGGATCGCCGACGAGCTGGCGATCGGCGTCGTCGGTCCGCACACGGTCGCCGACTTCGCCTGAGCCGCAACTTCCCGGAATGCGGGCCGTCGTAGAAGCATGCGACGGCTCGCCCTCCCGCTCGTCTCGCTCGCGCTCACGGCGCTGCTGGCAGCCCCGGTCGCGCACGCCTTCCCCGGCCGCAACGGCGCGATCGCCTACGGCTGGTTCAGCCTGACCGAGGACGAGCTGGGCGAGCAGCCGTCTAGAACGCTGCACGCGCTGCGGCTGGTCACGCCGGCCGGCGGCGAGCCGCGCGAGCTGCGCTCCTGCCTGCTCGTCGGCGGCGAGCCCGCGAGACCGTGCGAGGCGCCGCAGTTCGACACGCCCGCGTGGTCGCCGGACGGGACGCGGATCGCGTTCGACGCCGGCACGCGGATCGGTCTGCTCGACGGCGACGGCGGCGGGACCGTGCGGCTGCTGCCCGCACGCGGGCTCAACTCCGGCCGCCCGGTCTTCTCGCCGAGCGGGACCCAACTCGCGTTCGACGCCGGCCCCTCGGCCGGCGGCCAGCAGCTGTGGATCAGCGACCTGTTCGGCGGCGGCGCGCGGCGACTCACCGGCCGCGGCGGCAGATCACCCGCCTGGTCGACGCGCGGAACGATCGCGTTCGAGCGCGACGGCCAGCTGTACGCGATCCGCCCCGACGGCAGCGGCCTGCGGCGGCTGACCGGCCGCGGCGGGCGCGCGCCGGCCTGGTCGCCGCATGGGACGAAGCTCGCGTTCGTGCGCCGCCGCGCCGACCTGCTCTACGTGATGAACGCCGACGGCAGTGGGCTGCGCCAGGTCAGAGGGCCGCGCGGAGTCGAGTCGGTGCGCTGGTCGCCGGACGGCAGACGGCTCGTCTACGAGGCGTTCGACGCGGGGGTTCTGACGATCGGAACCGACGGCCGCGGCGAGCGTCAGCTCGTCCAGGACGCCGTCGGCGGCACCTATGTGCAGGCCGCGCGCGGGGTCGATTGGCAGCCGCTGCGGTGACCCGCGTTGCACTGACGCCGTGCGACCGGCGACAATCGTGGGCGTGCCTCCGGAGGACCTCCGCCTGCAGGACGCGCTGAACCTGCGCGAACTGCACCGCTACGTCGACCGCGTCAGCGACCGCTGGCCGATCGAGCACGCCCTGATCGGCGGCGCGCGGGTCGACGACGCCAACGGCGCGCTGCCCCAGCGCGAGCGCGGTCCCGAGTGGGTCGTCGTGCTGATCTCCGGCTTCTTCGACGGCGTCCCGTGGCTGGAGCGGGTCTACCAGGCCGGCTCGCTGTGGGACGCGGCCGAGATGGGTGCCCCCGCCGACGTCCACTGCTACACCCCGCTCGAGTTCGAGCGCAAGCGCGAGACGCTGCGCCCGGTGCGCGACGCCGCCGAGCGCGGCATCGACCTGTTCGCCGCGGGCCAGGCGCCCGGCGACTGAGCCTCACGATCTCCAGATGGGCATGACCTCGACGCGCGCGAGCCGCCAGCCGGCGGCGCCGCGGACCGTCTCGAAGCGGTAGCGCTCGCCGAGCTGGACCAGCGGCTCGGAGGCGAACGTGACGATCAGGTTGGCGCCCACGGTCGCGCGCTCGCCAGCCTCGTCGAGGTCGATCAGGAGGTCGCTGATCGCGTGCTGCGTGCGATGTGCGGCGTGGTTGCGCGTCGCCTGGGCGATGACGGCGTCGATCCCCTCGGCCGTTCCGCCGGGCGTCGAGACCGCGACGCCGGCGTCGAAGATCGTGCGCGGGTCGTCGTCGGGGCGCTGGCGGTCCAGCCACGCCCCGAGCCGGGCGACGAGGTCGGCGATCTCGCTGCGGTCGGTCAGCTCCTGCACCCGGCGGTCGGTCGTCTGCGCGGTCATGGTCGTCCTCTCGTGATTGTTGGCGCTACCAACGTTGGTCTCACCAACGTAGCAGAATACGTTGGCCTCGCCAACGATCGGCTACCCTGGCGCGATGGACGAGCAGGCCTATGAACCGCCGCAGCGGCTGCGGACGCTGCCGAGCTGGCTGCTGAACCGCGCCGCGCTGAAGGCGAACCGGATCGTCGCCGACGGCTTCGCCGCTGCGGGCGCGCGCAGGGCCCACTTCACCGTGCTCGTCGCGCTCGACGAGCGGGGACCGGCCAGCCAGGCCGAGCTCGGCCGGCGCCTGGGGATCGATCGCAGCGACATGGCGGCCGTCGCCGGCGAGCTGGAGCGCGACGGGCTCGTACAGCGGAGCCGCGATGAGCGCGACCGCCGCCGCAACGTCGTGCGGCTGACGGCGGCGGGCGATGACGCGCTGCGCCGGCTCGGCGCGCGCGTCGAGGCCGCGCAGGAAGAACTGCTCGCGCCGCTCTCAGCTGACGAGCGGCGCGAGCTGGAGCGACTGCTGACGCGCCTCGTAGGAGACGGCGCCGGCCCGAGCCGCTAGGCGTTGATCGAGACCATCCGCTCGATCGGGACGCGGGCACGCTCGGCGACCGCCTCCGGCACCTTCACCTCGGTGCGGTTCTCGCGCAGCGACTCACGCAGCTTCGGCAGCGTGATCATCTTCATGTACTTGCAGCTGGCGCGCTCGTTGGCGGCGATGAAGTCGACGTCCGGCGCCGCCTCGCGCAGCGGGTGCAGCATGCCGGTCTCGGTCGCGACGATCACCGGCGCGTCCGAGCTGCGATGCGTCTCGGCGTATCTCAGCATCCCGCCCGTCGAGAGCATGTGGACGCCGCTGGAGTCGACGTCGCCGGCGGCGACGTACTCCATCACGCTCGTCGAGCAGCCGCACTCGGGGTGGATCAGGAAGTCGGCGCCGGGGTGCGCGGCGCGCACGGCCGAGATGTCGTCGGGGCGGATGCCCGCGTGGACGTGGCATTCGCCGTCCCACACATGCAGCTTGCGCCCGATCGTCTTCTCGACGTAGGCGCCGAGGAACATGTCCGGGCCGAACAGGATCTCCGTGTCCGGACCGTGCTCGCGCAGGATGTGCTCGACGACTCTGACGGCGTTGGACGACGTCACGCAGTAGTCGGTCTCCGCCTTGACCTCGGCGGTCGTGTTGACGTACATCACGACGATCGCGCCGGGATGCTTCGCCTTCCAGCCGCGCAGCTGGTCGGCAGTGATCGAGTCCGCCAGCGAGCAGCCGGCGTCGACGTCAGGGATCAGGACGGTCTTCTCGGGCGACAGGATCGAGGCCGTCTCGGCCATGAAATGGACACCGCAGAAGACGATCGTGTCGGATTCGGTGCTGGCCGCCCACTGCGACAGCCCCAGCGAGTCGCCGACGTAGTCGGCGACGTCCTGGATCTCGGGCAGCTGGTAGTTGTGGGCGAGGATCACGGCGCCGCGCTCGTCGGCGAGCGCACGCACTTCCGCCTGCAAGGCGGGGATGTTCTCGAGCATCAGCGGCGCTGAGGACATTCCGGGCATGGCGGGACCGCTGGGCGCACTTGGGAGGACGGGGAGGCTCATGGCGTTGACTCCAGGAGGAGGGAGAGATCGAGCGCTGGGGCCGAGTGCGTCAACGCCCCAACTGAGATGAAGTCTACGCGCGTCTCTCCGATCGCTCTCAGCGCGTCGAGCGTCACCCCGCCGCTGGCCTCCAGCGACGCGCGCCCCGCGGCCCGCTCGACGGCCTCCCGCATCGTCGCGAGGTCCATGTTGTCGAGCATGATCCGCGCCGCGCCGGCCGCCAGCGCCTCCTCCAGCTCGGCGAGGTCGGTCACCTCGACCTCGATCGGCAGGTCGGGCCGCGCCGCGCGGGCCCTGCGGACCGCCTCCCCCACCCCGCCGGCCGCCGCCGCGTGGTTCTCCTTGATCAGGATCTCGTCGAACAGCCCGATGCGGTGGTTGACGCCGCCCCCGGCGTGCACGGCCGCCTTCTCGACCATCCGCAGCCCCGGCGTCGTCTTGCGCGTGTCGAGCACGCGCGCGCCGGTGCCCTCCAGCGCTCTGACGCAGCGCGCGGTGAGCGTCGCGACGCCCGACAGGCGGCCGAGGAAGTTCAGTGCCGTGCGCTCGGCGGTCAGCAACGCGCGGGCGTTGCCGGTCGCGGTGAGAACCGGGCCGCCGTCCCGCCAGACGCCCTCTGCGACGGCGCGTTCGAGCACGACGCCGGGATCGAGCGCGCGGAAGGCGCGCTCGGCCAGCTCGAAGCCGTAGACGACACCCGGCGCCTTCTGGCGGATCCGCGCGATCGCCCGCGCGTCGGCGGGGACGGTGACGGCGGCGGTCGCGTCGCCGTCACCGACGTCCTCGGCGAGTGCGCGCGCGACCAGTTCGTCGAGCAATGCGGGGTCGAGCGCGGGCGCGACGCGCGCGCGGTCCTTGAGGTCAGCGGGGGGCGTCGGTGTGGGTGCGGAGGACATGGATCGTCTCGAAGGTGGGGTCGCTGGCCCCGTGGAGGCGTGCACCCGCCGCGGACAGCTCGCGCAGATACGCGACCACCTCGGCGGTGACGCGCTCGCCCGGGAGCAGCGCGGGAATGCCGGGAGGGTAGCCGGCGATCGCCTCGCACGAGACGCGGCCGACCGCGTCGTCGACCCTGACCGCCTCCGCCTCGCCGAGGAACGCCTCGCGCGGCGCGACGACCAGCTCGTGCGCGAGCGCCCCTGGCGGGCGCGTCAGCGCGGCGGTCTCGGGCCCGGCCGGACGCGCGATCCGCGCGATCGTCTCGGCGAAGTCGTGCGCGAAGCGCTCCAGCGCGTCGACCGGCTGGCCGAGGCCGAGCACAAGCACCAGCGTCGCCTGCGTCGCCAGCTCGGGATAGATGTCGTACGCGGCCTTCAGCGCGGCGGCGACCTCGTAGCCGCTGCAGCCGGTCCCGCGCACGTCGATCACGATCCGCAGCGGGTCCCAGGCGGCCGCGCCGGGGCGACCGACGAAGCCCTCCCCCACGACCGCGCAGCCGGGCACGAGGTCGATCGCGGCGCGCGCCTGCGCGGCGGCGACGAGCGTGCGCGCCAGCAGCGCCTCGCCGTGGACGGCGACCTGGCGGCGGGCGCCATCGAGCGACGCGAGCAGCAGCGAGTTGGGGCTCGTCGAGCGCACCAGGCGCACCGCGCGGGCGATCCGCGCGGGGTCGATCCGCCCGTTCGGCGCGACGTGCAGCATCGCCGACTGCGTCAGGCTGCCGACGATCTTGTGCGTCGAGGTCAGGACGGCGTCGGCGCCGAGCCGCAGCGCGGATTCCGGCACGCCCGGGTGGAAGCCGAAGTGCGGCCCCCACGCCTGGTCGACGACGAGCGCCGCGCCGGCCGCGTGCGCGACCTCCGCGCAGCCGGCGACGTCGGCGGCGATGCCGTAGTAGGTCGGCGAGACGATGAATGCCGCTCTCGCGCCGGGCGTCTGCGCCAGCGCCGCGGCGAGCCCTTCCGGCGTCACGCCGTGGGCCATCCCCAGCTCGTCGTCGTACTCGGGCGCGACGAACGCCGGGACGCCGCCGGACAGCACGAGCCCGTCGACCATCGACGCATGCGCGTTGCGTTGCAGCACGACGGGCGTGCCGAGCGGCGCCAGCGCGAGGCAGAGCGCGTGATTTCCCTGCGTAGCGCCGTTCGTCAGGAACCAGGTTCGCTGTGCGCCGTAGGCCGCGGCGGCCAACTCCTCGGCGAGGTCGTACGGCGTCGGGTACGGGCCGACGTCGATCCCGTCGGTGTCCTGCGGTATGTCGAGCAGCAGCGCGTTGTCGCCGATCGCGTGGCGCAGGCCCGAGTCGGCGCCCTCGCCGCCCTTGTGACCGGGGACGTGGAAGCGGGTCGAGCCGCGGAAGCCGTGCGCGACGAGCGCGTCGAGGTAGGGCGCGGTCGGCTGACGTCCGTCAGGAGCCGAGCCGCCCATGCTCTACCTAGCGGCTGCCTGGAGGAGGTAGGCGCGCACGAAGCCGTCGAGATCGCCGTCCAGCACGCGGCCGGTGTCGCCGATCTCGAACTCCGTGCGGTGGTCCTTGACCATCGAATACGGGTGCAGGACGTACGAGCGGATCTGCGAGCCGAAGTTGACGTCCTGCGCCTCGCCCTTCTCCTTCGCGATCTCCTCCTGCCGTCTGCGCTCCTCCAGCTCGACGAGCTTGGAGCGCAGCATCGCCATCGCGGTCGCGCGGTTGGACGACTGCGAGCGCTCGTTCTGGCACTGCACGACGATGCCGCTCGGTCTGTGCGTGATGCGGACGGCGGAGTCGGTCTTGTTGACGTGCTGGCCGCCGGCCCCGGAGGCGCGGTAGGTGTCGACCTGCAGGTCGTCGTCGTCGATCTCGACCTCGGCCGCGTCCTCGACGACCGGAGCGACCTCGACGCCGGCGAAGCTCGTCTGGCGGCGGTTGGCGGAGTCGAACGGGCTGAGGCGGACGAGCCGGTGGACGCCCTTCTCGGCGCCGTAGAGGCCGTAGGCGTTCTCGCCCTTGACGCGGAAGGTGGCGGACTTGATGCCCGCCTCCTCGCCGGCGCTCACCTCCAGCAGCTCGACGTCGAAGCCGCGCTTCTCGGCCCAGCGCATCTCCATCCGCAGGACCATCTCGGCCCAGTCCTGCGCGTCGGTGCCGCCGGCGCCCGCGTTGACGGTCACGAGCGCGTCGCCGCCGTCGTATCTGCCGGAGAAGAGGCGCTCCTCCTCCAGCTGCTCCAGGCGGCGCTCGGCGCTGGCGATCTGCTCCGCCAGCTCGGCTTCCAGCTCGGGGTCCTCCTGCGCCATCTCGGCGAGCGGCTCGAGATCCTCGACGTCGCTGACGAGCGTTCTGTACGTGTCGAGCTTGCGGCTCGCGCGCGCGTGCTCGGCGCTCGTCTTCGCCGCCTTCTCCTGGCTGTCCCAGAAGCCCGGCGCGCCCATCTCCTGCTCCAGCTCGGCGACGTGGGCTTCGAGCGCCTTCGGATCGACGTAGTCGGCGAGCAGCGTCAGCTGCTCCCGGATCGCCTTCAGGCGCTGGGGCGTCGGTTCCGAGGAGGCTGCGGGCGGTGTGGCGGACATCGCCCCTCAGGCTAGCCGAGAGCGCCGGACGGACGCGGCGCGGCGTCAGTCGTCGTCGCCGCCGGAGTCGTCGCCGCCGCCCGAGTCGTCTTCGCCACCGGACGAGCCGCCTCCGCCGGAGGAGCCGCTGCCGGACGTGGAGCCGCTTCCGCCGGACGAGCCGCTGCCGCCGGAGGAGCCGCTGCCGCCCGAGGAACCTCCCCCGCCGGACGGGCCTCCGCCAGACGAGCCGCTTCCACCGGTGGAGCCGCCCGCGCCGGAGGAGCCGCTGCCGCCGGACTCGCGGTCCTCCGCCTCGCGTGCGGGGGCGCTCCGCTTGCCGCTGCCCGACGAGCTGCCGCCGGAGCCGGGCGAGCCGGCGTCGTCGTCGCGATCGTCTCCGCCGGAGCCGCGGCCGCGCCCGGAGCGGTCGTCGCCTGCACGATCGGCCCGCGGCGCCGGCCCACCGCGATCGTCGTCGTCCTCACCACCGTGGCGCCGGTCATCGCCCTCGCGCTCGCCGCCACGCCGGTCGTCGCCGCTCCGACCGCGGCGATCGTCGTCACCATGCCTGCGGTCGTCGTCATCGCCCCGGCCGCGGTGGTCGTCGTCACCACGGCCGCGCCGGTCGTCGTCGCGGTCGCGGTCGTCGTCCCCACCGCGCCGATCGTCGTCGTCCCCACCGCGCCGGTCGTCATCGTCGTCGCGCCCGCGCCGGTCGTCGTCGCGATCGTCGTCGCCGCCGCGCCCGCGGCCGCGGCGGTCCTCGGCGGCGTCGCTCGCGAAGCCTCCGCCGCTGCCGCTGCCGCCGAACGGGGCGATCGCCGCGGGGACGAGCACGCCGCCGCTGCCGGCACCGCCCGCGGCCGCCGGGCGCGCCGCCGTCTCGCCGCCGCGCGCCTGCGCGGCTTGGGGATCGACCGGGCGGCGGTCTCTCGTGACGGTCACGCCGGTCGCGATCGCGCCGGTCGCGACGACGACGGCGCCCGCCTTCACGAAGGTTCCCGCAAGCGTCGCGCCACCGGCGCCGGCCGCCAGCTCGGCGATGCCGGGACCGCCGCCGCCGGCCATCCCAGCGGCCCACGTCGCGAGCGGCAGCGGCGTCAGCGCGGTCGCGGCGGCGCGCAGCGTCGTGCGCGCTCGGTGGACGAGCTGACGGACCGCGCCCTCGCTGAGGCCGAGCGCCGCGGCGACCTCGCCGCGGCTGCGACCGGCGAGCGTCGTCTGCACAAGCGCCTCGCGCTGCTGGTCGGGCAGCCCCGCGATGCCGCTGAGCGCCTCGCGCACGCGCTCGTTCTCCTCCGCGGCCGCGGCGACGTCACGGCCGCCCGCCTGCGCGTGCGTCTCCTCCTCCGCGAGCGGGTCGACGATCGCCCGCCCTTCCTGCTTGGCGATCCGAATCGCCTCGTGGCGAACGATCTGGTGCAGCCAGCCGCGCAGGTGAGCCACCTCGGCCCCGGCGGCGAGCGCCGCCCAGGCGCTCGTGAGCGCCTGCTGGACGACGTCCTCGGCACGGCTGTCCGGCGCGATCCGCCGCGCGAACGCCACGAGCGGCCGGCGGTAGCGCTCGACGATCGCCGCGAACGCGCGCTCGTGACCGGCGCGCGTCAGCGTGACGAGCCGTTCGTCGGTCTGCGTCCGCAGCAGGGTGTCCGAGAGCCAGGGTTTCATCGGCGGCCGTCAAACGCCGCGCGACGGCGGGTCTGCCGTCGCGCGTCGCCGGGTCATCGGGAATCGGCTCCGATCGTCAGTCGTCGTCGCCGCGCCCACGGCCGCGGTCGTCATCGCCACGGTCGTCGTCATCGCGCCCACGCCCACGATCGTCATCGCCACGCCCACGGCGGTCGTCGCAGTGGTCGTCGTCGTGGCCACGGTGCGCGGCACGTCCGCGGACGTCGTCGTCATCGTCGTGGCAGCCTCTCAGCAGCTTCACGCGGCTCGCCTGAATCGTGCCGTCGTCGAGGCGACGGCCCTTCACGAGCACGAAGCTGTCAACCGCCGGGACGCGGCCGGAGCGGACGGTGAACGTCCGCGTGGTGCGGCGCTTGACCGTCAACGTGAACGTTCTCGCAGCCTCATCGCGTGCCGAGACAGTGCCGACGACGCGGATCTTGCGGCCCGGCAGCGGCGTCACGCCCGGCTGCGGCGTCGTCTGAGTCGTGCCGGTCTGCGTCGTGCCGGTCGTTCCTGTCGTGCCGGTGCCGTCGTCGGCGCCGTCGCGTGCGAGCGCGGTCGCCGTGACCGTGCCGAGCACCAACGCCAATGCCACCAATGCGATCTGCGTGATTCGCTTCCCGTTGCGAGCGTCCATCTCGTCCTCCTGGAGCCGTCGGTTGCGACGCCGCCGTGGGCGCCCCTTCAGAACGGAAGAGACGCGCGCGGCGAAAAGGTCACGCGAGAAATGTACGCACGTCCGCGTGCGTGCGCCTGCGGTGTCAGACGGCGGACGCGGCGGACCGGCTCAGGTGCCGTGGCACTTCTTGAATTTCTTGCCGCTGCCGCACCAGCACGGGTCGTTGCGGCCGATCTGGTCGATCGCATCGACTCTGCGCTGCTCGACGCGCGGACCTGCGTCGTCGTCGACGTCGACGACCGGCTGCTCGCTCGCGGCGAGCGCGGCGGCGTCCGGATCGGTCGTCATCGCCGAGTACGGCGCCATCGTCGAGCTGGCCGAGCCGGAGTAGGTGAAGCCGCCGCTCGTCCACGAGCTGTTGCGCGTCGGCGCCTGCGGGACGACCTCCTCGGGGGCCGCCTCCGCCTCGCCGCTGTCGACCTGGACCTCGACGTTGAAGATCATCCGGGCGAAGTCCGCCCAGATCGTGTTCATCAGGTCCTGGAAGAGCGTGAAGCCCTCGTTCTTGTACGCGACGAGCGGCTCGATCTGCGCGAACCCGCGCAAGTGGATGCCTTCGCGCAGGTAGTCCATGTCGTAGAGGTGCTCCTGCCAGCGCTGATCGATGATCTGCAGCAGCAGGTAGCGCTCCAGCACGCGCATCAGCTCGTCACCGAGCTCTCTCTCGCGCTCGTCGTAGCGCGTCAGCGCGTCGTCGACGAAGAGGCGGACCAGCTCGGAGCGCTCGATCGAATCGGGGTTGACGTCCTCCTGCGCGAAGCTGAGCGGGAAGATCTCCCCGACTCTCGCGAACAGGCCCTCGACGTCCCAGTCCTCGATGTAGTCGCCCGGCGTGTGCTCATCGACCGTGCGCTCGAGCATCTGCGAGATCTCCTCGCGCGCCGGCTCGCCCATGTCGCGACCGTCGAGCACCTCGTCGCGGTAGGCGTAGACGATCCGCCGCTGCTCGTTCATGACGTCGTCGTAGTCGAGCACGCGCTTGCGGATGAGGAAGTTCTGCTCCTCGACCTTCTTCTGCGCCTTCTCGATCTGCTTCGAGAGCAGGCCGGCCTCGATCGGCTCCTCCTTGCCCTCGTCGTCGGTCGTGCCGAAGCGGTCGAGGATCTTGTAGATCCGCTCGCCGGCGAAGAGGCGCACGAGGTCGTCCTCGGCGGAGAGGTAGAAGCGCGTCTCGCCCGGATCGCCCTGGCGGCCGGCGCGACCGCGCAGCTGGTTGTCGATCCGGCGCGACTCGTGACGCTCGGTGCCGATGATGTAGAGGCCGCCGGCCTCCATCACCTTGTCGCGGTCCTCCTCGACGCGCCGCTCGATCTCCGGCAGCACCGTGGCGTAGTGCTCCTCGTAGTCGGGGTCGTCGGGCTGCAGGCCGAGCTTGACGACCTCGCGCGCAGCGAGGTGCTCGGGGTTGCCGCCGAGCTTGATGTCGACGCCGCGGCCGGCCATGTTCGTCGCGATCGTGACCGCGCCGGAGCGTCCGGCCTCCGCGACGGTCTCGCCTTCCTTCTCGGCGTGCTCCGGCTTCGCGTTGAGGACGATGTGCGGGACGCCGCGCTTGGCCAGGCGCTGGCCGAGATCCTCGGAGACCTCGACGGAGATCGTGCCGACGAGGATCGGCTGGCCTCTTCTGTTGCGCTCGACGATCTCGTCGACGACCGCCGTCCACTTGCCCTCTTTGGTCTTGTAGACCTGGTCGTTCTGGTCCTTGCGGACCATCGGGCGGTTCGTCGGGACCTGCACGACGCCGAGTCTGTAGATCTTCATGAACTCGGTCGCCTCTGTGATGGCGGTGCCGGTCATGCCCGAGAGCTTGTCGTAGAGGCGGAAGTAGTTCTGGTAGGTGATCGTCGCCATCGTCTGGTTCTCTTCGGTGACGTTCACCCCCTCCTTCGCCTCGATCGCCTGGTGCAGCCCCTCCGACCAGCGACGGCCCTCGAGGATGCGCCCGGTGAACTCGTCGATGATCATCACCTCGCCGTCGATGACGGCGTAGTCGACGTCGCGTCTGTAGAGCGCCTGTGCGCGCAGCGACTGGATCAGGTGGTTGACGAGGTGGCCGTTCTCGGCGCGGTAGAGATGGTCTATCCCGAGGAAGCGCTCGGCCTTGGCGACGCCGCGCTCGGTGATCGAGACCGTTCTGTGCTTCTCGTCGAACTCGAAGTCGAAGTCCGCCACGAACTCCTTCTTCGCGCGCGGATCCATCCCCTCCGGTCTTCTGCCGGGGGTGAGCATCGGCGCCAGGCGCGCGAATCTCGCGTACAGGTCGCCGGCCTCCTCCGGAGCACCGGAGATGATCAGCGGCGTGCGCGCCTCGTCGATCAGGATGTTGTCGACCTCGTCGACGATCGCGAACGTGTGCGCGGCGGAGCGGCGGTCGAGCCGGTCCTTCGCGGTGCGGACCTCGCCGAGGTCGCGGCCGCCGTGCTGGACCTTGTCCTCCAGCGAGCCGGCCATGTTGTCGCGCAGGTAGTCGAAGCCGAACTCCGAGTTCGTGCCGTAGGTGAGGTCGGCCGCGTAGGCGGCGCGCTTCTCCTCGGTCGGCTGCATGTTCTGCAGCACGCCGTACGTCACTCCGAGCGCGTCGTAGATCGGTGACATCCACTCGCAGTCGCGGCGCGCGAGGTAGTCGTTGACCGTGACGATGTGGACGCCCTTGCCCGCGAGCGAGTTGAGGATCGCGGGCAGCGTCCCCGTCAGCGTCTTGCCCTCGCCAGTGCGCATCTCGGCGATCGAGCCGTCGTGCAGGACCATGCCGCCGATCATCTGCACGTCGAAGTGCCGCATGCCCATCGTGCGCCGGCCCGCCTCGCGGACCATCGCGAAACAGTCGTAGAGCAGATCCTCGAGCGGCTCGGCGTCCTCGCCTCGCGCGCGCTCACGCAACTCGTCGGCGGCCTCGCGAAGCTCCTCGTCGGACATCGCCTCGTACTCGGGCTCCAGGGCGTTGATCTTGGCAACGCGCTGCTCGTACCCCTTGAACTTCTTGCCCTCGCCCAAGCGAAGTGCGCGATCGATCAACGACATGGGGCTAGCGTAGCATCGGCGAAGGGGCCGAATGCAACCCTCCTGCGACGCTTCGAACCGTCAGGAATCCGAAGATCCGGCAGGCGCCGCGAACGAGCGTCGCGGCGCCAGTGGAGCGGGCGGCTACGCCTGGGCCTGAGCCCCGTACGCGGCCGCCTGCGCGGCGCGCGTCTCGCGCCGCTTGCGGCGCTTGTCCCGATGCCGTTTGACTTGCTTGAACAACTGCTCCTCGCAGAGGTTGATCGCGTGGCCCATGTCCCCGGCCTCGGCCCGCGCGCGCAGCGTGACGCCCTTGAGGTACAACGTCGCCTCGGCGACCTGGGCCTCGGGGATCGAGGGGTTGCGCTGCTCGGACAGCTCGACCTCGAGCTGCGCGAGCTCCGACACCTGGCGTGCGATCTTGCGGAAGCGACGCTCGATCTGCTCCCGCTGGGCCTGGGTGACGGACGTGTTGCGTCCCTTGACCTCGATGCGCATGGGCTCCCCCTTCTATGGGTGGGCTCGGGTGTACGTCCATGGTAGTCCCCCGATCGGCTCGCATCCATCCGTTCATCGCCGCAACGCGCGTGCGTAGGCGACCGCGGCCACCTCGGCGGCGCCCGCGCCCCGCAGCGCGCGGGCGCAGGCGTCGAACGTCGCGCCCGTCGTGTGGACGTCGTCGACGAGCAGGACGCGCGGCGGGACCGCGTCGGCGACCGTGATCGCGAGCCGGCCGGAGGCGCGCCGCGTCGCGCGCGAGGCACCGAGCTGGCGCGTCGCCGGACCGCCGCGGCGCAGGCAGCGGACGAGCGGCAGGCCGCTGCGATCTGCGAGCGCGCCGGCGATCCGGCCGGCCTGATCGAAGCCGCGCGCACGGCGCCGGGCGGGATGCAGCGGGACCGGCACGAGCACGACGTCGCGCAGCAGCTCGCGCGGCGCGCCGGCGGCGATCTGCGCCGCCATCAGCTGCGCGACCGGCAGGGCGCCGCCGAACTTCAACGCGGCGACGAGGCGGCGGGCCGTGCCGTCGTAGGCGAGCGGCGCCCACGCCGCCGAGAACGCGGCGTCGCGCGCCGGGCACGGCGGCCCGCACGGCCGCGGCAGCCCGCAGCAGCCGCAGCGCGCCGGTCCCAGCCACGGCAGCTCGGCGCGGCAGCGGTCGCACAGCAGCTGGTGGGCGCGTGCCAGCACGTGCCCGCAGCTGGCGCACGCCGGCGGAACGACCGCCGCGAGCAGCTCGTCGCGGGCGCGCAGGAGCAGGTCGGGGAGCGAGGAGCGGCGGGGCGACATGCCCCGATCGTCGCGCTCACCGCAGTGCCGTCTCCACCCCACGACTGCGACAATCGGCGCACATGTCGCCGGACGCATCGTGGAGCTTCGCCCCGGGCATCGTCGTCGCACTCGTCGTCTACGTCGTCGTCTACGTCTGGCGCTGGCGACAGAGCCGCGCCCCCGGCGAGCCGCACCCGCCGTCGGTCTGGCGGCTGATCGCCTTCCTCACCGGCGTCGCCGCGTTCGGCATCGCGCTGCTGTCGCCCGTCGACACGCTCGGCGAGCAGATCCTCGCGATGCACATGGTCCAGCACGTGCTGCTGCTCGACGTCGCCCCGATCCTCGTGATCCTCGGCTTCACGAAGGTCCTGCTGCGCCCGGCGACGCGGCGCATCCACACGATCGAGAAGAAGGCCGGCTTCCTCGCCTCGCCGCTGTTCGCCGTCTTCCTCTACACGGGCGCGATGTGGATCTGGCACATCCCCGCGCTCTACAACGCGGCCGCCGAGCACAGCGCCGTGCACCTGCTGGAGCACATCAGCTTCACCGGCGCCGGCTTTCTCTACTGGTGGCACCTGCTGTCGCCGGTCAGCACCCGCCTGCGCCGCGACGGCATGACGCCGATCGTCTACATGCTCAGCACGAAGGTGACGGTCGGCTTCCTCGGCATCCTGTTGACGTTCGCGCCGGACGCGATCTACGAGTTCTACAAGGACCAGCCCGAGTACTGGGGGCTCTCCCCCACCAGCGACCAGGCGCTCGCGGGCGCGATCATGGCCGTCGAGCAGGCGGTCGTGATGGGGATCGCGATCGCGTTCCTGTTCGTCCGCATGCTCGACGAGTCCGAGAAGGCCGACGTGCGCGCGGAGCGGTTCGCCGACCGGGCGGAGGGACCGGCCGCCGAGCGGCCGGCGAGTGAGCCGGCCGCGCCGGAGCCCGCCGCGGGCAAGCCGGCCGCGTCGGAGCCCGCCGCGGGCGAGCCGGCCGCGAGCGAGCGAGCGCCCGGATAGCTAGGCGCGCGGGCGCAGCTTGTCGACGATGCCGGTGGAGCCGGCGATCGCGCCGATCAGGATGCCGCCGGGCGCGACCTCCGTGCCGGGCAGCACGATCGCGTCCTTCAGCGCCGCGCCGTCGCCGATCACGGCACCGTCGCCGATCACGAGCGGACCCTGCAGGCGCACGTCGCGACCGATCTTGACGTCGCGCCCGAGCCACACCGGCGGCTCGATGAGCGTGGCGCCGTCGAGCGAGGTGCCCTCCCCGGCGATCACGTCCTCGGCGACTGGCTCGCCCTCGACCTCGAGGTGCAGCTCGCCGCGCATCGCGTCGAACGTGCCGTCCTTCAGCTCGCCGAGCGAGCCGACGTCGTTCCAGTACTCGTCGATCTCGTGGATGTGGAACGGGACGTCCTGCGCCAGCAGCGCCGGGAAGACGTCATTGGCCCAGTCGACGAACGGCTGGTCGGGGAAGTAGTCGAAGATCCGCGGCTCGAACAGGTAGATGCCGCAGTTGCCGAGGTCCGACAGCGCCTCGGCCGGCTCGGGCTTCTCCTGGAAGCCGGTGATCCGGCCGGTGTCGTCGTGCAGGACGACGCCGAACTCGCGCGTGTCCGCGACGCGCTTGACCGCGAGCGTCGCGACGCCGCCGGCCTCCTTGTGACGCTTGACGAAGCGCGTCAGGTCGATGTCGGTGAGCGCGTCGCCGGAGATGATCAGGAACGTGTCGTCGGCGAGGAAGTCGGCGCAGTTGCGCACGCCGCCCGCCGTCCCGAGCAGCTCCGGCTCCTCGCGGTAGACGATGCGATCGCCGAAGTAGGCGCGGATCGTGTCCGGGAAGTAGTGGAGGTTCGCGACGATCTCTCCGTACCCGTGGCGTTCGAGCAGATCGACGATGTGCGCCATCACGGGCCGGTCGAGGACCGGGACCATCGGCTTCGGGATCTCGTACGTGAGCGGGCGGAGGCGTGTACCGAGCCCCGCGGCGAGGACCATGGCTTTCATCGAAGCGGACCCTAGCGCGTGAGCCACGCGTCGGGATCAGCGGTGCGTGCTCTCACCGCGTCCGGGAGCGCCCCGCTCGCGAGATCGGCGAGCGTGACGTGCTCCAGCACGTCACGCAGGCTGGCGCGCACGGCGACCCACACCTCGCGCAGCGGCTCCGCGGTGCCGTGGAAGTCGAGCTTCTCCGGGCGCTCGCCGCTGACGGCCGCGAGCGGCCCGTCGATCGCGCGGATGACGTCGGCGACGGTGATCTCCTCCGGCGGCAGCGCGAGGCGGTAGCCGCCCTCCGCGCCGCGCCGCGAGACGACGATGCCGCCCTGGCGCAGCTGCACGAGGATGTTCTCGAGGAAGCGCAGGGGGATCTCCTGCGCGGTCGCGATCCGCTCGCTCTTGAGCGGGTGCTCGTCGGTGACGGCGGCCAGCTCGACGGCCGCCCGCACGGCGTAGTCGGTCTTCGCGGAGATGCGCACGGGCGGATTGTGTACGACCGGGCGGTCGGGTGCAGTGCGGCCACCACCCCGCTCACCCCTCGCCGTCGCCCTCCTGCAGGTAGGTGACGACCGCCAGCACGCGCCGGTGGTCGTCCGCGGCCGGCGGCAGCTCGAGCTTGTCGAAGAGGTTGCGGATGTGCTTGCCGACCGTCGCCTCGGTCACGACCAGCTCGCGCGCGATCGCGGCGTTCGAGCGCCCGGCGGCCATCAGCGCGAGCGTCTCGCGCTCGCGAGCGGTCAGCTTCGCGAGCGGGTCGCGGCGCCGCGCCAGCAGCCGCCGCACGACCTCCGGGTCGACGACCGTGCCGCCGACGAGCACCTCGTGCAGCGCTGCGACGAGCGCGCGCACGTCCGCGACGCGGTCCTTCAGCAGGTAGCCGATCCCCTGCTCGCCGCCGGCCAGCAGCTCGGCCGCGTAGGTCTGCTCGACGTACTGACTGAGCACCACGACGGGCAGCGCCGGATCGCGGCGGCGCAGCTCGATCGCGGCGCGCAGCCCCTCGTCGCGGAACGTCGGCGGCATCCGCACGTCGGTCACGACGAGCTGCGGCTGGTGCTCGGCGACCGCCGCGAGCAGCTCCTCGGCGTCGCCCGCGCTCGCGGGGACCGCGAAGCCGAACCGCTCCAGCACGCCGACGAGCCCTTCGCGCAGCAGCGCGCTGTCCTCCGCGATCACGACGGTCGGGCGTTCCTCGCTCATCGCCGCAGCATGCCACCCGGCGGACACGAGATCTCGGCGCGGACGACCGTCGGGCCACCCGGCGGGCTCGACAGCGTCAGCCGCCCGCCGACCGCCGCGACGCGGTCGCCGAGCCCGGCGAGGCCGCTGCCGCGCGCGGCGTCGGCGCCGCCGCGGCCGTCGTCACGGACCTCGACCGCGAGCGTGGCGTCGGCAAGCCGAACCGTGACGTCGACCGCCGCCGCGCCGCTGTGCTTGACCGCGTTCGCGAGCGTCTCGGAGACGACGAAGTACGCCGCCGTCTCGACGCCCTCCGGCAGCCGCCGGTCGACCTCGACCGCCGTGCGGACCGGCAGCGCGGCGCGGTCGGCGAGCGCCCGCACCGCCGCCCCGAGCCCACGCTCGGCGAGGATCGGCGGGTGGATCGCGTGGATCAGGTCGCGCAGCTCGGCGATCGTCCGCGTCGCCTGCGCATGCGCCCGCTCGACCAGTCGCGCCGCCTCGCCGCCGCTCCCCTCCAGCTCGATGCGGGCGAGGTCGAGCGTCATCGCGAGCGCGACGAGCTGCTGCTGCGCGCCGTCGTGGAGGTCGCGCTCGATCCGCCGCCGCTCGACGTCGAACGCGTCGATCAGCCGCACGCGCGAGCGCGCCAGCTCGGTCACCTGATCGCGCAGCTCGTCGCCGCGGGGACCCAGCAGCGCCCGCACGCGCGCGGCGTGCGCGGCGGCGAGCGCGGTCACGATGTAGGCGCCGCCGAGCAGCAGTGCGAGCCCGACAGCGCAGCCGAACCATGCCTCGCCGGCGGAATCGATCTCCCAAGGCCCCATCGCGACCGGATCGGCGGCGATCAGCAGCGGCGCCGCGAGCAGGCCGAGCGAGCCGAGCGTCAACGTCAGCAGGACGAGGCCGTCGAGCGGGGCGAGCACGGCGGCGAGCAGGGCGTTGGCGACCTCGCGCCACGTCGTCGCCTCGCGCACCCGCAACCGCAGCAGCGCGATCGTGCCGGGCCCGTCCGGCTCGCGATGCGGATCGCGGACGGCCACGTCGCCGAGCAGCGCGACCGCCCGCCGCTCGGCCGGCGCCGCCGCGACGGCGACGAGCACGTACGCGACCAGCAGCGGCAACGCGACCGCGACGCCGATCCAGCCGCCCACGACGATCGGCAGCAGCACGGCGAGGGCGCCGGCGGCCGGCAGCGGCAGCCGCACGAGCAGGTATGCGAGCGCACGCCACGGCCGCGCGGTCAGCGGGAGCGGGCGGCGCGGGCGCATCGGCCGATCGTAGAGGCGCGGGCGCCATCGTCCTGCCTTGTGGTCGCTATGCGACACGAAGGCAGGACGACCGCGGGAGAGTTTCACGGGAGGGGCCGATTGCGATGCGCCGCCGCGAGCGACGCGGAGACGGCGATCAGCGCGCAGCCGGCCGACAGCGCCGCCAGCAGTCCCCACGGCATCGCGACGACCGCCGGGCCCGTCAGCGCCGCGAAGCCGCGCCGCAGCGCGAGCGCCATTCCCGCCGCGATCGCGAGCCCGAGCAGCGCGCCGACCGCCGTCGCGACGAACGCCTCGGCCGCGACGAGCCGCAGGACCTGCCGCGGCGTCGCGCCCGACAGCCGCAGCAGCGCCAGCTCGCCCGCGCGCGCGACCGTCCCGACGGCGGCCGTCGACGCGAGCGCGATCGCGACGTAGAGCAGCGCGACGCCGAGGATCGCCTGCAGCGCGAGTCTGTTCATGTTGCTGCTGTCGGTCACGTCGGCGACCTTGCGCGGCCCAGCCTGCTCGCGCAGCGCGAGGCCGCGCGCGGCGGTCAGCTCGCGCAGCGCGGCCTGCGCGGTCGCGTCGCCGTCTGGCAGGCGCACGTGGACGGAGGTCGCCGCCGCGCCGCCGACGTGGCCGGCGAGCAGCTCGCGCGGGACGTACATGCCCGTCACGCCGAAGCCGTCGCCGACGATCGCGACGACCTCCAGCTCGCGCTCGGCGCCGTCCGGCAACCAGACGCGGACGCGGTCGCCGACGCGCTTGCGCAGCGGTCGCGCGGTCAGCTCGCCGAGTGCGACGGCGTCGCCGTGGAGGCGGTCGAGCGAGCCGCCGACGAGCGGGGAGCGCAGCACCAGCGGCGTGTGCGCGGCGTCGAGGCTGGAGGCGGCGACGGGGCCGAGGCCCTCGGGTCCGATCGCGCGCACGTCGGCATCGAGCAGCGGGGCGACCTGCGCGCCCGGGATCGCGGCGAGCGCCGCCACGTCGGCGTCGGAGAGCCCGCCGCCGCCGGGCGCGGTCACGACCGCCGCGCGCGGGTCGAAGCGCGCCTTGACCGACGCCGCGTCGGACTGCTCCAACGACCCGACCATCGACCCCAGCGCCGCCGTCAGACCGACCGCGACGAGCACGGGCGCCGCCGTCGAGGCGGTGCGGCGGACGGCGGCGCGGGCATGCTGGCGGACGAGCAGCGGGCCGGCGCCGCGCACGCGCGCGGCGGGCAGCACCAGCAGTGCCGCGAGTGGCGGGACGAGCACCGGCGCGATCATCGTCAGCCCGACGATCAGCAGCGCCCCCTCGCCGAAGGTCACCATCAGCTGCCCGGCGGGATCGGCCGGGACCGGCTGCTGCATCAGCGCGACCGCCCCGCCGATCGCGGGCAGGCCGACGGCCCAGCGCCCGATCGTCATCACCCCGCGGTCGACCGCCGCGTCGCGCAGCGCCTCGGCCGGCAGCACGCGCGCCGCGCGGCGCGCAGCCGCCCACGCGCCGCACAGCGCGACGAGGACCATGAAGCCGCTGCCGAGCGCGACCGCGAGCAGGTTCGGCGCGACCCGCATTCCCGCGGGTGCGAGCCCGTGGTCGGCGATCCAGCCGCCGAGCAGCGGCGCGACAGCGAGGCTCGCGAGCGCGCCGACGACGGCCGCGGCCGTCGCGAACAGCGCGGCCTCGCCGAGCACCAGCCGGCGCACCTGGCGGGGCGTCGCGCCGACGGCGCGCAGCAGCCCCAGCTCGCGTCGTCGCAGCGCGACGGCGAAGGCGAACGACGAGGCGATCACGAAGACCGCGACGAAGCCGACCGTCGTCGCCATCAGGCTCAGCAGCACGCCGGCGCCGGCCGCCGCGTCGGCATCGGCGTTCGGCTCCAGCTCGCCACGGCGGGCGCCGTCGAGCGCGACGACGCCAGGCGCATCGCGCTGGAGCAGGTCGCGCACGACCGGCGCCGCGGCGGCCGGCCAGATCCCGATCGCGTCGATCCGCGGCGCGAGCCGCGCGGCCTCCTCGTCGGCGAAGAAGAGCGGGTGCTCGTAGGCGGGCCCGCGGCCGTCGCGCGGCGCGGCGAGCCCGACGACGCGGTACTGCGCGGGACCCGCCGGGGTCGCGAGCAGCGGCGTCGCATCGAGCTGCGTGCCGATGCCGCCGGCTCCGCCGCCGCCCTTCCCGCCGGTCGCCGCGACGACCTCGCCGGGAGCCGCGGGCGGGCGGCCGGCGACGAGTCTGTAGGGAGTGAGCAGCCGCGACGACCACGGGCGCCCGGTGGTGGCGGCGCCCTGCACGGCGCCCGGCACGGCGCCGCTCCCCTGCGCGGCGGCGCCCACGCGCACCGGGAACGCGCGGTCGACGACCGCGCGCGAGACCTCCGGCAGCGCCGCGAGGCGGGCGGCGAGCGCCGGGGCGAGCGCGACCCGCTGCGGGTTGCGCTCGGTCGCCGGATCGCGCTCCTCCGCCGGGATCGAAGGGATCGACAGCGACGGCGTGCCCGCGACGACGAGCGGCGCGTGGCGCAGCCGCTGCGGCCCCCTGTCGCCGACGTCGGAGACAGCGGCGATCACCGCCGCCGCCGCGATCGACAGCGCCGCGCCGAGCGCGAGCGCGGCGAACGCGCCGGCCAGCGCCGGCCAGCGGGCGCGCAGAGTGGAGGCGGCGAGTCGCAGCATCAGGCCGCCCCCGCGCCGCGCGGCGCGACGGCGGCCGCTCGTGCGCCGATCACGCCGCCTGCTCCAGCTGCGTCATCCGCGCCGCGACACCCTCGGCGGTCGGCCGCTCCATCGCGCCGACGATCCGTCCGTCGGCGAGGAACAGGACGCGGTCGGCATGGGCGGCCGCGATCGGGTCGTGCGTGACCATCACGACCGTCTGGCCGTCGCGGTCCGTGAGGCCGCGCAGCGTGCCGAGCATGCGGCGCGCGCTGGTCGTGTCGAGCGCGCCGGTCGGCTCGTCGGCGAACAGCACGGCTGGCCGGTGCAGCAGCGCCCGCGCGATCGCGACGCGCTGCTGCTGGCCGCCGGACAGCTCGCTCGGGCGGTGGCGGGCGCGGTCCTCCAGGCCGACGGCGGCGAGCGCGCCGCGCAGCGCCGCGCGTGGGACGCGCCGCCCCGCGAGCCGCAGCGGCAGCGCGACGTTCTGCTCGGCCGTCAGCGCCGGCAGCAGGTTGAACGCCTGGAAGACGAAGCCGACGCGCTCGCGCCGCAGGCGCGCCCGCCCGGCCTCGCCGAGTCGCGTCAGCTCGACGCCGTCGAGCCGCACGTCACCCGTGTCCGGCAGGTCGAGCCCTGCCGCGCACTGCAGCAGCGTCGACTTGCCGGAGCCCGACGGGCCCATGATCGCGGTGAAGCTGCCGGCCGCGAAGTCGACCGTCAGGTCGTCGAGCGCGGTGACCGCCGCGCTGCCGCGGCCGTGGCGCTTGGTCACTTCGAGCAGCCGCACCGCGCCGCCCGCATCGCCGTCTGAATCCATGCCGACGATGTTCGAGCCGCGGGCGCGGCGCCACCAGTCAGGCGAGGGCGACTCTTCGCGGTAGCCCTGGCACTACCCCGGCGCTGCTCAGGTGCCGATCTCCCACGCGGTCAGATACTCCTGCTGACCGGCGGTCAGCGCGTCGATCTCGACGCCGAGCGAGGCGAGCGTGAGGCGTGAGATCTCGTGGTCGAGCTCGCGCGGGACCTCGATCACGCCCGCTCTCAGCTCGTGCGCGTGCCGCACGAGGTACTCGGCCGCGAGCGCCTGGTTGGCGAACGCGACGTCCATCACGGCGGCCGGGTGGCCCTCCGCCGCGGCGAGGTTGACGACGCGGCCCTGCGCCAGCAGGTGGAGGCGACGCCCGTCCGGCGTCACGTGCTGCTCGACGTGCTCGCGCACGACGCGGCGCTCGGGCGCGACCGCGCGCAGGTCGGCGAGGTTCAGCTCGACGTCGAAGTGGCCGGCGTTGCACAGCAGCGCGCCGTCGCGCATCAGCTCGTAGTGCTCGCGCCGCACGACGTCGCGCCCGCCCGTCGCGGTCACGAAGACGTCGCCCTTGGCGGCGGCCGCGAGCGCGGGCATCACCTCGAAGCCGTCGAGCTTCGCCTCCAGCGCGCGCAGCGGGTCGACCTCGCAGACGACGACCTGGCTGCCGGCGCCGCGGGCGCGCAGTGCGATCCCGCGGCCGCACCAGCCGTAGCCGAAGACGACGACGACGCGGCCGGCGAGCAGCGTGTTGGTCGCGCGCAGGATGCCGTCGAGCGTCGACTGGCCGGTGCCGTAGCGGTCGTCGAAGAAGCGCTTCGTCTGGGCCTCGCCGACGGCGACGACGGGGAAGCCGAGCTTGCCCTGCGACTCGAGCGCGCGCAGCCGCAGCACGCCGCTCGTCGTCTCCTCGGTGCCGCCGACGATGTCACCCAGCAGCTCGGTGCGGCGGCTGTGGATGACGGAGATGACATCGGCGCCGTCGTCCATCGTGATCTGCGGTCTCGTGTCGACCACGTGCTCGATGTGGTCGTAGTAGGTCGCCATGTCCTCGCCCTGGATCGCGTGGACCGAGGCGTCGTAGCGGTCGACCAGCGCGGCGGCCACGTCGTCCTGCGTCGAGAGCGGGTTCGAGGCGCAGAGCGCGACCTCGGCGCCGCCGGCGCTCAGCGCGCGGACGAGGTTGGCCGTCTCGGTCGTGACGTGCAGGCAGACGGCGACGCGCACGCCCGCGAGCGGCTGCTCGCGGGCGAAGCGCTCGCGGATCGAGCGCAGGACGGGCATGCGCGCGTCCGCCCACTCGACCCGCGCCTGGCCGACCTCGGCAAGCCCGAGGTCGGCGACATCGTGATCGGGTCTAGTACCGATAGTGGTCGGCCTTGTACGGGCCGTCGACCGGCACGCCGATGTACGCGGCCTGCTCCTCGCTGAGCTTCGTCAGCTTGACGCCGAGCGCGTCGAGGTGGAGGCGGGCGACCTTCTCGTCGAGGTGCTTGGGCAGCACGTAGACCTTCTTCTCGTACTCGCCCGGCTTCGTGAACAGCTCGATCTGGGCGATCGTCTGGTTCGTGAACGAGTTCGACATCACGAACGACGGGTGTCCGGTCGCGTTGCCGAGGTTCAGCAGGCGGCCCTCGGACAGCATGATGATCGTGTGGCCGTCCGGGAAGCGCCACTCGTCGACCTGCGGCTTGACCGTCTCGCGCACGATGCCGTCGTACTTCGTCAGACCGGCGATGTCGATCTCGTTGTCGAAGTGGCCGATGTTGCCGACGATCGCCTGGTGCTTCATCTTCGCCATGTCGGCGACGGTGATGATGTCCTTGTTGCCCGTCGTCGTGATGAAGATGTCGGCGGTGCCGATCACGTCCGCGAGCGTCGCGACCTCGTAGCCCTGCATCGCAGCCTGCAGCGCGCAGATCGGGTCGATCTCGGTGACGATGACGCGCGCGCCCTGGCCGCGCAGCGACTCGGCGCAGCCCTTGCCGACGTCGCCGAAGCCGCAGACGACGGCGACCTTGCCGCCGATCATCACGTCGGTCGCGCGGTTGATGCCGTCGATCAGCGAGTGGCGGCAGCCGTAGAGGTTGTCGAACTTCGACTTCGTGACGGAGTCGTTGACGTTGATCGCCGGGAACAGCAGCGTGCCGGCCTCGGTCATCTCGTAGAGACGGTGGACGCCGGTCGTCGTCTCCTCGGTGACGCCTCTGATGCCCTGGCCGATCTTCGTCCAGCGCTGCGGGTCCTCGCCCAGCGAGCGCTGCAGCAGCGTCAGGAAGACGGTGAACTCCTCCGACTCCGCCGTGGCGGGGTCCGGCACGGCGCCGGCGGCCTCGTACTCGGTGCCCTTGTGGACGAGCATCGTGGCGTCGCCGCCGTCGTCGAGGATCATGTTCGGGCCGTCCTCGCCGGGCCAGCGGAGCGCCTGCTCGGTGCACCACCAGTACTCCTCCAGCGTCTCACCCTTCCAGGCGAAGACGGGGACGCCCTGCGGGTTCTCGGGCGTGCCGTTCGGACCGACCGCGACGGCGGCCGCAGCGTGGTCCTGCGTCGAGAAGATGTTGCAGGAGACCCAGCGGACCTCGGCGCCGAGAGCAGTCAGCGTCTCGATCAGGACCGCGGTCTGGATCGTCATGTGGAGCGAGCCCATGATCCGCGCGCCCTTGAGCGGCTGCGCGTCGGCGAACTCCTTGCGGATCGACATCAGGCCCGGCATCTCGTGCTCGGCGAGGTCGATCTCCTTGCGCCCGAAGGCGGCGAGGGAGAGGTCGGCGACCTTGAAGTCCTGCGTGGTCGTTGTGGCGGTCATCCCGTGCTTCCTCCGGTGAGTTCCGTGACGTTGGTCGGTGCGGCGTCCGTCCAATCGGCTGGCGCCGATTGGATTGCGAGATCGGCTGGCGCCGATCTCGCGGCCGCTACGAGCTTCTCGTGCTTGTCCTGCTCCCAGCTGAGCCAGTCGCTCGCGGCGACGTGCTCGGGCTTGGCCGGCTCCGCTTCCAGCCACTCCTCGACGCTGCTGCGCAGCTCGGCGTCGTTGCCGAGGCGCAGCGCGAAGACGACGTCGGAGAGGCCGAGGTCGAAGCGCTGGAGCAGTTCGCGCAGCGTGCGCAGGCGCTGCAGCTCCGCAGCGCCGTAGAGCCGGTAGCCGGACGCCGACCGTGCTGGCACGACCAGGCCGCTGCGCTCGATGTAGCGCAGCATGCGGGGCGACCAGCCGGTCGTCTCCGCGGATTCATGGATCGTGAGCGCGTCCGTCGCCATCGGCGCGGACAACCTTACCACGACTGTGTCAACCTTCCGAACGGGCCGCGCACGGCCCGTTCCGTTCGCGTCAGCCGCCCGCGAGCACCGTCTTGAGCCGGTCCAGCATCTCGACCGGCGTCGGGTCGATCCCGCGCAGGACCGCGGCGTAGAGCGAGACGAGGTCGCCCAGCAGCACGAGCGAGACGAGCCGCTCCATCCGCGTCTCCCCGCGTCCCTCGACACGGAACGAGCTGGCCGCCGTGGGGCTGATGAAGCCGCGTGTCAGCTCGATCCGCTGGCGCACGCGCGGGTGCAGGTCGGAGTCGTCGAGGAAGACGGCGCTGAAGCGGCCGAGCTCGGCCGCGCCCTGCCAGCCGACGATCTCGTTGTGGTTCAGCTCCGGCAGCTCGGCGGCGAACGCCGGGGTCTTCGCGTTCTCGTTGAACTGCGTCTTCCAGCGGTACGCGACCGGCGAGGTCAGGCCGGCGCCCGCTATCTGCGGGATCGTGCCGTGCAGGCCGCGCGCGATCTCCTTCGGCAGCGAGTCCTCCGGGCCGTCCGGCGCCCACTCCGTCGCGAGCGCCTCGGTGTGCGCAGCGGCGACGTCGATCTCAGAGTGCAGCGACTCGGCGGCACCGCACAACGCGGCGACCTCGAGCGCGATCACGAGCGAGTAGCCGACCGCCACGCGCGGTTGGAACATCCCCGGCAGCGGGACGACCGGGACGCCGTCCGCGCGCGCCGCCGCGGCGAGCTTGCCGCCGGTCGTCGCGACGATCCGCTGCGCGCCGATCACGCCGGCCGCCTCGTACGCCGCCAGCGTCTCCTCCGTGTTGCCCGAGTAGCTGGAGCAGAGGACCGTCGCCTCGTGCGTCGTCCATGCCGGCAGGCCGTAGTCGCGCGCGATCGCGATCGGGCGCGACGCGCGGTCGCCCAGCACGGCGGCGGCGAGCGCGCCGCCGACCGCCGAGCCGCCCATGCCCGCGACGATGAAGCCGCCCGGGGCGTCGCGCGGCTCCAGCTTCGCCGACTCGACGCGCCACAGCGCGTCGCGCAGGTGCTCGGGGAGGCCGAGGATGTCGTCGACCTGCTTTGCGGTGTCGACCGCCTCGACGGCCTCGCGGCTGAGATCGCTCAAAACTTGATCGCTCCGTCCGGAAGGGACACGTTGGGGAACAGGCGGGCACCAGCGGTCAGATGGTTCTCGGCGCCGAGCACGACGCCCTCGCCGAGCACGACGCCGCCGTCGACGCGGCAGTGGGCGCCGAGCTGCGCGCCGGGGCCGAGGATCGCGTGCGAGACCGTCGTGTGCGGGCCGACGACCGCCCCGTCGAGCACGACGGCGCCGTCGATGTGCGCGCCCTCGCCGATCTCGACGCCGCGTCCCAGCACGGTCCGGCCGCTCACGAGCGCGCCCGCGGCGATCCGCACGCCGGGGCCGACGAGCGCGGGGCCGACGACGCGCCCCTGGACCTCGGCGCTGTCGGCGATCGCGACGTTGCGGCTGTCGAACGCCTCCGGCACCGACGTCTCGACGGCGCCGTCGAGGATGTCGTGCGACGCCTGCAGGTAGCGCTCGGGGGTGCCGATGTCGAGCCAGTAGCCGCTCGCCTCGTAGCCGTAGAGGCCATTGCGGACGAGCGTCGGGAAGACCTCGCGCTCGACCGAGACGGCGCGCTCGGTGGGGATCGCGTCGAGCACCTCGCGCTCGAGCACGTACGCGCCCGCGTTGACGAGGTTCGTGTCGATCTGGTCCGGGCTCGGCTTCTCGAGGAACTCGCGCACGCCGCCGTCCTCGTCCCGTCGCACGAGGCCGTACGCGGACGGGTCGTCGACCGCGATCAGCGCGAGCGTGACGCGAGCGCCGGTGCGCTCGTGCTGCGCCAGCTGCGCGGTCAGGTCGATGTCGGTCAGCACGTCGCCGTTGAGCACCAGCACGCGCTCGTCGAGCAACGGCTCGGCGAACTTGATCGCGCCGCCGGTGCCGAGCGGTCTCGGCTCCTCGACGTAGCGGAGGCGGATGCCGAAGGCGCTGCCGTCGCCGAGCACGTTGCGCACGCCCGAGGCCATGAAGCCGCAGGAGATGACGACGTCGTCGACGCCGTGGCGCCGCAGCCAGTCGAGCATGAACGCGATGAAGGGCCGGTCGACGAGCGGAACGACCGGCTTGGGAACGGTCGAGGTCAGCGGCCGCAGGCGCGTCCCCTCGCCGCCCGCAAGGATCAGCGCCTGCATCAGGAGCCGCGCCCGACGCCCTCGTAGGCGATGCCGGCGGCGCCGAGGGTCGCTGGGTCGAGGTGGTTGCGCCCGTCGATCACGAGCTTGCCCGCCATCCGTGCGCCGGCCGCGTTCCAGTCCAGCTCGGCGAACTCCGGCCACTCGGTCACGAGCACGGCGGCGTCGGCGCCGTCGAGCGCGCCCAGCGCGGAGTCGGCGAAGTCGACGCCGGGCATCAGCTTGCGCGCCTCCTGCTCGGCGATCGGGTCGTACGCGCTGACGCTCGCGCCTTCGCCCTGCAGGCGGGCGGCGAGCACGAGCGACGACGCCTCGCGCATGTCGTCGGTGTTCGCCTTGAACGCGAGCCCGAGCAGTGCGATCCGCTTGCCGACGAGCGTGCCGAGGTGCTTCTGGAGCTTTCTGATCACGCGCCGCTTCTGCAGCTCGTTGACCTCGATCACGGCGTTGAGGAGCTGGAAGTGGTAGCCGGAGTTGCCGGCCAGCAGCTTCAGCGCGCTGACGTCCTTCGGGAAGCAGGAGCCGCCGTAGCCGATCCCCGGGCGCAGGAACTTCGAGCCGATGCGGTCGTCGAGGCCCATCCCGCGCGCGACCTCGGTGACGTCGGCGCCGGTCTCCTCGCAGACGTTGGCGATCTCGTTGATGAAGGAGATCTTCGTCGCGAGGAACGCGTTGGAGGCGAGCTTGACCATCTCCGCGCTGGGGACGTCGGTGCGCACGAGCGGCGCGCCGAGCGGCGCGTACAGCTCGGCGACGGCGTCGCCGGCCCAGTCGCCGTCGTCGCCGACGACGACGCGGTCCGGCGCACGGAAGTCGGCGAGCGCCGAGCCCTCCTTGAGGAACTCGGGGCAGGAGACGTAGCGGAAGCCGTCCTTGCCGCGCGCGGCGAACGAGCGCTTGATCGACGCGCCGGTGCCGACGGGGACGGTCGACTTCATCACGAGCGCGTGGCGGTCGGAGGCGGGCATCGCGTCAACGACGGCGTGGACGGCGGAGAGATCGGCGTCGCCGGAGTACGTCGGCGGCGTGCCGACCGCGACGAACAGCAGGCGCGCGTGCTCCAGCGCCTCTGCCAGCTCGGTCGAGAAGTGCAGCCGCTCGCGGTTGGCCGCGATCGACTCGGCGAGTCCCGGCTCGTAGATCGGGACCTCGCCGCGATTGAGGCGGGCGATCTTGTCGGCGTCGATGTCGACGCACCAGACGTCGTTGCCGAGCTCAGCGAAGCCGGCGGCCGTCACGAGGCCGACGTACCCGGTGCCGATCACGGCGATTGGTTCGCGCTGGTTCTGGCTCATGCGGCGGCGAAGCCTACTACGCGGGCAGCGGCCTCTAGCGCCCGCCCAGGCGCGTCAGCGAGCCCGCAACCCCGAGCATCTGCTCGTTCGTGAGTCTCTTCTCGAGCGTGTTGGAGATCCAGTAGACCGCTCTCGGGGTTCTCCACGCGACGATCCGCAGCCTCTTGCCGTCGTAGTAGAGGTCGAGCTTCTTGCCGTTGACCGTGCGGCTGTCCGCGGAGGGGTTCTTGAGGATCGGCGGATCGAGCCACGTCGTCCCCTGCACGCCCATGTAGTTGCCGAGGTCGCCGACTCTGACGACGAGCCGGTAGGACTGCTTCATCTTCCCGTCGGGCGCCTTCGTGCGGTACTTGATCGGGTACCCGCCCTCGCCGCCGGTGTTCGTCGGCATGTAGCCGTCGGAGCTCGGCAGCAGCTTCGGGTAGTAGACGGGGAAGTTCATCTGGCCGAGCTGGATCGTGTAGTCCTTGCCCGTCTGCGCCATGTCGACGAGGTCAGGCGGCGCGGGCGCCTCGGCGGCGGCGCGTCTGCCCTTCGCTCCCCTGCCGGCCTTGCGGCGCGGCGGCGCGGGCGTCTTGTCGGGGTTCAGGAACGCGCGTCTGATCCGCGCGATCTCTTCCGGCCCGGCCTCGACGTAGGAGGCGCCGTTGGCGCCGGTCGTGTAGGTCGGCGTCATCGAGATCTGCTGGATCGGTCTGCCGGCGGAGAACGCGACGAGCTTGCCGAAGTCGATCAGCGCGTCGACCGACTGCAGGCCCTTGTCGGTCTGCATCCGTCTGCCGATCACGCGCGTCAGCTTGTGCGGGTCGTCGATGAAGTCGTTGGCGTCGTACTGCGAGCGGATCTGGCGCAGGAAGTCCTGCTGGCGCGCGCCGCGCACGAGGTCGTTGTCGAGATGGCGGTAGCGGACGTAGTCGAGCGCTCTCTGCCCGCACATCATCTGATAGCCGGGCATGATGTCGATCTCGGCGTACTGCTGGCCGACCGGGACGCCGACGTTCGAGTGGTAGTAGCGCTGGTCGACGTCGACGTAGACGCAGCCGATCGCGTCGATCGCCTCGCGGAAGCCTCTGAAGTTGACGTTCGCGATGTGGTTGATGTCGACGCCGAACGTGTCGCTGACGACTCTCGCCGTCAGCGCCTCGCCACCGAGCGAGTAGGTCTCGTTGATCTTCGCGTCCGGGTGGAAGCCGCCGTCTCTCGTTCTGAAGCTGACTCTCAGGTCGCGCGGGATCGACAGCACCGTCGTCGCGGCCGCGTCGGGGTCGATCCGCACGAGCATCATCGTGTCCGAGCGCGCATCTCTGCGGTCGGCGCCGAAGCGGTGGTCGGAGCCGATCAGCAGGATCGTGCGCGGATCGCCCGCGTCGGCGCGGGTGATCACGTCGTCGACGTTTCTGATCGTCCCGCCGGCCTTCAGGTCGTCGACGAACGACTGCACGTTCAGCAGGCCCGCAGTCGCCGTCGCGCCCGCCGTCAACAAGATCACGACGACGGCGGCGGCGAGGAACCGCAGCCACAGCCCGCCGCGCCCGCGGCCGGGGAAGTCGGGCAGCTCAGGACTCATGCCAACCCGCCCTCGATCGCGTGCAGGCCGCCGGGCTCGCCGGCGCGGTCGCGCGCGAGCCAGTCGGGCAGCGTGCGGACGAAGTCCGAGAGCGCGCCTCGATAGCGCGTCAGCGACGCCAGCGAGACCCACTCGTCAGGGCCATGATGGCCCGCGCCGGACGGCCCGAACTCGACCGCCGGAATGCCGGCCTCGAGGAACGAGACCGCGTCGGAAGCGCCATCGCGGCCGACCGAGACGGCGTCGTCGTCGAGCGTGCGGGCGATCGCGTCGCGCAGCGCGCGGACGTAGGGGTTCGTGCGCGAGACGTAGGCGGGCGGCCGCGTCAGCATGTTCGTCACGGTCACGTCCTCCATCGCACGCACCTCGGCGAGGATCGCGCCCGGGTCCTGTCCCGGCAGGTAGCGCACGTCGACGACCATCTCGCAGCGGTCGGGCACCTTGTTGAAGGCGTCGCCGCCCTCGATCCGGCCGAGGTTGATCGACGGCCGGTCGAACAGCTCCGAGGACTCGCGCGAGAACGGCAGCGCCTCGATCCGGCGGAAGACGTCGACCGCCTTCAGCACGGCGCTGTCGCCCAGCCACGGCGTCGAGCCGTGGGCGGAGCGCCCGGCGACGTCGATCCGCATCGCCAGCACGCCCTTCGCCTGGACGCCGATGTGCAGGTCGGTCGGCTCGCCCGTGATCGCGAAGTCGCCTCTGAGGCCGGACGCGACCAGCTCGTCGGTCGAGCGCGAGTCGACGTCCTCGGACTCCTCGTCGGGCACGCAGACGAAGCGGACGCGGACGCGGTCCTGCGCGGCGCAGTCCTTCACCGCGCACATCATCGCGGCGAGCCCGCCCTTCATGTCGTAGGCGCCGCGGCCGATCAGGCGATCGCCCTCGACACGCGGCTCGTACTGCTCCTCCAGGCCCGGGACGACGTCGAGGTGGCCGTGGAAGATCACCGTCGGCGCATCCGCGGGACCGACGTCGGCGACGATCACGGGCAGGCCGTTGTGCGCGTGCTCGCGCACCTCGATGTCGCGCGCCTCCAGCCAGCCGCGCACGAACGCCGCCGCGGCCGCCAGCTCCTCGGCGCGCGACGTGTCATACGTGATGAGGCGTTCGGCAAGCGCGCGTTCGTCGACCACGGTCGATCCAGGATAGACAACGCGCAGGCCGGCCCCCGGTGCATGCCCGGGGACGGCCTGGCCGGCGGCGTGCGGCTCAGCTGCCGCCGGCGATCCGCTGGAACGCTTCCCAGCGGCGCTTGTTGCGGGCGGCGAGGCGCTGCTCCTCCGAGTGCTCCTCCGCTCTCGCGTAGGCCTCCTCGGCGGCGCGCAGCTTCTCGCTCAGGTCGGAGCTGTCGAGCTGCTCGGGCGCTATCGCGTCCTGGACGAGGATCAGCACGCCGCCGTCGCCGGCGACCTGCAGGTAGCCCTCGCCCTGGGCGAGACGGACGACGTCGCCCTCGGAGCGGTACAGCCGCAGCTCGGCCGGGTCGAGCATCGCCAGCAGCGGCTGGTGGTTCGCGAGGATGCCGATCGAGCCCTCGACCGTCTTCGTCGCGATCATCTCGACCTGGTCGTTGAAGATCTCACCCTCGGGGGTGAGCACCTCGACGGGGAACGTCGTGCGGGCCACGGTCCTCCCTAGCCCTTCTTCGCGGCCTCGACGACGTCGTCGATCGTGCCCTTGAGGAGGAAGACGCGCTCGGGCAGCTCGTCGTGCTTGCCCTCGATGATCTCCTTGAAGCCGCGGATCGTCTCGGCGATCGGGACGTAGGAGCCGGGGGTGCCGGTGAACTGCTCCGCGACGTGGAACGGCTGCGACAGGAAGCGCTCGACCTTGCGCGCGCGCTGCACGATCACCTTGTCCTCGTCGGACAGCTCGTCGATGCCGAGGATCGCGATGATGTCCTGCAGCTCCTTGTAGCGCTGGAGGATCTGCTTGACCTCGTTGGCGACCGCGTAGTGCTCCTCGCCGAGGATGTCCGGCTTGAGGATCGTCGAGGTCGAGTCGAGCGGGTCGACCGCCGGGTAGATGCCCTTCTCCGAGATCGAGCGCGAGAGCACGGTCGTCGCGTTGAGGTGGGCGAACACCGACGCCGGAGCCGGGTCGGTGAGGTCGTCCGCGGGGACGTAGACGGCCTGGACGGACGTCACCGAGCCCTGACGGGTCGACGTGATCCGCTCCTGCAGCTGGCCCATCTCCGACTCGAGCGTCGGCTGGTAGCCGACCTGCGACGGCATGCGGCCGAGGAGCGCGGAGACCTCGGAGCCCGCCTGCACGAAGCGGAAGATGTTGTCGATGAAGAGGAGCACGTCCTGGCCCTCGTCACGGAAGTACTCCGCCATCGTCAGGCCGGAGAGCGCGACGCGCATACGGGCGCCGGGCGGCTCGTTCATCTGACCGAAGACGAGCATCGTCTTGTCGATCGTGCCCGACTCCTTCATCTCGAGCCAGAGGTCGTTCCCCTCGCGCGAGCGCTCGCCGACGCCGCAGAAGGCCGAGAGGCCGCCGTGCTCGCGGGCGAGGTTGTCGATCAGCTCCTGGATCAGGACGGTCTTGCCGACGCCGGCGCCGCCGAAGAGGCCGACCTTGCCGCCCTTCGCGTACGGGGCGAGCAGGTCGATGACCTTGATGCCCGTCTCGAACATCTCGGTCGTCGGCGTCAGGTCCTCGACGTTCGGGGCCGCCGCGTGGATCGGCCGGCGCTCCTGCACGTCGACGGGGCCGGCGAGGTCGATCGGCTCGCCGAGCACGTTGAAGATGCGGCCGAGCGTGGCACGGCCGACGGGGACCGTGATCGGGCCGCCGGTGTCCTTGACCTCGACACCGCGGGCGAGGCCATCGGTCGAGTCCATCGCCACCGCGCGGACGCGGTCGTCGCCGAGGTGCTGCTGGACCTCGCAGACGAGCACGCCGTCCTCGCCGCGATCGATCGTGATCGCGTTGTTGATGTGCGGCAGGTGCTCGGGCGGGAAGACGGCCTCGATGACGACGCCCTGGATCTCCTCGATGCGCCCGACGTTCTGAGTCTTGGTTTCTGCTGTGGCTGACATTGGTTTCGTGTCTCCTTAACCGAGCGCTTCGGCGCCGGCGACGACTTCCATGATCTCCTGGGTGATCTCTGCCTGGCGTGCGCGGTTCATCTCGAGCGTGAGGTCGTCGATGATCTCGCCGGCGTTGTCGGACGCGCTGCGCATCGCCGTCATGCGCGCGCCCAGCTCCGACGCTGTCGACTCCAGCAACGCCCGGAAGATCGAGATCTCGACGTAGTCCGGCACGAGCCGCTCGAGGATCTCCTCGGGCTCCGGCTCGTAGTCGACGAGCGCGTGCGCGTTGCTCTCGCCCGCGGCGTGCTCGTCGTCGTCGTGCGCGTCGAGGATCGTCGCCTGCTGGAGCGGCAGCAGCGTCTCGCGACGGACCTCCTGCGACATCGGCGAGATGTAGCCGTTGTAGAGGATCTCGACGCGGTCGACCTTGCCGTCGATGTAGGCCGCCGTGAGCGCGTTCGCGATCTCACGCGCGTTCGCGTACGACGGCCGCTCCGTGAAGCCGGTGAAAGCCTGCTCCGGGGCGCGGTTGCGGAACGTCAGCGACGAGACGCCGCGGCGACCGGTCGCGTAGTACACGACCTCTCTGCCGTCGGCGACGTGCTCGTCGGCCGTCCGCAGGCCGGCGCGGATGATCTGTGAGTTGAACGCGCCGGCAAGGCCGCGGTCGGCGGTCACGAGCAGCAGCGCCACCCGCTTCTCCTCGGCGTGCTCGGAGAGGATCGGCAGCGCCGGCACGTCGCCGGCCGCCTCCGCCGCCTGACGCGTCATGCGGCGAAGCGCGCCCGCGTACGGGCGCAGCGCCGCGATGCGCGTCTCGGCGCGCCGCAGGCGCGCCGCCGCGACCATCTCCATCGCGCGGGTGATCTTCTGGATGTTCTTGACCGACGCGATGCGGTTCTTGACGTCTCGCTGAGCCATGGGCTGGGGTTCGCGGGTGGGTCTCCGAGCGCGTGAGCGCTAGACCGCCGCGGTCTCCTGCTCGCGCTCAGCGGCGGCGTCGCCGTTGGCGGAGGAGCGGACCGCCGGGGCGGCGCCCTCCTCGAGCGGCTGGCCTTCCTCGTCGAGGTCGAAGCCGAAGTCGTCGGCGTAGCGCTCGACGAGCGTGTTGACGCCCTTCTCGGTCTCCTCCGACCAGTCGCCACCGGCGATCGCCTTGCGCAGGTCGCCCGCCTCGGAGTGCGCGCGGCGCGTCAGACCGTCGAGGAACTTCTCGACCTTGTCGACGTTGATGCGGTCGAGGAAGCCGTTCGTCGCGGCGTACAGCTGGATGACCTGGTCCTCGACGGCCAGCGGCGAACGCTCGTTCTGGTTGAGCGTTCTCACGAGCCGGTTGCCGCGCGCGAGCGTGCGCTGCGTGTCGGCGTCGAGGTCGGACCCGAACTGCGCGAACGCCTCCAGCTCGCGGAACTGCGACAGCTCGAGCTTGATCTTGCCGGCGACCTTCTTCATCGGCTTGATCTGCGCGTTGCCGCCGACGCGGGAGACGGAGATGCCGACGTTGATGGCCGGACGCACGCCCGAGAAGAACAGCTTCGGCTCGAGGAAGATCTGGCCGTCGGTGATCGAGATCACGTTCGTCGGGATGTACGCCGAGACGTCGCCGCCCTGCGTCTCGATGATCGGCAGCGCCGTCATCGAGCCGCCGCCGAGCTCGTCGTTGAGCTTGACGGAGCGCTCCAGCAGGCGTGAGTGGAGGTAGAAGACGTCGCCCGGGTACGCCTCGCGGCCCGGCGGGCGGCGGAGCAGGAGCGACATCTGGCGGTAGGCGTATGCGTGCTTGGTGAGGTCGTCGTAGACCGCGAGCGCGTGCTGGCCCTTGTAGAGGAAGTACTCCGCCATCGCGGCGCCGGCGTACGGCGCCATGAACTTGATCGGCGCGGCCTCGTCGGCAGCGGCGGCGACGATGATCGTCGAGTCGAGCGCGCCGTTCTCCGCAAGCGTCTCGGCGATGCCGACGACGGTCGCGAGGCGCTGCCCGATCGCGACGTAGACCGAGACGACGCCCGAGTCCTTGTTGTTGATGATCGTGTCGATCGCGATCGCCGTCTTGCCGGTCTGGCGGTCGCCGATGATCAGCTCGCGCTGGCCGCGGCCGATCGGGATCATCGCGTCGACGGCCTTGAGGCCGGTCTGCATCGGCTCGGTGACCGGCTGACGCTGGACGACGCCGGGGGCCTTGAACTCCGCCGGGCGGTACTCGCTGGCGACGACGTCGCCCTTGCCGTCGAGCGGGTTGCCGAGCGGGTCGACGATGCGCCCGAGGAGGGCGTCGCCGACCGGGATCTCGAGCAGTCTGCCGGTGCGCTTGACGGTGTCGCCCTCGACGACCTTCTGCCAGTCGCCGAACAGCACGACGCCGACGTTGTCGGACTCGAGGTTGAGCGCGAGGCCGGTGACGTCGTGCGGCAGCTCGAGCATCTCGAACGACATGCAGTTCTCGAGCCCGTGCACGCGGGCGATGCCGTCCGCGACGGACAGAACGGTGCCGACCTCGGTCAGGTCGGCGCTGCCGCTGTCGAGGCCCTCGATGCGGCTCTTCAGAATGGAGGTGATCTCGTCGGGCTTGATCTGCATGGTGGGGTTCTTGGCTCCTATGTCAGGCCTATGCCTGCGCGACGTGCTTGCGAAGTTGGTCCAGGCGGTGCTTGATCGAGGCGTCGAGGATCTGGTTGCCGACGCGCAGGACGATCCCGCCGAGGATCGAGGGGTCGACTCTGCTGGTCAGCTCGACCTGCTGGCCGGTCTGCTCCCCGATGCGGTCGCCGATGCTCTTGACCGTCGCCTCGTCGAGGTCGATTGCGCTCGTCACCTCGACGGGCAGCAGCTTTCTCTCCTGATCCCACAGCCGCTCGTACTCCGCACGGATGCGGTAGATCGCCGGCATGCGGTGACGCTCGAGCAGCGTCTGCAGGAAGTTGACGAACGTCGGGTCGGCACCGTCGACCGCTCTGCGCAGCCCCTCCTTCTTCTCGTCCGTCGAGAAGTACGGAGAGAAGAAGAAGACCGCGAGGTCGCGGTTCTGCTCGAGCGCGTCGGCGAACTGGCCGAGCTGCTCGCGCACGACGTCGAGCTTGCCGTGTTCCTTGGCAACCTCGAACAGCGCGCGCGAGTAGACCTGGGCGATCTCTTCCATGGGACCTAGTTCCTCCGGTCGCCGGAGAGAGTGCTGAAGTCCAGCTCGGACAGCGCCTCTTCGACGAGCCGCTTCTGATCGTCGGGCGAGAGCGTCTTGCGGGTGACCTTTTCGGTCGCCTGCACGGTGAGGTCGGCGACCTCGCGACGAATCTCCTGGATCGCGCGGTTGGTCTCGGCCTGGATGTCACGACGCGTCTGCTCCAGCAGCTCCTCGCGCTTGACCTTCGCCGCGTCGAGGCCCTCGCGCTCGGCGACTTCGCCGGCACGCTCGGCCTTCGCGACGATCTCGTCCGCTTGCGCACGGGCGTCGGTGAGTCGCTGCCGGTACTCGGCGAGCAGCTCGTCGGCCTCCTGGCGTGTGCGGTCGGCGGCGTCGATCGACTCCTCGATCTGCTGCTGGCGCTGATCGAGGATTCTCGTGATCTGCGGCCACGCGTACTTGCGCAGGACCAGCAGCGCGACGACGAACGCCAGCAGCGTCCAGATCATCAGGCCGGGGACGACTCTGACGAGCGGGTTCAGCCCGTCGTCTTCCGTGGTCGCGGCCAGGACGAGGGGCGCCGCGATGGTGTCGATTGCGGCGAGCATCGGCTTAGACGAAGAACGCGATCAGGCCGGCGATGAACCCGTAGAAGACGGTCGCCTCGGTGAGCGCGAAGCCGAGCCACTGGATCGACTGGATGTCGTCTCTCAGCTCCGGCTGACGCGAGACCGCCTCGATCGTCTTGCCGAAGATGAAGCCGAGGCCGACGCCCGTACCAAGGGCGGCGAGCCCGGTGCCCAGGCCGAGGCCGATGGCGCGGCCGGCGGTCTCGCCGGTCGCTCTGGCCGCATCGAGCGCAACCTGTGCGGTGATCAGGATCAGGTCCACTGCGGGTTCTCCTTAGTGTTCCTCGGCGACTGCGCCGCCGAGGTAGATCGCGGTAAGGGTGCTGAAGATGAATGCCTGGAGCGTCGCGACCAGGCCGATCTCGAAGAGGAAGAAGACGACGGCCAGGGTGCCGGTCGAGATGCCGAGGATCACCGATCCGAAGACGCCCATCCCGAGCAGGATCACGAGGCCGCCGGCCATGAACAGGATCAGCAGGTGCCCGGCGAGGATGTTCGCGAACAGACGCAGTGAGAGCGAGATCAGGCGGACGAAGTGCGACAGCGCCTCGATCAGCAGGATCGGGCCGACCATGAAGCCCTCGACGCCCTTCGGCACCCAGCTGCGGATGTATCCGACGAAGCCGTGGACGCGGATGCCCTCGACGTGGTAGGCGATCCAAACGACGAGCGCGAGCACGAGCGGGATCGAGATGTTGGCCGTCGCCGCGTAGAGCGCGAACGACGGGACCTCTATCCCGGCGAGATCGAACGTGTGCGACGAATTCGTCGGGAGCGGGATGTACCCGATCATGTTCGAGAACCAGATGAAGAGGAACAGCGTCGCGATGAACGGGAACCACTTCGACGCCATTCTCGGGTCCATGTTGCCGCGCGTGATGTTGTCGCGCATGAGCCCGAACGCCATCTCGGTGACCGTCTGAAGGCGGCCCGTGGGGCGCGCGGCCATCTTGCGGGCGGCGTAGACCATGACGATCACGGTCAGCGCGGTCGCGAGGAAGATGTAGAGGACGGCCTTGTTGATCGACATGTCTATCGGGCCGAGCTTGATCGAGATCCAGTCCGGGAGCGCGAACTCCTCCGACGGATCCAGCGCGGGCTCGTTCGCGGACGTCTCCGTCGCGGCGAGCGCCGTGACGGGCGAGAGCAGCAGCAGGCCGACGAGCGTCGTGAGCGACGCGAGGAACAGGCGAGGATGACGACGCAGGTTCAAGAGGTTCGCTCCGAGGGGTTCTGCGGGGCACGCATGATGAGTGAGATCACGAGGTAACAGGTGAAGACGGCGAGCGCGAGCACCGCAGCAGCGAGCCCGGCGTCGCGGTCGACGATGCCGACGGCGAAGATCGTAAGGGCAAGCAGCCACGAGCGTCCGATCAACGAGCCCGCCATGAAGCCGAAGAAGCGACGGGCGTCGTCCTCCTGGGCCGCCTTGCGCTCCAGAACGGCCTGCAGCACCTTCTGGCCGAGCCACGCGATCGTCGTCGCGGCCCAGCCCAGGATCGGCTGGTCGGCCGCGATGAAGATCGGCAGCGCAAGCAACAGCAGGAACACGTCGAGTTGACGAAAGAAGATCATGGCTCAGTTGTCAGAGGTCACCGAATTGCGCACGCACGAGGGCGATGCCGGCGACGAAACCTACGCCCAGACCGACGATCAAGAGCGGCACAGGCGCGCCCACGAGCGCCCCGACCCCAAGCCCGATCCCGGCGCACAGCAGCGTCGCGGCGATCATGATCGAGCCGGCGACGGCCCCCCGCGTCGGCGGGCGGTCGTTCGTCATCGGGCTGGTGCTCGGGGAGGTCGGGGGGACACATGAGAGGCATTGACGCCAGAACGAAAAAAGAACCCACAACCGGCCAAGCATGTCTCCGCGGGCCTGGCGGAAGACGCTTGCCATGTGGGCTTATGAAGAGTCTACAAGTTCCCGCGACCTTGTAACAACTTAGTGACAGTCGCCACTCACGATCCACGCGCGCGTACGCGCCCGCGTGCGTCGGCAGTCGGCGCGCAGACCCTCCCTCGGCAGCTGCGGCGACCGGTCAGCAACTCTCGATAGGGTGACGCCGATGGCATCGTTGAGCCGACGGACGCAGGCGCAGAGCAGCAAGCGTGCGGCCATCGAGGCGAGCGTCGTCGAGGCGACGGAGACGCTGCTGGAAGAGGGCGCGTCCTACTCGGAGCTGGGGATCGAGCGGATCGCCACGCGGGCCGGGATCTCCCGCACCGCCTTCTATTTCTACTTCCGCGACAAGCGCGAGCTGCTGATGCGGGTGACCGCCGGCGTCGCCGACGAGCTGTTCGCCGAGGCCGAGCGCTGGTGGGCCGGCGAGGGCGAGGGCCGCGCCGAGCTGGAGGCCGCGATCGCGAAGATCGTCGACATCTACCGGCGCCACCCGGCGCTGCTGAGAGCCGTCGTCGAGACCGCCGCCTACGACGAGGAGGCCGCGCGCTTCTGGCGCGAGCTGGTCGGCCGCTTCGTCGACGCGACCCATGCGCGGATCGCGCGCGAGCAGGAGGCCGGCAAGGTCGACGCCACGCTGCCGGCACGCGAGACCGCTTTCGCGCTCGTCTGGATGACCGAGCGCAGCGCCTACGAGCGGCTCGTGCAGGAGGTGCCGCTCGAAGAGGGCGCGTTCATCGAGGCGCTACTGCGGATCTGGCTCGCCGCCGTCTACGGCGCGCCGCGCTGAACGCCCGCGGCGTCCGCGCTCGGACCTGACGGCGGCGGCGGTTCGCCGCCGATCGCGCCGAACTCGCCCGTCTCCAGCTCCGACTCGACCTGGACGTCGATCTCGTGCTCGGTCGTCGTCGGGTCGGCGCGGCGCATCTGCCAGGCGCGCAGGCGCTTGAGCTTGAGGATCTCCAGCACCATCACGAGATAGATCGACGCGCCGGCGACGAGCAGCGCCAGCGCCGCCAGCAGCGCGCTCCATCCGAGGTTGAAGCTCCCGTGGTTGTCCGTGTACGGGATGAAGCGCATCGCGACGGCGAGCCCCGCGAGCATGACGGTCCACGCGTAGAGGTAGAGGACCGTGCGGCGCTGGCTGAAGCCGACCCGCGCGAGCCGGTGGTGGAAGTGCTGGGCGTCGGCCGACCACGGCGCGCGGCGGTACTTCAGCCGCCGCGCGATCACGAAGCCGGTGTCGAGGAACGGCACCGCGAGGATCGCCAGCGGGCCGACGAGCGCGATCAATGCGTTCGTCTTCAGCGAGCCCTGCACGGCGACGCAGCCGAGCAGGAAGCCGAGCAGCAGCGCGCCGCAGTCGCCCATGAAGATCGACGCCGGGTGGAAGTTGTGGATCAGGAAGCCGAGCGCAGCGCCGGCGACGATCGCCGCCAGCACGCTCGCGCCGGTGCGCCCGAGGTCGAACGCGATGATCGAGAACGCGACGGCGCTGATCGCGCAGACGCCGGCGGCGAGGCCGTCGACGCCGTCGGAGAAGTTGACGACGTTCATCAGCCCGACAAGGCCGATCACGGTCAGCACGCCGCCTATCTCGTGGAACTCGATCGCGCCGAGGAACGGCAGCGTGACGTTCTCGACCTTCACCCCGGCCGCAACCGGGATGATCGCCGCGACGACCTGGCCGAGCAGCTTCCACTGCGGCGGAAGGTCGATGACGTCGTCGATCGCGCCGACGGCGGCGATCAGCGCCGCCCCCAGCAGGATCCCGCGCGTCTCGTCGGTGATCGGCAGCCAGATCGCCGACGCGACCAGCACGCCGGCGAGGATCGCCAGGCCGCCGAGCAAGGGCGTCGCGCGGGCGGCGAGCCCGCGCTCGCGCGGCTCGTCGACGGCGCCGATGCGCGTCGCCAGCCGCGCGACGAACGGGGTCGTCACGGCCGCGACGGCCAGCGCGACGAGGAAGGCGTAGACGGCGTCGAGCTCGCTCATGCCGATTCCGAATACTCGCAGCCGCGGCGTACTGACGAGCGGATCGGCGTCGCTGGCGCGGACGCAGAGAGGACAAAGGCCCACCCACCCGCCAGCCCACGAGCGATCGAGGACAAAGCCAGCGGCGCCGAGGCGCCGTCAGGCGGGGGTCGGGGTCCCGAGGTGGGAGTAGAGCGGGTGCTTGTCGACGAGCGCCTGCACGCGCTCGGCCAGCTCGCCCTTGCGCGCCTCGAATGCCGGCGTCAGCGCGGTCGCGATCACCTTGCCGACCTCATGGAAGTCCTCGACGGTGAAGCCGCGCGTGGCGAGTGCCGGCGAGCCGATCCGCAGGCCGCTGGAGATCATCGGCGGGCGCGGGTCGAACGGGACCGCGTTGCGGTTGACCGTGATGCCGATCTCGTGAAGCCGGTCCTCGCCCTGCTGGCCGTCGAGCTCGGAGTCGCGCAGGTCGACGAGCACGAGGTGGACGTCGGTGCCGCCCGTGAGGACGCTGACGCCGGAGGACTGGTCGGCCAGCAGCTCGGTCGCGAGCGCCTGCGCGCCGGCGATCGTGCGCTCCTGACGCTCCTTGAAGCTGTCGCTCATCGCGATCTTGAACGCGACCGCCTTGCCGGCGATCACATGCTCGAGCGGGCCGCCCTGCTGGCCGGGGAAGATCGCCGAGTTGATCGCTCTTCTGTGCTCTTCTCTGCACAGGATCAGGCCGCCGCGGCCGCCACCGATCGTCTTGTGAGTCGTCGTCGTGACGACGTCGGCGTGCGGCACCGGGTTGGGGTGCAGGCCGGCGGCGACGAGCCCGGCGAAGTGCGCCATGTCGACCATCAGGTACGCGCCGACCGCGTCGGCGATCGCCCGGAAACGCTCGAAGTCGAGCTGGCGCGGGTAGGCCGACCAGCCGGCGAGCAGCAGCTTCGGCTTGCGCTCGCGCGCGATCCGCTCGACCTCGTCCATGTCGATCCGGCTCGTCTCGCGCTGCACCTGGTACGGCGCGATGTCGTACAGGCGGCCGGAGACGTTGATTCTCATGCCGTGCGAGAGGTGGCCGCCGTGCGCCAGCTCCAGCCCCATGATCGTGTCGCCGGGCTTCAGCAGCGCGTGGTAGACGGCCGTGTTGGCCTGCGCGCCGGAGTGCGGCTGGACGTTCGCGTGCTCGGCGCCGAACAGCTCCTTCGCGCGGTCGATCGCGAGCTGCTCCGCGACGTCGACGAACTCGCAGCCGCCGTAGTAGCGGCGGCCGGGATAGCCCTCGGCGTACTTGTTCGTCAGCACGCTGCCCTGGCAGTCGAGCACCGCCTGCGGGACGAAGTTCTCGGAGGCGATCATCTCCAGCGTGCGCTGCTGGCGCTCCAGCTCGTGCTGCACGGCCTCCGCGATCTCGGGATCGACCTCGGCGAGCGGCTTGTTGAAGAAGTCGGGCGAAAGGTCGGTCATGCGGGCGTCTCCATGGCGGTGATCTGGTCGACGCGGCGCGCATGGCGGCCGCCGTCGAAGTCGGTCGAGAGGAACGTCGCGACGATCGCATCGGCTTCGTCGCCGCTCAGCCGCGCGCCCGAGAGCGTCACGACGTTCGCGTCGTTGTGGCGGCGGGACATCTCGGCCTCCTCCACGTCGTGGGCGTTGACGGCGCGGACGCCGTGCACCTTGTTGGCGACGATCGCGACGCCGTTGCCCGAGCCGCAGACGAGCACGCCGCGTTCGGCGCCCCCGTCGGCGACCAGCTCGGCGGCCGGTTCGGCGAATCTGGGGTAGTCGACGGAGGCGGTTCCGTCGGTGCCGAGGTCGACGACCTCGTGGCCTGCCGCGGCGAGCGCGGTGGCGAGGTGCGACTTCAGCTCGAAGCCGGCGTGGTCTGAGGCGATGGCGATCTTCATGGCGGCACGCGGGAGGGTACCAACGGACCCCCTCACCACACCGGGCGCAGCGGCGGTTCGCCCTCCCCTGCCGCCACTTCGACGTACGCCGCCAGCGCGCGCTTCGCCGCGTGCACCGCTTCCGCGCCTGCGACCGCGGCCCACTCGCGCTCGACGCGCGCCCACAGCTCGTCGGCGTGTGCGACGTACCGGCGGCCGCGCGGCGTCAGCACGAGCACCTGCGCGCGACCGTCGCGCGGGTGCGCGCGGCGCGTCAGATAGCCCCACTCCTCAAGCTCCGCGGCGACTCTCGCGGCGGCCTGTCTGGTGACGCTGAGGCGGGTCGCGAGCTGCGTTGCGGTCAGGTCGCCGTCACGCTCGAGCAGCCGGAAGACGAAGCCGTGGGCGGGCCGCAGCGGCTCGTGCCCTTCCGCCCGCAGGAGCTCGTGGAAGCGATCGGTCATCGCGCGGAACCCCATCCCGAGCAGGATCGCCGCGCTTCCCTCGCGGTCAGGGTCGGCGAGCGAGAGCGTCTGGTGCATCAATCCAGTCAACCAGGTTGACCGGATGCGCTACCGTGCCTAGTCAATCCAGTTGTCTATCTCTTTCTCGATCGGAGTCCTCCATGCCCCACGCGACGCTCGCCGACGCTCCCACCTTCGAGCGGCCCGGGTTCACGTTCCGCCCGCTCGCGGTGCCCTCCCGCGGGTCGGTCGAGCTGGCCGTGTGGGCGCTGGAGATCGCGCCCGGAGCCGTCAGCGAGTCGCACTCGGTGAGCCGCGAAGAGGTCTTCGTGCTCGGCTCCGGCGCGGTCGCGGCCGTGGTCGGCGGCAGCCGTGCGGCGCTCGCCCCCGGTGACGCACTGATCGTCCCGCCGGGCGTCGAGCTGACGCTGAGCAACGACGGCGAGACGGCCGCGCGCCTGACCGTCTGCACCTCCGCCGGGATGCTCGGAACGGTCGGCGGCAGAACGTTCCCGCCGCCGTGGGCTGCGTAGCCGCCGCTCAGCCCAGCGCCGACGCGACGACCGAGCGCGGCACGGCGCCCTGGCGGACGATCTCCCACGCGCCGGAGCGCTCGTAGCGCCGCAGGTCGATCACCGTCGACGGCGCGCCGGGCAGCGGGCCAGCGTCGAGCACGAGGTCGGCGCCGGCGCGGATCGCCTGCGGCACCTCGTCGAGCGTGCGCGGGTCGGCGCCGCCGGCGGCGTTCGCGCTCGACTGCACGACGGGATGCGGCACGGTCGCCAGCGCCGCGAGCGCGCCCTCCAGCCGCGGGACGCGGACGCCGAGCGCGACGGCCGGGTCGGCGGGATCGGGCAGCAGCAGCGTGACGCCGCCCGGGAGCAGCCGCTCGCAGGCGCGGCGCGTGCGCGGGCCGAGCGGCGGCAGCGCCGCGAGCGCGCGGTCGCGGTCGAACCACATCGTCGCCGCGGGCTTCTCGGGCGCGCGGCCCTTCAGCGCATAGATCCGCGCGATCGCGGCGGAGTTGCCGGGCGCGGCGGCGAGGCCGTAGACGGTGTCGGCCGGGAAGACCGCGACGCCGCCGCCCGCGACGCAGTCGGAGAAAGCGACCGCGTCAGCGTGGGTCAGGACCGCCATCGGGTTCACCGCTCTCCGACGACGACCCGTTCGATTCCCGCCAGGTCCCTGTGCGCGGTGATGCGCAGCATCCCGGCCGCGCGCAGCAGCGCGCCGACCGCGGGCGCCTGCCCTGCGCCGACCTCGAACGCGACGAACGGCGCGCGCGCGGCCGCCTCGGTCGCCAGCCGGCGCAGCACGTCGAGGCCGTCGCCTCCCGCGAACAGCGCCTGCGACGGCTCGTGCACCGCGACCTCCGGCTCCAGCCCTTCGCGGTCGCCGTCGGGCACATACGGCGGGTTGGAGAGGATCGCGTCCAGCGGCCCGTCGACCCCGGCGAGCAGGTCGCCCTGCGCGAAGGCGACGGCGAGCCGCAGCGCGGCGGCGTTCGCCTGCGCGACCGCGAGCGCGTCGGCGCTCAGGTCGGTCGCGACGACCGCCAGGTCAGGCCGCTCGTGCTTGAGCGCCAGCGCTACCGCGCCGCTGCCGGTGCCGACGTCCGCGACGCGGGCGCCGCGCGGCAGGCCCAGCGCGACCTCGACCAGCAGCTCGGTCTCCGGGCGCGGCACGAGCACGCGCGCGTCGACGGTCAGGTCGATGTGACGGAAGCCGCGCGTCCCGCGGATGTAGGCGACCGGCTCGCGCGCCCGGCGCCGCGCGACCGAGGCGGCGAAGCGGGCGCTCTCGTCGGCCACGAGGACGCGCTCGGGATGCAGGTGCAGCGACGTGCGCGTCGCGCCGAGCGCGTCGGCCAGCAGCAGCTCGGCGTCGAGCCGCGGGTTGTCGCAGCCGGCCTCGCGCAGGTCGGCGGTCGCGATCGCGAGCGACATCCGCACCGACGGGCCGTCGGCGAAGCTCCAATCCTCGCCCGCGCCGGTGCCGGACCCGGCCGCATCCGCGCGGGACCCGGCCGCACCGGGCCCGGCCACCGCGGCCGGCGCCGCGGCGTCAGGCCTCGGCTTGGACTTCGAGCCGGCGCCGCTTCTCATCGTCCTGCAGCGCGTCGGTCACGTCGTCGAGCTCGCCCGCCAGCGCCGCGTCGAGGTTGTGGACGGTCAGCTTGATGCGATGGTCGGTGATGCGGCCCTGCGGGAAGTTGTACGTGCGGATCTTCTCCGCGCGCTCGCCGCTGCCGACCTGTGCGAGGCGGGTCGCCGACAGCTCCGCCTGCTGCTCGGCGAGCGCGGCCTCGTACAAGCGCGCGCGCAGCACGCGCATCGCCTTGTCGCGATTCTGCAGCTGGGACTTCTCGTCCTGCATCGAGACGACGATGCCGGACGGCTTGTGCGTGATGCGGACCGCCGAGTCGGTCGTGTTGACCGACTGGCCGCCGGGTCCCGAGGAACGGTAGACGTCGACCTGGAGGTCGTTGTCGTTGACCTCGACGTCGACCTCCTCGGCCTCGGGCAGCACGGCGACGGTCGCGGTCGAGGTGTGGATGCGGCCCTGGGACTCGGTCTCCGGCACGCGCTGGACGCGGTGGGTTCCGCCCTCGAACTTGAAGACCGAGTACGCGCCCTCGCCCTTGACGGCGAACGTGTACTGGCCGTCGCTCTCCGACAGCGCCTCGGTCTTGAAGCCGCGCCGCTCGGCGTAGCGCGTGAGCATGCGGTAGAGGTCGCCGGCGAACAGACCGGCCTCGTCGCCGCCGGCGCCGGGGCGGATCTCGACGATCACGTTCTTCTCGTCGGCGGGGTCCTTCTCGACCATCGCGAGGCGGATCTCCTCGTCGAGCGCGTCGATCCGCTCGCGCGCTCTGGCGAGCATGTCGCGGACCTCGGCGTCGTCGCCGCCCTCCTCCAGCAGCTCGCGCGCACCGGCCTCGTCGTCGACGGCGCGGCGCCACTCGGCAGCGAGTCTCGCCGCCTCCTCGAGGTCGCGGTACTGGCGACCGGTCTCGGCGTAGCGCTGACGGTCCCCGATCACCTCGGGGTCGGACATCTGCGCCTCCAGCTCCTGGAAGCGCGACTCGACCTGTCTGACGAGCTGCTCGATCACGGCCGTCGAGTGTAGGGCCTCGGCCGCGCGCGGGCGCAGAGGCCTCGGCGGGTCACCCCCGCCGAGGTTGCGCGCTGCGGATGGGGCCGGCTAGTTGTCGGCGGATGCGGCGGCGCGTCTGGCGGCGCGGCGCTGGAAGCGCTCGACCCGGCCACCGGTGTCGACGAGCTTCTGTCTGCCCGTGTAGAACGGGTGACACGCCGAGCAGATCTCGACGTTTATTCTCGGTTCGACCGAGCGCGTCGTGAACGTGTTGCCGCACGTGCAGCGGACGTGCGACTCGACGTAGTTGGGATGGATGTCGGTCTTCATGGTGAGTCCAGTGTAGCCGGGAACCACCGATATCCGTGGATGGCTCGCTGTCGTGGGTGTGGTCCACGGTCGGTCGCCGGCGAACCACGGGGTGGATCCCTTGGGAGCCGGCGATCGGGCGTGGGCCGTGCCCACGGCGGCGAGACGCCGCGAAGATCGGTGGTTCACGGCTCGGCCGGGCAGGTCGCGAGGAGGCTGTTGTTGGTCTCCAGCCCCTCGTCGATCGTGTTGCCGGGATCGACGAGGAACGTCGGACCTGTCGCCCCAGCCGGGCAGGCCGGGCCGATGAACGTCACCTCGCCGCTCTCGGCCGGGCCGAGCCGTCTGACGTACCGCGTCGAGGAGGCGAACGTCGCGCCGACCCCTATCGACGACGCGACCGAGCGGCCGACGTTCTTCACGACGACGATGTAAAGCGCTCTCGTCGGGTCGAGGTCGGGCTCGACGGTCGCGCTCGCGACGACGAGGTCGGGACGCAGGTCCGGCTCGCGGCACGGCACGGTGACCGCCGACTCCTCGCGCACGACGCGGCCGGCCGCGTCGCTCCAGCGGAAGCTGACTCTGAAGCGGTAGGCGTACGGGACGACGAGCCGGCCGACCGACTGGCGGTACTTGAAGACGTCGTTGGGCCGGGTGCCGATCGACGGGTCGCTCGGCGGCATCCAGGTGCCGAGCCCGGGGACGTCGCCGCGCAGCATCCAGCGGCCACCGCTGAGCGGCTTCTGGAACAGCTCGACCCGCATCGCCAGCCGTTTGCCGCCGGGCACCGGCCGCATCGAGGCACCGACGACGGCGAAGCGCTGGTCGGTGCTCGGCGACCGTCTGCACGACAGCAGGCGCGCGTCGTAGGACAGCGGCGCGGTCGTGACCGCCCGCGTCTTCGCGTTCGGCTTGGCGCTCGCGGCGGAGGCGGACGAGCTGGCGAGCGGGGTCGCGACGAGGGCGACGGCGAGCACGGAGATGACGGCGGCTGCGACCTTCTTCATGATGCCGGCTATAACCGGCCGCGCAGCCAGAAGTTGCGACCTTGTGACCGACCCCACACACCCGGCGCGCATGGGGTCGGACAAAGTCGATTCAGGTGATCGTGTAGAGCGGCCCGTCGCCGCCCTCGGGCGTCGTCAGGCGTCCGCCCTTGGCCGTGATCGCTCCGCACTGCACGCAGTTCGTGTAGTTGACGATCACGTCGACGTTGCCGCTCTCCGGCGCGTCCTCGGGCAGTTCGTAGACGCCGGCCGGGCACATCCACTTCCACGTCTCGGCGACCTCGCGCGGGACGTTTCTCTGCACGCGGATGTGGTTCGGCGCGTCGTCGCGCGTCGCGTTGCCCGTGATGAAGACCGACGACAGCTTGTCGAACGTGTATCTGTTGTCCGGTCTCGGGTAGCTGTCCGCCGTGTCGCCGATGAACATCGGCTGCTCGTCGTTCTTGTGCCACGGCAGGCGGCCCGGCGGCAGCTTGCCCTTCGTCGCGATCGCGAGGTTGACGATCGGGGCGCCCTTGATGAACCCCTTCTGGAACGGCTGGCGCCCGTTGCGGACCTCGTACAGCTCCTTGCCCGTGGCCGAGTCCTCGATCTTCTGCTCGTAGGACTCCAGCGACGACTCGCCGTTGCGCAGCGCGTCGTAGATCGTCTCGGCGGCCAGCTTGCCGGAGAGGATCGAGTGGTGGACGCCCTTGAGCGAGACCGTGTCGACCATGCCGCCGGCGTCGCCGACCAGCAGCGCGCCCGGCATCGTCAGCTTCGGCATCGACCAGTAGCCGCCGCCGGGCAGGGCCTTCGCGCCCCACGCGACGCGCTCGCCGCCCTCGAGGATCCCTCTCACGAGCGGGTGCAGCTTGAACTTCTGCAGCAGGTCGTGCGCGGACGTCGTCGCGTCGGCGTACTCGAGGTCGATGACGAAGCCGATCGAGACGAGGTCGTCGCCCGTTCTCTCGTCCTTCATCGGGTAGATCCAGGTGCCGCCGATCTGGCCGTACTTCGCCGACAGCTTCAGCGGCCACGGCCCGATCGTGTGGATCAGGTGCGTCAGCGGTCTCGGGACCTTCCAGACCTCCTTGACGCCGAGCTCCCAGACCTGCGGCTCGCGGCCGTCATCGAGACCGAACTCGCGGATCGCGGCGCCGGTCAGCGAGCCCCAGCAGCCCTCGGCGAGGACGGTCGCCTGCGCCTTGATGTCGGTGCCCGGCTCGAAGTTGCCGAGCGGCTCGCCGTCCTTGCCGCGGCCCTTGTCGCCCGAGCGCACACCGACGACGCGGCCGTCGTCGACGACGATCTGCGTCGCGGACGTCTCGGTCAGGACGTAGGCGCCGGCCTCCTCGGCGATCCGCTGCTGATAGCGCGCCAGCGCGGCGACCGAGACGACCTCGTTGCCGTGGTTCTTGAACGGCGGCGGCGGCGGGATCCGCAGCTTCGTCTTGCCGTTCGGAAGCATGTAGACCGCTTCCTTGCCGACCTCGCCGAAGGCGAAGCCCTCCTTGCGCCAGTCCTCGCGGGAGAGGTCCGGGTACAGCTCCTGCAGGGGCCCGGGGCGCATGACCGCGCCCGACAGGTTGTGGCCCCCGCAGGTCTTCGCCTTCTCCAGGACGGCGACGGGCACCTCGCCGAGGCGCTCCATCGTCTCCGGATCGTCGGCCAGCAGCTGCAGCAGGCGGTTCGCGCACGCGAGACCCGCGGTGCCGCCGCCGACGATCGCGACGCCGACCTCGATCAGCTCGTCCTCGCCGTCGAGCCCGCGCTTGATGAACTCTCTCGGCGAGTCGACCGGCGGCGGATACGCCGCCGGCACGACCTTCCCGTTGCTGCTGCCGGCCATCTCGATCAACCGCCCTTCTTGGCCTTCACGGCCTCCGTCAGCTTCGGCAGGATCTTGTTCAGGTCCCCGACGATGCCGAGGTCGCTGAACTCGAAGATCGGAGCGTTCGCGTCCTTGTTGATCGCGACGATGTTCTCCGAGGCCTGCATGCCGACCTTGTGCTGGATCGCGCCGGAGATGCCGGCGGCGAGGTAGAGCTTCGGCGCGACCGACTTGCCGGTCTGGCCGATCTGCGCGGCGTACGGGTACCAGCCCGCGTCGACGACCGCGCGCGTCGCGGCGACGGCGCCGCCGAGCACGCCCGCGAGGTCCTCGCACAGCTGGAAGCCCTCGGCCTTGCCGAGACCGCGGCCGCCGGCCACGAGCACGTTCGCGTCCTCGATGTTGACGTCCGCGCCGCGCTGCTCGCCGCGCTGGACCATCGTCGCCTGGTTGGACCAGGGGGAGTACTCGAGCTGGACGTCGACCACCTCGGCCGCGCCCCCGCCGGACTCCTTGACCTCGAACGCGTTGATGCGGCCGATGATGATCCCGAGATCGCCCTTGTAGTGGGAGCGGGAGATCTGCGAGTCGCCGAGGATCGGGCGCTCGGCGACGAGCTTGCCGCCCTCGACGGAGACCCCGGTGACCTCCATCGTCACGCCGGCGTTGCGGCGCGCGGCGAGGCCGGCGCCGATCTCGAAGCCGAGCAGGCCGCCGCCGAAGATCACATAGCTGTGACCGTTGTCGCCGATGACCTTGTCCATCACGTCGATGACGGGCTGGGCCAGGCCCTCGGCGCCCTCGGCGCGGTAGACCTTCTTCGCGCCGTAGTTGCCGAGCGTGCCGATCAGCTCGTTCGTCAGGTCACCGCCGCCGACGACGACGGCGTCGCAGTCGACGCCCAGCTCGGCGGCGAGCTTCGCACCCTCGGAGACGGCGCCGAGCGAGTTCTTGTTGAGCGCGCCCTCGTAGTGGAGGACGTAGACGAGAATCCCGCCCATCTAGATCAGCTTCCTTTCGTCCAGCCACGCCACGATCTGCTCGACCGTCGCGTCGGTGTCCTCGTCCTCGATGATCTGGCCCGCGGCCTTCGCCGGCGGCGCCTTGAACTCGCCGCACTGGACGCGCGAGCCGTCGGTGCCGACGAGCGAGCCGTCGATGCCGACGTCACCGGCGCCGGCCTTCTCCAGCGGCTTCTTCTTCGCGCCCATGATCGCCTTCAGCGACGGGTAGCGCGGCTCGTTGATCGCGTCGCCGACCGAGATGACGGCGGGCAGCGCGACCTGGACGGTGTCGTAGCCGTACTCGGCCTGACGCTCGCAGCGGAGACCGCCGTCGACGACGTCGAGCTTGATCACCTGGGTCAGCGACGGCGCCTTCAGGTGGTCGGCCACGACGGCGCCGATCGTGTAGCACTCGCCGTCGTCGGACTGCTGGCCGAGCAGCACGATGTCGGGCTGCTCCTTCTCGAGCGCCTTCGCGAGCGCGTAGCCCGTCGCGGCGACGTCTGAGCCGGCGAGCGCGTCGTCGGTCAGGTGGACCGAGCGGTCGGCGCCGAGCGAGACGGCCTTGTGGAGCGCGCGCACGGCGGACTCCGGACCCATCGTGACGGCGACGATCTCGTCGACCTGGAGCGCGCCGCCTTCCTTCAGCTGCATCGCAGCTTCGATGGCGTGCGTGTCATACGGGTTGAGGTTCTTCTCCCCGCTGCGGTCCATCCGCCCCGTCGAGGGGTCTATGCGCTTCTCGACGGCGGCGTCCGGCACCTCTTTGACCAGGACGCAAATTTTCACTCCGGGTGCCTCCTCAGAAAGAGCCAAACGAACGTTCGTGGCAGTGTCGTGGGCGCCATGATACCCGCGTTGACTGACCAGTCAATCGCATGCCGTTCGCAGACTCCTCCCCGGCACACGCGCCGCCTTGCGGCGAACGACCCGTCAGTCGCTGCGGACGGCGCCGCGGATGAAGTCGATGATGTCCTGCGTCGGCGCCCCGGGCGTGAAGACCTCGGAGACGCCGAGCTGCTTCAGCTCGGGGATGTCGTCGGCGGGAATCGTGCCGCCGACGGTGACGACGACGTCGTCGACCTCCTGCGCGTGCAGCAGCTCGACGATGCGCGGCACCAGCGTCATGTGCGCCCCGGACAGGATCGAGAGGCCGACCGCGTCGGCGTCCTCCTGGATGACCGTCTCGACGATCTGCTCCGGCGTCTGGTGCAGGCCGGTGTAGATCACCTCCATCCCCGCGTCACGCAGCGCGCGGGCAATGATCTTGGCGCCGCGATCGTGGCCGTCCAGGCCCGGCTTCGCGACGACGACGCGGATCTTTCGCTCTGAGGTGGAGGACATCTCGGGGTGTCCGCGCGCCATTCAGGGGACGTCGGCGTCGCGGCGGGGCGAATAGTAGGGAACGGATCGCATCGAGGAGTGCAGTAGTGCTTCGCACACGGTCAATCGGCCAGTCGCCGAGCGAGCTCGACGAGCAGTCGCACGCCGTAGCCGGTGCCGCCCGTGGGCGTCGGCGCGCGGCCGGTGTCGTTCGCCGTGCCGGCGATGTCGAGGTGCGCCCACGGCACGTCGCCGACGAAGCGCTGGAGGAACTCCGCCGCCGTGATCGAGGCCGCTCTGCGGTTCTCGGTCGAGTTGACGATGTCGGCGTAGCGGCCCTTGATCGCCTCGGCGTGGTCGGGGTGGAGCGGCAGCCGCCAGACGAGGTCGCCGCTTGCGCGCGCGGCCGCCTCGACCGAGCGCGCCCAGCCGTCGTCGTTGGCCATCAGGCCGGCGTGGCTCGAGCCGAGCGCGGTCACGATCGCGCCGGTCAGCGTCGCGAGGTCGACGATCCGCTCGGCGCCGTGCCCGACCGCGTGCGCGAGGCAGTCGGCCAGCACGAGCCGTCCCTCGGCGTCGGTGTTGACGACCTCGATCGTCGTGCCGTTGGAGGCGCGCACGATGTCGCCCGGCTTGACCGCGCGGCCGCTCGGCATGTTCTCGGTCGCGCCGATCACGCCCAGCACGCGAACCGGCAGCTGCAGCCTGGCGATCGCGCCGATCGCCTCCAGCACGGCCGCGCCGCCCGACATGTCGAACTTCATCTCCGACATCTTCATCGCCGGCTTGATCGAGATCCCACCGCTGTCGAACGTGACCGCCTTGCCGACGAGCGCCAGCAGCGGGCCATCGGCTTTGGGGCCCTCGTATCTCAGCTCGATCAGGCGCGCCGGCACGGCGGAGCCGCGCGCGACGGCGGCGAACGCGCCCATCCCGAGGCTCTCGATCGCGTCCTCGTCGAGCGCCTCGACGGTCAGCCCTTCGACCTCGCCGGCCAGCTCGTGCGCACGCGCGGCGAGCCGCTCCGGCGTCAGCTCGTTCGCCGGCGTGTTCTGGAGGTCGCGGGCGCGGTTCTGCGCGGTCGCGACGATCGCGGCCGTCGCGACGGGCGCGTCGACCGGGTGGTGCGCGCTGACGAGCAGGCGCTGCAGGCCGGCGCCGTCGTCGTCGGGGCTGTTGCGGTACCTGTCGAAGCGGTAGCCGGCGAGGATCGTGCCCTCGACCAGTCCTGCGACGCGCACGTCGTCGAGGTGGTGGGGCACCTCCCAGCAGAGCGTCGTCGTCGACAGCTCGCGGGCGCGGCCGTGGACGGCGGCGGCGGCGAGCCGGGCGCGCTCGGGGTCGAATCTGGCACGGTCGCCGAGCCCGACGACGATGAAACGGCGGTCCTCGGCGTGCGCGACGGCGAGCCGTTTGAAGGCGCGGCGTGCCTCGCCGCGGTCGAGCAGCCGCTGCAGGGTCCCCTCGGCGACGTCGTGGGCGATGTCCTCGCCGTCGAAGACCCCGACGGCGATCGTGTCGGCGCCGGTTTCGAGCGGCGCCTGCGTCGTGGCCTCGATCTGCATCGGGGCAGCCTACCCATCGTCCGCGGGCGCGGGGCTCGTGGCAGCCCCCCAAGAACCCTCCAACGGCGCTCGTGCGCGAGCCGGCCCTCTAGCATCAGACGAGGTCCAGCGGCGGGCCGCAACCTCACCCCGGAACGGAGACTTCGATGCCCAGCACCGTCATCCTCAGCGCAGCGCGCACGCCGATCGGCAAGCTCGGCGGCGGCCTCGCCTCGCTCGACGCGACGGAGCTCGGCGGCATCGCGATCAGAGCGGCGCTGGAGCGCGCCGACGTCGCCCCGGAGCAGGTCCAGCACGTCGTGATGGGCCAGGTGCTGCAGGCCGGCCAGGGTCAGATCCCGTCGCGCCAGGCGCAGATCAAGGGCGGGATCCCTCAAGAGGTGTCCTCGGAGACGATCAACAAGGTCTGCGCCTCGGGGATCCGCGCCGCCGGCATCCTCGACGCCGCGATCCGCGCCGGTGACCTCGAGGTCGCCGTGGCGGGCGGCATGGAGTCGATGAGCAACGCGCCGTACCTGCTCAAGGGCGCGCGCTTCGGCTACCGCATGGGCGACGGCGCGGCGATCGACGCGATGATCAACGACGGCCTCACGAACCCGTTCAGCGGCAAGCACATGGCGCACGAGGCGAGCGAGGTCGCAGCCGAGCTGGAGCTGACGCGCGCCGACATGGACCGCTGGTCGGTCCGCTCGCACGAGCTGGCGCTGAAGGCGACCGACGAGGGCCGCCTGCCGGAGGAGATCGTCGCCGTCACGGTCAAGGGCCGCAAGGGCGACACGGTCGTCGAGGTCGACGAGGCGCCGCGCCGCGGCACGACGCTGGAGGCGCTCGCCGCGCTCAAGCCGATCTTCGTCAAGGACGGCTCCCACACCGCCGGCAACGCGCCCGGTGTCAACGACGGCGCCGGCGCGCTCGTGCTCGCCAGCTCCGACTGGGCCGCCGCGAACGGTCGCAAGCCGCTCGCGACGATCATCGCGCAGGCGCAGATCGCCGACGACTTCCCCTACCTCGCCAGAACGCCCGCCAACGCGGCGCTGGCGGCGCTGAAGAAGGCCGGCCTGACGCCCGAGGACATCGACGTCTGGGAGATCAACGAGGCGTTCGCGTCGGTCACGCTCAACTCGATGCGGATGCTCGGGATCGACGAGGACAAGGTCAACGTCAACGGCGGCGCGGTCGCGCTCGGCCACCCGATCGGCGCCTCCGGCGCCCGCATCCTCGGCTCGATGGTGCTGGAGCTGCAGCGGCGCGGCGGCGGCCGCGGCTGCGCGGCGATCTGCTCGGGCGGCGGCCAGGGCGACGCCGTGATCGTGGAAGTGGCGTCCTGAGCGGGACGCCGGACAGCGTCGCGCCCGACGGAGCGGGCGTAGCGGAGGTCGAGGGAGGCGCGCCGCGCGGGGCCGCCTTCTTCGACCTCGACCGAACGCTGATGGTCGGCTCGTCCGCGTTCGAGTTCGCCCGCGCCGCCTACCGCCACGGGATCCTGACGCGGCGCCAGCTCGCCGCCGGCGCGATGGCGAACCTGAAGTTCCGCCTCAGCGGCTCGACCGACGCCGGCACCGACCAGGTGCGCGAGCAGATCTTCAAGCTGCTGGAGGACCTGCCGGTGCGCGACCTGCTGCGACTCGGCCCCGAGATGCTCGCTGGGATCCTGCCGCGCATCTACCCGCAGATGCTGCGCGTCGCCTACGAGCACCAGGACGCGGGGCGACCCGTCTACATCGTCACCGCCGCCGCGCACGAGCTGGCGGAGGTGCTGGCGCACGTGCTGACGTTCGACGGCGGGCTGGGCGCCAGATCCGAGGTCCGCGACGGCGTCTACACCGGCCGGCCGGACGGCCCGTTCACCTACCGCGAGGGCAAGGCGGAGGCGATCCGCGCGCTCGCGATCCGCGAGGGCTTCGAGCTGTCCGAGTCGTGGGCGTACTCCGACTCCGAGTCCGACCTTCCGATGCTGCGCGCCGTCGGCCATCCCGTCGCGGTCAACCCCGACGCCGAGCTGGGACGGGTCGCGCGCGAGGAGGGCTGGCAGGTGCTGCGCTTCGAGCGCCTCGGACGGCGGCTGACGCTGACCGGGACGGCCGTCGCCGCCGTCGCGATCGGCGGCGCCGGGACGCTGATGGTCGGCCGCCGCCGGGCGGCGCCCGCCCCTCCCCCGGCGTCGCGCGTCCGCTGGCTGCGATGAGGCGAGGGCGCGAATGAGCCTCCACGAGCTGACCGACGAGCAGCGCGAGATCCGCGCGCTCGCGCGCAGGTTCGCCGACGAGGCGATCGCGCCGCACGCCGCCGCGTGGGACCACGACCACCGCTTCCCGAGAGGGGTTTTCGCCCAGCTCGGCGAGCTGGGGCTGATGGGCGCGTGCGTCCCCGAGCAGCACGGCGGCGCGGGGACCGACTTCCTCTCCTACGTGCTCGCGCTGGAGGAGCTGGCGCGCGCCGACGGTGGCGTCGCGGTGACCGTCGCCGTCCATACCAGCGCGGTCGAGCTGCCGCTGCTCGCGCACGGCACGCCCGAGCAGGTCGCGCGCTGGGTGCCGCCGCTGGCGCAGGGGTTCGAGCTGGGCGCGTTCGCGCTGACCGAGCCCGAAGCCGGCTCCGACGCCGGCGCGCTGCGGACCCGCGCCGACGCCGAGGGGCGGATCACCGGCGCCAAGCAGTTCATCACGACCGGCGCGCAGGCCCACCTGCTGATCGTCTTCGCCCGCGACGAGTCCGCCGGCGGCGAGATCTCAGCGTTCGTCGTCAAGCGGCCGGCGTCCGGGCTCGCCGTCGCGCGCGAGGAGGAGAAGATGGGCCTCCACTCCTCCTCGACGGCGGCGCTGACGTTCGAGCAGACGCCGGGCGAGCGGCTCGGCCCGGCCGGCGCGGGGATGCGGATCGCGTTGGGGACGCTCGACGGCGGGCGGATCGGGATCGCCGCGCAGGCGGTCGGGATCGCGCAGGCGGCGCTCGACGTGGCGACCGCGTATGCGAGAGAGCGGCATGCGTTCGGGGGCCCGATCGGCCGGTTCGGCGCGATCCAGGAGAAGCTGGCCGAGATGCAGACCGAGATCGAGGCCGCACGCGCGTTGACGTGGCGAGCGGCGCGGTTGAAACAGGCCGGTCTGCCGCACACGGTCGAAGGGGCGCAGGCGAAGCTGTTCGCCTCGCGCGTGGCGCGGCATTGGACGGGTGAGGCGATCCAGATCCTCGGCGGCTACGGCTACACGCGCGAGTTCCCGGCGGAGCGCTACTACCGCGACGCCAAGGTCACCGAGATCTACGAAGGCACGAGCGAGATCCAGCGCCTCGTCATCGCCCGCGCACTGCTGGGCGAAGCGGCGCGCTGAGCGCCCAGCTCGCCCGCCGCTCAGCGGCGGTGGGCGGCGAGCGCGGCGTCGGCACGGGCGAGCGCTGCCGCTGCGCGCCGCTCGTCGCGCAGCGCGACGGCCACCAGCAGCGCGTCGAGCACGGCGACGTGCGCGAGCCGGCTCGTCAACGCGGCCAGCCGCGGCGAGGCGGCGCGGGCGCCGGCGACGAGCACGTGGTCGGCCAGGCCGGTCAGCGGCGAGCCGGCGAAGCTCGTGATCGCGGCGGTCGCCGCGCCGGCGTCAGCCGCCGCCGCGACCGCCTCGAGCGTTCCCGCCGTCGCGCCGCGGTGGCTGATCGCCAGGCACGCGTCGCCGCGCGACAGCAGCGCTGCCGCGACGTGCTGGCCGGGCGCGTCGGCCGGCGCCGCGGCGCGCACGCCGATCACGCGCAGCCGCTGCGCGGCGTCCTGGGCCAGCGGACCCGATCCGCCGCCGCCGACCACCAGCACCGCGTCCGCCCGCGCCAGCAGGCCGGCGGTCGCGTCGAAGGCGCTGCGCTGGACGGTCGCCGCGGCGTCGCGCAACGTCTCGGCCCCGGCCCGGACGACCGCCCCGAGCACGTCGCCCGCCGGATCGTGCGCCAGCGGGTCGGACTCGCGCGCTAGCGCCGTCTCCTGCGCGAGGATGAGCTTGAGGTCGTGGAAGCCGCGCAGGCCGCTGCCCTGGCAGAAGCGCACGACGCTCGACTTCGCCGTCCCGGCCGCGTCCGCCAGCTCCCGCACCGACCAGAAGACGACGTCCTGCGGCTGCCTCAGCACGACCTCCGCGATCTTCCGGTCCGAGCCGCCGAGCAACGGCAGGCGCGTGCGCAGGTGCGGCAGCAACGGACGGGGAGCCGTCATCCGCCAGCACTCTCGCGGGTCGCGATTCCAAGCGTGTTGCGATGGCGTGAACGACGTTCCGGCGCGCGCGGCCAGCGCGGCGCCGGCGCGTGCGCGTGCTGCTCAGCGCGCGCGAGCGGCGCGCTCTACCTCGGCGGCGTTGCGCGCGAGGATGTCGGCCGCGGCGGTCGCCGGGTCCAGCCGGCGCTCGCAGACCTCGTCGAGCAGCTCCTGCACGTGCGGGTCCTGGCGGATCGACGCCTCCAGCTGCCGGCGCATCCGCGACGTCGCGATCGCGACGACCTCGTTCATCAGGTTGCGACGGCGGCGCTCGATCAGCGTCCCCTCCGCCTGGATGTACTGGCGATGCTCTTCGAGCTTCTCGACCAGCTCCTCGATCCCGATCCCGTGCGCGGCCTGCGTCTTGACGATCGGCACGCGCCAGCCTCTCTGCGGCCCGAGCGACAGCACGCCGCGGATCTCGCGCACCATCGTGTCCGTCAGCGGATGGTCGGCCTTGTTGACGACGATCACGTCGGGGATCTCCATCACGCCCGCCTTCAGCGCCTGGATCGAGTCGCCGGAGCCGGGCATCAGCGCCAGCACGACGGTGTCGGCGTGGTCGATCACGTCGACCTCCGCCTGCCCGACGCCGACCGTCTCGACGAAGACGACGTCGCGTCCGGCCGCGTCCATCAGCAGCGCTGCCTGCAGCGCCGCCTCCGAGAGGCCGCCGAGCGCGCCGCGGTTGGCCATCGAGCGGATGAAGACGCCGGCGTCGAGGAAGTGCTCGGTGAGGCGGATGCGGTCGCCGAGCAGCGCGCCGTGCGTGAACGGCGAGGACGGGTCGATCGACAGCACGCCGACGGTCCGGTCGCGCGCGCGCTCGGCCTTCGTCAGCGCGCCGAGCAGCGTCGACTTGCCGACGCCGGGTGGACCGGTGAAGCCGACCACGGCGGCCCGCCCCGTGTGCGGGTAGACCTCTCTGACCAGCTCCCAGCCCTCGGGACGGTCGTCCTCGACGAGCGAGATGGCGCGCGCGAGGGCGCGCTTGTCCCCAGCCAGCAGCCGCTGGGCGAGCGTTCGTTCATCCGGCGCCATGCGACGGCGCATGATGGCAGGCGCGGCGGCCGGGCGGAGCCGATCGAGGCCTCGCACGTCTAGCATGGCGAGCGATGGAGCCCGTCATGGCGCCGACCGACTTCGACGTCCCCGCGCTGCAGCTGCGCGGCGAGCCGCCGCCGCTCGCCGGCGGGCCGCGCGCGTTCGTGCGCTTCCTGCGCCGCAACGGCATGCTCAACCACCGCTACGCGCTCCTGTTCGCGCGGCTCGCGTGGCTGAAGCTGCGCTGGCGCGGGCGGCTGGAGACCGACGGGATCGCGTTCGTCTGCCCCGGCGTGACGTTCGAGATCGGGCGTGACGCGAAGGTCGTGCTCGGTCGCTGGTCGTGGCTCGGCCACGGCACGAAGATCCGCGCGCACGAGGGCGAGGTGCGGATCGGCGCGAAGACCGTGCTCGGGCAGGAGTGCACGATCTCGGCGTACCAGCACGTCTCGATCGGGCGCGAGTGCATCGTCGCCGACCGCGTGATGCTGATCGACTTCGACCACGGCGTCGTCGAGGTCGAGCGGCCGATCCGCCTGCAGGGGATCTACAAGCGCGACGTGCGCGTCGGCCACAACGTCTGGATCGGCTACGGCGCCGCGCTGCTGCGCGGCGTCACCGTCGGCGACAACGCGATCGTCGGGACCAGCTCGGTCGTGACGAAGGACGTCGCCGCCGACGCGGTCGTCGCCGGCGCGCCGGCGCGCGAGATCCGCCGCCGCGAGACGCCGCGGCGGATGCGGTGGGCGCCGTGAGCGCGCCCGGCTCCGCGATCTCGATCAGAGGCGTCGTCAAGCGCTTCGGCGCCGTGACGGCGGTCGACGGGCTCGACCTCGACGTGCCGATGGGCATCTGCCTCGGCCTGCTCGGCCCCAACGGCGCCGGCAAGTCGACGACGATGCGGATGCTGACCTCGCAGGCGATCCCCGACGAGGGCACGATCGGCGTGCTCGAGTACAGACTGCCCGACGACTCCAAGCAGGCGCGCGCGGAGATGGGCGTCGTGCCGCAGCTCGACAACCTCGACGTCGAGCTGAGCTGCCGCCAGATCCTGACCGTCTTCGCCCGCCTCTACCGCGTCCCCAAGCACGACCGCGCGGCGGCGGTCGAGCGCGCGCTGTCGATAGCGAACCTCGTCGACCGCGCCGACACGCGCGTCGACCTGCTCTCCGGCGGCATGCGCCGGCGGCTGCTGATCGCGCGTGGGCTCGTCCACAGACCGCGCCTCGTGCTGCTCGACGAGCCGACCGTCGGGCTCGACCCGCAGGTGCGCCAGGAGCTGTGGTCGCTGATCGACGCCCTGCGCGCCGAGGGCACGACCGTGCTGATGTCGACGCACTACATCGAGGAGGCGGAGCGGCTCGCCGACACCGTCGCGGTGATGGCGAGAGGGCGGATCATCGCCCAGGGCCGTCCCGCCGAGCTGGTCGTGGAGCACGCCGGCAGCGAGGCGCACATGGTCTACGGCTCGCCCGCGCGGCTCGCGGAGCTGCGCGCCGAGGCCGACGCCGCCGGCTGGGTCACGCGCCGCTCCGGCCCGGCGCTGGCGATCCTCCACGCCGAGCGCCACAACGGCACCCTGCCGGAGGGCGAGCGGCGCGCGGCGACACTCGAGGACGCGTTCGTGATGCTGACGGGAGAAGAGATCGAATGAGCGCGACCGCCGCCCGTCCCAAGCCGCGCCGCCGCCGGATGCGGCGGATCGAGCCGACCGCCGTCTTCGGCGTGATGAGCCGCGACGCGACGATCTTCACGCGCTATTGGAAGACGACCACGTTCTCCTCCGTCGTCGACCCGACGATCTACCTGCTCGCGTTCGGCTTCGGCTTCGGCGCGCTCGTGTCGTCGGTCAACGGGCTCGACTACAAGGAGTACATCGGCACCGGCATCGTCGCGACCGCCGTGCTGTTCTCCTCCGCCTTTCCGGCGATGTACGGGACGTTCATCAAGTACCGCTTCCAGAGAACGTACGACGCGTTCCTCGCCGCCCCGGTCGACGTCGACGAGATCGTCACGTCCGAGGTGCTGTGGATCGGGCTGCGCGCCGGCGTCTACGGCAACGCGCCGCTGCTGGTCGCGATCGCGTTCGGGCTGTCGCCCGAGTGGACCGCCCTGCTCGTGCCCATAGTCTGCTTCGTGACGGGCGCCGGCTTCGCCGCCTTCGGCGTCGCGATCGCGGCGATCGCCGGCACGATAGACAACTTCAACTACGTCCAGAGCGGCCTGCTGACGCCGCTGTTCCTGATCGCGGGGACGTTCTTCCCGATCGACGGGCTGCCGGACGCGATCCAGGCGATCGCGCAGGTCAACCCGCTCTACCACTGCGTGCAGCTCGTCCGCGACCTCGTCGTGATGGGCGTCGACCCGCTCGCCGACCTCGGCCATCTCGCGTTCCTGCTCGTCTTCGGGCTCGCGATGTGGCGGTTGGCGATCTGGCGGCTGCGCGTGCGGCTGATCGACTGAGGCACGATGACCGTCCCGCGCCTGTTCCTCGACTCCGGCTCGCCGTACGCCTATCTCGCCGCCGAGCGGGCCGAGCAGGTGCTCGGCGTCGCGCCGGCATGGGAGCCGGTCCTGCTCGGCGGGATCTTCCGCGCGACCGGGCGCTCCTCGTGGTCGCAGACCGGCGGGCGCGCCGACGGGATCGCCGAGGTCGAACGGCGCGCCGCCGCATACGGGCTGCCGCCGGTCGTCTGGCCGCAGCCCTGGCCGGGCGACATGCTCGCCGCGATGCGCGCCGCGACCGCCGCCGCGGCGATCGGTCCGGAGGCGGGGCGTGCGTTCCTGCTCGCCGCGCTGCGGCTCTCCTTCCGCGACGGACGTGACCTGAGCGAGCCCGCCGCGATCGCCGACGCGGCGCGCGCCGCCGGACTCGACGCCGAGGCGCTGCTCGCCGCGACCGGCGATCCGGCCGTCAAGGCCGCGCTGCGCGAGCGCACCGAGGCGGCGGTGGCGCTCGGCGTGCACGGCGTCCCGACCGTCGTCGTCGGCACGCAGGCGTTCTGGGGTGACGACCGTCTGCCGGACGCCGCCGCGGCGCTGCGCGCGGCGGGTGCGGCTCCCGGCGCGGTCGGCTAGACGGCGAGGCCGCGCCGCAGCTCGCCGTAGACCTCTGCGGTCTGGCGGGCGATGTCGGCCCAGTCGAAGCTGAGGACGTGCTCGCTCGCCTCGGCGATCAGCTGCTCGCGCAGCGGCTCGTCGGACAGCACCCGCTCGATCATCGACGCGAGCGAGTCGGGGTCGCGCGAGCGGAAGCGCAGGCCGACGTGCTCGTTCGGCACGACCTCGCGCAGACCGCCGGTGTCGGCGACGATCGTCGGGCAGCCGGACGCCATCGCCTCCAGCGCCACGAGCCCGAACGGCTCGTAGATGCTCGGCACGACCGTCAGGTCGGCGATCCGGTAGAGCGAGTGCAGCACGTCGTCGCCGATCCAGCCGAGGAAGGTGCCGTGGTCGAGCAGGCCCAAGGCGGACGCCTGCTCGCGCAGCTCGGTCTCGGCCGTCCCCGAGCCGGCGACGAGGAAGCGCACGTCGCCGAGCCGCTCGATCACCCCCGGGAGCGCTTCGAGCGCGATCTGGAAGCCCTTCTCGTAGACGAGCCGGCCGACCAGCAGCACAAGCCGCTCGCTCGGTTGCGCGAAGCGGGCACGCAGCGCGTCGAGGTCCTCGACCGGCTGCAGGTCGAGCGGGTCGATCCCGTTCGGGATCACGGCGACGCGCTGGTCGTCGAGCCCGTAGATGTCGCTGACGTGGTCGCGCATGTAGTGCGAGCAGGTGATGACCGCGTCGGCGTTGTTCGCCATCCACGTCTCGACGCCGTGGATGTGCGACTGCGGGTGCTTGTCGACCCAGCCCTGGTGGCGGCCGTACTCGGTCGCGTGGATCGTCACGACCCACGGGCAGCGCAGCCTGCGCGCCAGCTCGTCGCCGGCCGCCGCCACGAGCCAGTCGTGGCCGTGCACGAGGTCGAACGTCATCCGCGCGCCCAATTCGAGGCCGGCCGTCACCATGTCACCGTTCATCTGCTCGATCCAGGTGACGAACTCGTCGAGGTCGGCCGGCTTCTTCGGCTCGCTGACGCGATGGACGTGGACGCCGTCCATCTCTTCCTCCAGCCGCCCGCGCGCGTCGCCGCGCGTCAGCACGTGCACCTCGACGTCGCGCGCCACCAGCTGCTCGGACAGCTTGCGCACGTGACGGGCGAGCCCGCCCTCGATCAGCGGCGGGTACTCCCAGGAGAGGATGAGGATGCGAACGGGCGCCATGCGGGGGTCTGGCTCTCCGGCCAGGACCGGCCGGCGGCGGGGAGTCTAGTGGCTGGTCGGAAGGGCGACGCCGGCAGCGAGATGCGGCGCCAGCGAGCGCACCGCGCCGTCGCCGTGCGCGCCGTCGCCGTCGGCATCGGCGGCGAGCGCATGCTCCAGCGCCGCGAGGTGGCCGGTGGCGCGCTCACGCGGGTAGGGGCCCGCCAGCTCGCGCGAGACCTGGAACGCCCAGTCGCTCGCCTGCAGCGCCAGCAGCTCGCGCTGCGCGCGCGGCGACGGGCGGCGCCGGCCGCCGAGCGTCCGCAGCTCCGCCGCGCGCGCCTGCCAGGCGAGGTCGGCGACCTGCGGCCCGTCCCACGTCGAGAGGTCACGCGGCGTTCCCCACGTCGTCGTCGGCAGCTCGCCGCGCCCGCCGCCGACGACGCCGGCGAGCGGGACCGGCGCGTGGCGCGCCAGCGCGTCGTCGAGCGTGGCGAGCGCGAGCCCCTGGCGCCCGGCCTCGTCGATCACGGCGCGCATCCAATCGATCCCCTCGTACCACCAGTGGCCGAGCAGCTCGGTGTCGATCGCGCAGACCGCCAGCGCGGGGCGTCCGAGCGCGGCGGAGCCGGCGTCGAGCCGCGCGATCGTGCGTCTGACGAAGTCGGCCGCGTCGGCGCGCGCCTGCGCGCGGGCGGCCTCGACGTCGTACGTCTCCCCCGCGTTGCTCCAGACGCGGTGGTGGTGGACGGTGAACGCGTGGTAGTCACGGTAGAGCGGGTGCGCGGGGTAGCCGCCGTCGCTCCACACCAGCTCGATCGTCGCGCGGTCGATCGGCACCAGCAGCGGGCCGTCAGCGCTCTGCAGCGGCGCGAGCTGCTGCGCGGCGCCGCGACCGAGCACGTCGGTCAGGTCGACGCAGACGGCGTGCACGCCGGCCTCCTCCAGCAGCGGGTCCAACCACGGCGCGTGCGCGCACTCCGGCAGCCAGAAGCCGCCGCGCCACTCGCGCCCGTCGCGGTCGAAGCGCGCGCGGTGCCCGGCGATCCCGGTCTCCAGCTGGAGCCGCACGCCGGCGTCGGTCGCCAGCAGCGGCAGCACCGCGTGGGTCGCCGACGACGTCCACGCGGCGTGCGCGGCGAACGCCTCCAGCAGCTCCCCGTCGCGCATCTGCTCGACGCGCGCAAGCGCCCGCTCGTAGTCGCCGGCGGCGCGCTCCAGCTCCTGCGCCCATGCCTCCCTGCCGCCCTCGCGGCAGCCCGCGACGTCGATCCGATGCGTCTCGCGGCGGACGTCGCGCAGGAACGCGGCGAAGCGCTCGACCAGGCCCGGCGCCGCGAGCTGGTCGGCCAGCACCGGCGTCAGCGACAGCGTCACCGGCGCCCCTTCGTCGAGCACGTCGAGCAGCGGCAGGTAGCACGTCGCGATCGCCTCCCACAGCCACTCCTCGCCGAACGGCCACGTCCCGTAGCCCTCGACGTACGGCATGTGCGTGTGCAGGACGAACGCCAGCTCGCCGCGCTCGGCGGCCGCGCCCGTCATGTACGGCAGACCGCGACGAAGTCGAGCGCGCCGGCGAGCTGCGCGTCGCCGCCCTCGCGCAGCGCGAAGTCGCTCGCCGCGATCGCGGGCGTGAAGCGGTCGTAGAACGCTCTCGTGATCCCGAGCCGCCTGTGGAGTGCGTCCCAGCCGGCCTTTCTGATCGCCAGCTCGTGGACGCGCAGCTTGCGCGCGTGGAAGAGGCCGTGCAGCTCGACCTGCGGGAAGTGCGCCGTGCAGAGCGCGCGGAACTCCTCGGCGCGGTACTCCTTGACGTGCCACGGGTTGTCGGACTTCTCCGCGCCCGCGGGCGCGAGCGTCAGCAGGTTCGGCGTCGACACGTAGGCGACGCCGCCGGGCGCCAGCATCGACTTGAAGTGCTCGAGGATCTCGCCGGGGTTCTGGACGTGCTCGATCGTCTGCAGGAAGACGACCGCGTCGCACTCCTCCGAGAACGTCTCGACGAGATCTCGCGCGAAGCGCAGGTGGGGCCGCACGTAGCGCAGCCGCGCGTGCTCGTGCGCCTCCGGGTTCGCGTCGACGCCGACGACGGAGAGCGCCGCGCGCGACAGCACCTCGGAGCCGTAGCCCTCGCCGCACGCCATGTCGACGGCCCGCTTTCCCGCGACGCGCGCGCCGATCCACTCGTACACCGCGAGGTGGCGGCGGTACCAGTAGTTCTCCTCCGGCACGTCGGGCAGCGTCCGCTCGCCCGTGAGCTCCAGGGGCGGCACGCCCTCGGGCTGGTTCGACTGAACGTATGCGGTCTCCATGAGGATCGAAAGGGTAGAGTCCCGCGGCCTATGGAGGCTCCAAGCACCGCCGAGGACATCCGCGTCGTCAACACGAAGTACCACGACGTCGCCGCCGACAGCTACGACGCGAAGTGGGGCATCGACTTCGGCGAGCCGGGCCAGCAGCAGGTGCTGATGAAGCTCCGCAAGGTGCTCGGATCGCAGATCGACGGCGGCTTCGACCGCTCGCTCGAGATCGGCTCCGGGACCGGCTACTTCTCGCTCAACCTGCTGCAGGCGGGCGTGATCTCCGAGGCGACCTGCACCGACATCTCGCCCGGCATGCTCGCGACCCTGCGCGGCAACGCCGAGCGGCTCGGCCTCGACGTCGAGACGGTCGCGACCGGCGCCGAGGACCTGCCGTTCGAGGACGAGTCGTTCGACCTCGTGCTCGGCCACGCGGTGCTCCACCACCTGCCCGACCTGGAGCGCGCGTTCGGCGAGTTCCACCGCGTCCTGCGGCCCGGCGGCACGGTCGTCTTCGCGGGCGAGCCGTCGCGCTACGGCGACCGCCTCGCGCAGGTCCCCAAGCGCGGCGCCGCCGCGGTCGCGCCGCTGTGGCGGCGTGCGCTGCGCGCCCGTCCGGCGGGCGCCGCCGGCAACGGCCACGGCGGCTCCAACGGCCACCACGAGGACCACGCGTTGGAGCGCTACGTCGACATCCACGCGTTCGCGCCCGGCGACCTCGCCGACTGCGCCCGCGCGGCCGGTTTCGCCGACGTCAACGTCCGCGGCGAGGAGCTGACGGCGAACTGGTTCGGCTGGACCAACCGCGTGCTGGAGGCGACCGCCGAGCCCGAGGACGTCCCGTGGGGCTGGCGCCAGTACGCCTACCGCGGCTACCTCGCGTTCCAGAAGCTCGACGAGAAGCTGCTCGAAGGCCGCCTGCCGGCCGCGATCTTCTACAACCTGCTCGTCTCCGCGCGCAAGCCCGCCGGCTGAGCGGCCGCGCCGGGCGCCGCCGCTCCTGGAGCCGCCGAGCCGGGCGCGTGCCCGGCCCACGCGAGCGCTCCGCGTGCCGCCTCCAACGCGCTCGTCGCCGCCGGATCGCTCAACAGCCCCGGCGCGGCAACGGCGTCGCCGGCGAGGAAGATCCCACCGCCACGGTCGATCGCGGGACGGTCGCGCCACGTCGTGCCGGGCGGGTCGAGCGCGCCGCTGCGCGCGACGAGCGTCATCCGGCGCCGGAACGTGACGCGCTCGCGCCAGCCGCTGCCGAGGCCCGTGTCGAGCAGCGCCTCCAGCCGCCGCTCCGCGTCGTCGGCAGACTCGCCGGGACGCAGCGGCAGCTGCGCCTGCACCAGCTCCTCGCCGTCGGGCGCCAGCGTCGGGTCCGGCGCGGTGAAGCGCTCGATCCAGCCCGCCTCGTCGAGGTCCCAGACGACGAACGGCTCGCCGCGACGGCGTCGCAGGCCGAGGTCGAGTGCGACGGTCGCGCCGGAGGGCCAGTGGAGCGTCTCGTCGCCGAGCAGTCTGCGCGCGTCTGGCAGCTCGGTCGCGACGATCGCCGGTCCCGGCGGCAATTCGTGCACCGCGGTGCCCGTCTCGATTCGCACACCGCGTTCGCGCGCGCCGGCATCGAGCGCTGCGATCAGGCTGCTCCAGCCGCCGGTGACGTAGCGCGCCTTCAGCGTCGGATTCACGAACGCCTGCCGCCAGCGCGCCCAGACGAACGCGGCGGACAGCTCGCCGGGATCGTGGTGGAAGCAGTAGACGCCGGCTGAGCGCGCGAGCAGCTGGGCGCCGCGCTCGCCGACGCGCCCGCTCGCCCAGCTGCGGAAGTCGAGATCGTGGGGCGCCTCGCGCACCCGCCAGAGCCGTGCGACTGCGCTCGCGAGCGCGGTCGGCGGCAGCCTCCGTGCGGCGCCGCCGACGCGGAAGCGGACGCCGCCGAGCGGCGGTCTCGCGAGCGGCGGCAGCAGGCCGCGCTCCTTCAGCCACGGGAACAGCGTGCCGTTGGCGTAGAGCACGTGCGGGCCGAAGTTCGCGCGGTAGGGGCCGTCGGTGCTGCGCCCGCGCCCGCCGAGTGCGGCGTGCCGCTCCAGCAGCCGCACGCTCGCGCCCTGCTCGGCGCACGCGATGCTCGCGACGAGACCCGTCACCCCTCCGCCGACGACGGTGATCTCGCTCGTATCAGCCATGCCTGTCCCCTCCGGATAGTGGTCTGATCGACGTGCCGCTACGGTACGGCTGATGCGGACCGTTCGACAGGACCACTCTGCTGCCGATGAACCGGACCAAGGCGGCCGGGCGATCGAGCTGCTGGTGACGCTCGACCGCTCCGGCGGCACCGTCGAGCCGCTGCACGCGCAGATCGAGCGGCAGCTCCGCGAAGGGGTCCGCGGCGGGCGCCTCGCGCCCGGGACGCGGCTGCCGGCGACGCGTGAGCTGGCGCAGCAGCTGCGCGTCTCGCGCGGCGTCGTCGTCGAGGCGTACGCGCAGCTGACCGCCGAGGGCTACCTCGCAACGCGACGCGGCGCCGGCACCGTCGTCGCCGAGGCGCTGCGCCGCGTCGCGCCGCCGCGGCCGGCGCCGCTGCCGCGCACCGTTCCGGAGGACTTCCATCCCGGCATGCCGGATCTCGCCGGTTTCCCGCGCGCCGCCTGGATGCGCTCGCTGCGCGCCGGCGCCCGTGACGCGCCGGACGCCGCCCTCGGCTACGTCGACCCGGCCGGCGCGACGGTCCTGCGGGCCGCGCTCGCGCGTTACCTCGGCCGCGCGCGCGGGGTCGCCGCCGACCCCGAGCAGCTGCTCGTGACGAGTGGCCTGCAGCAGGGCGTCGCGCTGCTCGGGCGCGTGCTGCGGCGCCGCGGGGTCCGCCGCGTGGCGGTCGAGGACCCCGGCTTCCTGGTCCACCGCGCGGTGTTGTCGAACTGCGGCCTGGAGCCGGTCCCCGTGCCGGTCGACGAACATGGGCTGCGGACCGACGCGCTCGCCGGCGTCGCGGCCGGCGCCGTGCTCGTCACCCCCGCGCACCAGGCGCCGCTCGGCAGCGTGCTCGCGCCCTCGCGGCGCGCCGCGCTGCTGGCCTGGGCGGAGCGCAACGACGCGTTCGTGATCGAGGACGACTACGACGCCGAGTACCGCTACGACCGCGAGCCGGTCGGCGCGCTGCAAGGGCTCGCGCCGGAGCGCGTCGCGTACGCCGGCTGCGCCAGCAAGGTGCTCGTGCCGGGCCTGCGGCTCGGTTGGCTGGCGCTGCCGCGGACGCTGTACGACGCGGTGCGGACGGAGAAGACGCTCGACGACCTCGGCACGCCGGTGCTCGACCAGCTCGCGCTCGCCGACTTCGTCGAGCGCGGCGAGCTGGACCGCCACCTGCGGCGCATGCGCCCGCGCTACCGCGCGCGCCGCGACGCGCTCGTCGCGGCGCTCGCCGAGCACCTGCCGGAGTGGCGGGTCGACGGCGTCGCGGCCGGGCTGCACACGGTCGCGCTGCTGCCGGAGGACGCCGACGAAGCGGCGCTGCTCGCGCACGCCAAGCGCCACGACATGATCCTGCACGGCCTCTCCTGGTACCGCGTGACGCCTGGCCCGCCCGGGCTCGTACTCGGCTATGGCGCGCTCGCCGAGCCGGCGCTGACGCACGCGGTGCATCGGCTGGCGGCCGTCTACGACTCGCTGCCCGCCGCCCGGTAGCGCTCCAGCGCGCGCCGGCGCTCGTGCGCGTGGTCGACGATCGGCGCCGGGTAGTCGGCGCCGATGCGGCAGCCGGCGGCGCGTTGCTGCTGCTCGCTCATCAGCCACGGCTCAGTCAGCAGCGCGTCGGGCACGCGCGCCAGCTCGGGCACCCAGCGGCGCACGTAGGCGCCGTCGGGGTCGTGGCGGCGCTGCTGCAGCGCCGGGTTGAGGATCCGCCGGAACGCCGGAGCCGGGTCGACGCCGACCGACGCGATCCACTGCCAGTTGCCGTTGTTGGAGGCGACGTCGCCGTCGAGCAGCCAGCGCATGAACCACGCCTCCCCCGCGCGCCAGTCGAGCTGCAGGTCCTTCGTCAGGAACGAGCCGGTGACGAGCCGCGCGCGGTTGTGCATCCAGCCGCTCGCGCGCAGCTGACGCATGCCGGCGTCGACGAGCGGGAAGCCGGTGCGGCCGTCCTGCCACGCGGCCAGCAGCTCGTCGTCCCGCTCCCACCTGAGCGCGCGCATCCGCTCCTGGTGCTCGCGCCGCACGTCCTCTGGGTGGTGCAGCAGCACGTGGGCGTAGAAGTCACGCCAGGCGAGCTGGCGGACGAACGCCTCCGCCCCTTCGCCGCCGCGGCGCACGGCGCGCTGCTCGCACTCACGCGCCGAGAGGCAGCCGTGGTGGAGGTACGGCGACAGCGCCGAGGTCCCGCCGGCGAGCCGGTCGTGGTCGCGCGCGTAGTCGCCGAGGTGGCCGTCGAGCCAGCGCTCGGCGGCGCGGCGAGCCGCCCGCTCGCCGGGTTCGACCGCGCGCGCAGTGGGGCTCAGCTCGTCGGTCAGGCCGAGCGCAGCGAGCGACGGGAGTGCGCCCCTGCGCAGCCCCGCCGGCAGCGGCGGCAGCACGGCCGGCGTGCGGTGGACGGTGCGGCGCTCCAGCTGTTGCCAGGCGCGGTGGAACGGCGTGAAGACCGTGTACGGCCCGCCGGCTCTCGTGCGCGGACGGCCGACGTCGGCGACGAAGTTGCCCGGCCCGGGGACCGCCGCGACCGCGGGCTGCGCCGCCGCCAGCGCCGAGCGCACACGGCGGTCGCGGGCGATCGCGTACGGCGTCGCGTCGCTCGCCCAGTGGACGGCGGCAGCCCCGATCTCGCGCGCCAGCGCCGGCAGCTCGCGCTCCGGCCTGCCCTCGCGCACGACCAGCCCGCTGCCACGCTCGCGCAGGTCCGCGTCCAGCTCCCGCAGGCAGTCGAGCATGAACGCCGTCCGCGCGCCCGACGCGAAGCGCCCGCGCACGATCGCCGGGTCGAGCACGAAGACGGGCACGACGCGCGCGTGGGCGGCGAGCGCGCGCACGAGCGGCGGATGGTCGTGCAGGCGCAGGTCGCGGCGGAACCAGACGATCGCGGTCGAGTCGGTCATCTCCGGTGGTACGGAGGCGCGCCTCGCCCGGCTCACGCGCGCGCAGGCGGCGTGCGGCGCCGCGCGCCGCCCCGCTCAGCGCACGAGCACCGGCGTGCCGGGCCCGGCACGCGCCGCCAGCCAGGTGACGACGGCGCTGTCCATCCGCACGCAGCCGTGCGAGGAGGCGCTGCCGAGCGGGTCGGCGAGCAGCGCGCCGGCGCGGCCGTGCAGCGCGACGCGCCCCCTGCCGCCGCCGTAGTCGAACAGCGTGTCGGAGTGCGCGGTCAGGTGCAGCGCGTACGGCCCCAGCTCGGAGCCGGCGGGCTGGCGCACGCGCTCGTAGACGGCGAACAGGCCGCGCGGCGTGACCGTCCCCGGCGCGCCGACGACGACGCGCCACGAGCGCACCTCGCGACCGTCGTGGAAGGCCGCGGCGCGGCGTGCGTCGACGTCGACCTCGACGCGCCAGCGGACCGGCGCGAGCCGCACCGCGTCCGCGTCGATCCAGCCGCTGCGGCCGTTCGGGCGCTCCGGCAGCGCGACCCGCAGCCACAGCCGCTCGCCGCCGTGCTCGCGCTCGCTGCCGCGCTCACGGTGGCTTTCCAGCACCAGCAGCCGCACGCTCCCGCCGTTCCACTTCGCGACGGGCAGAACGCGGCCGGTGCGGCGGCTCGACGCCGTCGGCGCCGCCCGCACCGCGACCGGCGCGACGACGCGCGCCGTCCACGCCCGTCGCGTGCTCGGCGCCGCCACGGCCGGCTCAGCCGCGCGCGCCGCCGGGTCCGCTCCGAGGGCGCTCCCCGGGTCCGCCGCGGCGGCGAGGCCGACCGCCGCCGCCGTCAGGACGACGGCGGCGGCTCGCCTGCTACCCCGTGACACCGCCGCCTCTGCCGAAGCCTGGCAGCACCGCGCCGCCGGGCGGGAGGACGGCGACGCCCGCGCGGGCGCGTCTGCTCGCCGCGTTGGACGCCGTCACGGTCGCGACGTTGCGAACCGTTCCGGCGCGCGTGTCGCGGTTGACCCGCATCGCGACCGTGAACGTGCGCGACCCCTTGCCGGGCAGCAGCCCGACGTTCCAGCAGAGGTCGCCGCGACGCAGTCTGCCGCCGCCGGTCGAAACGAGGCTCAGCTCCTCCGGGAGGCGGTCGCAGACGACGACGTCAGCCGCCGCGCGGGTGCTCGTGTTCGTGACGGTGACGCGGAAGCGCGCGACGCCGCCGGGCACGACTCTCGCTCTGCCGAGCGTCGTCTTGGCGATCTTCAGCGTCGCGCGCCCGGCGCCGATCGCGGTCGTCGCCGACGCGCGGTCGTTGGACGGGTCGCGGTCGGCGACGTCGGAGCGGACCGCCGCCGCGTTGCGGACCGCTCTGCCGGCCGCGATCGCGGTGACTCTGACGGTGACGGTGCGGCTCTCACCGGCTCTGAGCGAGCCGAGTCTGCACGTCACGAGCGCGCCTCTGAGCGTGCATCTGCCGCCCGGCACCGTCGCCGAGACGCCTCTCACCTGACGCGGCAGCGTGTCCGTCACGGTGACGTTCGTCGCCGTCGCGGGACCGCTGTTGGTGACCTGGAGCGCGTAGCTGAAGCGACCGCCGAGAACCGGGGCCGTTCTCCCCTCCACGCTCTTTCTCAGCACCAGGTCGAAGTTGCCGCTGTTCGGCGGGCCGATTCTCGTCGGCACCTCGGAGCGGTTGTTCGACTGGTTCGGGTCGGGCTGCTCGCCCGTGATCGCCGCCACGTTGACGACGGTCGCGTTCTCGAGCGCCGCCGACACCTGGCCGACGACCTGGATCTGCGTCGAGGCGCCCGCGGCGAGCGCGCCGACCGTGCACGTCACCTGCTGGCCGCCGGCGCTGCACGTGCCCTGGGCGGGCGTCGCGGAGACGAACGTCACGCCCTGCGGCAGCGCGTCCGCGACGACGATGCCGGTCGCGGCGCTGGGGCCGTTGTTGGTCGCGACGAGCGTCCAGGCGACGGTGCCGCCCGCGGCGGCCGTCGCCGGCCCGCTCTTGACGATCGCCAGATCGGTCGACGGGCCGACCGTGGTCGTCGCGTCGTCTCTGTCGTTGACCGGGTTCTCGTCGATCTGGTCGCCGTCGACGACCGCCGTGTTGACGATCGTCGCCGAGCCGAGCGCCGTCGGCACCGTCACGGTGATCTGGCGCGTCGCGCTCTCGCCGACCGCCAGCGCGCCGATCGCGCAGGTGACGGTCCCGCCGGCCTGCGTGCAGCCGTCGCTGGCGCCGCTGAACGTCACGCCGCTCGGCAGCGTGTCCGTCAGGACGACGCCGGTCGCGGCGTCGCCGCCGTGGTTGGTGACCGTCACGTCCCACGTCAGCTGACCGCCGGCCGCGACCGTCGCGGGGCCGTCCTTGACGACGCCGAGGTCGGCGACCGGGCCGACGACGACGGTCGCGTCGTCGCTGTTGGGATCGCCGCCACCCTGCGGCTCCGGCGTCGTGGTGGTGACCGTCGCCGTGTTCGTCCAGTCACCGTCGCGCGCGGCTCTCACGGTGACGTGGAGCGTCACCGGCGTGCCGACCGCGAGGTCGCCCAGGGCGCAGTCGATCGTGCCGGAGGACTCCGCACAGCGGTTGTCGTCGACCGAGACGAACGTCAGCCCGCTCGGCAGCACGTCGCGCAGTCTGACGTCGCGCGCCACCGACGGCCCTCTGTTGCTGACCGTCAGCGTGAACGTGCTCTGGTGGCCTCTGGCGATCGCCTCCGGCGTGGCGGTCTTGAGCACCGTCACGTCGGCGAGCGGGTCGGGGTTCGCGTCGTGGCTGTCCTCGTTGTTGCCGGGCGTCGGATCGTCGGTTCTGGCGTCGACTCTGGCTGTGTTGCTCAGCAGGCCGACTGTGTCCGGATCGACTCTCACGGTCAGCACGAACGTTCTCGTCGCACCCGCCGCGAGTCTGACCAGCTCGCATCTGACGACACCCGCCGCGAACGTGCACGGCGCGTCGGCCGAGGCGAACGTCACGCCGGTCGGCAGCGTGTCGCTGACGACGACGTCCTGCGCGTCGGAGGGACCGTCGTTGGTGATTCTCAGGCTCCACGTGTAGTCGCGGCCGGCGACATATCTCGGGTCGCCATCCTTGACGATCACCAGGTCCGCTCTCGCTCTGACGTCGAGCGAGCCGTCGTCTCTGATCGGCGTCGGCAGCTCGTCCGATCTGACCGTCGCTCTGTTGACGAGCGTGGTGCCGTCGGCGACGTCCGCCGCGACGGTCACGGGCAGTCTGATCGAGACTCTCGCGCCGACGGCGAGCTCGGCGACGGTCCAGACGACCGTCGTCTCGCCCGGGCCCGGGCCAGGCGTGGGCGCGATCTCCACGAAGCCCGCTCTCGGCGTCGCCTCCGCGCTTCTGGCCGTGTAGGTGAGCCCGCTCGGCAGCACGTCCGAGATCGTCAGGTTGTTCGCTCTCGCGACTCCGGTGTTCTCCACCTCGATCGTGAAGAAGGAGCCCTCACCCGCGACCGCGCTGCCTGCGTCCGGCGTCTTTCTGATCGTCAGCGCCGGGATTCTCAACGTCGCCGTCGCGGTGTCCGGCGGGGTTCCGTAGTCGCCGTCTCTGTTGCCGGTGTTGCCGGCCTCGTCTCTCGCGGAGCTGACGAGCGCGCTGTTGACGTTCGCTCTCGCGCCCGTACCGGGGTCGTCGGCCGCCGCGGGCGCGGGCGTCGCCGTGAAGGCGATCGTCGCCGTCTGGCCGGGCGCCAGCGAGGCGATCGTCCAGTCGAGTCTGTCGCCGGCCGCGTTCGCGGTCACAAAGGGCGCTCTCGCGACCGCGTCGACCGTCGCGGAGCCGCTGTCGTAGGACCAGCTTCTCGGCAGCGTGTCGGTGACGACCACGTCGCTCGCGGTCGCCGTCGCCGAGGTGTTTCTGACGACGACGCGCCACGGGAACGGTCTGCCGACCTCGGCGTCGCCGGTGTCCGGGAAGGACGCCAGCCCGGTCGTCTTGACGAGCGTCAGCGTCGGGAAGTCGAGCACGACTCTGACGCTGTCGCTGCCGCCGTCTCTGTAGTCGCGGTAGTCGACGGTCGGGTTGGCGCCCCGCTCCAGTCTTCTGACGCCGAAGTAGTCCGGCACCGAGGCGGTGTTGTCGATCGCCTGCCCGTCGCTGAGCTGGTCGGCGGTGACGAGTCTCGCTCTGTACGTCAGCTCCACGGTATCGCCGGGCGCGATCGGCCCGTCGATCGTCCAGACGATTCTGCGATCAGCAGCGCTCCACGCCTTCGTCACGGTGGCGTCGCTCGGCAGCGTCCCCATCGTGACGTCTGTCAGCTCGGCGTCGGGCATGTCGTTGACGACGACGTCGTACGCCGGCGAGTCGCCGCTGTTTCTCACGACGAGGCGGTACTCGAGCGCGTCGTCGGACTGCGCCGTCGTCGGGCCGTCGGTGAACGTGCCGCCATCGACGCTGACCGCCTTGTCGATCGAGACTCTGGGCTCGATCACGGTGACGGTCGCTCTGTCGGTCGTTCTCTCCTCGAACCCGCTCGGGATCGCGCCGGGGTCGAACGGGCCGGCGACTCTGTTGGTGCTGTTGGAGCCGACCTCCGCGGTGTTGACCGCGGTCTCGGCTCTGACGACATTCGCGCCGCCGTTCGCGTGTCTGTCGCGCAGCCGCGCTCTGTAGGCGACTCTCATCACGAGCGGCGTCGCGAGCGGCGTGACGATGTCGCCGAAGTCCCACGCGATCGTCGTCGTGCCGTTGGCGTTGACGACAGGCGTGTATCTGCCGAGCGGGTCGTTGACGAACGGGCACGGGCCGCTGACGCAGGTGACCGCGCCGTACTCGACGAACGCGAGCGCGTCCGGCAGCACGTCCGTGACGGTGACGTCATAGAGCTCGATGTCCGCCGGTATCGTCACCAGCAGCTCGTAGCTCGCGACCTCGCCGACCGTCAGTCTCGCCGGCGTGACGCTCTTGGCGATCGTCGCGCCTCTGATGCCGATCGTGTTGCTGGCTCTCGCCTCGTAGCCGGTTCTGTTCGTTCTGGTCGAGTCGCGCCGGTCTGGGTTGCCCGACGTCGGCAGGCTCTGCGTTCTCGCGGTGACGACGTTCGTCAGTCTCGAACCGCCGACCGCCGGGTCGTCGACCTGCGTTCTGTACGTGAAGCCGGCGCTCGCGCCGGGCGCGATCGTCGCGACCGTGGTCGAGATCGTGCGCGTGCCCTCGTTCCAGACCACGCCCGGTCTGCCCGGGATCGTCGCGCCGTCGGCGAGTCTGTTGCCACTGCCGTCGACCGGCGTCAGGCCGATCGGCACGACGTCGGCGATCAGCACCTCGTGCGCGACCGAGACGCGGCCGGGGCTGCCCGCACCGTTCGTCGTCGTGACCGTGTACGTGACGAAGTCACCCGGGAGCACCTTGGCGCCGCCGAGGTCGTCGCTCTTCGCCTGCGAGAGCAGCGGCTCGACGATCGTCGTGTTGACGGTCGAGGAGTTTCTCGTCTGCGTGCCGTTTCTGGTGTCGGCCCATCTGAGCGTCGCGCTGTTCGTCAGGTTCCCGGACGTGCGCGTGTTCGTGCTGACGTCCGCGACGATCACGTCGAAGACGAGTCTGACGGTCGCGTCCGGGCCACCCGCCGCCACGACGACGTCGTTGTCGAATCTGACGCTCGGCGTCGCGCCGCTGGTGTCGATCGTGTACGTCGCGGGCGTGCCGGTGACGACCACGCTCTCGCTGCCGACGACGTAGTTCTGCCGCAGCGAGCTGTCGATCGCGTCGGTGATCGTGACGTCTCTGCCGAGCGTCGTGCCGGCCGGGATAGTCGCGGTCACCGTGTATCTGATCGTCTCGCCGATCGTCGCCTGGCTGGTCGTGTTGCCTGCCTCGGTGACCGACGTCGTCGCCGTCTTGGCGATCGTCGCGTCTCTCGTGACGACGTTGCTCGGGTCTCTCGCCGCCTGTGTGTTCGCGTTCGGCTCCTGCGCCGGGTCGATGTTGCTCGACGGGATGTAGACGACGTTGTTGAGCGGGTCGCCGGTGTTCGAGACGCCGATGAACTGGCGCACGCCGGCGGTGTTGACGAGGTTGCGCGCAGCGCCGATGTCGACCGGCACCGTCGCGGTGTACGTGAGCGTGAGCGAACCGCCGGCCGGAACGGTCAGACCGCTCCATCTGATTCTGTCGGCGCCGATGCCGCCGTCGACGCACGCGCCGCCGTTGCTGATCGCAGCGACGCCGGGAAGCATGCAGTCGTACTCTCTGAACGGCAGCACGTCCCAGACCTCGACGTCGGTCGCGTCCTGGCTGCCGGTGTTGGAGATGTCGATCCGGTAGGTGACTCTGTCGCTCGCCTGGACCGTTCTGTTGTCTCTGTTCGCGGCGTGCGGCCCGTCGACCTGCGAGCCGCCGCGCTCGATTCTCGCGACGCCCTTCAGCAGGCTCACGAGCGGCGTCTCGAGTCTGATGTCGACCGAGTCACGCAGCGGCTCCGAGACTCCCGCCGTGTTCAGCGACGAGAACTTCATCAGGTTGCCGAGCACCTCGCCGTGGACGGCTCTCGGCGGCCGCACGATCGTCGAGAAGACGCGCTCGAAGACGAGGCTGCCTCTCGGCACGGTCGTGCCGGTGACCGTCCACGCAAGCACGCCGTCGGCGGCGGCGGAGGCGTCGAGCGTCGAGGTGACGTTGTTGGCGCCGTACGGTCTGTCGCTGGTGGCCTCGAACGTCGCGCCCGGCGGCAGGAAGTCGCGGATCGCCTGCGGCGAGGTGTCGACGCCGGACGGGAAGTCGACGCGCACCTTCCAGCAGACGCGGTCGCCCGGGTGGTAGACGGGGACCGTTCTGACGTACGTCGCAAGCGCGCAGTCGATGCCCGACGCGGCCACGAGCTTGACGATTCTCGGGCTGCTGGACTGCTGGCCGGCGCTGCTGGCGTCAGGCAGGATCGTGCCGCTGCCGTAGCCGGCGTCGTGGGCGATCTCAGCGCCGCCCGGCGTCGTGCAGTCCGGCGAGCCGGGCAGCAGGCAGCGGACGACGGCCGTGCCCTCGGTTCTGACTCTGTTGTCGATCGCGTCACGCGTCAGGATCGGCGTCGTCGGCTCGTAGTTCGACTGGTAGTGCGAGCGCGTGCGGGTCGGGAATCTGAGCGTGAATCTGTCGCTGACGCCGGTCTGCGCCAGCGCTGGGAAGTCGGTGCTGTTCCACGTGATCGTCCACGTGCCGTCGGCGTTCTCGGTCGCGTCTGTGTACGGCGCGGTGGGCAGCAGCCCGCCGACCGGATCGCACTCGACGTCTCTCGCGTTCGGCGTTCTCGTCAGGTTCGTCGCGCCGAGCGGGCAGAGGCCGTTCGGCAGCGTGTCGGTGACGGTGGCGTCTCTGACGGAGCGGTACTCGGAGGTCTCGAACTCGAGCGTCCATGTCGTCAGCCCGCCCTGCACCAGATCGTCGCCGGACGCGCTCTTGTGCACGACCCAGTCCTCGGCGGTCCGCGTCAGCGTCGTCTCGTCTCTGACCGTGAGCGAGTCGTTGTATCTGCCGCTCGCGGTCGCGTGGTTGACGAGCGCCTGCTCGTCACGCGTCTCCGGTCCGGAGTTGTTGTCGAGGTTGGTCGCCTGCGGGCCGGTTCTGGCCGGCGTCGCGCCCGTCCACGTCATCGTGTTCTCGCGGATCGGGACGGCGGCACGGTATCTGAACTCGCGTCTCTCGCCGTTGGCGAGCGTGCCGACAGCCCACTCGACGCGCGTGTAGACGCCGCTCGGGAGCGGTCCGGCGCCGTCAGGATCGACGTTGACGGTCTCGACGGTCTGCGGCGCGGTGCACGGCGCCAACGCCGCGACGACGATCGGGCCGGAGCCCGGGTACTCCTGCGCGCTGCCGGCGTTGGTCGGCGCGTTCGTCGTGTTGTCGGCGCCGGGGCCGCCGCAGCCGAGGAACTCGAGGCCGGCGGGCACGAAGTCGACGAGCGTCACGTCCGTCGTCGGTCTGATGCCGTTGTTTCTGACCGAGACCGTGTAGACGGTCTGGTGGTCGTGCACGCCGCGGAGGATCTCGCCCTCAGGCGACGGCTCGTCCTTCTCGACGTCGATCGCGTTGATCGTCGTCGTGCCGGTGACTTCAGCGCTGTAGCCGGTGTAGGAGCTCGCGCCGGAGCCGACCGGCTGACCTGCCGCGTCGAACTGCGGGACGAAGCGCGGCGCGTCGTTGACGAACGCTTGCGCTCTGATCGGGAAGGTCGAGCCGACGTCGTACGTCACGGTGTTGTAGGTGACGTCGAACGCCAGCACGTTGGTCGCGTTCGGCGACAAGTCCGAGACGTTGCGGAAGAGCAGCGTCGTCTCGCCCACTCCGGGCCCGCTGATCTGTCTCGGCGCCGTCTCCGCGCCGCCCGCGTAGGTCACGCCGGGAGGCAGCACGACGCGGTAGCTGAGGTTGTAGCCGTACGGCTGCCCGGCGGGATTTCTCGCCGTCACGGTGACCGGGACCGTTGAACCATGCAAAATCGTCTGAGAGGTGATCGTCGCCGAGATGTCCGGCGTGCCCGCGGCGCGCGCGGCGCTCACGGCGAAGAGGAGACTCGCGAGTGCGGCAAGGGTGACGATCAGCGCGCGGCGCTGCAGGCGGAGTGACATCGGCGGAGGCACCTGTTTCGGAAAGGGGGTGGACTGGGAAGAACGCTGCTGCCGGTGTGTCGGGCGAAGCTGGCGCGTTCCCCCCTGCGACTTTTCGGGTCGAAGACCCTCGAACATTCGCGAGCGGGTCAGAGTACTGACATCGTGCGCCCGGTCAGTGTCGTGGCCAGCATGTAGAGCGAGACGACGTAACCGAGCGAGGTGGCGAGGTGCACCGGCACCATCGCGGGGTCGTCCGGCTCGCACGAGAGCGCGTCGAACAGCTCGCCGACGGCGCCGCGCGCGATCGTGACCGGCCCGCGCGGCGGCAGCCCCAGCCGCTCGGAGTCGCCGCTCAGGACCGCGCCGGCGACGCGGGCGACCCCGTCGCGGCCGGCGTCGAGCTGGTAGGTGTTGCGCGGGTGCGCCTCCAGCGCGCGCCACAGCAGTCGCGCCGCCGCGGCGCTCGTGTCGCGCAGTCGCTCGCTCGGCTCCCGCAGCTCGGTGTCCGTCGGCGCCGGCCGTCGCAGCAGCTCGCGCTCGAACACCTGCGACACCAGCGCGACCTCCGTCAGCAGCTCGCCTGCGGCGCACATCAGCGCATGGCTGCCGCGCGTGCGCTCGGCCTCGGCGTCGGTGCCGGTCAGCTCGCCGCCACGGAGGATCGCGGCGTGGAGGTCGCGCGCTATCGCGTCGTGATCGTGGTCGTCGACCTCGGCGAAGAGGTTGGTGGCGCTCAGCATTGGTGCTCCTCCGAGACAGGGGCCGGTCCGGGTGTTCGCAGTCATGTCGCCGCGCGCGCCGCGCCTCCCCCCTGGCAACTCGAAGGGGGGAAGCGCGCCGGTCCGCGCGACGACCCTCCGAACCCCCATGAGCTCGTCCCGCGCCCATCTCCAACTCGTCCCCTCAACTGCCGAGGCCGCGCGTCCGCACCGCTGGTTCTGCGGCCGCTGCGGCTCCCCATCACCGCACGGACACGTCCCACCGCCGTTCTCACGCGGCTGCGAGACGTGCGGTCTCGGCATCCTGGTCGAGGCGCCCGCCGACCTCGCGCCCGCGCCGGGCGACGCCTTCCTGCTCGTCGACCGCACGCTCGCGGTCCAGACCCTCTCCGACGCCGCCGCGCAGCTGCTCGGGGTCGACGCCGCCGCGGCCGTCGGCCGTCCTGTCGCCGAGCTGCTGTGCGCCGCCGACGCCGAGGCCCCCGGCGCCGAGCCGCTCGGCGCCGCGATCATGCACGCGGCCGGCGGCGAGGACGAGCCGCTGCACGTGACCGTGCGCCCCGCGGACGTCTTCGGCGTGCGGATGCGACTGCGCGTCGGCGCGTGCGGGCCGCCGCGCGCGGCGCTGCTCGTCGTCGAGTAGCCGCGAGGTCCTAGACTCCCGTCCATGCCGGACCGGCTCGTACGGGAGTTCCCCCTCTTCCCGCTCGGCATCGTCGCCCTCCCGGGCGAGATCGTCCCGCTCCACATCTTCGAGGAGCGCTACAAGACGATGATGGAGCTGTGCCTCCAGCGCGGCACCGAGTTCGGCGTCGTCTGGCTCTCCGACGACGGCCTGCGACCGGTCGGCTGCGCGTGCGAGATCACCGAGGTGCTCGAACGGATGGACGACGGCAGGCTGAACCTGCTGGCGCGCGGGACGCGGCCGTTCCGGATCGTCGAGCGCGAGGAGCGGCTGCCGTACCCTGCCGGGACGGTCGAGTTCCTCCACGACCGCGAGGACGTGCTCGACGGCGCCGCCGCCGCGCTCGCGCGCGAGACGTACGCGGAGCTGGTCGAGCGCGCGACCGACAGACGGCCTGACACGGCCGAGCTGTCGGAGATGGGCGCCTACGCGATGGCCGCGACGGTCGACTTCGGCCACGACGCGAAGCAGGGCCTGCTCGACCTGCGCTCCGAGAACGCGCGGCTGCGGCTCGTCACGCGCCTCTTCCGCGCCGCGATGAAGCGGCTCGAGTTCGTCACGCGCGCCCAGGCACGCGCGAGATCGAACGGCAAGGTCCGCTTCACCTGATTCTCGCCCGGGTACCACGGTCGCATGGCCCCGGACATCAGAGACATCGACCGCAGCCCCGACGACGAGGCTGGCATCCACGCCCGCGAGCGGCTGCTCGACGACGAGCTGCGCAGGCTGAGACGCGAGTCCGACCGCGTCGGGCACGACATCGACGAGGCGCGCAAGGACTGGGAGCGCAAGCGCGCCGACCGCGGCGTGCCGGGCGCCCGTCCGCACGAGGACTCGCCCGGCGACCCGCTCAACGAGGTCGCGGGCAACTGGCGCGGCACCGCGCAGGCCGCCGAGGAGGGCGGGCAGGGCTGACCGCCCGGGCGCGGCTCGCGCCCGCTCAGCGGTCGAGCCCGCAGACCTCCTGCGCTGCTCTGCGGACGAACTGCACGAGCCGCCCGAGGTCGGGGTCGCGCACGCCGTCGGTGTCGCTGAACGTGATCTCGCCGTCGGCCGTCACGACGTCGTAGCGCAGCAGCGAGTTCGGCGCTCTCGGCAGCACGCGGCTCTGCTCCATCTCCGGCGCCAGCTCTCTGACGATGTCGCGCGCGTCGAGCAGCAGTCTCGGCCGCAGATCCTGCTCCTCCCCGCCGTCGCAGGTCGCGCTGCCGCCGCCGTTGACGACGAGGTCGACGCGCGCGTCCGGGAGCGAGCCGCTGCGTCTGACCGCGATCAGGTCCGAGTAGTCGCCGCCGCAGCCGGCGCCGGCCAGCGCCGCGACCGCGACCAGCGCGCTCAGCGCGAGCCGTCTCATGCGATGACCGCCGCTCCGCCGCGCCGCGGGTCGCCGCCGCCGGACAGGACGCCCGTCTCGGCGTCGCGCTCGACCGCCTGCACGCCGCCGAAGAAGAGGTTGCGCGCTCTGAAGCGGGCGATCGTGCGACCGGCCGCCTCCAGCGCCGCGGTCTCCGCGCCCGGCTCGGCGTAGACGATCCCGTCCTCGTAGTGCAGCCGTGGCGCCTGCACCGCCGCGTCGGCGGCGAGCCCGTGGTCGACGACCGCCACGATCGTCTGGAGGATCGCGGAGCGGATGCGGTTGGAGCCGGCGGAGCCGAGCACCAGCTCCGGTCGCCCGTCGCGCAGCACGACCGTCGGCGCCATCATGCTCGGCAGGCGGCGGCCGGGCGGGAAGCGGTGGAAGCCGAGCGGGTTGAGGTCCTGCTCGCCGAGCATGTTGTTGAGGTGGATGCCGGTGCCGGGCGCGATCAGGCCGGCGCCCTCGCCGTTGGAGCAGGTGACGCTGCACGCGCCGCCGTCGGCGTCGAGCACCGAGATGTGCGTCGTCGAGCCGAGTCTCGACGCGAGGAAGCGATCGAGGAAGCCGTCCTGCGCGAGCCCATCGAGGAACGCGGGCGTGCGCTCGTCCTGCGCGGCGCCCATCGCCGTTACGAGCTGCTCGGGGCTCGGCGAGCCGCACGTCCGCTCCAGCAGCGCCAGCGCGTACCCGATCAGCGTGCCGCCGGCCGACGGCGGCGGGTTGGAGACGACCTCGCGCCCGCGGTAGGCGACGCGCACCGGCGTCCGCGTGACCGTCTCGTAGGCGGCCAGGTCGGCGCGCGTCAGCAGGCCGCCCTGCTCTCCCAGCAGCGCCGTCACGGCGGCGGCGATCTCGCCCTCGTAGAACGGCCGCGCGCCCTCCTGTGCCAACAGCTCCAGCGTCGCCGCCAGCTCCGGCTGCACGACCGCGTCGCCCTCGCGCAGCAGCCGCCCTCCGGGCGCGAAGATCTCCTCGCACTCCGGCGTCAGGCGGCATATCCCCTCGAGGATCTCGACGATGTACGCCTGCTCGGCGCTGAGCGGCACGCCGTCGCGCGCGAGCGCAGCCGCGGGCGCGGCCAGCTCGGTCAGCGGCAGCCGCCCGAAGCGCTCCGCCGCGTCGCAGATCCCGCGCGGCATGCCGTACGTGCCGACGGCGGCGGCGCCGGCATTGAAGACCTGCACCGCGTCGCCGAACGAGACGCTGACCGGCACCAGCTCGGCGCGCGCGGCGTGGTCGGCACCGCGGCCCGGCACCTCGACGAAGAAGTCGAGCAGCTGCGGGCTGCCGTGCGGCGGCACGACGAGCATGTAGCCGCCGGCGCCGAGGCCGGTCAGCAGCGGCTCGGCCGCGAACGACGTCAGCATCGCCGCCAGCGCGGCGTCGACGGCGTTGCCGCCGTCCCGCAGGGCGTCGGCGCCGGCCGCGGCGCTCAGGGGATGGCCCGCGGCGACGACGCCGCGCGAGCCGCGCGAGGAGTCCTTCCCGGCCGTGGTCGTGGTCACGGCCGGGAGGATGCCATCTGTGGCGGGTCCGGCGCTAGCGGTGAGGGATGAACTCGGGCACGTCGAGCTCGCCGCGGTCGCGCGAGCGCTCGCGCGACGGCGACGGCGACGGCGTCGACACCGGTGCGCGCTCGCGACGCGGCTCGCTGACGCGCGCCGCCCGCACCTCGCCGGCCGGGTCGGCCGCGAAGCGCCCGCGGTACTCGTCGCGCGGCTTGCCGATGTCGGCGCCGCGCTCCTCGCGCGCCGGGCGCTGCGCGCGCGGCTCGCCGTAGCCGGTCGCGACCACCGTCACCCACACCTGGTCGTCGAGCTTCTCGTCGACCATCGCGCCGAAGATGATGTTCGCGTCCGGATGGGCCGCTTCAGACACTGCCTTGGCGGCCTCGTTGACCTCCCACAGCGACAGGTCGCGCCCGCCGGTGATCGACAGCAGGATCGAGCGCGCGCCCTCCATGCTGGTCTCCAGCAGCGGCGAGGCGACGGCCTGCTCGGCGGCGTCGATCGCGCGCCGCTCGCCCGTCCCCATGCCGATCCCGAGCAGCGCGTTGCCGGCGTCGGCCATGATCGTCCGCACGTCGGCGAAGTCGAGGTTGATCAGCCCCGGCAGCGTGACGAGGTCCGAGATGCCCTGGACGCCCTGGCGCAGCACGTCGTCGGCGACGCGGAACGCCTCGACCATCGACGTGCCGCGGTCGAGCACCGACAGCAGCCGGTTGTTCGGCACGACGATCAGCGTGTCGACCTCGGCGGCGAGCGCCTCGACGCCCTCGTCGGCCTGCTCTCTGCGGCGCGTGCCCTCGAAGCCGAACGGCTTCGTGACGATGCCGACGGTCAGCGCGCCCAGCTCGCGCGCGATCCGCGCGACGACCGGAGCGGCGCCGGTGCCGGTGCCGCCGCCCTCGCCGGCGGTGATGAAGATCATGTCGGAGCCCTTGAGGAGCGCCTTGATCTTGTCGTACTCCTCCATCGCCGCCTGGCGACCGAGCGACGGGTCCGAGCCGGAGCCGAGCCCGCGCGTGACGTTCGCGCCGATGTGGAGGGTCAGGTGCGCGGCCGACTGCTGCAGCGACTGCAGGTCGGTGTTGACGGCGAGGAACTCGACGCCGTTGACCTCGGCCTCGACCATCCGGTTGACGGCGTTGACGCCGCCGCCGCCGACGCCGACGACGCGCAGCACCGGGCCGCTCGCGCGGCTCGCGCTGTACGCGCCGGACGGCAGGCCCTGCCCGTCCTCACCGCGCGCGTAGACGTCACGCGGCGGCTGCGAGGAGACCGGCTCCATGATGTTCTCGGGGATGTCGGCGGAGAATGCCTGACGCAGCCGCTCCTGCGGCGACGGCGGCACGACCGGCTCCTCGACGGGCGGCGGCACGACGTCGCTGCGCAGCGACGGATGCGGGCGCTCCTCGACGGGCGCGGGCTCAGCGGGCTCGGCGGGAGCGGACGGGGTCGCGGCGGCCGCCGGCGTGGCCGGCTCCGTCGCGCGCTGCTCCGGCGCAGCGGCCGGAGTCCCCTCGACGCCCTCTTCCTCCGTTCTCCGGAAGAGTGCCGCGAGGGGGCCTTCCCTCATGCTCGCGCGTCTACTTGCCGCCATTGTCGAGGACCTCCTTCGCGAGCTGCCGATAGGCGTGGGCCGCCATGCCGTCAGGCTCGTACTTCAGCACGGACATGCCCTGCACGGGCGCCTCGGCGAAACGGACCGTCTTGCGGATCCGCGACGCGAACACACGCTCGCCGAAGTTCTCCTCGAGCAGCTCGATCGCCTCCTTGGCATGGAGGGTCCGGGTGTCGACGAGCGTCGGCAGGATGCCTTCGATGTCGACGTCGGGATTGAGGTTCTCGCGGATCATCTTGAGCGTGTTCTGGAGCTGGAGAAGCCCCCGCATCGACAGATACTCGCACTGCACGGGGACGATCACCTTGTCAGCGGCCGTCAGAGCGTTGATCGTCAGCAGCCCGAGGCTGGGCGGCGTGTCGATGAAGATGAAGTCGTAGTCGTCCTTGATCTCACGAAACGCCTTCTCCAGCGAGCGTTCGCGGCCGATCTGCGTCGACATCGCGATCTCGGCGCCGGCGAGGTCGATCGACGCGCACGCGACGTCGATCTCGCGGCGGCGGATGACCTGGCGGATCGAGGTGTGATGGACGAGCACGTCGTACATCGACGTCTCGACCGTGTCGGGGTCGATGCCCTGGGACATCGTCAGATTGCCCTGCGGGTCCATGTCGCAGCAGAGCACGCGATGGCCCTCTTCGGAGAAGGCCACGGCGAGGTTGAGCGTCGTGGTGGTCTTCGCGACGCCGCCCTTCTGATTGGCGAAGGCGATGACCTTGGCCGTGCCGGTCACTGGTGACTCCGATGCGTCGGGAAACCCATACGCGCCTCTATTCGCAGTCAGGCCGGGCTTTCCTCCTCCGCGCGAAGGTCTAGGCTGACGTGCGCGTGCCCGGTCTCGCCGACAAGCGCCTGCTCTACGTCACCGGAAAGGGGGGCGTCGGCAAGTCGACCGTTGCGATCGCCCTCGGGATCGCCGCCGCGCGGCGCGGGCTGCGCACGATCGTCGCGGAGCTGACGGGGCAGGACCGCGCGGCGGTCGCGTTCGGTCACGCGGACGGCTCCAGCGGCGCGCGCGAGCTGCAGCTGGAGGAGAACCTGTTCGCGATCTCGATCGAGCCGCAGCACGCGCTGGAGGAGTACCTCGTCCAGCGCGCCGGGCCGTTCGGCGACCTGCTCGCCGGCTCGCGCACCTTCCACGGCTTCGTCTCCGCGACGCCGGGGATGCGCGAGCTGCTCGCGCTCGGGAAGGCATGGGAGCTGGCGCAGCCGCAGCGCCGCACGCCCGGCGGCGAGCCGTACGACCTCGTGATCGTCGACGCCGCCGCGACCGGCCACGGCGTCGGCGCGCTGAAGACCCCGCGCACGTTCGCCGAGATCGCGAAGGTCGGCCCGATCGCCAGCCAGGGCCGCGCGCTCGACGAGAGCTTCACCGACCCGTCGTTCACCGGCGTCGTCGCCGTCGCGCTGGCGGAGGAGATGCCGGTCAACGAGACGCTGTCGCTCCAGCAGCGGCTGCGCGACGAGCTGGGGATCGAGCTGGCGCAGACGATCGTCAACGCGCTCGTGCCCGACCGGCTCGGGCCGCGGCAGGCGGCGACCGTCGCCCGCGCCGCCGAGCAGGCCGGCGGCGCGAGCCCGCTCGTGCGCGTGGCGCTGGAGTCGGCGCGCTCCGAGCACGTCCGCGCACGCGCCCAGCGGGCGCAGGTGCAGCGGCTCGCGCTCGGGCTCGCGAGCGACCCGCTGGAGCTGCCGTACCTGTTCGCGCCGTCGGTCGACCGCGACGGGCTCGACGCGCTCGCGACGCACCTGGACGTGCTGCTGTGACGGGCGTCGCCGCGCTGCTCGACGGCACGCGCGTCTGCATCTGCGGCGGCTCGGGCGGCGTCGGCAAGACGACGACGTCGGCCGCGATCGCGACCGGGATGGCGGCGCGCGGGCTGAAGGTCTGCGTCGTCACGATCGATCCGGCGCAGCGGCTCGCGAACGCGCTCGGGCTCGACGCGCTCGGCAACGAGCCGCACCGTGTCGAGCCGGCCGCGTTCGCCGCCGCCGGCCTCCCGCTCGACGGCGAGCTGTGGGCGCTCCAGCTCGACGCCAAGCGCACCTTCGACGACCTGATCGAGCGGCTCGCGCCCGACGACCGCACGCGCGAGGAGATCCTCGCCAACCGCATCTACCGCGAGCTGTCCGGCGCCGTCGCGGGCTCGCAGGAGTTCACCGCGATCGCGAAGCTGCACGACCTCGCGGCGAGCGGCGAGTTCGACCTGCTCGTGCTCGACACGCCGCCGTCGCGCAACGCGCTCGACTTCCTCGACGCCCCCGACCGGCTGACGCAGTTCTTCGAGGGCCGCGCGCTGCAGGCGCTGCTGAGGCCGTCCGGCGTCGGGATGAAGCTGCTCGGCCGCGGGACCGGCGTCGCGCTGAGCGTGCTCAAGCGGATCACCGGCGTCGACCTGCTGACCGACCTGTCGACCTTCTTCCGCCTGCTCGGCGGGCTGCTGGAGGGCTTCAGAGCGCGCGCCGCGCAGGTCGACGCGCTGCTGCACGACCCGGCGACGCGCTTCCTGCTCGTCACGTCGCCCGAGCGCGAGCCGATCGACGAGGCGATCTACTTCCACCGCAAGCTGAAGTCGGCGCGGATGGGCTTCGGCGGCGCGATCGTCAACCGCGTCCACGACGACCACCTCGGCGAGCAGGACGGCGGCGACCTCGCCGCTCGGCTGGTCGCCGAGGCCGGCATCTCCGGCGCGCTCGCGCGCCGCGTCGCCGACTGCTTCGCCGACGAGCACGCGCTCGCCGTGCGCGACCGCGAGAACGTCGCGCACCTCGCCGAGCGGCTCGGCGCCGGCGTCCCGCTGCTGCTCGTCCCGCACCTCGACGAGGACGTCCACGACGCCGGCGGGCTGGTGCGGATCCACCGCTTCCTGTTCGACGTCGACGCAGGCGCCGGCGCGGGCGCCGGCGCCGCTCAGGAGCCGCGGCGGTAGCGCCGCCTGCGGCGCGCGCGCTCCTCCGTCTCGCCCTCGCCGCGCGCTCTGCGGACCGTCTGCAGGCGCGCGAGCAGCGCCTCGTCGGCCGCGATCGCGGTCGGCGCCGTCCAGCCCCGTCGCCACGCGCCGATCCGCGTCGCGAACGTGACCGCCGTGCCGGCGACGACGGCGATCGTCAGCGACACGTCGAGTCTGTCGAGCCCGACGAAGACGAGCACGCCCGCGAGCGCCGCGATCGCGTACAGCTCGCCCTTCTCGAAGACCTCCGGGGTGCGGCCGGTGAGGACGTCGCGCAGCGCGCCGCCGCCGATCGTGGTGATCAGGCCGAGCAGGATCGCCGGCAGCAGCTCGAGCCCGTTCGCGATCGCCTTCTCCGCGCCGACGATGCCGTAGAGGCCGAGCAGGAGCGCGTCGGCGATCAGCACGACCGCGCCCATCCGTTGCAGCGTGCCGGCGAAGAAGAAGACGAGCGTCGCGCCGCCGAGCGCGGTCGCGAGGTACCAGGGATTGTCGAGCGCGACCGGCAGCTGGTTGAGCAGCACGTCGCGCAGCATGCTGCCGCCGATCCCGGTCGCGATCGCGAGCGAGACGACCCCGGCGACGTCGTAGCCGCGCACGACCGCGACGAGCCCGCCGCTGATCGCGCCGACGAAGACGACGAGCAGGTCGAGCGCCAGCGGCGTCTGGACGATCTCCACGCGCAGGAGCGTAGTCATTAGTCTGCGAGGCCGGATGGACGGGACGGACTACGCCGCCGAGGGGCTGCTCGAGGGGCTCGACGACGACGCGCAGGCGCGCGCCGAGCGGATCGCGCTGCTCGACCGCCTGGTCGCCGAGGGCGTCCCGCTGCCCGAGCTGCGTCGCGCCGCCGCCGAGGACCGCCTCGCGCTGCTGCAGGTCGAGCGGATGCTCGGGACCGAGGAGTACACCCCGCGCGAGGTCGCCGCGCGCGTCGGGCTGCCGGTCGAGCTGATCCTGCGCCACCGGCAGGCGCTCGGCCTGCCGCGCCCCGATCCCGACGACCGCGTGCTGACCGAGAGCGACATCGAGACGGCGGCGCGGCTGAAGGCGTTCCACGCCGCGGGCCTGTCCGAGCAGGGCATCCTCGAGGTCTCGCGCGTGCTCGGCGAAGGCCTGGCGCGGGTGGCCGCGACGCTGCGCCCGCTCGTGCGCGACACGTTCCTGGAGCCGGGGATCGGCGAGCGCGAGCTGAGCGACCGCTACGCGACCGCGAGCGCGCAGCTGGGGCCGCAGCTCGGCGTCGTGATGCAACACATCCTCAACATGCACCTGCGCGACCAGCTGCGGACCGACGTCGTCGGGCGTGCGGAGCTGGTGCGCGGCGGCGTGCTCGGCGCGGTCGAGATGTCGATCGCGTTCGCCGACCTGGTCGGCTTCACGAAGCTCGGCGAGCGCGTGCCGGCGGAGGAGCTGGGCGCGATCGCGGGCCGGCTGACGGAGCTGGCGGTCGAGGCCGCGCAGCCGCCGGTGCGGCTCGTCAAGTCGATCGGCGACGCGGTGATGCTCGTCTCGCCCGACCCCGACGCGCTGCTGGCCACGTCGCTGGAGATCGTCGCCGCCGCCGACGCGGAGGGCGAGGAGTTCCCGCGCCTGCGCGCGGGCGTCGCGACCGGCCCCGTGCTGGGCCGTGCGGGCGACTGGTACGGCAGCCCCGTCAACCTCGCCAGCCGCATCACCGGCGTCGCCCGCTCCGGCAGCGTCGTCGCCGCCGGAGCGACGCGCGACGCCGCGACCGCCTCCGACCGCTGGGCCTGGTCACCCCTCCCCGCCCGCCGCCTGCGCGGCGTCGACCATCCCGTCCCGCTCTTCCGCGTGCGGGCGCCGGCCGCCTAGTCGCAGCTCAGCGTCACGGTCACCAGCTGATCGAGGCGAAGGGGAACGTGAACGTTCTTCTCATGCTGAACGTTCCAGTGCAGATCCCGGATAGCGTTGCGACCAGGTTCATCGTGCCGGTGACGGTCGCGCTGTTGCCGCCGATCACCATCGTCCCCGTGAGTCTGCCGGTGTACAGGCATCTTCCGCCAAGGCTGTTCGTGACTAGGAGCGCCGTGTTGACCGTGACGTTCCCGCTGCTGACCGTGATCGTCTCGGGCTGAGCGACCGCGGCAACGATGCCGCTGCACGTCCCGATCGTGTAGCCGCTGACTCTCAACTGTGCACCGGTGCCGGTGCCGGTGCCAGTCGCCGAGATGCCGCTCACCGGGCACGACCACGGAGGCCCTGTCGCCTGCCCCATCGAGCCCGTGCCCGTCGTCGTGGCGTACGGGTCCGGCGCGATCGCTGCCGTCGCGGTTCCACTGCCAGTTGCCACCGTCGCTGCGGCGATCGCCGCCGCCACGCACGCACGCACGTTCATCTTCCCCTCCGTCACCCCGGATGCTGGATCGCCGATGCTACCCCAGGCGACGAGCCCGCGGCAACCTTCAGCTGGCGGGTCAGCCGCTCACCAACTTATCGAGACCCCCGGCAGGACTATCGTTCTTCTCGCCGACTTGGTGGCCGAGCAGAGCCCGCTTAGCGTTCTGAACAGATTCAACGTCCCGCTGACGACGGCGCTGTTCCCGCCGTTCGGCATCGTCCCGGTGAGCGTGCCGACGTATAGGCACGTGCCGAAGAGCGTCGTGAATAGCTTGCCCGTGTTGACGGTGACGGCACCTCTGTTTATCGACACCGTCTCCGCCTTGTTCAATCTCGCCGCGGAGATGACGCCTCTGCAGGCGGCGATGAAGCTGGAAATCGTCAGACTCGCCCCGTCGGCGTTCCCGGTCCCCGATGCCGCGATGCTGGAGAACGAGCACGACGACGCGCCGAATGCCGACGTGGTCGAGATCGATCCGGTGCCCGAGCTGGTCGAGTACGGATCGGGCGACATCGAGGCCGACGCCGGCCCCGCGGTCGCCGCGGCCGACGCTGCCGCGATCGCGGCCACGACAAGGCCGCGCTTGCGCATGAACATCTGAACCCCCTGTTGTGGTGTGCCTGAACTACCGGCAAACTCAACACCCCAATTACCGGTGCGGCGACCATACCAGCGCACCGGCTCCGGCTGCAAATCCGATGCGTGGCGTCGTTCAGGCGTGGCCGAGGCGGCGCGACGCGGTCCGTGCGGCCTCGCGCACGAGCGGGATGAGACGCTGGGCCTCGGCGGGCGTGATGCGGGTCTCGGGCCCGGAGACGGAGAGTGCGGCGACGGTCACACCGGCGTGGTCGAGGATCGGCGCGGCGACGCAGCGGATGCCCGGCTCGTTCTGCACGTCGTCGATCGCGACGCCCTCCTCGCGCGCGGCGGCGAGCAGCGCGCGCAGCGCGGCGGGATCGGTGATCGTCTGCGGCGTGCGCTGCGGGAGCAGGCCGTCCGGCCCGGCCGCCGCGGCGAGCACCGCGTCGACGACGTCCGCGTCCGCGCGCGAGAGGAGCGCGCGGCCGAGGCCGGTGCTGACCGCCGGCGCCGTCGCGCCGACGCGCGAGTGCATCCGGATCGCGTGGCGGCTGTCGACCTTCTCGATGTACACGACCTCGGTCCCGCTGAGGACGCCGAGGTGGCACGTCTCGCCGGTCTCGGCCGCCAGCTCGTGCAGCGTGGGCAGCGCCTCGCGCCGCAGGTCGATCCCGGCCAGGAAGCCGGCGCCGAGCACGAGGCAGCGCGACCCGAGCGCGTAGCGGCCGTCGCCGGCGGAGCGCACCAGTCCGGCGTCGAGCAGGCCGGCGAGCAGCCGGTGCGTCGTCGGCTTCGAGAGGCCGGTCGCGCGCGCCAGCTCGGCGAGCGCGAGGCCGTCCGGCCGCTCCAGCAGCGCGTCGAGCGCGGCGACGGCCTTCACGAGCGCCTTCGTCTCGCCGGTCGCGCGGGCGGGAGCGGAAGCGGCGGCGGGTGTGGGAGAGGAGTCGGCCATCACAGTTTGGAACGGTGTTCTAAAGTACCGGACCATGCCGCTTCCCGCACCGCAGACCCCCGGCCTCGTCACGCTCGGCGAGTCGCTCGCGTTGCTGACCACCCGCGAGCCGGAGCGCCTGCGCCACGCGCACGAGCTGGTGCTCGCGGTCGGCGGCGCCGAGTCGAACACGGCGATCGGCGTCAGCCGGCTCGACGCGCCCGCGACGTGGATCGGCCGCGTCGGCGCCGACGAGCTGGGCGAGCTGGTCGTGCGCACGCTGCGCGCCGAACGGGTCCGCGTCGCGGCGACGGTCGACCCCGAGGTCCCCACGAGCCTGATGCTGAAGGAGCGGCCGAGCGCCACGAGCGCCCGCGTCTCCTACTACCGCGCCGGCGGCCCGGGCGCGCGCCTGCGCCCCGGCGACCTCGACCGCGAGCTGATCGCCGGCGCCGGCGTCCTGCACCTGACGGGGATCACGCCCGCGCTGTCGCCGAGCGCGCGGGAGACCGTCCACGCCGCCGTCGCGATCGCGCGCGAGGCGGGCGTGCCGGTCTCGTTCGACGTCAACTACCGCTCCAAGCTGTGGGCGCCCGCGGACGCCGCGCCCGAGCTGCTCGCGCTCGCCGCGCTCGCCGACCACGTCTTCGTCGGCCACGACGAGGCGCAGGCGCTCGGCTGGCCCGGCGACCCCGCCGCGCTCGGCGCCTGGCTGCGCGGGGCCGGCGCAAGCGGCGAGGCCGCCGCCGCCCGCGTCGTGGTCGTCAAGCTCGGCGCCGACGGCGCGCTCGCCGTCACCGCCGAGGGGACGCATCCGGTCGCGCCGGTCCCGATCGTGCCGGTCGACCCCGTCGGCGCCGGCGACGCGTTCGCCGCCGGCTATCTCGCCGAGCTGCTCGCCGGCGCGCCGCTCGCCGTCCGCCTCCGCACCGCCGCCACGTGCGGCGCCGCCGCGTGCACCACGCGCGGCGACTGGGAGGCGCTTCCCACGCGTGCCGAGCTGGCACGCCTCGACGCACCCGAGGAGGTCGTGCGATGAGCCCCGCGACGAACGCCGGGACCGAGACGCTCGCCGCCCTGCGCGCGCGCGGGATCGTCGCCGTGATGCGCGCGCCCGCGCCCGAGCAGGTCGTGGCCGCCGCCCGCGCGCTCGCTGACGGCGGCGTGACGGCGATCGAGGTCACGTACACCGTGCCGGACGCGGCGGCCGCGATCGCTGAGCTGGCGGGCGACGAGCGGCTGCTGGTCGGCGCCGGAACGATCGAGACCGAGACGCAGGCACGTGAGGCGGTCGCGGCCGGGGCGCGCTACCTCGTCAGCCCGCACGTCTGCGACGCCGCGATCGAGGTCGCGGACGAGGCCGGCGTGCCCGCGATCCCGGGGGTCTTCACGCCGACCGAGGTCGCGACCGCCGCGCGCCGCTGCGAGCTGCTGAAGCTGTTCCCCGCCAGCCTCGGGGGGATCGAGCTGCTGAAGGCGCTGCGCGCGCCGTTCCCGCGACTCGCGTTCATGCCCTCCGGCGGCGTGACTGCGGACAACATCGGCGCCTGGCTCGCGGCGGGAGCCGTGACGGTCGGCGCCGGCGGCGACCTCGCCCCGTCGAGCGCCGTCGAGGCAGGCGACGCTGCCGAGCTGACGCGCCGCGCGCGGCGTTGGGCGGATGCGCTCGCGCACGCCCGCACGACGACGGCGACGACGGCGGCCGCGTGACGGCCCAGCTCCACCGCACCCGCCGCAACCACGGCGCGCGGATCTCCGAGTCGAGCGTCGAGGGGATGGCGCTCGTCGCGCTGGAGAACGAGCTGCTGCGCGTCTCGGTGCTCGCCGGCAAGGGCGCCGACGTGATCGAGCTGCTGTACAAGCCGCTCGACCTCGACTTCTGCTGGGCGCGCCCTGCGCCGCTCGCGAACCCCGCGCGCCGCCCGGCCAGCGCGGCCGACGACGTCGCGACGTTCCTCGACTGGTACCACGGCGGCTGGCAGGAGGTGCTGCCGAGCGCCGGCGCGCCGTCGGGCCACGGCGGCGCCGCGTTCGGCCAGCACGGCGAGGTCCACCTCGTGCCGTGGGACCACGAGATCGTCGCCGACACGCCGAGCGAGATCGCGGTCCGTTTCCGCGTGCGGCTGCGCCGCCTGCCGCTGCTGCTGGAGCGCACGATGTCGCTGCGCAGCGGCGAGTCGCGGCTGCGGATCGAGCAGCGCCTCGTCAACGAGAGCGACGTCGAGCAGCGCGCGATGTGGGGCCAGCACGTCGTCTTCGGCCCGCCGTTCCTGGAGCCGGGGATGCGGATCCGCGTCCCCGACGGCGCGCAGGTCCTCCCCCATCCCGACCCGGTCGGGCCGACCGGGCGGCGCATCGCGATCGACCGCGACGACGCCGGCGCACCGACCTCCTTCGCCTGGCCGCACGCCTCCGCGCCCGGCGGCGGCACGATCGACCTCTCGCGCGTCCCCGCCCGCGGCGAGCCGAGCGAGCTGCTCTACCTGACCGGCCTCGCCGACGGCTGGTGCGAGATCGGCGCCGCCGGCAGACCGGGCTTCCGGCTCGACTGGGACGTCAACGTGCTGCCGTACCTGTGGGTGTGGCAGGAGCTGGGTGCGAGCACCGGCTGGCCGTGGCACGGCGAGGCGTACGTCGTCGGCCTCGAACCGTCCTCCAGCCATCCGACCACCGGGCTCGCAGCGGCGATCGAGAACGACACCGCGCTGCGGATCGCGCCACGCGCGGAGCTGACGCTCGCGTGGTCGGCGACGGTCCTGCCGGACGGCGTCGGCGTCGGCGCCCCGGCCGCGGCGCCGGCCTAGGAGGCGAGCGGCTCGGCCGCGGCCTCGGCCAGCAGCTCGTCCGCGAGCGTGCGCACGTCCGAGTCGAGGTGGCCGCAGAGTATGTCGCGCAGCAGCGCGCGCAGGTGGCCGGACAGCTCATCGAGCAGCCCCTCGGCGCTGCCCTCGGGCTGCGCCAGACCGCCGATCACGGTGCGCTCCAGCGTGACCGCGCGCGCGACCCGCTCGGCGAGCGCCCCGCGCTCCTCGGGCAGCCCGCAGATGACCGCGAGCCGCTGCGCGAGGCGGCCGCTCTCGGCGCCCTCGGGCTCCAGCAGCGCGCGCAGCGCGAGCAGGTCGTCGGTCAGCGCCTCGAACGGCGACAGCCGCTCGCGCGCCATCTCGAAGCGGGCGAGTGCCCAGGCGACCTCGCCCGCACGCGGGGTGCGGCGCGCGACGAGGCTGCAGAAGGCGCGCAGCTCGTCCTCCTGGTCGGCGGTCAGCGCGGTGCGGCCGCGCGCACGGCCGCTGCCGCCGAGCGGCGCGACCTGCCACGGGCCGCCGTCGAGCTGCGCCCAGGCGAGCGGACCGAGCGCGTAGGAGCCCTCGTCGAACAGCCGCAGCGCGCTCAGCAGCCGGCGGAAGCGAGCGCGCGCGGTCGACAGCGGCGGGCCGGCGAGGCGCTCGCCCTCCAGCGTCAGGACGGCGAGCACGGTGCCGTGCTCGACCTCGCCGGGCGTCGACCACACGGCCTCCGGCGGCGCGTCGGGCAGCGTCTCGCCGCGCACGAGCGCGAGCCCCTCGCCGAGCGGGACCTCGTCGGACTCGAGCGCGAGCCCGAGCAGCGGCGCGAGCACGAGCGCGACCTGACGGCCCTCGTAGAGCGCGGTCTCCAGCTCCGTGTAGGCGGCGGCGAAGCGCTCGGGCTGGAAGCCGAACTCGCTCGACTCGGCGTAGACGGCGGACAGGAACGAGCGCAGGACCGCGTCGGCCCGCTCGCGCTCGTCCGGCGGTATCCGCGGCTCGCCGCGGGCGCGCAGGTAGGCGTCGATGCCCTCGATCGCGGCGATCGCGCGCGCGGCCGGCAGGTAGCTCGGCAGCCGGTCGAGGATCCCCATCCGCGAGCGGATGAAGTTGCCGGTGAGCGGCCGATAGCAGTAGAGCGCGCTGCGAGCGCCGGGCTCCTCGATCACCTCGAACGGGATCTCGGCACCGCGCGCCGTCTCCGCAGCGAGCTGCAGGCCCGAGTCCTCGGTGAACGCCTGGAGCAGCTGGTGGAGCGTGCGATTGCGCATGCACCAGCGATTCGCCGGGTGCCGGAGCGGTCCTGCCGGCGCACGCGCGCTTGCAGGATGCGGGCGCGGACTCGCTCGCTACGCAGCCGCGACGGCGGCGGGCGGCGCGTCGGCCTCGACGGCGTCCGGCGCGCACGGCCCGGCCGAGGAGCAGTCGCCGTCCGCGCCGAGCCAGCGGGTCCCGTAGGAGCGCATGTCCTCGATCAGCGGGACGAGCGCGCGGCCCTTCTCGGTCAGCGCGTACTCGACGCGCGGCGGCACCTCGGGGAACGTCTGGCGCTCGACGATGCCCTCCTCCTCCAATGCGCGCAGGCGCAGCGAGAGGGTGCGCGGGCTGATGCCGCGGAGCGAGCGCTCCAGCTCGCCGAAGCGCGACCGCCCTTCGGCGAGGTCACGGATGATCAGGAGCGTCCACTTCCCGCAGACGATCTCGGCGGTACGGCAGACGGGACAGCTGTCATCGTACGACATACCTCCCAGGATACCGCAAGACTTCACGAACTGAAGTGAACGGAGGCGCCACACCGCGTGCGACGCCTCCACGACACGCGCCTACCCGCGCAGCATCTTGCCGATGCCACCGGCGAGCGGGCTGCCGGCGGGGACGCCCTCGGACGGCTGGATCAGCACCCAGCCGGCGCCGGAGAAGGCGATCTGGAGCGTCTCCCCGGAGGACTTGCCGATCAGGCTCTTGAGGTTGACGTCGGTCTTGACCGACGTCGAGACGCCCGAGGACCAGACGATCGCGGCCTGCGCGTCGGCGAACGTCGGCGCCGTCTCGACGTCGAGCCGCACCGGCGGCCCGTCGGTCACGACGGCTACCCAGCCGGTGCCCTTCAGCGACAGGTTCGTCATTCCGCCCGCGACCGCCGAGCCGGCGTCCTTGACGCGCTCGATGTCCCAGTCGATGCCGGCGTCGAACGCGAGCACGTGCGCGCCGTTGCACGTGATCTTGTCGTCCTCGAGGTGGATCAGGTGGATGTCCTGCGCGGCGTCGGCGAGGAAGACCTCGCCGTGGCCGGTCACCTTCATCAGCTCAGCGCCCTCGCCGCTGACGGCCTTCTTCAGCATCCGGCTCATGCCGCCCGAGCCGGCATGCTCGAACTTCACGTCGCCCTGGTAGGCGACCATCGAGCCGATCTTCGCCTGGATCGTCACCGCTTCCAGGCGGACCTTCAGCAGCTTCGAGTTCTGCAGCGTGAACGCGTCCGTCGAGGTCGTCTCGCTGAACTGCGCCAGTGTTGAGTCCACGGTCCCGGGTCCTTTCGAGGTCGTCGAGGACGCCAGGGAAACACGCCCCCACGCGATCGTCAAGAAAGCTGTTACGGATTGGGGAACTTCCCTCCCCCGTCGGATGGAGCGAGGGCGACCGGTACGGGAGAGGCCCACGGCCCCGCCCTCTCCCGTGCCGATCCACCGAGAACCGGCATCGCGAGCAGGGGACCGGAGTAATGTCGCGCGGATGCGAGCGACGCTGTACACCCTCTCGATCTCGAACCCCGGCCACAGCGCGCGCCTGATGCTGGCGTACAAGGGCGTCGAGACGAAGGCCGTCGATCTGCTGCCGGGCATGCACCCGCTGCTGCTGTGGCTGCTCGGCTTCCGTCGCGGCACGGTGCCGGCGATGAAGCTCGGGGGCCGCCGCGTCGAGGGCTCGCTGGAGGTCGCGCAGGCGCTCGACCGGGCCGTCCCGGAACCGCCGCTCTACCCGTCCGACCCGGCGCGGCGGGCCGCCGTCGAGCAGGCCGAGCGGTGGGGCGAGGCCGATCTGCAGGGCGTGCCGCGACGGATCGCCCGCTACGCGCTCGCGCACGACACCGACCTGCGCACGTGGCTCGCGCGCGACATCGCCAGACTGCCGCTGCCGCGTGCGGTGGCGATCGCCAACGCGCCCGTCGCCCGCGTGCTGGCGGCGCGCGTCGGCGCGAACGAGGCCGGCGCCCGCGCCGCGCTCGCCGGTCTGCCGGCGACGCTCGACCACGTCGACGCACTGCTCGCCGACGGCACGATCGGCGGCGAGCAGCCGAACGCGGCGGACTTTCAGATCGCCCCGAGCGTGCGGCTGCTCGCAGCGATCCCGGAGCTTGCCGACGCGCTCGCGGCGCGTCCGTGCGACGCGTGGGCGCGCGGGATCCTGCCGGACCTGCCGTCGATGCCGCGCTCGCGCGTCACGTCAGAGCTGACGCGCACCTGAACGGAGAAGGGCCCCGGCGAACCGGGACCCTTCGTACGAGAAACGGGGTGTGTCCGCCGCGCGGGGTCTACGCGACGTCGCGGAGCTTCTGCGCCTCCGCGAGCGACTGCAGCTTCTTGAGCGACTGGTTCTCGATCTGGCGGATCCGCTCGCGCGTGACGTTGAACGTGCGGCCGACCTCGTCGAGCGTGCGCGGATGCTCGCCGCCGAGGCCGTAGCGCAACTCCAGCACGCGGCGCTCGCGGTAGGAGAGGTTCTCGAGCGCCTCGCGAAGGGCTTCCTTCGTGAGGATCTCGGCAGCCCGCTCGTAGGGAGACTCCGCGCGCTCGTCGGCGATGAACTGGCCGAACTCGGACTCCTCCTCGTCGCCGACCGGCTTCTCCAGCGAGACCGGCGCCTGCGCGGAGCGCTTGATCGAGTCGACCTCCTCCGGGTCGATCCCCGTCACGTCGGCGATCTCCTCGGCGGTGGGCTCGCGGCCCAACTCCGTGACGAGCTTGCGCTCGGCACGGCCGATCTTGTTCAGCTTCTCGACGACGTGGACCGGGATGCGGATCGTGCGCGCCTTGTCGGCGAGCGCACGCGCGATCGCCTGGCGGATCCACCAGGTCGCGTAGGTCGAGAACTTGAAGCCCTTGCGGTAGTCGAACTTCTCCGCGGCGCGCACGAGGCCGAGCGTGCCCTCCTGGATCAGATCGAGGAACGGCAGGCCCTGGTTGCGGTAGTTCTTCGCGATCGAGACGACGAGGCGAAGGTTCGACTCGACCATCTTCTGCTTCGCGTCGAGGTCGCCGCGCTCGATCCGCTTCGCGAGGTCGACCTCCTCCTGGGCGGTGAGCAGCCGCACCTTGCCGATGTCCTTCAGGAACAGCTGAAGGGAATCGGTCGTCATGTCGGGCTTGAGGTCGAGCGCGGTTCTCGCGCGGCGGCCGCGACGTCTGTCGGGCGCGCGTTCGACCTGGTTGCTCGCCGTCGTGGCCGGATCGATCTCCTCGACGAGCTCGATCTCGGCTCTCTCGAGGAAGCCGTGCAGGTCCTCGACGTCCGACTCGTCGAGATCGAGCTCGCTGACCGCTCTCGCGATCTCGGCGTACGTCAGGACGCCGAGCTGCGTGCCGCGGTTGACGAGGCCCTTGATCTCTTCGAGTTCCTGAAGTTCAGCTACTGACATCTGGTTCCGTTTCTCGTAGCGCGCGCCACCCCGTTCCGGCCCTCGGCGCGATCATCAGACGCTGGTCACCCGCATCGCGCGCGCACCATCGCCATCCAAACATGGGCAGGAGTCTAGCTACTTCATTTTCTGAAGTCAACGCGTCGGCGCCAGTGGGGGCTACCAGCCCTGAGTCGGGCGTTTGTGCGCGCGCGGCGGACTTCCTCTACCTACTACGCAGAACGACCACGAACGTTTCAAGTTGCGGCCAGATCTCCCAAGATCATCGGCTGGGCGCGACGGCGCTTGAGCGCTCCACTACCCGGCGCGATGGGCGACGCGCCGGGACTCGACGCGGCGCCGCGTTCCGCCGCCGCGGTTTCATATACTGCCCGCCGCCACACGCCGAACGGTCATGCGTCCGACGCCTGACCGACGGGGGAACCACTTGCGAGCCTCGGCTCGCGGGGGCGAATCGGTCGCAGCTCGGACCGTAGCGGTGCTTCGGCATCGCGAGCCCGTCAGCTCACCTCGTAGGCACCGGCACCCCATCTATGAGCCTTCGCTGCCGCCCTACCGCCGTGCTCGCCGCTGCCCTGCTCGCGGCCGCGCTGCCCTCCGCCCCCGCGTTCGCCGCCGCCACCAGCGGCGGCGCGTCCCCCGACGCGCCCGCGCCCACCGACGGCGAGACGACGGGCACCGGCGGCACGATCGCGGTCGGCACGCCGCTCGCGTCCGCCAGCGCGAACGGGATCACGATCACGTCGCGCTCCGCGGCGCTGCTCAAGCAGCGCGCGAACGTGACGGGCGTCGCGCCGGCCTCCCTCGGCCAGGTCCGCATCGAGCAGCTCGGCGCCGACGGCGCATGGACCGCGGTCACGACCGCGGCGGTCGCCGCGGACGGCGGCTTCAAGGCAACGTGGCGCCCCGGCGCGCTCGGCGCCCAGCAGCTGCGCGCGGTCGCCGCGACGAGCGCCTCGCGCGCCGCGGACGGCGCACCGCAGCTCGGCGTCACGGTCTACCGCCCGGGCGTCGCGAGCTGGTACGGCCCGGGCTTCTACGGCGGCAAGACGGCGTGCGGCGTGAAGCTGACGAAGTCGACGCTCGGGCTCGCCCACAAGACGCTGCCGTGCGGCACGCAGGTGCAGGTGCTCTACCGCAACAAGACGCTGACCGTGCCCGTGATCGACCGCGGCCCGTTCATCAGCGGCCGCTCGTGGGACCTGACGAAGGCGACCCACACCGCGATCGGCGGCCTCGACGGCCTCGTCACGATCGGCGCGCTGCCGCTCGCCGACGCACCGCTGGTCAAGACGCCCTACCAGGCGCCGCCGACCTCCGGCAAGCGCTTCTAGCCGGCGCTGCGCGCGCCGCGGCGCGCTCGACGCGCCGTCAGCGGACGAGACGCGGGCCGGACTGCCCGTCGTCGTCGGACTGCGGGATCGCCTCGCCGATCCGCACGCCGGCGGCCGTCGCGGCGAGCATCGCCTCCTCGGCGCGGTCGATCAGCGTCGGCCCGTCGCGGCCGTCCTCGCCATAGACGGCGAAGCCGATCGTCGCGGCGAGCGGCGCGCCGCGCCACGTCTCGCCGTGCTCGACGCCTGCGCCGATCCGCTCGGCCAGCGCGATCGCGCCGGCACGACCGACGCCGGGCGCGATCACCCACGCGCGGCCCTGGTGGTCGGAGGCGACGAGATCCTGGCGGCGGATCGCACGGCGGACCGCCTGCGCCAGCCGGCCGTAGGGAACGCCCGCCTGGCCTTCCGGCGCGCTCGCGGCGACGCGGTCGGCGTCGACCAGCTCGACGCGCAGCAGCGCCAGCCCGCCGCCCTCGCGTTGGCAGCGGTCGATGTGGCGCTCCAGCGTCGCGATCCACAGGTCGCCGTCATCCATCGCCCCAGCCGCGCCGTGGCGCAGGTCGGCGTCGGGCCGCTGCGGCAGCTGCGTGACCGAGCCGTTGGGCGAGTCGGCCGCATCCGGCTGCCCTGCCCGCAGGTCATGGACCTCCGGCGCCGGCTCGCCGTAGGCCGGCTCCGCGAACGGCGCCGGTCCGCCGTTCGCCGGCTCCTCGCCGTGCGGCAGCGGCTCGTCCTCGCGCGGCGGCGGCGCGGCGGGCGGCGGCGCGGCGGGCGGCGGCGCGGCGGGCGGCGGCGCGGCGGGCGGCGGCGCGGCGGGCGGCGGCGCGGCGGCGGGCGGCGGGGAGGCGGCGGGCGCGGGCGGCCCAGCGGCTGGCGCGGCAGCCGGCGGCGGCGCAGGGGGCGCGGCGGCTGGCGGCAGCCCCGCGGTGGCTGGCGGCGGCGCGGCGTGCGGCGCCGGCGGCCCAGCGGCTTGCGCGGCAGCTGGCGGCGCCGCGGCGACGGCCGGCACGGCTGTCGCGACGGCGGTGCCGGTCACGACGGCGGTGACCTCGCCGAGGCGGTCGGCGAGCGCGCGGACGGTGGCGGCGTCAGCGGAGGCGGGCGTGTCGAGCGCGGCGGCCCAGATGCACGCGCGCAGCGCGTCGACCGCGGCGACGGTCGCGGCGGCGTCGCCCGGGCCGGCGCCGGCGAGCGGGCCGATGCGGCCGGCGAGCGCGGCGAGGTCGCCGTCGGGGCGCAGGCGGTCGAGCTCGACGTCGGAGCCGAGCGCGCGCACGACCGCGTTGCAGAGCGCGGGACCCTCGGCCGCGAGCGCCGCAGCCGGGATCGCGCCGACGGCGTCGAGCGGAGCACGCTCGAGCAGCAGCAGCAGCCATCCCTTGGCAATCGTCTGAGCGCGCCCCGCAAGCGGCTCGACCGTCCCCCAGCCGATGGGTTCGGGCCGATGAGGACGGGGCGTCCTCGAATCCGTCATCTCCGTGTCTATACCAGTGCGCGAGGACGCGTGCACGCACATGTGGACACAATGGACCCGTGTCCAGAGTCCTCATACCCATCTCACGCGCTCGCGAACAGGTGCTCGCCGCGACCGTCCGGCTGGCCGCCGAGCCCGTCCCGCTTGGGATCGCGCTCGGTCGCGTGCTCGCGGAGGACGTCGTCGCCGCGACCGACCTGCCGCCGTTCGGAAATTCGGCCATGGACGGGTTCGCGGTCCGACACGACGCGTCCAGCGGTGCGCTGCGGATCGTCGGCGAATCGCGCGCCGGCACGCCCGCGCCGCTCGCCGTCGGCCCGTACGAGGCGATCCGCATCTCGACCGGCGCGCCGCTGCCCGACGGCGCCGACGCCGTCGTCCCGGTCGAGGACGCGCGCGAGGAGGACGGCACCGTCACCGCGACCGCCGCGGCACAAGCGGGCCAGCACGTCCGCCGCGCGGGCGACGACCTGCGCGCCGGGACCGTCGTGCTGCGCGCCGGCGACCGTCTCGGCGCCGCCGAGCTGGGCGTCGCCGTCGGCGCCGGCGCGGCCGAGCTCCTGTGCGCCCGCCGGCCTCGCGTCGCGATCGTCTGCACCGGCGACGAGCTGCGCGCCCCCGGCGAGCCGCTCGGTCCCGGCGAGATCCACAACTCGAACGCACCAATGCTCGCTGCGCTCGCGCAGCAGGAGGGCGCCGAGCTGCTCGAGACCGTCGTCGTCGGCGACGACCGCGCCGCGACCGAGCGCGCCTTTGCGCAGGCGCTCGAACAGGCCGACCTCGTCGTCGCCTCCGGCGGGGTCTCCGTCGGCCCGCACGACCACGTCAAGCCGGCGCTCGCAGCGCTCGGCGTGCAGGAGAGCTTCTGGCGCGTCTCGCTCCAGCCGGGCAAGCCGACCTGGTTCGGCACGCGCGGCGAACGGCTCGTGCTCGGGCTGCCCGGCAACCCGGTCTCGTCCTATGTCACGTTCGTGCTGTTCGCGCGGCCCGCGCTGCGCGCGCTTCAGGGCGCGGCCGCGCTGCCGCCCCGCGCGAGCGCCCGTCTGACGAGATCGCTCCCGCGCCGCTTCCGCGAGCAGGCCGTGCGCGTCGCGCTCTCCGAGCAGACTGGCACGCTGCTCGCGACCCCGACAGGCCCGCAGCCGTCGCACATCACGGCGTCGCTGCTCGGCGCCGACGGCTTCGCGTTCGTGCCGCCCGGCGACGGCGAGCTGGCGGAGGGCGACGCGATCGAGGTCGAACGGATCTGAGATGCGACGGCCGCCGGACGGGCACAATCCAGGGACCGTGGCCGTCTTCGCCGCCTTCGCCGCCGTCCTCGCCGCCGCTCTCGTCGCCGCCCGCCGCCGCGCGCGCCGCAGTTGGCCGGCGCGCGCCCGCGTCGTCAGCGCCGAGGACCACACGACGCTCGACGACAACGGCGCCGTCCGCTCGACGCAGGCGGCCGACCTGACGCTGCCCCCGCACGAGCTGGAGCAGCTGTGGACGCCGGCGCAGCTGGAGCGGCTCGCGGCGACCTACTGGCGCTTCCTCTCGCGCGTGACGCTCGGGCTGATCCGCGTCGACTACAGCGAGACGCAGCGCACCGTCGTGCTGCTGCGCCAGCCGCTGCGGCTGCTGCGCTTCGGCGCGCCCGAGTACGCGATGGACGACACGCACGGGATCGTCCGCTGGCGGATCCAGGACGGGCTGCTGGTCGCGCGCGCGGGCCATCACAGCGACGGCTATCTGCAGATCGACGTGCGCCGGTCCGATCCCGGCGACGGCCCTGCGGAGTCCACGAGGCTGCACGTCGAAGTCGAGGTGGCGAACTTCTATCCGTCGATCGCCCACTCGATCAGCCGGCACGTCTACCGCTGGACGCAGTCGTTCGTCCACGTGCTGGTGACGCACGGCTTCCTGCGCTCGCTCGCGCGGCTCGACCTCGCCGAGTCGCGCGTCGGTCGCTACGCGCCGCAGAGCCCGGCAGAGGTGCCGGACCCCGCGGACGCGGACGCGGTCGGTCAGCCGTAGCGCTCGCCGGTGATGTCGCGCAGCTTCGTGCGGTCGTGGCGCGCGTGGACACGGCGGACCGTGCCCGAGCGCGAGCGCATCACGAGCGACTCGGTCGTCGCGCCTCTGCCGCGGTAGCGGACGCCCTGCAGCACGTCGCCGTCGGTCACGCCGGTGGCGGAGAAGAAGACGTCGTCGCCCCAGCAGAGGTCGTTCGCGGTGAGGACTCTCGTGAGGTCGTAGCCGCCGTCGAGCGCGGCCTGTCTCTCGGTCTCGTCGCGCGGCCACAGGCGACCGAGCAGCTCGCCGCCCATGCACTTCAGCGCGGCGGCGGAGATGACGCCCTCCGGCGTGCCGCCGATCCCCCACAGCAGGTCGACCGGGGAGCGGTCGCTGACGGCGAGCAACGCGGCCGAGACGTCGCCGTCGGTGATCAGCTTGATCCGGCCGCCGGCGTCGCGCACCTCGCCGATCATGCCCTGATGACGCTCGCGGTCGAGCATCACGACCGTGACGTCGCCGACGCCCATCCCCTTGCGGTCGGCGATCAGCTTCAGCGTCTCGCCGATCGGGCGGTCGAGGTCGAGCAGGTCGGCGATCTCCTCCGCGCCGGCCATCTTCTCCATGTAGACGATCGGGCCCGGGTCGAACATCGTGCCGCGCTCGGCGAGCGCGATCACCGCGATCGCCGACGGCATTCCCAAGGCACAGAGGCGAGTGCCCTCGAGCGGGTCGACGGCGATGTCGACCTCGGGCGGCGAGCCGTCGCCGATCGTCTCGCCGTTGTAGAGCATCGGCGCCTCGTCCTTCTCGCCTTCGCCGATCACGACGGTGCCGTTCATCGGGACGGAGTCGAGCACGAAGCGCATCGCGTCGACCGCGGCCTGGTCGGCCGCCTCCTTGTCGCCGCGGCCGACGAGCCGGGCGGCCGCGAGCGCAGCAGCCTCGGTGACACGCGCAAGCTCGAGCGCGAGGTTGCGATCGGGACGGTCATGCTGAGTCGAAGTCATGTGGGGGACGGCGGTTCGGGAGTGTGAGGGCGCCGGAGCGGCGGACGCTACCACCGGCTACGGCACGCGTCCCGTGGGTAAGGTCCCGCCGGATGGAGTACCAGCGCCTGATCCCCGACCCCGCCACGGTCGACAGCACCGAGCTGCTGCGCGACCTCGGGCTCGGTGCGCGCGCACCGGCCGAGCGCCCGTTCGTCGCCGTCAACTTCGCCGCGACGGTCGACGGCCGCATCGCGCTCGGCGGCCGCTCCGGCGCGATCGGCGACGACGGCGACACGGAGGTCTTCCGGCGCCTGCGGACCCAGGCCGACGCGCTGCTCGTCGGCACCGGCACGCTGGCGGCCGAGCAGTACTCGCGCCCGATCCGCAGAGCGGAGCTGCGCGCCGCGCGCGAGGCGATCGGGCTCGCGCCGGTCCCGCCGCTGGTCGTCATCGCCCGCAGCGGCCGGCTGCCGCTGGAGATCCCGCTGTTCCAGGATCCCGACGCGCACGCGATCGTCTACACCGAAGTGGCTACCGAACCGCCCGCGGTGCCGGCGCGCGTCGAGCTGCAGCGGATCGACCCCGCCGCCGGCGAGCCGACGCTGACCGCGGCGCTGCGGCATCTGCGCCGCGAGCACGGGGTCCGCTCGCTGCTGTGCGAGGGCGGCCCGCAGCTGCTCAGCGGGCTGCTGCACGAAGGGCTCGTCGACGAGCTGTTCCTGACCGTCGCGCCGCAGCTCGCGGGCGGCGGCGGTGAGCCGACGCTGACGGGCGGCACAGCGCTCCCGTCCCCCGCCGAGCTGACGCTCGTGTGGGCGCTCGAACGCCGCGGGTCGCTCTACCTGCGCTACGCGATCGACTGACGCGCGCTGCGCCCGGACCGCGGCCGATTGGCATGGCGGCAGTCGAAATGGTTGCCGCGCGGTGTAGCCTGACGACATGTCGGACGCCGCCGTAGCAGAGACGCCTGAATGAGAATCGCCTGCGGCTTCGACCACGCGGGCGTCGCATTGCGCGAGCCGATCGAGGCGGCGCTGCGCGAGGCTGGCCACGAGGTCGTCGACGCGGGCACCTACGACGACTATCCGTACGCCGCGGTCGCCGTCGCCAAGGCGCTCGCCGACGGAGCCGAGCGCGCCGTGCTCGTCTGCGGCTCGGGTGCCGGCGTCGCGGTCGCGGCGTCCAAGCTGCCCGGCATCCGCGCGGCGACGGTCCACGACACCTACACCGCGCACCAGGGCGTCGAGCACGACGACCTCAACGTGCTCTGCCTCGGCTCGCGCGTCGTCGGCCCAGAGCTGGCGAACGAGATCGTGCTCGTCTACGCGGCCGCCTCCCGCTCTTCCGCCGAACGCCACGCGCGCCGCCTGGCCCAGGTCGCGCTGATCGAGCGCGACGGCTTCGACGCGCTTCCCATGCCACCCCCCTGAGGAGAGACCGCCAGATGACCACCGTTCCCGCCACGACCCCGGTAGCCAGGCTCGCGCAGCTCGGCACCAGCGCCTGGCTCGACTCGATCCGCCGCTCGATGCTGACCGGCGGCGAGTTGGCGCAGCTCGTGAACGAGGACGGCGTCGTCGGCGTCACGTCGAACCCGTCGATCTTCGAGCAGGCGATCCTCGGCAGCGCCGACTACGACGAGCGGCTGACGGAGCTGACCCACTCCGGCGCGAGCGTGCAGGAGGTCTACGAGACGCTGGCGCTGGAGGACGTGCGCGCCGCCGCGGACGTGCTGCGCCCGGTCTACGACCGCACCGACGGGATCGACGGCTACGTCTCGCTGGAGGTCGCGCCCGAGCTGGCGCGCGACACCGACGGCACGCTCGCCGCCGCGCGCGACCTGTGGGCGCGCTACGACAAGCCGAACGCGATGATCAAGATCCCCGGCACGACCGAGGGCCTCGGCGCGATCCGCGCCGCGATCGGCGACGGGATCAACGTCAACGTCACGCTGCTGTTCTCGCTCGAGGCGTACGCCGACGTCGTCGAGGCGTGGATCTCCGGCCTGGAGGATCGCGCCGCCAGAGGCGATCCGATCGACCGCGTCCACTCGGTCGCCTCGTTCTTCGTCTCGCGCGTCGACTCCGCCGTCGACAAGCGGCTCGACGCGCTCGGCAGAGACGAGCTGCGCGGCCGCGCAGCCGTCGCCAACGCCCAGCTCGCGTACGCGCATTGGCAGGAGGTCGTTCGCTCCGAGCGCTTCGAGGCGCTGCGCGCGAAGGGCGCGCACCCGCAGCGGCTGCTGTGGGCGTCGACCGGCACGAAGGACCCGCGCTACCCGGACACGAAGTACGTCGCCGAGCTGGCCGGCCCCGAGACGGTCAACACGATGCCGCTCGCGACGCTGCTCGCCTACCAGGACCACGGCACCGAGACCGAGCCGCTGCTGCAGGACGCGGCCGCCGCCGGGCGGGCGTCGATCGACGCCGTCGAGGCCGCGGGCGTCTCGATCCGAGAGGTCACCGACGAGCTGCTGGCGGCCGGCATCGACGCGTTCGCGGAGGCGATGGAGCGGCTGCTGGCCGGCGTCGCGACGAGGCGGACCGCGGTCCTCGCCGGCGAGGTCGCCGGGATCGAGGCGCAGCTGACCGACGCGCAGGCGAAGGCGATCGGCGCGCGCGTCGACTGGGCGCGCGAGCAGAACGTGCTGCGCCGCGTGTGGGCGAAGGACGACACGCTGTGGGCGGAGGGCGACGACAAGCCGAGCGACCGGCTCGGCTGGCTGACGATCGCCGGCGCCTCGCTCGACCACCTCGACGAGGTGACGGCGTTCGTCGAGCAGGTCCGCGGCGAGGGCTTCACCGACGTGACGCTGCTCGGCATGGGCGGTTCGAGCCTCGCGCCGGAGGTGCTGCGGCTGTCGTTCGGCGCCGCCGACGGCTACCTGAAGCTGCACGTGCTCGACACGACGCACCCGGACGCGATCGCGGCGCTGGAGGAGCGGCTCCCGCTCGACAGAACGCTCTTCCTCGTCTCCTCGAAGTCGGGCGGGACGCTGGAGCCGCGCTCGATGCACGCCCACTTCCACGCGCGCGTCCCGGACGGGCGCCAGTGGGCGGCGGTGACCGACCCCGGCACCGCGCTCGAAGCGCTCGCGCAGGAAGAGGGCTTCCGCAAGGTCTTCCACGGCGCACCCGACATCGGCGGCCGCTACTCCGCGCTGTCCGCCTTCGGCGTCGTCCCGGCCGCTCTGCTCGGGATCGACGTGCGCGCGCTGCTGGAGAAGGCCGAGGTCGCCGCGAGGGCAGCCGAGCCGTCGATCGACCCGAGCGACGCGCCCGCCGCGTGGCTCGGCCTCGCGATCGGCGAGCTGGCGACGCAAGGCCGCGACAAGCTGACGTTCGTCGTCGACGAGCCGCTCGCCTCCGCCGGCCTGTGGCTGGAGCAGCTCGTCGCCGAGTCGACCGGCAAGCACGGCAAGGGGATCGTGCCGATCGCGGACGAGCCGCTCGGCGACCCCGCCGTCTACGGCGACGACCGCGTCTTCGTCCACATCCGCAACGCCTCCGCCGGCGCCGCCGGGACGCGCAAGCAGCTCGACGCGCTCGCGGCGGCCGGCCACCCGGTGATCCCGTTCCCGTTCGACGAGCTGGCCGACCTCGGCGCGCTCTTCTTCCACTGGGAGATGGCGGTCGCGATCGCCGGTGCGGTGATCGGCATCAACGCCTTCGACCAGCCGAACGTGCAGGCGGCGAAGGACCTTACGATCAGCACGATCGAGGCGTACGAGCGCGACGGCGCGTTCCCCGCCGAGGACGCCACGGCGGTGCCGGGCGACGTCGCGCCGGGCGCGCTGCTGAGCATCCTCGACGCCGCCGAGGCCGGCTCCTACGTCGCGACGATGGCGTACCTGGCGCCGAACCCGGACACGGACTCGGCGCTGGAGGCGCTGCGGCTCGCGATCCGGGCGCGCAGCGGCGCGGCGACGACCGTCGGCTACGGCCCGCGCTTCCTGCACTCGACCGGCCAGCTGCACAAGGGAGGGCCGGCGACGGGCATCTTCGTCCAGCTGATCGACGACGGCCGCGAGGGCGTCGACGTGCCGGGCGCCGGCTACGACTTCGCCGCGCTCGTGCGCGCGCAGGCGATCGGCGACGGCAACGCGCTGCGCTCGCACGGGCTGCCGTTCCTGCGAATCCACCTGCCGGGCGACGCCGCCGCGGGGATCGAGGCGCTTGCCGCCGCGCTGGCGGGAGCGGCGCGATGATCCAGCTGACCGTCGCGGGCGACTCCGAGTCGACCGCACGCACCACCGCCGAACGGATCGCCGCCGCGATCGCGGACGCGCGCGCCGAACGCGGCGTCGCGCACATCTCGCTCGCCGGCGGCCGCACGCCGGCGCGCACCTACCGCGTGCTGGCGCGGATCGTCGACGACTGGAGCGGCGTCCACTGCTGGTTCGGCGACGAGCGCTGCGTGCCGCTCGACGACCCTGACAGCAACCACCGGCTGATCGTCGAGAACCTGTTGGACAACGCGTCACAGCCGCATCCGACGATCCACCCGGTGACCGGCGCGGCAGACGATCCCGCCGCCGCGGCGGCCGCCTACGAGCAGGAGCTGCGGGCCGCCCTGCCGGGCGATCCGCCGCAGCTCGACGTGGCGCTGCTCGGCCTCGGCGAGGACGGCCACACGGCGTCGCTGTTCCCCAACGACCCGGTGCTGGAGGAGCAGGAGCGGCTGTGCGTGTCGGTGCACGGCACGAAGCCGCCGTTCGAGCGGATCACGCTGACGCTCCCGATCCTGCGCGCGGCGCGCAAGACGATCGTGCTGGCGGAGGGCGCGGGCAAGGCGTGGGCGATCCAGCAGCTGATGGCCGGGCCGACGACGAGGATCCCCGCCAGCATGCTCGACGGCGGCGAGGAGATCGAGCTGATCGTCGACCACACGGCGGCTCCGGGCTGATCGCCCGATTGGCACATCGACGCTCCGGGTTTCGGTTCGAGCGCTGAGGTGAAAGACTTCCCCTCGATGCCGAGCCAGACGGCAGCCAGCACGAGCGACGTCGACGCGGTCGTCCATGCGCTGACGGAGACGCGTGCCCGGACGCGCGTGCTCGTCGGCCACCTCGACGAGGCGACGCTCGACCGCGTCCACACGCCGCTGATGAGCCCGCTGGTCTGGGACCTCGGGCACATCGCGGCGTTCGAGGACCTGTGGGCGGTGCGGGCATTCGCCGGCGAGCCGCTGCTGCGCGAGGACCTGGCGCAGGTCTACGACGCGTTCGAGACGCCGCGCGCCGACCGCGGCGACGTGCCGTACCTGCGCCGTCGCGAGGCGTTCGACTACCTCGACGCCGTGCGCGAGCGGACGCTCGCCGCGATCGCCCGGCGCGGCGTCGACCCGCTTCTGCACGAGCTGGTGATCCGCCACGAGCAGCAGCACGGCGAGACGATGCTGCAGACGATGGAGCTGGCGCGCCTGCCCGCCCCGGCGGACGCGCTCGACCCGCCGCTCGTGGACCGCGGCGCCGGCTCCGGCGCCGCCCGCTCGCCCGGCGTCGGCGGGCTGGAGCTGGTGACGGTCGCGGCCGGCCCCGCGACGGTCGGCGCCGGACCGGTCGCGACGGAAGGCTTCTCCTACGACAACGAGCGCCCGCGCCATCCGGTCGGGCTGGCCGCCTTCCGCATCGGCCGCACGCCGATCACGAACGCGACGTTCCTGACGTTCGTCGAGGGCGGCGGCTACGAGCGGCGCGAGTGGTGGTCGCGCGAAGCGTGGGCGTGGAAGGAGGAGCACGACATCGAGCGACCGTCCGGGTGGACGACGGACGGGCGCGAGTGGCGCCTGGACAGCTGCGTGCCGCTCGACCCCGACAAGCCCGTCGTCCACGTCTCGTGGTTCGAGGCCGACGCCTTCGCACGCGCGCACGGCGCGCGACTGCCGACCGAGGCGGAGTGGGAGAAGGCGGCGACCTGGGACCACGCGACGGGCGCCGCGCGACGTCACCCGTGGGGCGAGGGCGACGCGCGCGGCCGCGCGAACGTCGACTGGCGCCGCTACGGCACCGCGCCGGTCGGCGCCTACGCCGCCGGCGCCGCGCCGTCCGGCTGCCTCGGGATGGTCGGCGACGTGTGGGAGTGGACCGCCAGCGAGTTCCGCGGCTACCCCGGCTTCGTCGCCGATCCCTACCGCGAGTACTCCGAGGTCTTCTACGGACCCGACTACCGCGTGCTGCGCGGCGGCTCGTGGGCGACGCGCGCCCGCGTCGCGACCGCGACGTTCCGCAACTGGGACTACCCGCAGCGTCGCCAGATCTTCGCCGGCTTCCGAATCGCAAAGGACGCTCCATGACACCGCTCGGCACTGCCGACCCCGAGATCGTGATCGACCGGCACCTCGACGAGGCGCACGAGCGCGGCCTCGCCGACGACGTGCTCGACGGGCTGACGCGGCCGTTCAAGGAGCTGCCGCCGAAGCACTTCTACGACGAGCGCGGCTGCGAGCTGTTCGACCAGATCTGCGAGCTGCCGGAGTACTACCCGACGCGCACCGAGCGCGCGATCCTCGAAGCCGAGGCGGCCGCGATCGTCGCCGAGACGGGCGCCGCCGAGCTGGTCGAGCTGGGCTCCGGCACGGCGGCGAAGACGCGCGTGCTGCTCGACGCGATGGCGGCCGCGGGCAGACTCCGCCGCTACGTCCCGCTCGACGTCGCCGAGACGGTCGTGCAGGCGAGCGCGGAGGCGCTCGTGGAGGAGTACCCGGGGATGCAGGTGCACGGCGTGATCGGCGACTTCGAGCGCCATCTCGGCCGGATCCCGCCGCCGGTCTCCGGCGAGCCGCGGATCGTCGCGCTGCTCGGCGGCACGATCGGCAACTTCCCGCCCGGCTCGCGGCGGCGGCTGCTGCGCGAGATCGGCGAGCTGCTGGGGCCGGAGGACCGCCTGCTGCTCGGCACGGGGCTGGTGATCGATACGCCGACGCTGGAGGCCGCCTACGACGACGAGGCGGGCGTGACGGCCGAGTTCAACCGCAACGTGCTGCGCGTCGTCAACCGCGAGCTGGACGCCGACTTCCCGCTCGACGGCTTCGACCACATCGCGTTCTTCGACACGCGCCACGAGTGGATCGAGATGCGGCTGCGCGCGCGGCGGCCGTGCTCGGTGCTGGTCGGCGCGCTCGGGCTGCGGATCGAGCTGGCCGCCGGCGAGGAGATCCGCACCGAGATCAGCGCCAAGTTCACGCACGCGCGCGTGCTCGGCGACTACGAGGCCGCCGGGCTGCGGCTGACCGGCTGGCACACCGACGCCGACGAGCGCTTCGCACTGTCGCTGGCGGCGCCGGCCGGCTGAGCCGTGGCGCGGGCCCGCCTAGCGGCGGGTGTTGTACGGCGTCACGCGCTCGCCGCGCGAGCGCCGCAGGCCCCACAGCAGCAGCGTCGAGACGAGCACCGAGAGGACGATCCCGGCGCCGTCGGAGTCGAACAGCAGCCGCATCGCGAGGCCGGCGATCAGCGTGCCGGCGAGGCCGAGCCCGATCGTCGCCCAGATCGACATCGGGTCCGGCCCCGGCAGCGCCAGCCGCGCGAGCGCGCCGACGACGAGGCCGATCACGACGAGCGCCAGCAGGTATGCGATCAGGTCCATCGCGAGAGCGTACCCGGGCGGCGCCCTATGATCGCCCCGTGAGGCGGGACCCCGGGCTGTTCGCGCTCAGGAGCGCCGTGCGCGCGGCGATCGTCGTGACCGCGGCGTTCGCGGTCGCGCAGGCGCTCGGCGACGCCCAGATGACGATCTTCGCCGTCTTCGGGACGATCGTGCTGCTCGTGTTCACCGACTTCGGCGGGCCGTGGCGCACGCGGCTGCGCGCGTATCTGCTGCTGGCGGGTGCCGGCGCGGTGCTGGTGACGCTCGGGACGCTCTGCTCGAACGAACCCTGGCTGGCAGCGTCCGCGATGGCGGTGGTCGGCTTCGCCGCGCTCTTCACGGGGATCCTCAACGGCGCGTTCGCAGCCGCCTCCACGGGCGCGATCATCGCGTTCGTGCTGCCGGTGATGGTCCCGGCCGCGGCGGCCGAGATCCCAGAGCGGCTCGCCGGCTGGGGGCTGGCGAGCGGCGCCGCGATCGCCGCCGCGATGCTGCTGTGGCCGCGCCGCCCGCACAGCCGCGTGCGCGCGAGCGCGGCCGATGCGTGCCGCGCGCTCGCCGATCTCGTCGACGCGTCCGGCAGCGGCGACGCGGAGGCGTTCGCGCAGCGCCGTGCCGCCACGAGCGCCGCCGTCACCGCCACCCGCCGCACATTCGTCGGCACGCCGTACCGTCCGACCGGCTCGACCGGCCCGACAGCCGCGCTCGGCCACCTCGTCGAGGACATCGCATGGGTCTCGTCGTTCGTCGCCGCGCCCGCGCCGCCCCCGCCGGCCGGCGCATCCGCCTCGCCCGCGCCGCTCGCCGCTCCAGCCGCGCCCGCGCCGCCCGCCTTCCCCGACGAGCGGGACGCGGTCCGCGACGCCGTCGCCCAGGTCGTCCGTGCGGCCGCGTCCGTCCTCACCGGCGGCGACGAGCGGCCCGATCTCGCGCGGCTGGAGCGGGTCCGCGCCGGGGTCGCGGCGGCGTTCATGGGACGCGTCACGGCGTGGAGAGCCGGCCGCGACGAGCAGCTCGCGCACGAGCTGGCCGAGGCGTTCCAGCTGCGCTTCCTCTCCTACGCGACGTGGCAGCTCGGCAGCGACGCGCTGCGCGCGGTCGGGCGGCCCGCGCCGGACCCTGACGAGCCGATCGCGGAGCGCGTCCACCCCGCCAGGGCCGGCCTGCGTGTCGCGCTCGCGGGCGCCCGCCAGGTCGCCGGCGCCCACGCCAGCATGCGCTCGGTCTGGCTGCGCAACAGCGTCCGCGGCGCGGTCGGCCTCGCGCTCGCGGTGCTCGTCGGCCAGCTGGCCGACGTCCAGCACGGCTTCTGGGTCGTGCTGGCGACGCTGTCGGTGCTGCGCTCGCAGCTGTTCTCGACCGGCGCGACGATCCTCCAGGCGCTCGCGGGCACCGCCGCCGGGATCGTCGTCGGCGGGCTGCTGCTGGCGCTCGTCGGGACCGACGAGACGGTGCTGTGGATCGCCTTCCCGCTCGCGACGCTGCTCGCCGCCTACGCCCCGCGCGTGTTCTCGTTCGCCGCCGGCCAGGCGGCGTTCTCGTTCCTCGTGCTCGTCTTCTTCAACCTGATCCAGCCGGTCGGCTGGGAGGTCGGCCTCGTGCGCGCCGAGGACATCGTCATCGGCACCGCGATCAGCCTGGTCGTCGGGCTGCTGCTGTGGCCGCGCGGCGCCGCCGCCGTGCTGCGGTCGAGCCTCGCCGCCGCCTACGACGCGAGCGCGACGTACCTCTCGGAGACCGTCCGCGACGTGCTCGACGACCGTCCGGCGAGCGAGCTGGACCGCGTCAGACGTGCGGCGGTCGCCGCCAGCCAGCGGCTCGACGACACCTTCCGTCAGTTCCTCGCCGAGCGCTCCAGCGGCCGGCTCGGGTTCGAGCAGCTGTGCACACTCGTCGCCGGCGTCACGCGCGTGCGGCGCTCGGCGCACACGCTGCGCGTCGGGCACGCGCTGCTGCCGCTCGCGCCGATCCTGGACGGCTCGCCGTGGCTGATGGGCGAGCGCGCGCTGCTGGAGCGCGAGACCGCCGCCCTCGGCGACTGGTACGCCGCGCTCGGGGCCGCCGTCGGCGACGACACGGCGCCGCCGGCGCCGCGCGGTGAGGACGAGGGCCACGACCGCCGCCTGCGGCTCGTCGGCCCCGCCGGCACCGCCGTCGGCGACGACGAGCTGCTGCCGAGCCTCGCGATCGCGTGGGCGCACGAGCACGTCGTGCACCTGCGGGCGCTGGAGCCGCACCTCGTCGCGGCCGCCGGGGCCCTCGCGCGCGACCGTTAGCTAGGGTCGCCGCCATGCAGATCGAGAACAGCGCAGCACTCGTCGTCGGCGGCGCCTCGGGGCTCGGGGAGGCGACCGTCCGGCGGCTTCACGCTGACGGCGCCAACGTCGTCATCGCGGACCTCAACGCCGAGCGCGGCGGCGCGCTCGCGGACGAGCTGGGCGACGGCCGCGCCGCCTTCGCGGCCGTGAACGTGACCGACGCAGACAGCGTCGAGGCGGCTGTCGCGACGGCCGCGGCGCTGCCGGGCGGGCTGCGGATCGCGGTCTGCTGCGCCGGCGTCGGCTGGGCGGAGCGGACGGTCAGCAAGCGCGGCCCGCACGCGCTGCAGCCGTTCGAGACGGTGCTCGGCGTCAACCTCGTCGGCACGTTCAACGTGCTGCGCTTCTCGGCCGCCGCGATGAGAGCGAACGAGCCGGACGCCGGCGGCGAGCGCGGCGTCTGCGTCAACACCGCGTCGATCGCCGCCTACGACGGCCAGATCGGCCAGCTCGCGTACGCCGCCTCGAAGGGCGGCATCGTCGGCCTGACGCTGCCCGCCGCACGCGACCTCGCGCAGTACGCGATCCGCGTCGTGACGGTCGCGCCCGGCACGTTCGACACGCCGCTGCTCGCCGCACTGCCCGAGCCCGCCCGCACCGAGCTGGGCCGCCAGGTCCCGTTCCCGTCGCGCCTCGGCGACCCCGCAGAGTTCGGCGCGCTCGTCGCCCACGTCGCCTCCAACGCGATGCTCAACGGCGAGACGATCCGGCTCGACGGCGCGCTGCGGATGCCGCCGAAGTAGGCGGCACCCACGCGCGAGCGCGGCCTAGTTGAGCCGCTCCACGATCATCGCCTGGCCCATCCCGCCGGCGACGCACATCGTCTCCAGCCCGATCGTCTTGTCGAGCGTGTCGAGGTCGTTCAGCAGCGTCGTCATGATGCGCGCGCCGGTCATCCCGAAGGGGTGGCCGAGCGCGATCGCGCCGCCAAACGGGTTGAGCTGCTCGTCGGTGACGCCCCACTCGCGCTGACAGGGGACGACCTGCGCGGCGAACGCCTCGTTCAGCTCGATCACGTCGACGTCGGAGATCGACATGCCGGCCTGCTTGAGCACGTTGCGCACCGCCGGGATCGGGCCAAGGCCCATGTACTCCGGCTCCAGCGCGCCGACGGCGGAGGCGATGATCCGCGCGCGCGGCTTCATGCCCAGCTCCGCGGCCTTCTCCTCCGACATCACCAGCACGGCCGCGGCGCCGTCGTTGAGCGGGCATGCGTTGCCGGCCGTGACGGTCCCGTCCGCTCTGAAGACCGGTCTCAGCGCGGCGAGCTTCTCCGCCGTCGTGCCGGGTCGCGGGCCGTCGTCCTTGACGACCGTCGCCGCGGCGACGGTGACGTCCTCGCCCTCCGCGTTCGACTCGGTGTGCTCGGGCACGTCGACCGCGACGATCTCGCGGTCGAAGTGACCGCTCGCCTGCGCCTCGACGGCGCGGGTCTGCGAGATCAGCGCCCAGCGGTCCTGCTCCTCGCGCGTGACGCCCTCGCGCTCGGCGACGTTCTCGGCCGTCAGGCCCATCGGGATGTAGACGTTCATCAGCGAGCCCGGCGAGCCGTCGAGCTTGGGGTGGAACGGCATCGGCGATCCGCCCGCACGCGATACGGCTTCGACGCCGGCAGCGACGTAGATGTCGCCCTCGCCCGCTCTGATGGCGTGGAAGGCCATCCGCAGCGTCTGCAGCGAGGAGGCGCAGAAGCGGTTCAGCGTGCAGCCGGGCACCGAGATCGGCAGCCCCGCGAGCAGTGACGCGTTGCGGCCGATGTTGTAGTTCTGCTCGCCCTCGCCGCTGGCGGCGCCCATCATCACGTCGGAGATCTGGCTCGGGTCGAGCTGCGGGTTGCGGTCGAGCAGCGCTCGGAGCGGGATCGCGGCGAGGTCGTCGGCGCGCACGGAGCGCAGCGATCCCTTTCCGGCGCGGCCGATCGGCGTACGGACTGCGTCGACGATCACGGCGTCAGCCATGGTGCTTCCTTTCGTGAGGTGCCCGGCGGTCTCACTCCACGGGCATCGTCATCCCCGGCGGTCTCACTCCACGGGGGCCTGCCGCAGATGGTAGCCACATCCGCACCGGCAGATATCCGGTTGCGTTCAGGAGACCGTCTAGAGGCCGAGCCCGCGCACGCCGTCCTCGTCCCAGCCGAGGTGGTGCGCCAGCTCGTGGCGCACGGTGCGCGTGACCTGCGCGCGCAGCATCTCCGGGTCGTGCCCGAAGTCGCGCAGCAGCGTGTCGCGGTAGATGATGATGCGGTCGGCGAAGCCGTCCCGCGCGACCGTGCCGCCGTGGTAGAGGCCGTAGGCATGCTGCCGCCGGCCGCCGTCGGAGACGACGACGGCGACGTGCTCCAGGGCACGGTGGAACTCGAGCGGCAGCTCGTCGATCGCGGACCGCACGATCGCCTTGAAGTCCTCTTCGTTCCACGGGTCGATCAGGTCGTCATCGTCGTCGTCGAAGTCGTAGCCGTCGTCGATGTCGTCCTCGGCCTCGCCCCACGAGCCCTCGCGCGCGAGCCGCTCGCTGCGATCGACGAGCGCGTCGAACTCCTCGTCGCTCTCGGGATTCATCCAGCCGGCGAGCCGCCCGGTGATCAGCGACATCACGAACCCGAGCACGAGCACGCCGGCCGCCGCGACGGCGAGCCCCTGGAACAGCCGCATCGGGTACTGCGTCGAGAAGCCCTGGTAGACCGTGATGACCGCTATGCCGAGTAGCAGCGCAACCGCGGCGGCGAAGAGGATGCGTTGTGGCGTGGGCGCGCGCATGAGCGTGCACCTACGTTAGCCGCCGCGCGCCGGCGAGGCCAGCGCGCAGCGACGTCCGCGGGGCGGATCTACCGCAGCGAGCGGGCGATCACGATGCGCTGGATCTCGTTCGTGCCCTCGTAGATCTGCGTGATCTTCGCGTCGCGCAGCATCCGCTCGACGGGGTACTCGTTGACGTAGCCGTAGCCGCCCAGCACCTGGACCGCCTCGACCGTCACGCGCATCGCGTTGTCGGAGTTGTAGAGCTTGGCCATCGCCGAGTACTTGCCGCGGTCGACGTCGCCGCGATCGGCCTTCGCGCACGCCTGGTAGAGCAGCTCGCGGCCGGCGGCCGTCTGCGTCTCCATGTCGGCGAGCTTGAACTGGATCCCCTGGAAGGCGTTGATCGGCTTGCCGAACTGTCTGCGCTCGCGTGCGTACGCGGCCGCGTAGTCGGTCGCGCCCTGCGCGATCCCGAGCGCCTGCGCGGCGACGCCGAGGCGCGAGTAGTCGAGCGTGCCGAGCGCGACGTGCATCCCCTTGTTGACCTCGCCGATCAGGTTCTCGGCCGGGATGCGGACGTCGTCGAAGATCGGCTGCCCGGTCGGTGAGCCGCGGATCCCGAGCTTCTTCTCGTGATTGCCGACGCTGAAGCCGTCACGCGTTCTCTCGACGACGAAGGCGCTGATCCCGCGCGAGTGGCCGGCGGTCGGGTCGGTGACCGCGAAGACGATGTAGAAGTCGGCGATCCCGAGGTTCGAGATCCAGTTCTTCGTGCCGTTGATGACCCACTCGTCGCCGTCTCGGACGGCCTTCGTGATCATGCCGCCCGGATCGGAGCCGGCCTCGGGCTCTGACAGCGCGAACGCGGGCGTCCACTCGCCGGTGGCGCACTTCGGCAGGAAGCGCTGCTGCAGCTCCTCGGAGCCGAACAGCTTGATCGGCAGCGTGCCGAGCTCCTGGACCATCAGCATCAGCGCGGTCGAGGCGCACGCCTTCGCGATCTCCTCGACGGCGATGTTCAGCATCAGCACGCCGGTGCCGGTGCCGCCGTGCTCGGGCTCGAACGGGAGGCCGAACAGGTTCAGCTCGGCGAACAGCTCCCGCAGGTCGTGCGGGTAGGCGGCCTTCTCGTCGATCTCGGCGGCGCGCGGCGCGACGCGCTCCTGCGCGACCTTGCGGATCGTCTCGCGCAGGTCGAGCTGGTCGTCGGTGAGGGCGTAGGCATCGGCAAGTGCGGACATGGCGCCGATCCTAACGGCGAGTGCGCGCGACGAACGCCGATAGGAGAAGGGTCGCCTTTCTCCGGTGCGCAGAACGACGAAGGGGCCGCGCCGTTGCCGGCGCGGCCCCTTCGGAACCTCGTGTCTGCGAGCCGGAGCGGCTAGAAGCCGGCCGGGTGACGGACCGTGAAGCCGCTCGAGGAGCGCATGTCCGACTGCCAGCGCGAGGGATCCGCGCCGCTCGTGTCGAAGCGGAGGCCGGCGACGACCATGTACATGTGGCCGCCGTGGGCGTAGGTCGTGATCCACTGACCCTCGCCCGGGTCCTCCCAGTTCATGAACCCGCCGGAGGGCATCGACGTCTTCAGCAGTCCCGCTCTGTAGAGCGCGTAGCTGACCGAGCCGGAGCAGTCGTAGCCGCGGTCGATCCACTTGCCGTGACCGCCGCCGTAGACGTACGGCTTCGTCGCGATCTCGTTGGCGGCGTTGATGACGTCCTTGACCTGCTGCGGCGCGTCGGAGGGGGCGACGGCGAGGCCGTTGGCGAGCAGCTTCGCTCTGCCGACGGGGGCGGAGACGGTCGACATGTCGAAATCCGCGCCGCCTGCGCCCTCGGCGTCGCCGATCTTGCGCAGCGCGGTGACGGTCGCTGCGTCGACGATGCCCGTGACGGTCAGCTCCTGCGCCTGCTGGAAGCGCTTGACGAGCCGCTGCGTGCCGGAGCCGAACTGGCCGTCGATCGTCGTCGAGAAGCCGGCACGGTTGAGGTAGTCCTGCAGGACGCGGACGTCCTGGCCCGACATGCCCTTCTTGAGGACGCGGTCGCCGAGCGAGCGAGCCGTGGCGGTCGCGTTGCCCTTGACACGGGTGCGGGTGCTGTTCCCTCTCGGGTCCGCGACCTCGCGCAGCTTCGTGACGAAGGCGCTGTCGGCGATGCCGTCGACGGTGAGTCTGTACTGCTTCTCGAACTTCTTCACGTTGCCCAGCGTGATCGGACCGAAGTCCCCGCCGACCGGGGTCGTGAAGCCTGCTCTGGTGAGGAAATCCTGGAGGACGCGGACGTCCTGGCCGCTCATGCCCTGCTTGAGCGTGCGTCTACCAAGCGCGGCGCCCAGCGCCGTAGACGGGATGAGCAGCGCGGCAGCCAGCACGGCCAACGCCGCGACGAACGTCGCGGAACAGCGTTTGGCAGCCGGCGCAGCAGTGAACGACAAGGTGCAACCCCTTCTCTTTCGGGCGCCTGCGGGGTTAGCTGTCGGGCTCGCGCAGAAAGAGCAGCGCTACGTCGCGGAATACGACGATTCGCCCCTGAGTCCTGGAGGACTCTTTGGTTCCCCCGCTCTCCTGCGGTTGCGACGCTGGAGATTCGGCTGGGTTCTTGAACGACGGCGAGCAGGCTAGCAAGGGCCGCGGAGGGATGTCGACCCGTTATGGAGCCGAACCCCGCAAACTGGACGCATCGCACGCGTGGGCGCGGGTTATGGAGCACCCTCGATCCCCGGCCCCGTCTTATGGCACCTGCAAAAACGTTTATGTAGCCGAGCCGGGCGCGCGAGCGCTATGCGAGCGCTATCGTCGGCCGCCGTGCCCAGCCCTGCCGAAGCGCTCGCGCGGCTCGACCGCGCGACCGCCGCACTCGACCCGCCCTTCGCGGCCGTCGACCTCGGCGCCTTCCGTTCCAACGCGCAAGATCTGTTGCGGCGGGCCGGCGGACGCCCGATCCGGCTCGCGAGCAAGTCGATCCGCTGCCGGGCGCTGCTGGAGCGCACGCTCGCCTCCGATCCGGGCTTCCAGGGTACGCTCGCGTTCACGCTGCCGGAGGCGCTGTGGCTCGCCGACGCGGGCCTCAGAGACCTCGTCGTCGCCTACCCGACCGCCGACCGCGGCGCGCTGCGAGCGCTCGCCGCCCGCCCCGACGATGCCGGCATCACGCTGATGGTCGACGACGTCGCGCAGCTGGACCTGATCGAGCGCGCGATCGAGGGTGCCGCCCCCGTCGGCGCCACAACCCCCGCCGGCGCCCCCGCTCCCGTCGGCGCCCCCGCTCCCGTCGGCGCCCCCGCTCCCGTCGGCGCCCCCGCTCCCGCCGGCGCCGCCGCCCCGCGCCCGATCCGGCTCTGCATCGAGGCTGACGCCGGCTGGTGGCCGTTCGGAGGGCGGGTGCGGCTCGGCGTCAAGCGCTCGCCGCTGCACGAGCCGGCGCAGGTCGCGGCGCTGGCACGCGCGATCACCGCACGGCCGGCGTTCCGGCTCGTCGGGCTGATGGCGTACGAGGCGCAGATCGCCGGCGTCGGCGACCGCCCGCCGGGCAACCCGCTGATGGGGCTCGCGCTGCGGGGCATGCAGCGCGCCTCGGCACGCGAGCTGGCGACGCGCCGCGCCGCGATCGTCGCGGCGGTGCAGCAGGTCGCGCCGCTGGAGTTCGTCAACGGCGGCGGCACCGGGAGCGTCGAGCTGACTGCGGCCGAGCCCGCTGTGACGGAGATCGCAGCGGGATCGGGGCTCTACGCCCCGACGCTGTTCGACGCCTACTCCCGCTTCAGGCCGCTGCCGGCGGCGTTGTTCGTGCTGCCGGTCGTGCGGCGGCCGGCCAGGGGCGTCGTCACCGCGCTCGGCGGCGGCTACCTCGCCTCCGGCCCGGCCGACGGCGCCCGTCTTCCCCGACCGGTGCTGCCCGCCGGGCTGCGGCTCGACGGACGCGAGGGCGCCGGCGAGGTGCAGACGCCGCTGCTGGGAGCCGCCGCCGACGGCCTGCGGGTCGGCGACCGGGTCTGGTTCCGCCACGCGAAGGCCGGCGAGCTGTGCGAGCGCTTCGGCGAGCTGCACCTGGTCGAGGGCGACCGCGTCGTCGAGACCGTCCCGACCTATCGCGGCGAGGGCCGCTGCTTCTTATGACGACTTGACATCGCGTCAGACACCATGTCTCAAGTTCAGGTCGAGCCTGAGGCAGGATTCCGGCATCGCCGCGTCCGTCGGCGATCCTGCCATCAGCTCGGAATCGGCGCCCCGATCGCGCCGAGCACGCGGTCGGTGTACATATTCACGAAGCGGCCGGCGGGATCGAGCCGCGATCGGACCGCCTGGAAGCGGTCCCAGTGCGGATAGCGCGGGCTCAGCGTCGCCGCCGTCTGGAAGTGGCGCTTGCCCCAATGGGGCCGGCCGCCGTACTCGTCCATGATCTGCTCGACGGCGCGGAAGTACGGTCTCCACTCCATCCCCTTGAACATGTGGACCGCGATGTAGCCGCTGTCGCGGCCGTGCACGGGGCTGAGGAAGGCGTCGTCGGGCGCCACGAGCCGCACCTCGATCGGGAACGGGATGCGGAAGCCACGCTCGTCGATCGTCGCGAGAATCCGCCGCAGGGCGGTCGCCGTGTGCTCGCGCGGCAGCGCGTACTCCATCTCGGTGAAGCGGACCGACCGCGTCGTCGCGAAGATCCGGTCGCTGCGGTCGATGACCTCGGTGGAGCCGGCGAAGCGCGTCACGACGCGGTTGATCGCCGGGATCAACCGCGGCGCCGCTCGTCCGGCGACGCAGAAGGCGTGGAACGCGTGGTTGGTGACGAGCACGTCGTCAACCCACGCGCGCACACGCGCGCGAGGCCGCGGCGGCCCGTCGACGCGGTTGTTGGTCCGCGTCAGCGCCGTGCTCGTGTGCGGGAAGGCGTAGAACTCGAAGTGGTCGTTCGCCGCGCCGAGCTCGTCGAGCGCGTCGAGCGTCTCCTCCAGCGGCGCCGTTCTGTCGACGCCGTGGAGCGTGAACGCGGGCACGCAGCGCAGCGTCACGGCGCTCACGACCCCGAGGCTGCCGACGCCGACGCGCGCGGCGAGGTAGGTGTCGAGCAGCTCGTCGGCGGCGGAGCACGTCAGCGTCGTGCCGTCCGCGAGGACCAGCTCGATCGCCTCCACCTGCGCGGAGATGTTCGGCAGCCGCGCGCCGGTGCCGTGCGTCGCGGTGGAGATCGCGCCGGCGATCGTCTGCGCGTCGATGTCGCCGAGGTTCTCGAGCGCGAGCCCGTGGACGGCGAGCGCGCCGCTGAGCGCTCTCAGCGTGGTCCCGCCCTCGACCCGCACCCGACCGCTCGCGCGGTCGACGTCGAGCACCCGGTCCATCCGGTCGAGCGTCATCAGCCGCCCGTCGCTACAGGCCACGTCCGTGAACGAGTGCCCGGAGCCCGCGACCCGCAGCCGCTCCCCGGCCGCAGCAGCCCGCTCCAGCGCCGCGACGACCTCCGGGACGCTCCCCGGCCGCTCGATCGCGGTCGGCCGGCAGCTCTCGTCCCCTGCCCAGTTGTGCCACATGCCTCGCAGCGTACCCCCGCCCGCGCGCCCGCGCGCGGATCGCGCCCGCGAAACGCCGCGAGCACACGGCTATCCTCCTCCACGATGTCCAACCCTGTGGAGCACACCCCCGCGGAGGTCCAGGCGCTGCTGGCCGAGGACCCCGACGGCGTCCAGCTCGTCGACGTCCGCGAGCCGCATGAGCACGAGGCCGGAGCGATCGCGGGCGCCAAGCACGTCCCGCTGCAGCAGCTGATGACGGCGGCCGAGCAGTTGGACCCCAACCGGCCCGTGATCTTCTACTGCCGCGTCGGCGGTCGCTCGGCGATGGCGACCGACGCCTTCCGCGCCTCCGGCTGGGACGCGCGCAACATGACCGGTGGGATCGTCGGCTGGGTCGACGGCGGCCTGCCGCTGTCGGACCCCGACGGCGTCGTCGCCGACCACTGACCCTCGCGCCGGCACGCGCCGGGCCGCCCAGCCGCCCGACGGCGCCGCGGTCGTTGCCGCGGCGCCTCCTCGGTCGGGCCCTTAACGCAGCGGGGCGGGCGGCCTGCCGGCCGCCCGCCCGTGTCGCTGTGTGTCGCCGTCGGCCGGGGCTCAGGTCAGAGAGCGCCCGTTGTTACGTCAGCCGCGGCGACCCGCGTGGGTGCGCTTCATCTTCTGGGCGATGGCTTGGTGGTCGCGTCCTTGCCACCGCCGGCGCACCCGCGGATCTGGAGCCGCTGTCTGCGGCTCACGAGTCTGCCGTTCTGCCCGCGGAAGCTCAGACTCGCTCTCGCGCGTCTGCTCTCCTTCGTGCAGAGGTTTCTGACGACGCCGACCGCGCCGTTTCTGCCCGGGATCAGTCGAAGCGTGAACTTCGAGACCGGGACGTCCGGCACGGTGTCGAACGTGTTGATCAGCGAGAGGTCTCTGCCGATCGTGATCTTCGCGACGACGTCGAGCTTGATCGCCGACGTCACGCCCGTGCCCTTCAACCGCACGACCATGTCGGGCAGTCTCCGCGCCGGGTTGCGGAGCAGGTACACCGGTCCGCGGAGCGGGTCGCGCAGCAACGGCGTCGTCGCCGAGGCGGAGCCGATCGGGTTCGGGCATCTCTCTGCCCGGTACTGCTCGATCGAGCACGCGTGTCTCTGGTTGACGACCTGCAGCCGCGAGTTGAGGATCGTAGGCAGCTTCACGCTCACCTCACGCAGGTTGCCCTGACCAGGCGTCTGCGTCAGCGTCGCCGTCAACGGCGTCGTCCTCTCCGCACCAGTCCGCCCTCTCGTGCCGACCCGCAGCGACAATCTCGGCGCGATCGGCAGGCGACCACAGTCGCCGACCTGGAAGCGCGAGCTGACGTCCGCACCGACGCCGTTCTGCGACGTGATCCGGCCGCCGACGCTCTTGGCCTTGCAGCTGGTCGGGTTGAGCATGAACCCGGGCTTGTCGATCGCCACGTTGACTGTGCGGACGTGGAGCGGGATACCCTGCAGGATCCGCGGCAACGGCTCCGAGACGACACGCAGTGCCGCGCTCGACCGATCGACGTAGATCCCAGCCCGCACGATGACGTTACCGAGATCGAACGGACCCGCGACCGCCGGAACGACGATCGAGAGGCCAAGCGGCGCGTCCTTGTACGGACCCGTCAGGTAGACGCGGCCGCCCTGGATGTTGACCGGCGTCGAGCCCGGCCCTGCGGCCGTGGTCACGCTGCCGATTCTCGACGCCTCGCCGCAGCCGCCGGCGGTGGCCGGTCCATCGGCGCAGAGCGTCGTCTTCGCGAGCACGCCGGTCAGACCCTCTGGCATCGCGACCGTGATGTCACGCAGCTCCTGGTCATGATCGCCACGGCCGAACGTCAGCGAGAACGTCGACGATCTGCCGCCGACCGGGTTCACCGATCCGGCGTCGAACGTCGGTCTGAAGCCGATCGGGGCGCAGCCCTGATCGATCGTCATCGGCGTCGTCGCCGACACCGTCTTGTTCGTCCACGACGTGATCCGCGTCGTCGACTGGTACGTGCCGCACGTTCTCGGGTTCACGAGCGGCGCCCGCGGCCCGCTCTTGAACGCCAGGTCGAACTGCTCGAACGGCAGCTGCGGGTTGTCTCTGAACGTCGTCGTCAGCTGGCCCGTGACCGGATCGGGATCGACCCTGCCGGCCAGCTTTATCGTCACGCCCGTCCCCTCGGCGAGGATGTACAGCGCCAGAAGGGAGTTGAACGGGTTGTCGTTCTGCTTGGCGAGGTAGACCGAACCGCCCATGGGCTGCTCGAGCAGCGGCGTTCTGATCGCGATCGTGCCGATCTTCGACGCCTCAGGACAGGTGACCGCACTGTCGGTTCTGTAGCCGAACTGCGCCGGCGAGCATGCCTGCAGCCCGTTCGCCGACGACGGCGAGACCGACATGCCGTTCGGCAACGCGATCTGCACCTCGTCGACGTGCGCGGTCGCGATGCCTCTGGGCAGGTCGCTCTGAGGCACCTTGATCTGCACGTCGAGCCCGGTCGGCCCGGCGGCCGCGCGCGAGGTCGGCGTCGCCGTCATCGTCGGCTCGAATGGAACACGATCGCAGTTCTCCATCGGCCCGGCGAGGCTGTGCGTTGCGGTCGCCACCTTGCCCTCGTACGAGTACGCACGCAGCGTCGTGGTGGGGGTCGTCTCGCACTCGGTCGTCGCGGCCATGAACGGCACGCGCGGCCAGTCTCTCGCGACATTGGCCGGGTTGCTGTCGGCCGGAACGCCCCACAGCGTGACGTCGGTCGCGACGAGCGGGTGAGCGAGCGGCAGCTCGTCGGTGATCGCGGTCAGCCCGCCGTCGGGCTTGACCTTCACCTTGATGAAGGCGTACAGGACCGGGTTGGGCTTGATGCCGAGCAGCACCGGCTCGCCCGCCGGGCGCTCGAGATTGAAGATGCCGGAGTCCTCGAATCTCGTACCGTTGAAACCTGCCGCGAAGACGTCGGTGACGCCGACCTGGCTCCGAGCTGGGCAAGGAGTCAGCGAGTAGAACTGATCGACCGAGCACGTCTCGAACGCAGTTGGATCTCCGACGAGCCCGACCGGCAGGTCTATCTCGAGCCGTCTCGCCCGGCCGTAGGTGACGCCGTCGGGGGGCCAGCTCGGGTCTATCACGTTCGGCACTTCCTCATGGTGGAACGCAAACGACGTGCTGACGTCAGGGTGACCTCCGGCCTGCATGTCGCTCGTCGCGGTCGTGAACGACTCGATCGCGAACTGTTCCGGGTCGAGCGCGCCAGCAGCAAAGGCCGCCCCGCTCCCCGCGGCGACGGCAGCCGCTCCGATGCCGACCACCGCTGCGACACGCGCAAGAGCATGACGCCATCGCTGGCGGGAGAGCCCGGGGCGATGCGGCGCTTTCGCCCATCGGTTGCTCATCTCTGGCACCTCGACATCGAGACCTCCGACCGTGCTTTCGTCGATCTGCACCGGGAGGCGGGTGGCGCACACGCTAGCCACGGAGCATCACCACCCGCTGCACTGACGTGTCCGACTCCGTGTGCAACACGCTGATGACGACGCGGAGCCTTCTCTTGGCTCTGAGCGCGTTCCGCGCTTGCTGCGACAGGCTGAGGGGCACCCGCACGGTGGCGCGGCCTCTCACTGCGGCCGTCGAGCGAGCAACCAGAACGGTACGACGCCCGAGTCTCGCGCGCGCCGTCGCAGTGACCGCGCCCTTCATGTTCGCCCGCACGCGCAGCACGATCCGCCCGCTGCGCGCGAACGCTCGCTGCTGCTTCGCCGTGATTCTCAGCACCGAGTGGCGCGCGACCGGGGGCGCCTCGTCCTGCACATCACCAGGGCCGTCGAAGGCGGTCGTTCCAGGCAACTGCAGCGCCGTCGGTGGCACGAGCGGCCCCTGGCAGCGGTCGCCCTCGCAGGCCGACGCTCTCTCGGGCAGTGGGAAGCCGCCCCCCACGCGCGCGGCGTAGAGATCGATCGCCGTGTTGCGGTCGAGCTCCGGGATCAGCCGAGCACTCGTTGTGAAGAAGACCGTGTTGCCGTCCACTGAGTTGTCGTGGTACAGGGCGTGCGCTCTCTGGGTACCGGGCGAAACCAGCCGGACGGTGCCGTCCTTCCATTCATATACGTCGACGTACTCGTTCAGGTCTGACGCGACGAGCTGGTCCGCCGTCTCGAAGAAGACGCGACCATCCTCCGCGACGACACGCCCGAGCAGCGGGAAGTTGCGCAGGGTGTTGGAAATGCTGACCGCGCGTGGGATAAGGCCGAAGGAGATTGAGAAGTTCCCGATGTCGGCACCGCCTGCGGGCGGGTCGCCTTCTGCGGTGGTGGAGATCCGTCTCACGCCCTGCTCCGGAGTCCAGCGGTAGACCTGTCTTCCTCCCGGCGGTGTCCCGTCGAACGAGCCCAGTGCGCTGAAGACGATCACGCTGCCGTCCGGCGCGAAACGCAGCGCGCGGCTGTCGAACCCCGAACTGCCGACGGTGTAGTAGTCAAACACGTCCATGGCGTCGAGGGCCCCGAGCGTCGTCACACTTCCACCGCGCACGACGCGCAGGTCCCAGGGAAAGTCCGTTCGATAGACCACCGTCGAGCCGTCGGCGGAGAGGCCGAGGAAGGAGACTCCCGCGGCGTCGGTCGCGACAAGCGAGAGCGTGTCGCTGGCGACGTCGTAGCGGTAGAGCGCGTCGCCGGCTTCCTTCGGCTCCGGCGTCAATCTCTCGGCGGTCTGCAGGTAGACGACCTCGCCGTCATCGGAGGCGCCAGCGAAGTCGACTCTGCCCGGCGCGTCGCCCCCGCGTCGGGGCGAGACGAGCCTGAGCTCGTCACCCTCGCGCATGAAGACGCTCTGGACGTTGGCCGGCTCGCCGCCGAGCGACGTGCCGGCGTGATGGAAGAAGATCCGCGAACCGTCTCGCGAGATCGCGCCGGGCTGTGCGAAAGTCCCGTTCGTGCTGACGCTAGTGAGCGGCGGCACGGCGGCGCCTCCGACCGCAACTCCCGAAGCATCCCGCGACACGAGGCGAATGCCGTCTGGCGTCCACTCGTATACGTCCGTATCTGCGTTCGTGTCCTCGGGAACGAGTCTGAGCCCGCTCTGGAAGAGGCCGTGCCTCACGTCATCGGACGCCGCGAGTGGGAGGCGATTCTCGCTTGGATCCTTCAAAGGCTCCGGCGCCGGAGCGAGCCACCGCGGCACGTCGCCGCCTTCCCACATGTATGCGGTTTGCGGGGGGTTGTCCACTGGGCCGGTTGGAGAGCCCCCGGGGTAGTCCCGGTTCAGCCCCTTGTCGGTCGCGAAGGCAGCACGGCTACCGTCGGGCGAGACGAAGAAGACGGCTGAGCCGAATCCTCCCTTCGGGTCGGTGACCCCAGGCCCGGTGACCCACTTGGTCTCCCACCCGGACGCCGTTCGCCGTGAGCAGAAGCCGTCTGGTGCGAGCTCCCCGTTGACGTCCGCCCCGGCAGCCGCATTTTCGGCGTCGAAACAGACCACGTTGCCGTCCGGTGTCGACATCCCGCTGCCCGGGAGTGTCCGCGCCGAACTGCCGGGCGGCGTCACCAACTCGTACGCCCGATCGGCCGCCGTCGCCGGCGCCGCCGCTGCGATCACGCCGAATCCAACGCCCACGACAGCCGCAGCCAAGTGCCGGCGGCTCGTCCGTGTCCTCATCTCAATCCCTCTCCTTGCAATCCTGAACCCCTCCCGGCTTATCCGACCGTCGCGGGGGCGCTCCGAGATCTTTGCAAACTCCGATGTTCCGAGAGTACACCGAGCTGCGGCGCGAAGACAAATGCGAACGTTCCCTGTGGCCCCACGGGCTGCCCAATTGACGCGATATGCCGCGACGACGGGCGGGTGCACCCCCGCCAGGCCATCGTCGTGCGCGAGAACACGATCTCGGAACGCGTGCAGACAATGCTCAAGCTTCCTCAACAATCCCAACAAGCCCTCACCAACTACATCGCACTCACGGAATCAACGATCCAGGTCGCCCCGCGAATCGTCATGCCCCTCTCCTGGTCTGCGCCTGCACGCAGAAGAGGGTGCCGCACCATTTGGTGCGACACCCTCCTATTTCTGCGTTAGTTGCTAGGTGAACGTCCCGCTAGCCGGTTATCGTCGCGCCAGGGAGCGTGACCGTCAGGCTCGCATCCGCGGTCGGCGTGCACGCGCCGCTTAGCGTCACGTCGAGCGCAGCCGTGCCTCTCACAGAAACGGTGGAGGTTCCGCTTCCAGTGCCTGCGAATCTACCTCTGTACTGGCAGCTGCCGCCCAATATGTTTCTGATTAGGAGCACTATGTCGGCGCTCACGCTTCTCGGGCTCGAGACTAGGTCGCTTATGATGTTGATGGCACTCACGTAAGTCGCGGCGGTGAGCGTCCCTCTGCAGCCGCTGGCGGTGAAGCCGGTCACGGAACCAGTCGTGCTGCTCGACGTGCTCGCTCTGACGCCGGAAAGGACGCAGGAGCCGTTGCCGAGTCTCGATATGGTGTTGAAACTGCCGGAACCCAGGGTTCTACCTGCGTTGTCGAACGGGAACGTTATCGTCGCGGACGCGGGGCCAGCGAACATCGCCGTCAACGCGACCGCCATCGCGGCGACCAACGCGCCGCGCTTGAAGAGCTTCATGAGCTTCTCCCTGATTGTGTTGTTCACTACGACATTCACCGCGGTGTCCAACTGTGTCGGGCGCCCACGCAGCGCTGCAAGTTCAAGAAGACCGCGCACCCGACTCAACGAGCCGGACACGTCCGGACGATCCCCTTCAACTCCATCCGCACACGCAGTCTGTGCAACGACCAAGATGCGATGCGACCCCCAACATCCAACATCTAGACCGTAGCACGCCCCTCGGCGCGGTTGCAACCAATAAGACGCTCACAACGTCAACCGTGCAGCAATAGCGAATGCAATGCCGCCCGCCACAAGCAAGCCTCGAAATCGTCACGATTTGATGTCACATAGTCTGCCGACACCTCGCTTAGAATGTTATTTATCTGAATCCAACAACTCTCGCTGGGGGCTTATTGGAATCCTCTAAATAGCGAACGCACTCTCACGTCAACAAGTCAAGCATCGCCCCTACGATCGGCCCCCCTCCGATCGTAGGTCGAAAGTAGCCGGGCGGGCGTGTCAGGATCGTGACGCCGACACCGCGCGAACCCGGGAGCGTGTAGCCGACACGGGCGCTACGCGGCCACCACTCACCCGCCGACTACGAGAACATCACCGCTCACAGCTCCACACGGCCGCCGAAACAACCCCGGTCCATCTCAGCGGAAGAGTTCCAGCGGTTGGGATCGCGTCAGCACGCGGCTTGCGGTAGCTGATCTCGTGGTGCCCCGTCTCCGCCCGATCCCGAAACGGCGGCTGAGCGGGCGCCCCCGGCCTCTGGTTGCAATACACGAAACCTCAAGTTACAATTATTGAGCGGGTTGGCTGATTCGACGAGTTCGACATCGTGAACTTGTCGTGCATGATGCATAGCGATCCGACACAAGCCGAAGCTGCGCGGCAGGCGTTCCAATAGTCTAACTCAGGAGAATCATGAAGCCTTTGAGTCGCCTCGCGGCCGCCACCGCGTTGGCCATCGCCGCGACCCTGGTCATCGCAAGCTCAGCAGCGGCGACGATCACCTTTCCCTACAGCACGACGTCGGGCACTGGTTCGTTCAACACGATATCCAGCATTGGTAACGGCTCTTGTGTGCTGTCAGGCATCAGAGCGAGCTCCTCGAGCAGCAGCGCCGCCAGCGTTACCGGATTCACGGCCAGCGCCTGCAGAGGGACGATCGTCTCCGCCGCGTACACGGTGCCCATAACGCTAACGATCGCACTACCGGGCGGCGCGATAAGCGACGTCATCTCAATCCTAATCGTCAACATCCTGGGCGGTCACTGTCTCTACTCAGGCACGTTCACGGGGACGGCGAACGGCACATCGACCAAGTCCGTGTCGGGTACGGCCACTCTGATCAGAACACTAAGAGGCATCTGCACCCCGACGGCGACCGGCAATCTGTCAATAACCCTCCCGGGGGCGAGAATAGGTTAGGTCGCTCGATGTGAATCGTCGACCGTCGGTGACGGGTGGCGCGCACGCGGCGCGCCGCCCGTCGGCGGTGACGAGGCGCCGCCGCATGGACGCCACAACCGACCGATAGCCAGCCGTCTGGACTAGATGCAGGCTGTGACCTTTCGCCGCCCTGTCCATCGTGGAAGTACGCCTTCTGGCTCCCCGGCGGTGCGTGGAAGGGCTGCCATCAGAGCGGCTCCAACTGGTGCTCACCAGAGCAGGAAGCAGGAAGCCGCTCGCGGCACGTGGTGCATCAGGAAGGTTACTCTCGCACTCGCCGTACGGCCGGGGATGAGCGCTGCTGAGGCCCGGGGGCTGCGAACGGGAAGCGTCGCGGCTGCGAAGGCGGACGCAACCGGTCCAACGCTCGCACGCAGGCAGGAGCAGCTATGAGCGGAGAGCGCTCGCGGCCGACGCGGTGCGACGCCGCGCGGAACCCGGGAGCGTGAAGGTGACGCGGGCGCCGCCCTCGGGGGAGCATTCCGCGAAGATGCGGCCGCTGTAGGCGTCGACTATCGCGCGAGCGATCGCGAGCCCGGGACTGGCGCCGCCGGTGCGGCGAGCGCGCGCTGTCAGTGCGGCGAACGCGATCGAAGACACGATCGCGCTGCGTAAGCGTGATAACGGACCGTTATCCTCAATCGCGAATTCGACCTCGGTGCGACCGACCGCAATGCGGTCAAGCGGACCACGCCCCTGGATCAGAGCGCGCAGCGAGCACGGAAAGCGCGATCTGACCCAGCAGGTCGCGCTCCCCTCCGAACGGTGCGTGGATGGGCGAGAGTCGGGACACGGCACCGTCCCGAGAACGACGAAAGGGCGGGCAGTTGGTTGAGCCGCCCGCCTTTCGGTGTCGTCGAAGCGCCGAGGCGCACCCGGGATCAGCGGGCGCACAGCCGTAGCGAATCGATCCGCCTGGTTTAGTGTCACTAGCGGAGACAGGACCCCGGTGGCAGTTAACACGCTTCAAGTAATGAAGCGCCGCCTCCGAGACGTGCGACCACGAAGGCTCCCGACCGCATGCATCATTCCGGCTGACAGGTGCGCCCGCCACCGGCGGGTTCCCGGTTTCGGAGCTGAGGCGCCGCTCTCCCTCCAAGGATGCGGCGCCTCAACGCCTACCGTCCAGCTACGAGTAGATCGGTGAGCATAGTGAGTGAGCGTGACCCTTGCCAGACCCGATCCCGCCGATCAGGGGTTGCCGGCTGTAACGATCGCGCCGCGGCGGGACAGCGGCGATTCTGCCGCCGCCGTTCACCGCGGCTCCTCTTGAGGCTGATCCCATGAACAGCTATGAACGGGCCGGCTCTTTGCCCGCGCGCTTCGAGGCCGCGCGGAAGCCGGGGAGCGTGAAGGCGACGCGGGCACCGCCCTCGGGGGAGCTGCCGGCGGCGATCGTGCCGCCGTGGGCCTCGACGATCGCGCGGGCGATCGCGAGGCCGAGGCCGGCGCCGCCGGTGCGGCGGGCGCGGGCGCTGTCGGTGCGGTGGAAGCGGTCGAAGACGCGGTCGCGCTGCTCGGGCGGGATGCCGGGGCCGTCGTCCTCGATCGCGAACTCCACCTGGGTGCGGTCGAGGACTCTGACGGTCAGGCGCACGAGGCCGCCGGGGCCGGTGTGCTCGACGGCGTTGCGGGCGAGGTTGCGCAGCACCTGGGCGACGCGGTCCTCGTCGGCGAGCAGCCTTCCCTGCGGCAGCTCGCCCAGCTCGAAGGCGCGGTCGGCCGTGAGCGTGAGCGCGTCGAACAGCTCGGTCACGAACGGCGCCAGGTCGAGCGAGTGCGGGCGCACCAGCTCGCCCTCGTCCGCGCGCGCGAGCAGCAGCAGGTCGTCCACCAGCCGCTCCATCCGCAGCACCTCCGTGCGGACGACCTCGTCGACGTGGCGGACGTCCGCGGGCGTGACCGCCGTCTGGCGCGCCAGCACCTCCAGCTGGCCGCGGATCACCGTCAGCGGCGTGCGCAGCTCGTGCGAGGCGTCGGCGACGAAGCCTCGCTGGCGCTCGAAGGCGTTCTCCAGGCGGTCGAGCATCCTGTCGAACGCGTCGGCGAGCACACGCACCTCGTCGCGCGGGCCGGTCGAGGAGATCCGCTGCGAGAGGTCGCCGGCCGTCACCTCCGCGGCCGTGCTCGCCATCCGCCGCAGCGGGCGCGAGAGCCGCGACGCGAACGCGAAGCCGAGCACGATCGCGGCGACCAGCGTGACCGTGCCGGCGAACACGAACGTGCGCGCCACGCCGCTCTGCGCGCGGCCGACCGCCGCCGCCCACTCGCCGACGCCGATCTCGGCGACCGGTCTGCCGCCTCGCTCGACCGCGATGAAGTAGAGCCGCAGCGGCTCGTCGTTGACGCGCACCGTCGAGAAGCCGATATGGGCCGTGCGCAACGCGCGCGCCTCGTCGCTCTCGCGCCGCGGGCCCGCGATGTCACGCTCTACTCCAGGGTTACCCTCGGCCGGGTTCAGCTCCGGCAGGTTCGAGACCGTGCCGCCGCCTCTGATCCGCACGATGTAGAGGCGCGTCGTCGCGCCGAACGACGTCTGGTCCTGGAGATACGTCTCCGCCTTCTGCGCGAGCGCTCTCGGTCTCACGTCGAGCACCGGCAGGCTCTGGTCGAAGGCGATCGCGTCGGTCCGCAGGTCCTCGTCGATCTGGTTGCGGACCTCTGTGCCGGTCCCGCGGTAGGTGGCGATGAACGCGGTCGCGAGCGCGACGACGAGGATCACCGAGATCGACAGCGCCAGCCGAGCGCGCAGGCCGCGCATCCAACGCCAGCGGGAGCCCTGCTCGTTGCCCCCGCGTGCGCTCATGGCCGTGTCGTGAGCCGGTATCCGACCGATCGCAGCGTGTCGATCGGGGTCGGTCTGCCGGGCAGCTCGAGTTTGCGCCGCAGGTAGCGGATGTAGACCTCCACCACGTTCGTGCCGGGATCGAAGTCGTAGCCCCAGACCGCGCTGAGGATCTGCTGGCGCGACAGCGCCTGGTCGGGATGGCGCAGGAAGTAGGCGAGCAGGTCGAACTCTCGCGCTGAGAGCCGCAGCTCGACGCCTTCGCGTCTGACGTTGCGACCGAGCAGGTCCAGCTCTATCCCCGCCGCCGACAGCGTCGTCGCGTCCCGCTGGCGCGGCCTGCGCAGATGCGCGCGCACCCGCGCCGCCAGCTCGTCGAAGGAGAACGGCTTCGTGACGTAGTCGGTCGCGCCGCCGTCGAGCCCGGCGACGCGGTCGTCGACCGTCGCGCGGGCGCTCAGCATCACGACAGGCAGCTCCGGCTTCACCCGCCGGATCGACGACAGCACCGCCAGCCCGTCACGTCCCGGCAGCATCACGTCGAGCACGACGAGGTCGACGTCGTCGTGCAGCGCGCGCCGCTCGCCCTCGATCCCGTCGCCCGCGATCGAGACCGCGTAGCCCTCCGCCTGCAGACCGCGCTGCACGAAGTCGGCGATCGCGGTCTCGTCCTCGATCACCAGGATGCGCATCAGCCCATCGTAGACCGCGCGGGCAACCGGGCGCGAGCGGCCGGCACCGCGCGGCTAGGCGTCGGCTCCGACCGTCCAGGTGTCGCCGGCGTGCAGCAGGCCGTGCAGCGAGCCGACGTCGCCGATCGCGCGGTCCGGGTTCTGGCTCGCAGCCGCGCCGTGGATCGGGCGCTCGACCTGGCGGAAGATGCCGATCGGGGTCGGCTCCGTCGGGCGGTCGGCCAGCCGCGCGAGCGCGAACGCGAGGCTCGGGTCCTCCCGGTGCTGGTCGTGCACGAGCAGCGCGTCCTCGCCGGCGTCGACGACCTCGACGATCTCCAGCCCGCCGTCCGCTGCGCGCGCGACGCCGCGCGAGCCGTCCGGGCCGAAGCGGATCGGCTCGCCGTGCTCCAGCCGGATCTGCATCTGCACCTTCGTGTCCTTCTCCGTCAGCGGGAAGAACGCGCCGTCGTTGAAGACGGGGCAGTTCTGGTAGATCTCGACGAGCGAGGAGCCTCTGTGGTTCGCCGCCGCGCGCAGCACGTCGGTCATGTGCTTTCTGTCGCGGTCGAGCGTGCGGGCGACGAACGACGCCTCTGCCCCGAGCGCCAGCGCGATCGGGTTGAACGGGCGGTCGTGCGAGCCGAACGGCGTCGACTTCGTGATCTTGCCGCGCTCGGACGTCGGCGAGGCCTGGCCCTTCGTGAGGCCGTAGATCTGGTTGTTGAACAGCAGGATCTTGACCGGCACGTTGCGGCGCAGCGCGTGGATCAGGTGGTTGCCGCCGATCGAGAGCGCGTCGCCGTCGCCGGAGACGACCCAGATCGAGAGGTCCTCGCGCGTCGTCGCGAGACCGGTCGCGATCGCCGTGGCACGTCCGTGGATGGAGTGCATCCCGTACGTGTCCATGTAGTAGGCGAAGCGGCCGGCGCAGCCGATGCCGGTGACGAACACCGTCTTCTCCGTCGGCACGCCCAGCTCGGGCATCAGCGTCTGGACGGCATTGAGGATCGCGTAGTCGCCGCAGCCCGGGCACCAGCGCGTCTCCTGGTCGGACTGGAAGTCCGCCTTCGTCAGCCTCGGCTCGGCGCCGCTGTCGTTGCCGTTCAGGGGCAGGGTGGCGCTCATGCCTCGATCAGCTCCAGGATCGCTTCCTCCAGCTCGGCTGCGAACAGCGGCTGGCCAGTGATCTTCGTGTACGGCTTGCAGTCGACGAGGTACTCGGCCCGCAGCAGCTTCACGAGCTGGCCGGTGTTCATCTCCGGCACGAGCACCTTCGGGAACGCGCGCAGCACCTCGCCGAGGTTCTCCGGCATCGGGCTGATGTACCGCAGGTGCGCGCGGGCGACCTTCAGGCCCCTGTCGTGGACGCGGCGGGTCGCCGCGCGGATCGAGCCGTAGGTCGAGCCCCAGCCGATCACGAGCACGTCCGCGTCCGCGTCGCCGTGGACCTCCAGCGGCGGCAGGTCGGCCGCGATCTTCGACACCTTCTCCGCCCGCAGGCGCGTCATCGTCGCGTGATTCGCCGGGTCGTAGGAGATGTTGCCGGTGCCGTCCTGCTTCTCGATGCCACCGATGCGGTGCTCGAGCCCCGGGACGCCGGGCGGCGCCCACGGGCGCACCCCGCGCTCGTCGCGGGCGTACGGCAGGAACGTCTCGTCCTCGCCGATCGCGGTCGCGAACGACGGGTCGATCTCCGGCAGGTCGGCCAGCTCCGGGATCCGCCACGGCTCCGACGAGTTCGACAGGAAGCCGTCGGTCAGCAGGATCACCGGCGTGCGCCGCTCGATCGCGATCTGCACCGCCTCGAACGCCGCTCTGAAGCAGTCGCCGGGCGTCTGCGCCGCGACGATCGGCAGCGGCGCGTCGCCGTGGCGGCCGTACATCGCCATCAGCAGGTCCGACTGCTCGGTCTTCGTCGGCAGGCCGGTGGAGGGGCCAGCGCGCTGGACGTCGACGACGACCATCGGCAGCTCGAGCATCAGCGCGAGGCCGATCGTCTCCGCCTTCAGGTCCATGCCGGGCCCGCTCGTGGAGGTGATCCCGAGGTGCCCGCCGAACGCGGCGCCGAGCGCCATCCCGACGGCGGCGATCTCGTCCTCGGCCTGCACCGTGCGGACGCCGAGGCGCTCGTGCTTGGAGAGCTCGTGCAGCAGCTCGGAGGCTGGCGTGATCGGGTAGCTGGCGAGCAGCAGCGGCAGTCTGCTGCGGATCGAGCCGGCGAGCAGGCCGAGCGCGGTCGCAGTCGTGCCGTTTATCTGCCGGTAGGTGCCGGGGTCGACGTCCGTTGCGGGCGCGATCTTGTACTGGACGTCGAGCAGCTCGGTCGTCTCGCCGAACGACCAGCCAGCCTGGAATGCGGCGAGGTTCGCGGCCTTCGCGGCGGGCTTGCTGGCGAACTTGGTCTCGATCCAGCGCTCGGTGACGTCGGTCGGGCGGCCGTAGAGCCACGACAGCAGCCCGAGCGCGAAGAGGTTCTTCGCGCGGCCGGCGTCGCGCGTGCCGACGCCCTCCAGCCCCTCCGACGCGCGCGTCGTGAGCGTCGTCATCGGCACGCGGTGGACCGTGAACTCGGCGAGGCTCTCGTCGTCGAGCGGGCTCTCGGGGTAGCCGGCCTTCTCGAGGTTGCGTCTGGAGAACGCGTCCTCGTTGACGATGATCGTCGCGCCGCGCGGGAGCGACGGCAGGTTCGCCTTCAACGCCGCGGGGTTCATCGCGACGAGCACGTTCGGGGCGTCGCCCGGCGTGAGGATGTCGCGCGAGGCGAAGTGGATCTGGAATGCCGAGACGCCCGGGATCGTGCCCGCGGGCGCGCGGATCTCCGCCGGGAAGTCCGGCAGCGTCGCAAGATCGTTGCCGAGCACCGCGGTCGCGTCCGTGAAGCGTCCGCCGGCCAGCTGCATGCCGTCGCCGGAGTCGCCGGCGAAGCGCACGACCACGCGTTCGCGCTCTTCAACAGTCTTTGTCACCGCGCCAGATTCCCCAAAGTTCGATCAGGATTTACCCCATTGTACGCACAAGGGGCTTGCAACCTGCTGTCTGAGGGTAGCGGGGCCCCGGCCGCACCGGGCCCGAACACACGGAAGGCCCCCTCGCGGAGGCCTTCAGCGTGCGAATCTACGCGGGTGCGACTAGATGGCGGAGACGTTGACCGCCTTGGGTCCCTTGTCGCCCTGCTCCTCGTCGTAGGAGACCTTGGCGCCCTCGGCGAGCGAGCGGTAGCCGTCGCTGTTGATGCCGGTGTGATGGACGAAGAGGTCCCTGCTGCCTTCATCAGGAGTGATGAAGCCGAAGCCCTTCTCGTCGCTGAACCACTTCACGGTTCCGGTCGGCACGTATGCCCTCCACTGCCTGTCGTGCTGCATGCGCGGAGGATGTTGTCCAGCAACGAACCCGCGTGCGTCGCACTGCTTTGGCGCCGGCATTCGGCCGGCCTTACGGCGCAGAACGTACCAGGACCCAACGGCGACTGCCACCCCTTGCCGCAGGAGGTTGACATGTCACATCGACGTTGGCGAAAAGCACGCTGTGAGCTGGTGCTTTCACGCACCCAGCGAGATCGCCGACGTCGCCGCCCACGCCGGCGCCAGCTCGCCAGCGGCGAGCACGCGCTCGAGCGCCGCGACCGCGTCCGCGGCGAACTGCGTCCCAGCGCCGGTGCGACACTCCGCCAGCGCCTCGTCCGGGGACAGCGGCCGGCGGCGCGCGCTGGGGCTCGTCATCGCGTCCCACGCGTCGGCGACGGCCATCAGCCTCGCGCCCGGCGGGATCGCCTCGCCGGCGAGCCCGTCGGGGTAGCCGCCACCGTCCGGGCGCTCGTGGTGGCTGCGGATCCAGGCGACCTGCTCGGGCGTCAGCACCTCGGTCGCGATCTCGGCCCCGAGGCGCGCGTGCTCGCGCATCTGCGCCGCCTCGGCCGGACTGCGCACGCCCTTGGCGAGGATCTCCTCCGGCACGCCGATCTTGCCGACGTCGTGGACGAGCGCCGCCTCGCGCAGCAGCGCGAGCCGCTGCGGCGGCCAGCCGGACGCGCGCGCGAGCCGCACCGCCAGCTCCGCGACGCGCTCGGAGTGGCGCTCGCTCTCGCTCTCCTTCGCGTCGACCGCGCGCGCGAGCGCGCCGATCCCGAGCAGCGCCTGGCGCCGCGCGACGCGCTCGGCGCGCTGCTCGGAGCCGAGCTGGTCGAGCAGCTCCGGCAGGAAGCGGGCGACGACGTCGCGGCCCTGCGCCTTCGCCCAGTAGAGCGCGTCGTCGGCCGTGCGCATCATCCCCTCGGCGTCGCCGCCGAGCGCGAGGTCGCTGACGCCGACCGAGATCGACAGCGAGCCGACCGCCTCGAACGGCTCGTGGCCGATCAGCTGCCGTATCCGCTCCGCCGCCGCGTGCGTCTCGTCGGCGTCCGCCTCCGGGAGCAGCAGCGCCAGCTCGTCGCCGCCGATCCGCGCCAGCAGCTCGCCTGCGCGGATCGTCCCTGCCGCGCGCCGCGCGATCGTCACCAGCACGTCGTCGCCTGCCTGGTGGCCGTAGGTGTCGTTGACCGCCTTGAAGCCGTCGAGGTCGATCAGCGCGAGGCCGAGGTTGCGGCCGTGCCGGCGCGCGCGCTCGGTCTCCCCCGCCAGCCGCTCCTGGAACGCGCGCTGGTTGGCGAGCCCGGTGAGCGGGTCGGTCGTCGCGCGCGCGGCCAGCTGGCCGCGCGTCTCGGCGCTGGCGAGCGCGGCGGCGACGAGCTCGGCGAACTCCTCCAGCCGCGCCTCGACGTCGGCCGCGAACGGGGCGGTGCCGCTCGACAGGGCCGTCACGAAGCCCCAGACCTGTTGGCCGCGCAGGACGGGCGCGCCGACGCGATGGCGGAACGGGCGGTGGCCGGGTCCGCCGTCGGCGCGGGCCGGAGCGCCGCGCCGCAGCGCCGACGCGATCCCGCCTGCGTCGAGCGCGAGCACGCCGTCGAGCGGCAGCGCCGCGACGCCGGCGCGCGCCCACGTCCCGACGACGCGCGCGCTGCGCTCGTCCTCGTAGCGGACGACCGCGCCCGCGTCGGCGCCGAACGCACGCGCCAGCTCGGCGGCGACGAGCGCGTGGACGGCCTCGGGCTCGTCGCCGTGGGCGACGGCCGTGGCGACGTGGCGCAGCGCCTTGCGCTCGCGCACTTCCGCCGTGCGGCCGTGCTCGTGCGCGGCGACCGCCGCCAGATCCGCCAGCACCGCGCGGTCGTCGTCGCTCCACGCGCGCGGGCGCACGTCGAGGACGCACAGCGAGCCGCGCGCGACGCCGGTGCGATCGCGCAGCGCGGCGGCGATGCACGCGACGGCGCCGACCTCGGCCATCACGGAGCCCGCGCGCAGGCGCGGGGCGGCGCGCACGTCGGCGACGGCGAGTGGCTCCTCCCCCGCCGCCATCGCGGCCGCGCGCGGGAGCGCGTCGTCGAGCGCGGCACCGCGCAGCCACGTCTCCGGCAGGCCGGTGCCGGCGGCGAGCACGTGTCCCTCGCCGGAGTCGCGCAGGGCGAGGAAGGCGACCGGCGCCGACAGCGTCCGCGCGGCGAGGCGCGTCAGGCGGTCGAGCGCCCGTTCGTCCTCGTCATGTAGCGCCGCCGGCATTCGGGACATCCTCGTCTGAAAGCGGCGGACGCCGATCGAAACCTGGACGAACGTTCAGCAACGTGATCCGAAGCTGACCATCTCTGCGTTGTGGGCCAGCGGCGCGGGGCCAGAAGCGTCAGCGTGCGACCAAGCGCGGGCGAGCGCCGCGCCGCTTCGCCGCGCAGCGCGGCGAGCGCCGTCAGTCGCCGAGACGCGACATGCGCGCGAGCGCCTCGTGGCACTCGACGACGCGCTTGCGGACGGCGTCTCTCTCGGGGCGATCGTGCACGAGGTCCCACGTACGGTCCGCGATCTCGCGCGCGTTCTCGGGCGTCGCGCTCTCCCACAGCTTGTCGACGAGCAGCAGCTCGAACGCCTGGAGCTGCTCGTCGGGCTTGCCGGGCGGCAGTCTCGGCAGCGGCGTGCCGGAGACCTCGCGCCACATGCCGGTGGCGACGAGCAGACGGTTTCGGAGCGTGACTGGATCCATGGTGAAAGGCGCCGTGGGCGGCGAGTTCGTCGCATCCTAGGCGACTTCCGCACGACATGGCGTGCGGCTCCCGCCGACCCGCTCCGGAACTCAGAGCTGCGGCAGCTCCTGGGCGGATCCGAGCATCGATGCGAACAGGTCGCCCTGGTCGGCGACGCGGGCCAGCACGTCGGCGGGCTCGAACGCGAGGCGGTCGGCGACGCCCGCTGCGTGCGCCGCACGCAGCTCCTCCCAGCTCAGCGGCGTCGACACCGTGGGCCGATCCCGCGCGCGGACCGCGTAGACCGCGACCGTCGTCTTGTGCTCGTCGTTCTGGCTCCAGTCGACCAGCACCTTGCCGGCCCGCAGCCGCTTCGACATGCGCGCGACGACGAGGTCGGGCAGCCGCCGCTCCAGCAGCTCGGCGATCCGCTTCGCGAACGGCTTCGTCTGCTCGTACGTCGCGGCCCGCTCGCCGAGCGGCACGTAGACCTGGAGCCCCTTCGAGCCCGACGTCTTGACGACGCTGCGCAGACCGAGCTGGCCGAACAGGCCTTCGAGCACCAGCGCGACCTCGGCGCACTCCGGGAGGCCGGCGGGCTCGCCGGGGTCGAGGTCGAAGACGACGGCCGTCGGGTGGCTCATCGCGCGCGCGAGCGACAGCGACGGATGCAGCTCGATCGCCGCGAGGTTCGCCGTCCACGCGAGCGTCGCCGTGTCCTGCACGAGGCAGTAGTCGATCCGTCTGCGCTCGCTGCGGCTGAAGATCGACGCCGTCTGCACCCAGTCGGGCCGGTGTGACGGCGCGTTCTTCTCGTAGAACGATCTGCCCTCGACGCCGTCGGGCCAGCGCCGCAGCGTGATCGGGCGGTCCTGCAGGTGCGGCAGCAGCGTCGGCGCGATCGCGACGTAATAGTCGATCAGGTCGCCCTTCGTGAACCCGCTCGCCGGGTAGAGGACCTTGTCCCAGTTGCTGAACCGCTGGCCGCGCAGGTCGGCGCGCTCGCGCACGACGAGCTCCGGCGGCTTGTCGTCGCGCAATCCCTTGAAGACGGGCTGACGCAGCAGGCCCTCGCTCGTGCGCTCGCTGTACTCGACGTCGGCGACCAGCTCGGGCTCGACCCAGTGGGCGCCGCGCGGGATTCTCGCCGCGGCCGGCGCCGGTGCGAACGGTGAGCCTGCTCGCTCACGTGCGCGCAGCCGCGCGAGCAGGTCGTCGAGCATCGCCTCGGTCAAGCCGCTGCCGACGCGGCCGGCGTAGCGCAGCGGGCCGCCGTCCTGCTCGCGGTCGCCGACGAGCAGCGCGCCGATCCGCTGCGCGCGGTTGCCCTCCCCCTCCAGCCAACCGCCGATCACCAGCTCCTGCCGCAGCCGGTTGCGCAGCTTGCGCCACGCGCCGCTGCGGCGGCCGGGCTCGTAGACGCCATCGAGCCGCTTGGCGACGATCCCCTCCAGCCCCTGCTCGCGCGTCGCCGCGAGCAGCGCCGCGCCGTGGCCGCGGTGGTACGCCGGCGTGCGCCAGGCGGCGCCGTCGAGGCTCAGCGCTCTCAGCGCCTCGCGGCGTGTCGCGTACGGCTCGTGCAGCAGCGAGCGGCCGTCGAGGTGCAGCAGGTCGAAGATCACGTAGGTGACCGCGACCGCTCTGGCGGCGCGCCGGATCGCGCCCTCGCTGCCCGCGTTCATGCGGCTCTGCAGCCGCTCGAAGCTCGGCTTGCCGTGCTCGTCGAGCGCGACCAGCTCGCCGTCGAGCACGACCTCGTGGGCGCCGAGCGCGCGACCGATCGGCTTGACCTCCGGATAGCGCTCGGCGATCTCGCGCTGCGTGCGGCTCTGGACTCTGACGTGACCGTGGTCGGACCACAGCAGTGCCCGCACGCCGTCCCACTTGATCTCGTAGCCCCACGCGTCGTCCTCGCGCGCGGCGGGCAGCTCGCCGGCCTTCGCGAGCATCGGCAGCAGGTGCTCGGGCAGCGGCTCCCGCTCGGGATCCGCCGGCGGCTCCATCCGGTGGATCATCCAGTCGCCCTGCGGGCCGTCCGCGCGCTCGGCTCTGCGCCCGAGCGGGAAGAGGCCGTAGCGCCCGACCGCGCGGCCGCGCTCGCCGTGCAGCGTGACCTCGACCTTTCTGTCGGTGAACTCGTGCACGTCGTAGGTGCCGCGGTCGAAGATCTCCATCGTGCCGGCGCCGTAGCTGCCCTTCGGTATCTCGCCGTGGAAGTCGAGGTACTCGAGCGGGTGGTCCTCGGTGCGAACGGCGATGCGATCGTCGTGCGGGTCGAGCGGGAGCCCGCGCGGCAGCGCCCACGAGGCGAGCGTGCCGTCGCGCTCCAGCCGCAGGTCCCAGTGCAGGCGGGTGGCGTCGTGCTGCTGGACGACGAACTCGGCCGGCGCGTCGTCCGCGCGCGAGGAGCGCGCGGCGGCGGCATCGCCCGGCGCTGGCTCGATCGTCGCGCCGAAGTCGCGCTTGGCGCGGTACGCGTCGAGGCTGTCGCGGCGCGGGCTCATGGGGGGACCGTACCCGGGCAGGGCGATCGGACATACGTCCAGCGCGGGGGCCATAAGCCCGAGCCTGCGCGTGCGCGGCCGATGGGGGAGCCACCATGCGCCACCGTCTCTTCACCCGCGTCGTCACGCTCGTGCTCGCCTCCTACGTCGCCCTGCCGGCCGCCGCGCACGGCGCCAGACCGGCCCGTTCGGCCGACACCGGCCAGCCGAGCGCGTGCAGCTCCGCCCGTGTCGCCGTCACCGCTGCGACGGTCGACAAGGCGAGCGATGCGACGCTGTGCCTGCTCAACCGCGAGCGCGCGAGCCGCGGACTGGCGCCGCTGCGGATCGACGCGAAGCTCGGCCGTGTCGCCCGCGCCCACTCGCTCGACATGGTCCGCAAGGGCTACTTCGAGCACGAGTCGCGCGACGGCCGCACGCCGTTCCAGCGGATGCTGGCGGCGCGCTACGTGCCGAAGGGCGCGAGCTGGACGCTCGGCGAGAACATCGGCTGGGGCACCGAGGAGCTGGCGCAGCCGGCCGCGCTGGTGAAGGCGTGGATGGACAGTCCCGGTCACCGCGCGAACATCCTCAACGGGCGCTTTCGCGAGATCGGGATAGGGATCGTCCCGGGCGTGCCGGTCCATGACGACGGCCTCGCCGGGCAGGCGGGCGCCACCTACACGACCGACTTCGGCCGCCACTCCTAGCGGAGCGGCTGCCGCCGCCCGGCGACGCGGGGCGTCGCGACCGGAGTAGTCTGCCGCGATGGCGACCGCTCCCCCGAACGACCTCTGGCTCGTCCGTCACGGCGAGACCGAATGGTCGCGCTCACGCCGGCACACCGGCCGCACGGACATGCCGCTGACGCCGCGCGGCGAGGCGCAGGCCGCCGCGCTCACCGACCGGCTGCGCGACGTCGACTTCGCGCTCGTGCTGGCGAGCCCGCTGCAGCGCGCCCGGAGGACTGCGGAGCTGGCTGGCTTCGACGGGCGGCTGACGCTCGAACCCGACCTGATGGAGGTCGACTACGGCGAGTACGAGGGACGCACGACCGCGGAGATCCAGCGCGCCCGGCCGGGCTGGGAGCTGTGGCGCGACGGCTCCCCGGGCGGCGAGTCGATCCCCGACGCCGCCCGCCGCGCCTCCCGCGCGATCACGCGCGCCCGCGCCGCCGACGGACCGGTCCTGATCGTTGCCCACGGGCACCTGCTGCGCACGCTCGCCGCCGTCGCGCTCGAGCTCGACCCGACCGCCGGCCGCCACCTCGCGCTCGACCCCGCGACCGTCTCGATCATCGGATCCGAGCGCGAGAACCCCGCGCTGCGGCTCTGGAACGACTCCGGTCACCTGCCGACCGGCTGAGCCGCCGCCGCGCCCGCACAGAGTCGGTTCAAAGCGCGTGCCCGCTTGCGCGGGTGCGTCCATACGGTCGCCGGAATGGTGGTGCGGCGGCGGCATTCGTTCGAAGAGAGACTGGCCCCTGGCGTCGAGATGCGGTGCCGGTGGGAGACCGAGCGCGACGTGGTGGCGTTCGCCAACGTCCTGGTCGTGGCGGTCAGCGGGGCGTGGCGTACCGTGGACCTGTTCGATTGCACGCACAACGGCTGCAACGACCACCACCGGTACGACTTCGACGGCTACAAGCACCCAGCGACCGTCTTCCACCACGGCGCGCCTGCCGAGGCACATCGCAGTTCTATGCGGTTGATCCGCACCGAGTTCGAGAGGATGATCGAGCGATGGGAATGGTGAGACGAACGCAGCGGTCGGCCGCACAGCTGGCGACGTCGCGGGTGGTCGATGCGGAGGTCGACCGGGTCATCGAAGGCGACGAGCCGCGCTTCGGGAACCCGGCGTCGTTCATCCCCTCCGACCTCCTGACCTCCGAGGGAATCGCCGAGGCGCACGGGCGCGGGTGCACCGTCGTGATCGTCGACGCGGACGAGAACGTGCGGGTGCTGCCGGTTCCGGAGTAGGCGCGAGGGCGGTGGGACGGGCGGGCGGCGGGGCTGCGAGCGATCCGGGACGGGGCGGGGGCCGTATCAGGGGTGTGAACCTCGACGGCGCCACATGCCTCGTGACCGGGGCGAACCGCGGGATCGGGCGGGCGATCGCGGTGGAGCTGGCGAAACGGCCGGTCCGGCTGCTCGCCGGGGTGCGGTCGCTCGACAGTTGGGCGGAGCTCGACGTGGCCGGGCAACGCGTACGCGACGTGCGCGCGGTCCGGCTCGACCTGTCGAGCCGCGCGGCGATCGACGCCTGCTTCGCGCAGCTCGGCCGGGAGCTGGACCAGGTCGACGTGCTCGTCAACAACGCCGGGGCGATGACGGGCGGCCTGCTGGAAGAACAGGCGATGGAGGAGATCGAGGCGATGGTGCAGGTCAACCTGCTCGCCGCGATCCAGCTGACGCAGCGGGTCCTGCCCGGGATGCTCGCGCGTGGCCGCGGGACGATCGTCAACAACGCCTCGATCAGCGGCTACGCCTACTTCCCCTCCGCCTCGACGTACGCCGCCTCGAAGGCCGGCGTCGTCGCGTTCACCGAGTCGCTCCAGCGCGAGCTGCGCGGCACCGGCGTGCGCACGCTCCAGCTCGTCACGCCCGGCGTCGAGTCGGACATGCTCGACGCGACCACCGCGCTCTACTCGCGCCACCTCGACACCTCCGGCTGGGAGACGCTCCCCGCCGCCGAGTGGGCGCGCCGCGCGGTGGAGGCGATCGAGCAGGACAGGCGCGTGCTCGGACCCGGCGGCCGCAGCGCGCTCGCGAAGCTCGCCTCGCGCGGCCCCGCGCAGCTGCTCGACGCGATCGCGGCGCGCTCGTTCAGCCGCACGCCGCGGCGCTGAGCGGCGCGGTGGCGCGCTCGCCGCTCAGCTCGACGCCGCGGCGCTGAGCGGGTCGTCGGCGCCTGCGCCGGCGGGTGGGCCGAGATCGTCGATCGTCAGCGTCGGGATCCGTGCCAGCTCGGGCAGCGGCTCGGCGCGGAAGCCGGGCTTGGCGAGCGTCAGCTGGACGTCGCGGATCCGCCGCTCCGCGAAGCCGGCCTCGCAGTAGGCGAGGTACAGCTCCCAGATGCGGCGGAAGCGCTCGTCGTAGCCGTGCTCGCGCAGCTCGTGCCAGCGCGCGAGGAAGTTCTCGCGCCAGTGCCGCAACGTCGGCACGTAGTGGGCTGTGATGTCCTCCATCCGGACGCCGCGCAGGTCGGTCCGGCCGACCGACCGCTCGATCGCCGCCATCGACGGCAGCGTGCCGCCCGGGAACACGAACGCGTTGATGAAGCCAACCGACGCGCGCTCGACGCGGTACGTCAGGTCCGACGTGACGATCGCCTGCAGCAGCATCGCGCCGTCGTCCTTCAGCCGTCGCGCGCAGACCGCGAAGTAGGTGTCGAGATGCTCCCACCCGACCGCTTCGATCATCTCGATCGAGACGAGCTTGTCGTAGCGGCCGCGGAGATCGCGATAGTCCTGCAGCAGCACCGTGACGCGGTCCGCCAGACCCGCCGCGCGCACCGCCGCGACCGCGTGCTCGTGCTGCGCGCGCGAGATCGTCGTCGTCGTGACGCGGCAGCCCCACCGCTGCGCGGCGTGGATCGCGAAGCCGCCCCAGCCGGTCCCGATCTCCAGCACGTGGTCGGACGGGCGGAGGTCGAGCGTGCGGCCGATCCGCTCCAGCTTCGCGACCGACGCCTCCCTCAGCGTCGCGCCCGGGCGCTCGAAGATCCCGCACGAGTACATCATCGTCTCGTCGAGGAAACGGGCGAACAGCTCGTTGCCGAGGTCGTAGTGCGCGGCGATCCGCTCGCGCGAGCGCGCACGCGTGTTGGCGCGGCGCTTCCACGCGAACCGCTGCGCCGGCCCTGTCAGCGGCAGCAGCCGCTCCCGCACGCGGTCGCCGGCGACCATCGCACGCGCCGCGATCCGCACGAGCGTGACGAGGTCGTCGCACGTCCACAGGCCGTCGCGGTACGCGCGGCCCAGCCCGACGCCGCGCGCGCCGACCAGCTCCGTGTAGAACGCTGGCGAGCGCACGACCACACGCGCCCGCAGCGGCGCGGCCGGCGGACCCGCCTGGGCGCCCAGCGCGACGACGCGGCCGCCGGGCTCGACCAGCTCGATCACCCCGCCCCGGACGCGCGCGAGCAGCGCGTGCGCCGTGGCACGGGCCGCGCGCTCGCGCGGCCTCACCTCGCCGCCTCCGCGGGCTCCGCCCGCTCGACCGGAGCGGTCTCGGCCGGGGCGGGCTCGCCCGCAGGCGGCTTCGCGTGCCACTCCGCCCCCTTCAGCCGCAGCCGCAGCGCCTGCCAGTAGATCCGCACCAGCACCTGCCCGGTGACGCACGGGTAGCGCAAGAGGATCCTGCTCAGCGCCCGCGGCGACAGCTCGCGCCGCCGCAGCGCGAGCGCCGCGGCGAATATCAGCTCGCCGTCGCGCTCGTTCGCGATCGAGATCGCGATCCGCTCGCCCGGCGCCGAGATCGTCCAGACGTGCTCCAGCTCGGACTCCATCAGCGGGGAGACGTGGAGCGCCTTGGTGTGCCGGCTTCTCAGCACGTTGTCAGCGTTCCCACCGCCCGGCGCGACGTAAGCATGGCGCTCGCCCCACGGCGTGTTCGTCACCTCCGCGACGACCGCCTCGACGTGCTCGCCGCTCGTGTCGAAGCACCAGTAGAACGCGACGGGGTTGAAGCCGACGCCCCACGTGCGGACCTGCCCGAGCATCCGCACCGGCCCCTGCGGCCGCGCCCCCAGCCGCTCCTGCACGAGGTCGCGCACGGCGACGTCGAGCGGGACGGCGGGATCGCCGAGGTAGTCCGCCCGGCGCCACCACGCCGGCGCCGCCCGACGCGCCGACCACAGCAGGTGGCCGTCGAACAGCTCCGGCAGCTCCGCGAGGTCGAGGTACATGAAGTACAGCCGCGCCTTGAACGCGTGCGCGACCGGCACGCGACGGCGGTGCGCGACGACGCCCTCGTAGATCGCCGAGACGGTCACAGGCGCCCGCCGAACCGCGCGCAGGCGCGCAGCGCGCTGCGCACGCCGTCCTCGTGGAAGCCCCAGCCCCAGTACGCGCCGCAGAAGGAGGTGCGGCCGACGCCGTCCAGCTCCTCCCAGCGGCGCTGCGCCGCGGTGCCGGCGCGCGTGTAGACGGGATGGTCGTAGGCGAATCGCTCGATCACGTGCTCGCCGCGGACGTCGTCGGCGCGGTTGAGCGTGACGAGGTACTCGCGCCCGGCGCCGCGCAGCGCCTGCAGCCGATTCAGGTGGTAAGTCACCGTCGGCCGCCCGGTCGCGCGCTCGGTCAGGTGGTAGTTCCAGCTCGCCCACGCGCGCCGGCGGCGCGGCAGCAGGCCGCGATCGGTGTGCAGGACGACGTCGTTGCGCTGGTAGGGGAACGCGCCGAGCAGCTCCAGCTCGCGCTCGCGCGGATCGCTCAGCAGCCGCAGCGCCTGGTCGGCGTGCGCCGCGATCACGACGTGGTCGAAGCGCTCCGGCGCGCAGCCGCGCGGCGTCACCTCGACGCGGTCGGGATGACGCGAGACCGCCTCGACCGGTGTCGCGACGCGCACGCGACGCTCCCCGAGCCGCGCGGCGATCGCCTCGACGTACCGCCGCGAGCCGCCGTCGATCGTGCGCCACTGCGGGCGGTCGCGCAAACCGAGCATCCCGTGGTTGTCGAAGAACTCGACCAGGAAGCGGGCCGGGAACCGCCACAGCTGCTCGGGGTCAGCCGACCAGACCGCGGACGCCTGCGGCACGATCAGCCGCTCCACGAACGCGTCGGAGTAGCGCCGCGCGGCGAGGTACTCGCGCAGCGACGGATCCCACTCCCCCGCGCTCGTGCCGAGCAGCTCGCGCGCCTCGCGGTTGAAGCGCACGAGGTCGGCGACCATCCGCTGGAACCACGGCGTGACGAGATGGGCGCGCTTGGCGTAGAGGCCGTTCGGCGATGCGCCGTTGTACTCGAAGTCGCCGACCGCGTCCGCGACGCCGAACGACATCGGCGCCGGCTGCGTGGCGACGCCGAGCTGCTCCAGCAGCCGCTGGAAGCACGGGTAGTTGCGGTCGTTGTGGACGATGAAGCCGGTGTCGACGGCGTGGCTCGCCCCGCGTTCGTCCTCGACCTCGACGGTGTGCGCGTGCCCGCCGAGTTGGTCGCCGCGCTCGAACAGCGTCACGTCGTGGACGCCCGTCCGGTGCAGCAGGTGAGCGGCGACGAGCCCAGAGACGCCGCCGCCGATGATCGCGATCTTCACGATGGGTCCTACGCACCGGACCCGCGAGCGGTTGAGTAGCCTCCTCTGCGCATGCCCGTCTCAGTCGAACGCGACGGTCCCGTCACGACGGTGGTGCTCGACGAGCCCGCCGTCCGCAACGCGGTCGACCGCCCGACCGCGGATGCGCTCGCGGACGCCTTCCGCGCGTTCGAGGCGGACGAGGACGCGTCGGTCGCGGTGCTGTGGGGCGCGGGCGGGACGTTCTGCGCCGGCGCGAACCTGAGAGCGATAGCCGAGGGCCGAGGGAACCGCATCGAGCCCGACGGCGACGGCCCGATGGGTCCCAGCCGCATGCTGCTGTCCAAGCCCGTGATCGCCGCCGTCGCCGGCCATGCCGTCGCGGGCGGGCTGGAGCTGGCGCTGTGGTGCGACCTGCGCGTCGTCGAGGAGGACGCGGTCCTCGGCGTCTTCTGCCGCCGCTGGGGCGTCCCGCTGATCGACGGCGGCACGGTGCGGCTGCCGCGGATCGTCGGGCTCGGCCGCGCGCTCGACCTGATCCTGACCGGACGGCCCGTCGACGCGCAGGAGGCGCTGGCGATCGGCCTCGCGAACCGCGTCGTCGGCGTCGGCGAGTCGCGCGCGGCGGCCGAGGCGCTCGCGCACGAGCTGGCGCGCCTCCCGCAGCTGTGCATGCGGCACGACCGGCTGTCCGCGTACGAGCAGCACGACCTCGCACTCGATGCCGCGCTCGCGAACGAGCTGCGGCACGGCCTCGTCGCGCTCGAGCACGAGGCGCTCGACGGCGCGACGCGCTTCGCCGGCGGGGCCGGCCGCGGCGGGGCGCCCGCGGAGTGACCGCGAAAGCACTCGGCCAGGGCCTCGGCTTCCGAGCGTGAACTCGCCAGGGGCTCCTTCACGCGGTGCGGTCGGGACGTCGTCCCGCGACGGCCGCTTCGCGCCGAGCCCGAGCGGGCCGCTGCACCTCGGCAACCTGCGCACCGCGCTGCTCGCGTGGCTGTTCGCGCGGTCGGCGGGCGCGGGCTTCCTCGTCCGCATCGAGGACCTCGACCCCGGTCGCTCGCGGCCCGAGCACGAGGCCGGGCAGCTCGCCGACCTCGCCGCCCTCGGGCTCGACTGGGACGCGCCGCTCGTGCGGCAGTCAGAGCGGCGCCAGCTGCACCGCGCGGCGCTCGAGCGGCTGCGGGCCGACGGACGCGTCTATCCGTGCTGGTGCACGCGCGCGGAGATCCGCGAGGCGGCGTCGGCCGCGCACGGGCCGCTGCCGGAGGGCGCCTACCGCGGCACGTGCCGGCGGCTGACCGCCGCGGAACGGGCCGACCGCGAGCGGTCGGGGCGACCGCCGGCGCTGCGTCTCGACGCGGGCGCGGCGGAGGTCGGATTCGAGGACCGGCTGCACGGCCGCGTCGAGCAGGTCGTCGACGACCTCGTGCTGTGGCGCAACGACGACACGCCCGCGTACAACCTCGCGGTCGTCGTCGACGACGGCGACCAGCGGATCGGCGAGATCGTGCGCGGCGACGACCTCCTGGAGACGACGCCGCGGCAGCTGCTGGTGCAGCGGCTGCTCGACCTGCCGGCGCCGTCGTATGCGCACGTCCCGCTCGTGCTCGGCCCCGACGGCAGCCGGCTCGCGAAGCGGCACGGGGCGGTCACGCTCGCGGACGTGCAGGCCGTGCGCGGCTGGGAGCCGGCCGACGCGCTCGCGTGGATGGCGCGGAGCCTGGGGCTCGCCGAGGACGGCGAGCGCGTCACGCCGGCGCTGCTGGAGGAACGCTTCCGGCCCGCGCGGATCCCGCGCGAGCCGACGACGTTCAGCGGATGAGGCGGGCGCCGCGACGCCCGCGAGTCGCGAGGAGTGGTGAATCGACCACGCTGGACGTGGTCAGATCGCCATTCCTCGCTCAGCGGCTGCGCTGGCCGCCGAAGGAGCCGCCGCCGTAGAGGCCTCTTCTGGACGCGCGGGAGCCGCCGCGCGACGAGCCGCCGCCGTGCGACGACGAGCCGCCGCGACCGGAGCCGCCGCCGGCGTTGGAGCCGCCCTGGGCGCCACCGCCACCGCCGCCCCCACCGCCGCGCCGGCGCCGGTTGCGGCCGCGGCCGCCGCCCTGGCCGCCGCCACCGCCCTGACCGCCGCCCTGGCGCTGCTGGCCGCGTGGGGGCGCGACGTCGATCGCGAAGCCGGTCTGCTCGAACTCGCGCTCCAGCCCCAGCTCGACGGCGATCTTGCCCATGTCCTTCGCCTGGTCGGCCATAACGAACGTGACGCCGATGCCGGTCGCGCCCGCGCGGCCGGTGCGGCCGATGCGGTGGACGTAGCCCTCGCGGTCCTCGGGCGCGTCGAAGTTGATCACGTGGCTGACGCCGTTGACGTCGATGCCGCGCGCCGCGACGTCGGTCGCGACGAGCACGTCGACCTCGCCGCGCTCGAAGCGCGACAGCGCGCGCTCGCGCTGGCCCTGCGTCTTGTCGCCGTGCATCGCGACCGACTCGACGTTCTGCGCTCTGAGGCGCTTGACGAGGCGGTCGGCGCCGCGCTTCGTTCTGACGAACACGAGCGTCAGGCCGCGGCCGTGGTGGCGCAGCTCCTGCACGAGGTGGTCGAGCTTGTGCTCGTGCAGCACCGGCAGGAAGCGGTGGTCGATGTCGGCGACTCTCTCGGGCGCCGGCGCCAGCTCGTGGCGTCTCGCGTCGTGCGTGTACTCGTTCGCGATGCGGTCGACCTCGCCCTTCAGCGTGGCTGAGAACAGCATCGTCTGACGGTTCGCGTTCGTCGCCTTCACGATCCGGTCGACGGCCGGGCGGAAGCCCATGTCGAGCATCCGGTCGGCCTCGTCGAGGATCAGCAGCTTGACGTTGGCGAGCGTGAACGCGCGGCGCTGGAGCAGGTCCTCCAGACGGCCGGGGGTCGCGACGAGGATGTGCGATCTGGCGGCGTTGCGGGCCTGTCTCTCGAGGCCGACGCCGCCGTAGACGGCGGTGATCGAGAGCGCGCGGGCGTGCGCGATCTCGCGCGTCTCGTCGACGATCTGCAGCGCGAGCTCGCGCGTCGGCGCCAGCACGAGCGCCGACGGGCGCTTGTCGGTCGCCTCGATCCGGTCCATCAGCGGGACGCCGAACGCGAGCGTCTTGCCCGAGCCGGTCGGCGACTGGATCAGGACGTCATGGCCGGCCAGGACGTCGGGGACGACCAGCTCCTGGATCGGGAAGGCGGTGGCGATTCCGCGCTTCGTGAGCGCGGTCACGACCGCGTTCGAACTGCCGAGATCGGCAAAGGACGTTGACATCGGGGTGCTCCTTCTGGCGGCGGGACTCGTTCCCGGCGCACGGACGATTCGGGAGATTCCTTGACCCGAATCGCGCTTCGGCGCACCTCGAAGACCAGAACCTCACGAGCGGCAAGACGCCGCCCATGAGCTTCACGGTAGCAGCGAACGCGCCGAGCGCGTCCCCCGCCGGCTCAGTTGTTGGCTGAGAAGCTGACCCGTCTGCCGCCGTCGGCTATGCACGTGACGGCGGTCGAGTCGCCCTGTCTGCTGCCGCTGCAGGCGTAGGCGCCGGCGACGACGTCGGCCTCAGGACCGGACTCGCCGACCGCGCCGAGCCAGGCGTTCGCGACGCCCGTCGCCTCGCCGCACTCCGCGCCGCTCGCCTGCACGCCGCTGATGAACCCGTTCGCGACGTCGCCGCAGGAGGCGGGCGTCGCCGCGCCGCCGGTCGGATCTCTCGGGGTCGTCGCCGGGGGCGTTCTCGGCTGCGTCGCGCCGCCGTTCTGCGGCGTCGTCGGCGTCGTCGCCGGCGGGGTCGTCGGCGTCGTCTGCGGGGTCGTCGGGACCGTCGGCGTCGTCGCCTGTGGCGTCGTTGGCACGGTTGGCGTGGTCGCCGGCAGCGTCTCCTGCGTACGGGGCTGCGTCGGCTGCGACACGGTCGCGTCTGCCTGCTCGGGGTCGTCGGAGCCGCCGCACGCGGAGACGCCGAGTGCGAGGACGAGCAGGACCGGGACGAGGCGGGGGAACGTGAGTCGTGGCATCGGGGCACTGTAGCGAGCGAGGTCGGCGGCTCCAGTCGCAGCGGCGGCCGTTGGCGACGGTGCGGAGCTTCAGATACGCTCGCGTCTTCAGACGCAGATTCGCGGCAAGGGGGCACGGGGCGGTGCAAGGATCCAGATGTCGGTGAAGTACGCGGTGCTGGGGCTGTTGGCGCAGCGCAGGGGCTATGGATACGACCTCGTGCAGCGCTTCGGGGAACAGGTCGGACCTGCGTGGCAGCTCAACGCGGGCGCGATCTACGTGGCGCTCGACAAGCTCGAGCAGGAAGGGCTGGTACGGCCGGTTCCGAGCGAGGACGGCGCGCCGTTGACGCGCCGCCGCACGGTTCGCGGTGCGCCGCGCGTGATCTACGAGCCGACGGCGAGAGGGATCGCGCGGTTCGAGGAGTGGATGGCCGCCGACTCGTCGATGGCGCCGCTGCGCGAGGAGCTGCACCTGAAGCTCGCGCTGTCGCGCCCGGGCAACCTGCCGCGCCTGATCGAGCTGACCTACGAGCAGGAGCAGACCTGCCTCGAACGGCTGGAGGAGTACATGGGCGCACGCAGCTTCGACGAGCTGCTCGCGTCCTCGCAGTCGTGGCCGGCGGTCGCGAGCGTGATGGTGCGCGACGCCGAGGTCGCGCACCTGCAGGCGACGGTCGAATGGCTGCGGCGCGTGCGCGAGGCGATGCGCTGGATGCAGGACCAGCCCGCGCTCGAAGCCCGCGACTGAGATGCCGCTGCTCGCGCTCGCCGGCGTCGCGAAGCGCTACACGCAGGGTTCGCGGTCGCACGTCGCACTCGACGACCTCGCGCTCGACGTCGAGAGCGGCGACTTCGTCGCGATCTGGGGCAGCAGCCGCTCGGGCAAGACGACGCTGCTGCGCGTCGCCGCCGGGCTGGAACGGCCCGACGCCGGGACCGTCACCTACGGCGGCGCCGACGTCGCGCGGCTCTCGCGGCGGCGCCGCGCTGACCTCCTGCTGCGCGAGATCGGCTGCGTCTGGCAGACCGGGCGCATCACGCGCGGCCTGTCCGTCGTCGACCACGTCGCGCTGCCGCGGCTGCGCGACGTCAGCCACGTGCACGCGCGGCGCGAGGCGTACACGATGCTCGAACGGCTCTCCGCCCTCCCCTGCGCGCACGCGCGCTGGCACGAGCTGACCGACGGCGACCGCACGCGCGTGGCGCTGGCGCACGCGCTCGTGCGCCGGCCGCGGCTGCTGCTCGCCGACGAGCCGACCGCGAACCTCAACCTGATCGAGCGCGAGCGGATGCTGACGCTGCTGCGCGCGGTTGCGGAGGACGCGGGCGTCGCGGTCGTGATGACGGCGCCCGACGCGCCAAACCTGCTGCAGGCGCACCGCATCATGGGGATCGACCGCGGGCGCCTGATCAAGCCGCGCTCCGAGCAGCCGGGCGCGCTGCTGGCGTTCCCCGGCGGCGGCCGGCGCGCCCACGGCGGCGTCTGACCGCCGCCGGCATGCGGCTGCGCAACCTGCTCTTCCTGTCAGCTCAGCGGACGCGCTCGCACGCGCTGCAGGAGCTGCTCGCGCTCGCCGGGATCGCCGTCGGCGTCGGGCTCGTCTTCGCCGTCCTGGTCGCGAACGCCAGCGTCGCCGGCTCGGTGCGCGAGCTGGCGAGAGGGATCGTCGGCGACGGCACGCTGCAGCTCACCGCGCGCGGCACGCGCGGGCTCGACGCCGGCGTGGCGCGCGACGTCGCGCGGCTGCCGGAGGTCGCGACGAGCGCCGCGATGATCGAGACGCGCGTCGAGCTGCGCGGCCCGCGCGGGTCGCGCACGACGACGCTGCTCGGCGCCGACGGCGACGCCGGCGCGGTCGGCGGGCCGCTGTTGCGCGAGCTGGCGCCGCCGCGACCGGCGCTCAGCGAAGCGGTCGCGCTGACGTCGAGCACGGCGCGGGATCTCGGCGTGCGGGCCGGCGAGCGGGTGCGCGTGACGGCCGCCGGGCACAGCCGCGAGGCGCCCGTCGCTGTCGTGCTCGGCCGCGACCGGATCGGGTCGCTCGCCGGCAGCCCGCTCGTGCTCGCGCCGCTCGGCTTCGCGCAGCGCCTCGCCGGTCTGCGCGGCCGCGTCACGCGGGTGCTGGCGGAGCCGCGGCCGGGTCGCGCCACGGCGCTGCGCGCGCGGCTGGAGCGACTCGCCACCGGCGATGTCACGACCGGCACCGAGGAGGCACGTCGGCTCGGGCACGCGATGGGTCCCAACGACCGCGCGACAGCGCTGTTCGCGGCCGTCAGTGCCCTCGTCGGGCTGCTGCTGGCGTTCAACGCGATGCTGCTGACGGTGCCGGAGCGGCGCCGCTTCATCTCCGACCTGCGCGTCGACGGGCTCGGCGACGCGACGGTCGTGCGGCTCGTCGTCGTCGACGCGCTCGTGCTCGGCACGGCCGCCTCCGCAGTCGGGCTGCTGCTCGGCGAGCTGCTGTCGCGTTCCGTCTTCGACGCGGTCCCCGGCTACATCGCGCTTGCGTTCACCGTCGGCGAGCAGCGCGTCGTGACCGCCGCGGCGCTGCTCGTCGCGGTCGGCGGCGGAATCGCCGCGACGGTCCTCGCCGCGCTGCGCCCGCTCGCCGACGTCGCCTCGCGACGGCCGCTCGACGCCGTCCGTCGCGACGAGGAGCGCGGCGACGACGGCCGTCTGCCGCGCCGCCGACTGCTCGCGTGCGGCGTCGCCACGGGCGCCGCCGCGACACTGCTGCTGGCGCTCGCTCCGGCGACCGCGCTCGCGGTGTTCGGGCTGCTCGTCGTGGCGATGGGGCTGACGATCCCGGCGGCCCTTGCCGGCGTGCTGCGGCTGCTGCGGCTGCTCAGCCGCCGCCTCCGCAGCCCGGTGCTCGTCGTCTCGCTCGGCGAGCTGCGCGCCTCGCCGACCCGCTCGCTCGCGCTCGCCGCGACCGCTGCGCTCGCCGTCTTCGGCAGCGTCGCAGTCGAGGGCTCGCACCGCGACCTGCTCGACGGGATCGACAGCGACGCGCGCGGGATGAGCGGCCAGGCCGACCTGTGGGTGATGGGCGCGCAGCCTGACAACGCGCTGCTGACGGCCGACTTCCGGCTCTCCGGCCGCCGTCTCGCCGCGCTTGCGCAGGTGCCGGGCGTGGCCGCGCTGCGGCCGTATCGCGCGGCGCTGCTCGACGTCGACGGCGCGCGCGCGTGGGTGCTCGGCCCGCCGGCCGACGGGGCGCCGCCGCTGCTGCGCAGCCAGCTCGCCGTCCCCGGCCAGCTTGCGGTCGCGACGCGGCGGCTGCGCGCGGGCGGCTGGGTCGCGCTGTCGCGCGAGCTGGTCGAGCGGCGTGGGCTGCGCGTCGGCGACGCGGTGTCGCTGCCGACCCCACGCGCCGTGCCGCTGCGACTCGCGGCCGTGCTGACGAACATCGCCTGGAGCGGCGGCGGGGCGGTGATGGGCGGCGAGGACTTCCGTCGCGCGTGGGGCGGCGCGCGCGTCGGCGCGCTCCAGATCGAGCTGGCGCCCGGCGCGGCAGCGGGCGCGACGGCGGCCGCGCTTCGGCGCGCGCTCCCGCCCGGCGCGGGCCTGCGGGTCGCGACGGCGGCGCAGCGGCGGCGGCTGATGACAGGGACGGCGGCGCAGGGGCTCGACCGCCTCACGCAGATCGCCGCGCTCGTGCTGATCGCCGGCGCGCTCGCGCTCGCCGCGGCGCTCGGCGCGGTCGCGTGGGCGCGGCGTCCGCGCCTGGCGGCGCTGAAGCTGACCGGCTTCGGCGACGGCGCCGTCTGGCGGGCGCTGCTGCTGGAGAGCGCGATCGTGCTCGGCGTCGGCTGCTCGATCGGCGTCGCGTTCGGTCTCGCGGGCCAGTACGTGCTGACGTACTGGCTGCGGGTCGTCGCGGGCTTCCCGACCTCCTACGCGGTCGCCGGCTGGCTGGCGCTGGCCGTCTTCGCGGGCGTGACCGCGGTCGCCGGCGCGATCGCCGCGCTGCCGGGCTGGGCCGCCGCACGCGTGTCGCCGCTGCTGAGCACGCGCGAGGAGTGAGGGGTCAGCTCAGCCGCACCGCGAGCGAGCGGGCGGCCGCGACGACCAGCTCGCGGTCGTGTGTCAGGACGAAGTCGAAGCTGCGCTCGCGGTCGGCGACGTCGTCGCCGCGGTCACGGCCGACGAGCGCGGCAGCGTAGTGCGGCGAGAGCACGACGACGCTCCACTCGCGCCGCAGCGGGTCGTCCTCGGCGACGTCGGTCCCGTGCACGCCGCGGGCCGGCTGCGCGGCTATTCCGGCGCCGAGGACCGCGACGAGCGTCGCCTCGTCCGCGAGCTTGCGGTAGCGCTCGCGCGTGCGGCCCGCGAACCGCGACGCGTCCTGGAAGCCGGCGAGCACGATCGCGCCGGCGCCGATGCCGCGCGCGGCGCGTTCGAGGTGGCGGCTCATCGACGTCAGCAGCGGGACGCGCCCGGTCCGCGCCGGGCGCGCGGCGCTCAGCAGCTCGAACGGCGTGCCGCTCGGCGCGCTGCGGCGCTGCTCGGGATGCAGGCCGCTGGCGACGCCGGCCTCGCGCTGAGCCGACTGGTCGGGGATGTCGCCGGGGCGGCCCCACAGCCAGCCCTGGCCGAGCGTCGCCCCGACGCCGCGCGCCTGCTCCAGCTCGGCCTCGGTCTCGATCCCCTCCGCGACGATCGCCGCGCCGGTCCGCTCCTGCTCCGCCCACACCGCGGTCGCGACGTCGGCGAGCGCGGGACTGCCCGCGGCGCTGGCGGCGCGCATGTCGAGCTTGATCGCGTCGGGCGCGACGAGCGGCAGCACCGCGAGCGAGTCGCGGTCGGCGCCGACGTCGTCGAGCACGACGGTCCAGCCGCGGTCGCGGCAGGCGTCCGCGGCGCGCACCAGCTCGCGCGGCTGCGAGCGCAGCGCCGCGGCGGGCAGCTCGACGGCGACCGACAGCGACTCCTCCGCCCGACGCCACAGCTCCGGCGCGCGGCCGTCGCCGTTGGCGGTGCCGCCGACGGCCTCGGGCTCCATGTTCACGAACAGCGTCGTCGAGCGGTCGAGGCCGGCGTCGAGCGCGCCGGAGACGGCGGCGAGGCGGCACTCCCAGTCGACCTGCGAGACGAGCCCGGCGCGGCGCGCCGCCGACAGCAGCGCGTCGGGGCGCTCCAGCTCGCCGCCCTGCGGGCCACGTGCGAGCGCCTCGTAGCCGATCACTCCGCCGCTCTCCAGCTCGTAGACCGGCTGGTAAACGGCGCTGACGAGTATCCCCGGTTCATCAGTCATTGCCAGCGCTATCGGCCGCTCGCGCGCGAGACCTTAGCGACGAAATTCCGGTGTGTCAGCTCACGTGCGCTGGGTGCTCGCGCGCACCCGCAGCCGCGACGGGACGATCCGCGGCGCCTCCGGCCGCTCCCCCTCTGTCAGCGCGACGAGCAGTGCCGCCGCGGCGGCACCCTGCAGCTCGGGCTGGAGGTCGATCGCGGTGATCGGCGGGTCGCCCTCGGCCGCCTGGTGGCTGTCGATCCCGCCGGCGACGAGCAGGTCCTGTGGGATCCGCAGGCCGCGCTCGCGCGCCGCCCGCACGACGCCGGTCGCGTAGCGCTCGGCGAGCGCGATGATCGCGTCCGGCCGGTCTGGGCGGTCGAGCAGCGCGCAGGCGCGGTCGTAGGCGCTCGTCTCGAGGTGGCGCAGGCTCGTCGGCTCGACGATCGGCGTGCGCTCGTGCTCCTCGCACCAGGCGCGGTAGGCCTGCTCGTTGTCGGCCGACCACGACCACGTCGAGTCGGCGCTCAGCAGCGCAATCCGCCTGCCGCCGGCGGCCGCGACGTGGTCGAGCAGCAGCCGCATGTTGCCGCGGTTGTCGCCCTCGACGTACCAGCGATGGTCGGGGCGGCCGAGGTCGCGCTCGATCGTCACGATCGGCAGCCCCAGCTCCTCGAACAGCGCGATGCGGGGGTCGTCGCGCGCGGGGTCGCAGAGGATCGCGCCGTCGACGCCCAGCTCGCGCAGGTCGTCGAGCGTCTCGATCGGCGGCGGCAGCAGCAGCGGGTGGCGGCGCGTGAAGGCGACGCGCGCGGCGGCGCTGGCGAGCTGCATGTAGTAGTCGAGGCTGAGCATCTCGCGCTCCTCGGCGACCGCGCCGACGCTCGGGATCACGAACGCGATCGTCCCGCTGCGGCCCGCGCGCAGCGCCTGCGCGGCGCGGCTCGCGCGGTAGCCGAGCTGCGCCGCGACCTGCTTGACGCGGGCGCGCGTCGCCGGGTCGACGGCGCCCTTGCCGTTGAGCGAGTGGGAGACGGTCGTGACCGAGACGCCGGCCGCAGCGGCGACGTCGCGGATCGTGACGCGGGGCGCGGCGGGGCGGCTCATCGGCACACAGTATCCGCCCGCCGGGGCGCCCGCTCGGATGCGGCGCGCTTGCCTCCCAAAACGTTTTGGTCTACGCTGCCGCGGATGCCGACCCGAGGAGAGCGGACGGCCGCGGATCTGGCGATCCTCGGCGCCCGCATACGCACGCTGGACCCCGCCCGGCCGTTCGCGAGCGCCGTCGCCGTGCGCGACGGCGAGATCGTCGCCGTCGGTGACGACGCTGCCGTCCGCGAGCACTGCGACGCCCGCACCGAGCTGGTCGACGGACGCGGGGTCGCGCTCGTGCCCGGCCTCGCCGACGCCCACATCCACCCCGTCTGGGGCGCCGAGCTGGCCGTCGGCGCCGACCTCAACGGCATCCGCACGCTCGACGGCGTGCGCGCCGCGCTGCGCGCCGAGGCGGCGCGCACGCCGGACGGCACGTGGGTCCGCGGCTGGGGGCTCGACTACGCCGTCTTCGACGGGATCGCGATCGAGGGACGGCTGGTCGAGGAGGCGGTCGGCGAGCGGCCCGCGCTGCTGCTGTTCTACGACCTCCACACCGCCGTCGCGACGCGCGCCGCGCTCGCCGCCGCCGGGATCGACGGCGCGCGCGCGTTCGAGGACGCCTCCGAGGTCGTGCTCGACGCCGACGGCCGCCCGACCGGCGCGCTCAACGAACCGAGCGCTTACCGGCTCGCGCTCGGCGCGCTCCCATCCGCGACCGGGGCCGGCCAGCGCCGGCAGGTCGGCGAGGTGATGCGGCGGCTGAACGCGCTCGGGCTGACGAGCGGCCACGCGATGGACGGCACGCCGGAGACGTTCACGCTGCTGCGCGAGCTGGAGGCCGCCGGCGAGCTGAGCGTACGGCTCGTCGCGCCGCTGTGGCAGCAGCCCGACGTGACCGACGAGCAGATCGCCGCGCAGCTCGCGCTGCGCGACGAGCGCGGCCGGCGCTGGCGGGGCGGGATCGCGAAGCTGTTCATCGACGGCGTGATCGACACCGGCACCGCGTGGCTCTACGAGCCCGACGCCGCCGGCGACGGCACGACCCCCTTCTGGCCCGATCCCGCACGCTACCGGGAGGTCGTCGCGCGCTTCGCCGGCGCCGGCTTCCAGTGCGTGACGCACGCCGTCGGCGACCGCGCCGTCGGCGAGGTGCTCGACGCCTACGGCGCCGCGATCGCCGCCGGTGCCCGCACCGCGAACGGCGCCCCGCACCGCGTCGAGCATCTCGAGACGCTGACCGACGCCGACATGCGGCGGCTCGCGACCGACGGCGTCGTCGCCTCGATGCAGCCGCTGCACATGCAGTGGCGCACCGGCGACGGGTCCGACGAGTGGACGCGCCGGCTCGGACCCGAGCGCGCGCGGCGCGCGTTCCGCACGCGCGACCTGCTCGACGCGGGCGCGCAGATCGCGCTCGGCTCCGACTGGCCCGTCGCCTCCGTCGACCCGCGCATCGGGATGGCGTGGGCGCGGCTGCGGCGGACGCCCGGCGTGCCGGACGCGCCGGTGTTCGAGCCGGATCAGACCTTGACCGCCGAGGAGGCCCTCCTCGGCTACACGACGTGGGCCGCCGCCGCGATCGGCGAGCAGGCCCGCCAGGGGCGGATCGCGACGGGGTACGTCGCGGACCTGACGGGCTTCGCGGAGGACCCCGTCGCGACGAGCGCCGACGCGCTCGTCGACCTGCCGGTGCGGTTGACCGTGGTGGACGGCGAGGTCGTCCACCGAGCCATCGACTGAGGAGCAGCAGATGAGCAGCGAAGCAAGCGACGCCGCCACCGGCGGCGGCGAAGGAACACGCCTGCGCAGCGGCACGGTCGGGATGTGGGACCTCGTCTTCTTCGTCGTCGCGGCGGCCGCGCCGCTGTCGGTGATGTCGGGCGTCTCCCCCCTCGCGATCCAGTTCGGCGGGCTCGGCGCGCCCGGCGGCTATCTCGTCGCGGGCATCGTGATGGCGGTCTTCGCGATCGGCTTCACCGCGATGAGCCGCTACGTCCGCAACGCCGGCGCGTTCTACGCGTACATCAGCAAGGGCTTCGGCCGCACGGTCGGCGTCGGCGCGGCGTTCGTCGCGGTGCTGTCGTACGTCGCGATCACGATCGGTTTCGTCCCGGCGCTCGGCGTCTTCGCGCACGACACCTTCGCCAGCGTCTTCGGGATCGACCTGCCGTGGACCGTCTGGGCGCTGCTCGGGCTCGTGATCGTCGCGTGGCTCGGCTACCACCAGATCGCGCTCAGCGCGAAGATCCTCGGCGTCCTGCTGATCCTCGAGGTCGTCGTGCTGCTGGTGCTCGCGGTGCCCGTGCTGCTGAGCGGCGGCGAGCACGGCCTCAGCGTCGACGGCTTCGCGCCGTCGCACGTCTTCGGCCCGCACGTCGGCGCGCTGTTCGTGCTCTCCTTCGGCGCCTTCCTCGGCTTCGAGTCGACGGCGATCTACAGCGAGGAGGCGAAGGACCCGCGCCGCACGGTGCGGCGCGCGACGTTCGTCGCGGTCGGCTTCCTCGCGATCTTCTACACGCTGATCGTGTGGGTCGGGATCATGGCCTACGGCCCCGACCAGGCGCTGAGAGCGGCGGCCGACGACCCGACCGGCATGTTCTTCGTCGCGATGGAGCGCTGGGTCGGCTCCGGCGCGACCGACGCGATGCACGTCCTGATCGTGACGAGCACGCTCGCCGCGACGCTCGCGTTCCACAACGCCTCTTCGCGGTACCTGCACGCGCTCGGCCGCGAGGGCGTGCTGCCGCGCGGCCTCGCGACGGCGGGCGCGAAGACGGGGGCGCCGGTCGTCGCGAGCCTCACGGTCACGGTCCTGACCATCGTCGTCGTCGGCGTCTCGGCGGCGTTCGGCGCCAAGCCCTACGAGCAGATCTTCCTGTGGACGAACGGCCCCGGGATCCTCGGGCTGATCATGCTGATGGCGCTCTGCTCGGCCGCCGTCGTCGCGTACTTCCGCCGCTCGCCGCACGACGCGTCGCTCGTGCAGCGCGTGTTCGCGCCGGCGCTGGCGTGCGCAACGCTGAGCGCGACGAGCGTCCTGATCGTCAAGAACTTCGACCTGCTGACGGCCGCCGACTCGACGACGAACGTGCTGCTGATCGGCACGCTCCCGGTCGCGTTCGTCATCGGGATCGGGGTCGCGCTGCGGATCCGCAGCCGCGACCGCGAAGCGTTCCAGCGGCTGACGACGACGAGCATCGCAGAGGTGGAGGCGTGAGCGCGACGGAGCCCGTCGCGCTCGGCGGCGCCTACCGTGCCGTCGTCTGCCAGATGGAGACGGAGAACGCCGTCGACCGCGCGGCGCTGGAGCGCAACCTCGACCACCTCTGCGAGATGGTCGACTGGGCGGTCGAGGGCGCGATGGCGATGGGCGCGCCGGTCGGGCTCGTCGTCGCGCCGGAGCTGTCGATCCACGGCGCGGCCGGCTACAGCTGGTCCGAGCAGCGCAGGCTCGCGTGCGACATCCCTGGTCCCGAGACCGAGCGGCTGGCGGAGAAGGCGCGCGAGTACGGCATCCACCTCGTGCCCGGCTCGCTGCTCGAACGCGACCCGGACAGCGACGCGATCTTCAACACGCTCGTGCTGTTCGGTCCCGACGGCGAGCTGCTGTGGCGCTACCGCAAGCTCAACGTCTGGCACCCGCTGGAGCCGACGCAGTCGCCGGTCGACCTGCTCGACCACGGCTACGACGTCGAGCGCTATCCGCTGCTGCCGGTCGCGCGGACCACGATCGGCAATGTCGGCGGGCTGGTCTGTTACGACGCGCTCTTCCCCGAGGTCACGCGCCAGCTCGCCTACGACGGCGCCGAGGTGCTGGTGCGCGCCTCGGCGTTCATGGACCCGTGGGGCAGCGGCCCGGGCGGCGCGTCACTCGCGACCGACCGCGTCCGCGCGCTGGAGTCGATGGCGTACATGGTCAGCTGCCACCAGGGCGCGTCGCTGCGCAGCAGCCCGCCGTACTCGTGGACGGCGCCAAGCGCGGTGATCGACTTCGAGGGCCGCGTGCTGGCGGAGGCGCAGGTCGGCGAGCGGATCGTCCACGCGCGGCTCGACGTCGCGAGCCTGCGTGAGCACCGCCGCTCGACGCTCGCGTTCAACGTGCTCGCGCAGGGCCGGCACGAGGCGTACGACTACCTCGACCGCTCGCCCTCGCCTCCGCGGCCGGAGCTGGCGACGGCGAACGACCTCCACGTGCGCGACTACGAGCGCGCCGCGACCGCCGGCCATGAGGCGTTCTGGAGCGCGTACTACGGCGAGCCGTGCAGGTTCCCGACGCTGTCGGCGCCGTTCTGGCGCGCGCAGCGGGAGCGGGCCGAGCGCGAGCGGGCGCGATGAGCACGCTCGTCCGGATCGGCGTCGTCGAGTTGGCGGCCGGCGTGCTGACCGGCTGGCTGATGGTGCTCGCGAGCGAGGAGCGCGGTCGCAGACGCTGGGGGATCGTCGCCCCGCACCGCATCCGGCAGGGCCACATCGACCTGCTGATGATGGGCACGATCCTCGTCGCGGTCGGCGCGGCGGTCGACGACCCGCCGCTGCTGGCGGCGGTCGCGATCGTCGCGGGCTCGTGGATCGCGCCGCTGCTGTTCTTCCCGCTCGCGCGCTGGCCGCAGGCGGGCGACGCGGCCGTCTACAAGCTGCTCGACCGCGCCGGCTTCGTGCTGCTGTCGGCGGGCTGGGTCGTGCTCGCCGCACACGTGCTCACGGCGTGAGCGGCGCGCGGCGGGCGCGGATCAGCTCGCCGCCAGCCCGATCGGGCAGGAGACGCCGGTGCCGCCGAGGCCGCAGTAGCCGTCCGGGTTCTTCGCGAGGTACTGCTGGTGGTAGTCCTCGGCGTAGTAGAACGGTCTCTCGGCGGCGATCTCAGTCGTGATCTCGCCGTAGCCGGACTGCTGCAGCTGCGACTGGAACATCTCGCGCGAGGCGAGCGCCTGCTTGTGCTGCTCCTCGCTCGTCCAGTAGATCGCGGAGCGGTACTGGGTGCCGACGTCGTTGCCCTGGCGCATCCCCTGGGTCGGGTCGTGGTTCTCCCAGAACAGCTTCAGCAGCTCGTCGTAGCTCGTTCTCGCCGGGTCGAAGACGACGAGGACGGCCTCGGTGTGGCCGGTCTGCGCGGAGCAGACCTCCTCGTAGGTCGGGTTCTCCGTGAAGCCGCCCGCGTAGCCGACGGCGGTCGTGTAGACGCCGGGCGCCTGCCAGAAGACGCGCTCGGCGCCCCAGAAGCAGCCGAGCCCGAAGATCGCACGCTCATAGCCGTCGGGGAACGGCGGCTGCAGCGGCGTGCCGAGCACCTCGTGCTTGGCGGGAACGGGGATCGCCACGTCGCGCCCGGACAGCGCGCGCTCGGCGTCCACCATGTCGGTCTTGCGCGTGAGAAATCGCATGAATTCAATGTACTCGCGGCGTGAACGCCCGCCCGACCAGCACCCCGCCGCGCGCGACCAGGTACGCCGCGACCATCAGCCCCGCGACGGAGGCGCCGGCCGCGACCTTCGCGTAGTAGGAGAGGTACAGGCCGGCAAGGCCCGCGAGCACCGCGATCGCGAACGACAGCGCCATCATCGCCCCCAGCCGGCGCGTCAGCAGCCGGGCCGCCGCGGCCGGCGCGACGAGCACGGCGACGACGAGCAGGTTCCCCAGCCCCTGCACCGCGACGAGCACCGCGATCGCGAGCAGCACCAGCAGCGCCGCGTCGGCGAGCAGCGGCGAGGCCCCGACCGAGCGCGCGCTGGTGCGGTCGAAGCCGACCGCCAGCAGCCGCCAGTGCAGCAGCCACAGCGCGACGAGCACGACCGTGGCGAGCGCGGCGCCGAGCAGCAGGTCGCCCTCGGTCGTGCCGAGGATGTCGCCGAACAGCAGCCCCTGGATCCCGGCCGGCACGTCGGGGCTCAGCGCCAGCAGCGCGCCGAGGCCGAACAGCGACGTGACGACGACCGCGACGCCGTTGTCGCGGCCGATCCCCGGGATCCGCCCGGCGAGCGCGACCGCGAGCGCCGCGACGACGATCCCGACGGCGCCGCCGAGCACGAGCGGGATCCCGATCAGCGAGGCGGCGACGAGCCCCGGGAACATCCCGTGCGCGAGCGACTCGGCGCCGTAGGACAGCTCCGAGAGCACGATCCAGCAGCCGAGCGCGCCGCCGACGGCGCCGAGGATCACGATCTCCAGCAGCGCCCGCTGCATGATCGCCTGCGAGAACGGCTCGGTGAGGACGTCCACTAGTGGTCGTGGTCGTGGTGGTGGGGCGGCAGGATCGCGAGGCGGCCGGCGTCCTCGCCGCCGGGCAGCGTCACGATCGAGCCGCCGTAGGTGGCGGCGAGCACGTCGAGCGTCAGCGTCGGCTGCGGCGCGCCGAACGCGACCTGGCGCCGGTTGAGGCAGAGGACCTTGTCCCACGCGCGCGCCTGGTCGACGTCGTGGGTGGCGATCAGCACGCCGCGCCCCTCCTCGGCCAGCTCCCGCAGCAGCCCCTCCAGCCGCTCGGCGCTGACCGAGTCGAGGCCGGTGAACGGCTCGTCGAGCAGCACGATGCGCGCGTCCTGGACGAGCGCGCGAGCGACGAGCACGCGCTGGCGCTGGCCGCCGGACAGCTCGCCGAACGAGCGCTCGGCGAGGTGGTCGAGGCCGACCCGCTTCAGCGCGGCGTGGGCGGCGGCGCGCTCCGCGCGGCCGGGGCGCTTCCACCACGGGCGGCCGGCGATCGCGCCCATCAGCGCGACGTCGAGCGCGGAGACGGGGAAGTCGAGCCGCGAGCGCTCGGTCTGCGGGACCGTGCCGCAGCGGCCGGCGAGATCGAGCGTCCCGGAGAGCGGCTGCAGCTCCCCCAGCAGCGCGCGGAAGAGCGTCGTCTTGCCGCCGCCGTTGGGGCCGAGCACGCCGACGCGCTCGCCCGCGGCGAGCGCGAAGGTGACGTCGCTGAGGACGGGCGCGGCGCCGTAGCCGACGGCGAGCCCGTCGGCGCGGACGAGCGGCGCGCTCATGCGGCCACGCTCTCAGACTGCGCCCGCGCGCGCACGTGCGTGAGCGCCGCGGCGCCGGCGCGGCCGACCGCGACGAGGACGAAGACGCCGCCGGCGATCACGGCGATCGTGGCGCCGGGCGGGGCGTTGGTCTCGAACGCCATCCACAGCCCGGCCGTGCCCTCGGCGGCGGCGAGCAGCGTCGTGGCGACCTGCCAGGGCAGGATCTGCCGCGTCACCATCCGCGTCGTCGCGGCCGGCACGACGAGCAGTGCGGTCGCGAGCAGCGCGCCGACGGCCGACAGCGTCGCGACCGCGGCGAGCGCGATCAGCACCAGCAACGCGAGGTCGGCTGCCGGCGAGCGGACCCCGAGACCGCGCGCGGCGCCGGGGTCGAAGCCGACCGTCAGCCAGCGCTGGCCGAGCACGAGCGTGGCGAGCAGCGCGAGCGCGGCGACGAGCACCGCGAGCCGGACGTCGCCGGGGCCGATCGCCAGCAGGCTGCCGAACAGCAGCGACTCGACGTTCGCGCCCGACTCGAACACGTCGGAGGCGAGCACCACGCCGATCGCGAGCGCGGCGACGAGCACGAGCGCCGTGAGGCTGTCGTGGCCGCTGCGGGCGCGCGCGGCGAGCTGGCCGACGGTGAGCGCGAACAGCAGCGCGACGCCGAAGGCGCCGAGCGTCGCCGAGAAGCCGAGCCCGTCGGCCAGCACGAGCCCCGGGAAGGCGGCCGCCGCGACGCCGTGGGCGTAGAACGCGAGCCCGCGCAGGACGATCCACGTGCCGAGCGTCCCGGCCGCCAGCGACAGCACCAGCAGCTCGACGAGCGCGCGCTGCATGAACGGGAGATCGAACGCCTCGAGCACGGCCGCTCAGTCTAGATGAGAACGAGTCTAATTCGGATCGTCCCGCTAGCATCAGTGCCGATGGGCCATACGCACTCCCATTCTCAGCCTGCGGTCGACTGGCAGGCGCACACACTCGACACGCTCTCCGCCGCCGGCCACCGCAAGGGCGGCGCGCGCAACGCCGTCGTCGAGCTGCTCGCCGCGCAGGACTGCGCGCTGACCGCGCAGGAGATCGACGACCGGCTCCGCTCCAGCGGCCGCACCGTCGGCCGCGCGAGCGTCTACCGCATCCTCGAGCTGCTGACCGAGCTGAAGCTCGTCCAGCGGATCGACGTCGGCCAGGGGATCGCCCGCTACGAGCGCCACCAGCCCGACGGCGACCACCACCATCACCTCGTCTGCGACAACTGCGGAACGATCGAGCCGTTCGAGGACCCGTCGCTGGAGCAGGCGATCGAGCAGGTCTCCGAGCGCCTCAGCTTCGCCGTCGACGAGCACGACGTCGTGCTCCACGGCGCCTGCAGCGACTGCCGCGCGTCGTAGCGCGCGCACGGCTCACGCGGGCGACTCAGCGCGCCGCCGGCGTCGCTCAGCCGGCGCGCTCGGCAGGGTCGAGGATCCGGCGGATGGTCAGCGCCACCCACTGGAAGAAGTCTCGCGTGATCGGCATCGCGGCAGTCTCCGCGCTGGACCTAAGCGCTTCCTGAAGAGCCCGTTGGAGCAGGATGAGAATCGGCCGCGAGCTGCGCGGCGGCGTCGATGATCATGTCCTCCTGCCCGCCGACGATCCGCCGCCGGCCCAGCTCCATCAGCACCGCCCGCGGCTCGACGCCGAACTTGGCCGCCGCCCGCTCGGCGTGCAGCAGGAACGAGCTGTAGACGCCCGCGTAGCCGAGCGACAGCGCGGTCCGGTCGATGATCTGCGGCCGCTCCATCAGCGACGCGACGACGTCCTCTGCGACATCCATCAGCGGGAACAGCTCCACCCCCGTCGCGTGGCCGGAGCGCTCCAGCGCTGCCGCCAGCACCTCCAGCTGCGCGTTCCCCGCGCCCGCCCCGAGACCGCGCAGCGAGCCGTCGAGCCACGTCGCGCCGGCATCGGCGGCCGCCAACGCGTTCCCGACCCCGCAGCCGAGGTTGTTGTGCGCGTGGAAGCCGACCTCCGTCGCGCCGTCGAGCCCGTCGCGCAGCGCCCGCACCCGCTCGGCGGCCGTGCGCGGCACCATCGCGCCGGCCGAGTCGACGATGTAGACGACCGACGCGCCGTAGGACTCCATCAGCCGCGCCTGCACGGCCAGCTCCGCCGGCTCGATCATGTGGCTCATCATCAGGAAGCCGATCGCGCGCATCCCGTGCTCGGCCGCCCACCCGATGTGCTGCTCGGCGATGTCCGCCTCCGTGCAGTGCGTCGCGACCCGCGCGACCGAGGCGCCGAGCCGCTGCGCCGCCTGCAGCCGGGTGAGCGTCCCGATGCCGGGCAGCAGCAGCGCCGCGATCTGCGCGCGCTGCACGACCGACGCCGCCGCCTCGATCAGCGCCTCGTCGGAGAACGCCGCCTTCCCGTACTGGATCGAGGAGCCGCCGACGCCGTCACCGTGCGACACCTCGATCGCGTCGACGCCGGCGCGGTCGAGCCCGGCGGCGACGAGCGCGACCTGCTCCGGCGAGAAGCTGTGCCGGACCGAGTGCATCCCGTCGCGCAGCGACGAGTCGACGAGCCGGATCACGACGCCGCCCCCGCCATCATCCGCTCCGCCAGCCGCTCGCCGACCTGGGCCGCAGCGGCGGTCATGATGTCGAGGTTGCCCGCGTACGGCGCCAAGAAGTCGCCCGCGCCCTCGATCTCCAGCAGCACCGTCACGAGCTCGCCGTCGACGTCGCACAGCCTGAGCCTGACGCCCGGCACGTAGGAGCGCATCGCCTCCAGCATCGCCAGGACAGAGTCCTCGATCGCGGCCGCGTCAGGCCGGCGGACCTGCGCGAAGACGGTGTCGCGCATCAGGATCGGCGGCTCGGCCGGGTTGAGGATGATGATCGCCTTGCCCTCGTCCGCACCGCCGACGCGCTCCAGGCCGCGCGCCGTCGTCTCGGTGAACTCGTCGATGTTCTGGCGGGTGCCGGGGCCGGCGCTGCGCGAGGAGATCGTCGCGACGATCTCGGCGTAGGCGACGTCGGCGACGCGGTCGATCGCGTGCACCATCGGGATCGTCGCCTGGCCGCCGCACGTGACCATGTTGAGATCGGGCGCGTCGAGGTGGGCGTCGAGGTTGACCGACGGCACGACGTACGGCCCGACCGCGGCCGGCGTCAGGTCGACGCACGTCTTGCCGGCGGCGGCCAGCAGCGGCGCGTGCTCGCGGTGCGCTCTGGCGCCGGTCGCGTCGAAGACGAGCGGCACGTCGTCGCGCTCCAGCACCGCCTCGATCCCGCGCGCGCTCGCCTCGACGCCGAGCGCGCGCGCCCGTTCCAGCCCCGGCGAGTCCTCGTAGACGCCGACCATCAGCGCAGTCTCGACCGCCTCGCTGCGCTGCAGCTTCATCAGCAGGTCGGTGCCGATGTTCCCGGGGCCGAGCACCGCGGCCTTGATCCCCATGCGTCCCCCTTGTCGAGAGGACCGACCCTAGCCGATTCAGCGGCCGCCGAGCGCGGCCCGGACGGCCGCACCGAAATCGCGTGGCTCGTCGTTGACGCCGAGCGGCGGCGGCGTGCGCACGAGCATCTCCTCGCGCAGCCCGTCGACCAGCGGCCGCACGAGCGCCCGCTCGACCGGCGTCACGAGCTGGACCCAGTAGGAGGAGAGCCGCGGCGACAGCACCGGCACGCGCACGATCGCCGGGCGACGCCGGCCCATCGCGTCGGCCGTCAGCTCCATCATCCGGCGATACGACAGCGGCTCGGGGCCGCCCAGCTCGACGTCGCCGGTCACGTCGCGGCGATCGCGCAGCACCGACAGCGCGCCGACGACGTCGTCGATCGCGATCGGCTGCGTGCGCGTCTCGATCCAGCGCGGGCAGATCATCGCGGGCAGCCGGCCGACGAGCGCGCGCAGCATCTGGAACGAGGCGCTGCCGGCGCCGATCACCATCGCCGCGCGCACGTGCACGAACTCCTCGACGTGCTCGCCGAGCAGCCGCGCGACCTCGTCGCGGCTGCGCAGGTGGGCTGACGAGGCGTCGTCGCCGGCGAGCCCTCCGAGGTAGATCACGCGCCGCACGCCGGCGCGCGCCGCCGCGCGGCCGAAGCCCTCCGCCGCGGCGCGGTCGCGCGCCTCGAAGTCGCCGTCGCCGCCGCGGCCCATCGAGTGGATCAGGTAGTACGCGATCTCCACGCCGTCGAGCGCTTCCGCGAGCCCTTCCCCGCTGACGGCGTCGCCCTGCACGACGCGCGCGCCGGCCGGCGCCAAGGCCGGGTCGGGCCGGCGCATCAGCAGCCGCAGCTCGCCGCCGGAGGCGTCGGCCGCGCCGGCGAGGTGCGGCGCGAGGCGGCCACCGACGTAACCGGTCGCGCCGGTGAGGAGGACGGTGGGCATACCGCAGGTACGGACCGTGGCCGGTCCGCGGTCATCGTGATATAGTTGCGTGTGCAATCAACTCAACGACCGACCACCAGGACCCGGAGGGGACGATGCAGCAGCTCGAAGGCATCCACCACATCAGCTCCATCACCGGAGACGCCGCGCGCAACGTGGACTTCTACGTGCGGGTCCTCGGCATGCGCATGGTCAAGAAGACGGTCAACCAGGACGAGCCGTCCGTCTACCACCTCTTCTACGCCGACGAGCAGGGCAGCCCCGGCGCGGACATGACGTTCTTCGAATACCCCGGCGCCCGCCGCGGCCGCGCCGGCGCGGGCATGATCAACCGGATCGTGCTGCGAGTCGGCTCCGAGGCGTCGCTCGACTACTGGCGCCTGCGCCTCGCCGACGAGCAGATCGAGGCCGAGCGCGACCGCCAGTCGCTGCGCTTCGACGATCCCGAGGGCCTCGGGCTGGAGCTGATCGTCGACGAGAGCGGCGACCCGCCGCTCACCGCGGTCTCGCCCGACGTCCCGGCCGAGCACGCGATCCGCGGCTTCGCAGGCGTGCGCGTCTACAGCGCCGACCCCGCCCGCAGCGCGGCGCTGCTGCGCGACGTGCTCGGCTTCGCCGCCGAGGACGACGACCTCACCCGTTGGGAGGCGCGCGGCGAGAAGCGCGGCGGCTTCTACCAGTACGAGACGCCGCCGGAGGAGCGCGGCGTGCAGGGCGCGGGCACGGTCCACCACATCGCGTTCGCCTCCTACGACGACGACATCGAGGCGTGGAATGAGCGCGTCACCGCAGCCGGCGGCCACACCTCCGGCCTCGTGGACCGTTTCTGGTTCAGAAGCGTCTACTTCCGCGAGCCGAGCGGCGTGCTGTTCGAGCTGGCGACGCTCGGGCCCGGCTTCACCAGCGACGAGCCGCTCGAGCACCTCGGCGAGACGCTCGTGCTGCCGCCGAAGTTCGAGCACCTGCGCGCCCAGATCGAGCCGGCGCTGACGCCACTGCCGAACCCGCGCGCCGCGACGTCCGCGAGCTGACCAACCGGCGCGCCCGGCAGGCTCTGCCGGGCGCGTCTTCTAGGATCCATCCGAGGGCCGCATCGTTCGCGGCCCGGAAGGGTTCCATCGAGGACCCCCACGACTTGAGCCGCGGAGGCCCCGATGAACCCCGAGATCGACCGACGAGAACTGCTGCGCGCCGCCGGCATCGGAGCCGCCGGCGTCGGCCTGCTCGGGGTCGCGGGGTGCGGGAGCGGCGACGGGACGGCGAATGCCGCGCGCGGCGAGACGGCGACGATCGCGGTCAAGCCGAAGCCGCCGCGGACGCCGGTGCGGGTCGGCAGAAAGCTGAAGAAGGGCGACGTCCCGAACCTGCTGCTCGTGATCATCGACTCCGTCCGCGCCGACGCGCTCGGCTCCTACGGCCGCCGCAACGCGCACACGCCGAACCTCGACGCGCTCGCGCGCGAGTCGCTGCGCTTCACCGAGTGCTACCCGGAGTCGTTCCCGACCGGCCCAGCGCGCGCGACGATCTTCGGCGGCTCGCGCCTGTTCCCGTTTCGCGACTGGAAGGCGCCGGCCGATATGCCCGGCACGCCCGGCTGGCAGGCGGTGCCGGACGTGAACCTGATCTCGACGCTCAGACGCGCCGGCTACTGGACCGGCTTCGCGGTCGACACGCCGTGGGTGATGGTCGGCTCCCAGCAGCCGTTCCTGCGCGACTGGGACAGATACGTCCCGGTCAAGGGCCAGACCGGCACGGTCACCGCCGACCAGTCGAAGATCAGCGACGCCGAGCTGGCGAAGTGGGTCGCGCCGAAGATCATCGACTCCAGCTCGGGTCAGAAGATGCGCCAGTACCTGGCCAACCAGCTCGGGCGCAGAAACGAGGACGAGTACCTCCCCGCGCGCGTCTTCACCGAGGGGATGCGGCTGCTGGAGGAAGGGTCGAAGTCGAGAAAGCCGTTCGCGATCGCGATCGACTGCTTCGACCCGCACGAGCCGTGGGACCCGCCGGAGAGATACCTCAAGCTGCACGGCGGCGACCTCGACCGCGCCTGGAACCCCGGCACGGTCCTCAACGGCACCGCCAGATCGAACGGCCTCGCGCCGCGCGACGTCAAGCAGATGCAGGCGCTCTACTACGCCGAGCTGACGATGGCCGACCGCTGGTTCGGCAACTTCATGCAGCGCTTCCACGAGCTGGGCCTCGAGAGAGACACGATCGTGATGTTCCTCTCCGACCACGGCTTCCTGCTCGGCGAGCGCGGCTACGTCGCGAAGTTCGCATGGGAGCTGCACCCGGAGCTGACCCACGTGCCGATGCTGCTGCGCCGCCCCGACGGGACGGGCGCGCGCAAGAAGACCGACTTCTACGCGCAGACCGAGGACGTCGCCGCGACGCTGCTCGGCGCGACCGGGATCAAGCAGCCCGAGTGGATGGACGGCATCGACCTGATGCCGCTGTCCGAGGGCAAGAAGCCGAAGAAGAGACGCGACTACGTCACCGGCTCCTACAGCTCCGTCGTCTTCGCGCGCGATCGCAACTGGTCCTACATCGCCGACAGCCAGGGCGGCAGACCGGAGCTGTACAACCTCCGGCGCGACCGCCGCGAGGTCCGCAACCTCGCGGGCAGCAACGCCGCGCAGGTCCGCAAGATGTACCGCGGCATGCTCGTCAGAGACGCCGGCGGGCCGCTGCCGAAGTTCACGTAGCGGGCGTCACGGCGGGGGCGTCACGGCGCGGAGGGCTCCGCCCCCGGCCGCAGCGCGCGGTCGGACACCGGCCCGAGGTGGGTGAGCTTGTCCGGGTTGACGATCGAGTGGAGCCGCTGGACGCGGCCGTCGGCGACGTCGATCCCGAGCACGCTCAGCAGGCGGCCGTCGGCGTCGACGGCGCGAACGCCCGGCTGGCCGTTGACGAGCACCGGCTGAAGCTCCGCCCCCCACGTGTCGCCGATCCGTCTGAACCCCGCCAGCGCACGCGCGATCTGCGCCGCGCCGACCAGCGGGCGCGGGATCGCGCGCGCCTTCCCGCCGCCGTCGCCTACGAGCACCGCGTCGTCGGCGAGCAGCGCGACGAGGCCGTCGACGTCGCCCTCGCGCGCCGCCGCGAGGAAGCGCGCGGCGAGCTCGTCGCGCTCGCGCGGGTCGGCTTCGAAGCGCGGGCGCTCGGCCTCGATCCGCCGCCGTGCGCGGCTGAGGATCTGACGGCAGTTCTCCTCGCTGCGGCCGACGACCCTGGCGATCTCGCGGTAGTCGTAGTCGAACGCCTCGCGCAGCACGAGGACCGCGCGCTCCTCCGGCCCGAGCCGCTCCAGCAGCGTCAGGAACGCGAGCGAGATCGTCTCCTCGTCCTCGACCCGCCCCGCGACGTCGCGCTCGGTCTCCTCCACCAGCGGCTCCGGCAGCCACGCGCCGACGTAGGTCTCGCGCCGCACGCGCGCCGAGCGCAGCACGTCGATCGACAGCCGCGTCACGACCGTCGTCAGGAACGCGTCGCGGTTCTCGACGCCGGCGGCCTGGTGCAGGCGCAGCAGCGCCTCCTGCACGACGTCCTCCGCCTCCGCCGCGCTGCCGAGCATCCGGTACGCGACGGCGAACGCGAGCCCGCGCAGCTGCTCGTTCTCGTCCATCTGTCACAGCCTCGCATGCTCGCTCGTCGGAGGGGCATGAAGATCTTTCTCGCGGGAGCGACCGGCGCGGTCGGCCGGGCGCTGATCCCACAACTGACCGCCGGCGGCCACCACGTCGTCGGGACCACCCGAAGCGCGGCGAAGGCGTCAGCGCTGTGGGAGCTGGGCGCGGAGCCCGTCGTGCTCGACGGGCTCGACCGCGCCGCCGTCCTCGCCGCGGTCGCCGCGGCCAGACCCGACGCGATCGTCCACCAGATGACCGCACTCACGGGGCTGACGGACATGCGGAAGTTCGAGCGCGCGTTCGCGCTCACGAACCGGCTGCGCACCGAGGGCACCGACCACCTGCTGGAGGCGGCGCGCGCGAGCGGCGTCGAGCGGGTCGTCGCGCAGAGCTTCACCGGCTGGCCGAACGCGCGCGGCGGCGATCCCGGCGTGCTGCGGACCGAGGACGACCCGCTCGACCCCGACCCGCCGGCGCAGCTGCGCACGACGCTCGCCGCGATCAGACGGCTGGAGGAGCGCGTCACGGCGGCGGGCGGCGTCGCGCTGCGCTACGGCGGCCTCTACGGCCCCGGCACCGGCCTCACGCGGGGCGGCGAGCAGTGGGAGGCGGTGCGCGCCCGCAAGTTCCCCGTCGTCGGCGACGGCGGCGGCGTCTGGTCGTTCCTGCACGTCGCCGACGCGGCGGGAGCGACGCTGGCGGCGCTGGAGCGGTGGACGCCGGGCGAGGTCTACAACGTCTGCGACGACGAGCCCGCCGCCGTGCGCGAGTGGCTCCCCGCGCTCGCGCGGACGGCCGGCGCACCGCCGCCGCGGCATGTGCCGCGCTGGGTCGGACGGCTGATCGGCGCGCACGTCGTCGCGCTCATGTGCGAGATCCGCGGCTCCTCGAACGCGAAGGCGAAGCGGCAGCTCGACTGGGCGCCGGCGTGGCCGTCGTGGCGCGAGGGCTTCGCGGCGCTCGACGGCGAAGGCGAGCGCGTCGCGACGGCTCGGCGCTGACACGGCACTAGGACTTGCGCAGCGCCTTCGCGAACTCGCGCTCGACGACTCTCGTCATCTCCTGCTGGAAGCCCGCGGCGACCGCCTCGGTCGCCAGCGGGCGCAGGCGGGCGAGCGCGTCGGCGAGCTCGGCCCACTCGCCGGCGGGACGCGTGTGCGCGTCGAGCTTGCCTCCGGCGACGTCGACGATGAACAGTCTCGCGAACGTCTCGGCGATCGCGCGCGAGTGGCGCTGGATCTGGTCGGCGACGGCGAGCACGTGCATCGCCGGCACGCCCATCTCGACCAGCTCGGTGCCCGCCCGCAGCAGCGTCGGGCTCGGGATCTCGTACATGCCGTCGCCGACCGCGCGGATGATGCCCAGCCGCTCGGCCTTGCGCTCGGCCTTCGCGTCCGGGCCGCCTATCCGCTCCTGCAGCTCCTGCGCGCTGATCAGCTCCGGCTCCTCCTCGCTGAACGCCGACAGCGCCGCGCGGCCGAAGTCGAGCACCGGCTGGGGAGCGCCGTTGGAGGCGGCGACGAGCCGCTCGATCGCCTTCAGGTTGAAGCCGTCCGCCTGCATCTCCTGGATCATCCGCAGGCGGGCGACGTGCTCCGGTCCGTAGTAGCCGGTGCGGGCGCGCACTTCGGGCGGGGGCAGCAGCCCGCGCGACTGGTGCGCGCGGATGTTGCGCACCGTCATGCCCGTCTCACGCGCGAGCTCGTCGATCGTCAGCTCGCCGGTCGCCTGCTCGCTCATGGGCACATGGTACGAGGACGCTCAGGCGGTGAGGACCAGCGGCGGCGCGTCACGTCGGACGACCAGCGTGTGCTCCGCGTGCGCCGAGCGTGCGCCGTCCTGTGTCACGAGCGTCCAACCGTCGTCCAGCTCGGCGATCTCGGTGCCGCCGGCCGAGATCATCGGCTCGATCGTGATCACGAGCCCTTCGGTGAGCGGCTCGTCGTCGTCCGGATCGGGAAAGTTGAGGACGTCGGGCTGCTCGTGCAGTCTGCGGCCGATCCCGTGGCCGGTCAGCTCGCGGATGACGGAGAAACCGCGCTTCTCGACCTCGGCCTCGACCGCCGCCCCGATCGCGTTGCGCGGCGCGCCGGCGCGCGCGGCGTCGATCCCTCTGCGCAGGCCGGCCTGCGCGGCGGCGACGAGGCGACCGGTCGCCGGCTTCTGCTTGCCGACCGGGACCGAGACGCACGCGTCGGCGTAATAGCCGTTCAGCTCGGCGGTCACGTCGATCTTCACGAGGTCGCCGTCGCGCAGGCGGCGCGAGCCGGGGACGCCGTGGACGACCTCGTCGTTGACCGAGATGCAGATCGTGCCCGGGAAGCGGTAGGTCAGCCACGGACCGGAGCGAGCGCCGTGGCGGGCGAACACGCGCGCCGCGACCGCGTCCAGCTCGGCCGTCGTGATGCCGGGACGGGCCGCCCGGCGGCACTCGCGCAGCGTCGCCGCGACGACGGCGCCCGCGGCCTTCAGCCCGGCCAGGTCGGCAGGTGACTCGATCGACATGAGGCGAGTATTGCGCACCCGTGACGAATGTCATGCGAAAGACAGGATGCGCGCCACTTCCGGTGCGACGCGGCCGGGGGTAGCTTCACTGCCATGACCGCGACCGACACGACCGACCCGCGCACGCATTGCGGCGACCCGTACATGAGCGGCCGCGGCGAGTGGGCCGGCATCGCGCTCGGCATGGCGTGGCTGATCATCCCGATCCTCGACACGATCGGGTCGCGGCAGACGCCGGCGAGAGCCGTCCTCACCGTCGTCCTCTTCGCAGTCGCCGCGAGCGCGTACCTGTTCGCGATCCCCGGTGCGTCAGGCGCCCAGTCGCGCTGGCGCGTCTACGCGAGCATCGCCGCGATGACGGCCGCGGGCGTCGTGCTGACGCTCGTCGTCGCGTCGTCGTGGGCGATCCTCTTCACGTACGTCTGCGTGCTGGCCGGGATCCACCTGCCGCCGCGACAGGCCGGCCCGATCCTGCTCGCCAGCGTCGCGCTCGCGATCGCGATCAACCTCCACGAGGGCACCGGCGTCGCGTTCTCGTGGGGCGCGAGCGCGTTCGGCCTCGGAGCGCTGATGCTCGCGCTGGGACGGCTGATCCAGGCGAACGCGTCGCTGCGCGAGGCACACGCGCAGATCAGAGAGCTGGCGGTCGAGGCCGAGCGCGAGCGCTTCGCGCGGGACCTGCACGACCTGCTCGGCCACAGCCTCTCCGTCATCACGCTGAAGGCGGAGCTGGCCGGGCGGCTGCTGCCGGCGCGACCCGACGAGGCGCAGCGCCACGTGCGCGAGCTGGAGGCGGTCGCGCGCGAGGCGCTCGGCGAGGTCCGCGAGACCGTCAGCGGCTACCGCCGGCCGACGCTCGCCGGCGAGCTGGCGGGCGCGCGGATGGCGCTCGGCGCGGCCGGGATCGAGATGCGCGTGCGCGAGCGGCACCCGCGCGACGAGCTGCCGGCCGACGTCGAGGCGCTGCTCGCGTGGGCGGTGCGCGAAGGGACGACGAACGTGATCCGCCACAGCGGCGCGCACCGCTGCGAGATCGCGATCGAGCCGCGCGACGGCGGGACGAGTGCGGAGATCAACGACGACGGGAGCGGCATCGACAGCGCGGCGGCGCGAACGAACCGCGACGTCAACGGCGCCGGCGGCAACGGCCTCGACGGCCTGCGCGAGCGGGCGGCGCAGCTGGCCGGGTGCGTCGAGGCGGGCGCCCGCCCCGAGGGCGGGTTCAGGCTGCGCGTCGTCGTGCCGCTGCCGCCCGCGCCGGGAGAGGCCGCATGATCCGCGTGCTGCTCGCCGAGGACCAGGCGATGGTGCGCGGCGCGATCGCGAGCCTGCTCGGGCTGGAGCACGACATCGTCGTCGTCGCCGAGGTCGGCCGCGGCGACGAGGTCGTCGGCGCGGCCGCGACGAGCCGCCCCGACGTCGCGCTGCTCGACATCGAGATGCCGGGGATGACCGGCCTCGACGCCGCCGCGGCGCTCCACTCCGCGCTGCCCGACTGCAAGGTCGTGATCCTCACGACGTTCGGCCGTCCCGGCTACCTGCGCCGCGCGATGGCCGACGGCGCCGCCGGCTTCATGCTGAAGGACGCGCCCGCGAGCGAGCTGGCGGCCGCGATCCGGCGCGCCGTCGCGGGCGAGCGGATCGTCGACCCCGGCCTCGCCGCGGCGGCGCTGAGCACCGGCGACAGCCCGCTGACGCCGCGCGAGCGCGAGGTGCTCGCCGCCGCCCGCACCGAGGGCACGGTCGCCGAGCTGGCGTCCGCGCTGCACCTCTCCCACGGCACCGCCCGCAACCACCTCTCCGCGATCATGCGCAAGCTCGGCGCAAACAGCCGGATCGAGGCGATCCGGATCGCCGAGGAGCGCGGCTGGCTGTAGCGCGATCCGGCATCTCCCCCATCCGCCGAGATGGCGAGCGGCGTACGGTTGTCCGATGCATGCGACACCGTCTCTCCCCACCGCCGCCGCCACCGACCTGGACGCGTTGCGCGCTCAGCTCGGCGGGGCCGTCGCGACGCCCGGCGACGCGTCGTATGACGCGCTGCGGGCCAGCTGGAACCTGACCTTCGACCAGCGGCCCGCGCTCGTCGTCGAGGCGGCCGACGGCGACGACGTCGTCGCCGCGCTGCGGTTCGCGGACGCGCACGACCTCGCCGTCACGGTCCAGTCGACCGGCCACGGCGCCGGGCAGACGTGCGACGGCGGGCTGCTCGTGCGGACCGGGCGGCTGCGCGAGGTCGCCGTCGACGCTGCGGCGCGCACGCTGCGCGTCGGCGCCGGCGCGCGGTGGACCGACGTGATCCCGCACACGGCGCCGCACGGGCTCGCGCCGCTGGTCGGCTTCAACGCCCACGTCGGCGTCGCCGGCTACACGCTCGGCGGCGGCCTCGGCTGGCTGGGGCGGACGCACGGGCTGGCGGTCGACAGCGTCCGCGCGCTCGACGTCGTGCTGCCGGACGCGACGCGCGTGCGCGCGACCGCGGAGACAGAGGCCGAGCTGTTCTGGGGCCTGCGCGGCGGCGGCTCGAACTTCGGCGTGGTCGTCGCGCTCGAGCTGGAGCTGGTCGCGGCGCCCGAGCTGTTCGGCGGCATGGTCCTCTACCCGGGCGCGCGCGCCGCCGAGGTGATCGCCGCCTACGCGGAGTGGATCGCGACCGTCCCGGACGAGGTCACCAGCAACTGCGCCGTGATCCGCATCCCTCCGGCGCCGGCTGTCCCGGAGCCGCTGCGCGGGCTGACAGTCGTCGCGATCGGCGCCTGCGTGCTCGGTGGCGCGGCCCGCGCGCAGGAGCTGCTGGCGCCGGTGCGCTCGCTGGGCGACCCCGTCGTCGACATGATGCGCCCGCTCGCCCCCGGCGACCTCGGCGAGGTCGCGATGGACCCAGTCGACCCGATGCCGGCCGCCGGCCACGCGGAGCTGGTGCGAGCGCTGACGCCCGAGCTGCAGGCGCTGCTGGCGAGCATGGCCGAGGGGGAGCGTCCGCTCGCGATCGTCGAGGTGCGCCACCTCGGGGCCGCAATCGCCCGCGCTGGCACGACCACGCCGCTCGCCCCGCTCGACGGCGAGCTGATGTTCCACGTCGAGGCGGCCACGCCGCCCGGGCCAGCCGGCGAGGCGGCGCGCGCGGCCGTCGCGGAGCTGGCGGCGACGCTGAAGCCGCATGCGACCGGCGCGATGCTGCCGAGCTTCCTCGGCGAGATCGAGACCGGTCCCGCGCGGATCGCCCAGGCGTACACGCCGCAGTCGCGCCCACGCCTGGCCGAGCTGAAGCGCACGTGCGACCCCGGCGACCGCTTCCGCTTCGGCCGCCCGATCCCGCGCGACTGGGCGGACTGAGCGCCGAACGCGCCGAACCCGCGTGCGTGCTGCGGCAGGGGCGCTACCCTGCCGCTTGACACGTTGTCGAAACGCCCCCGTTCGGAAGAGGAATCGCCCGCCATGGAAGCCATCACGGAACTGCCGGAGACGCCGGACGCCGAAGTCTCCTTCTCGCTGGAGCTGACACAGGACCAGAAGGACGTGCGCGACTGGGTGCACGGCTTCGCCGAGAACGTGGTGCGCCCCGCCGCCTCCGAGTGGGACGAGCGCGAGGAGACGCCGTGGCCGGTGATCCAGGAGGCCGCGAAGATCGGCCTCTACGGGTTCGAGGGGCTCGCGCAGTTCTTCGCCGACCCGACGGGGCTCTCGCTCCCGATCGTCAACGAGGAGCTGTTCTGGGGCGACGCCGGCATCGGCATGGCGATCATGGGCTCCGGTCTCGCGGCCGCCGGGATCTTCTCCAACGGCACCGGCGAGCAGATCGGCGAGTGGATCCCGCAGTGCTTCGGCACCGCCGACGATCCGCAGATCGCCGCGTTCTGCGTCTCCGAGCCCGACGCCGGCTCCGACGTCTCTGCCCTGCGCACGCGCGCGAAGTACGACTCGGCGAAGGACGAGTGGGTCCTCAACGGCCAGAAGGCGTGGGCGACCAACGGCGGGATCGCGAACGTGCACGTGATCGTCGCCTCCGTCGACCCCGAGCTGGGCTCGCGCGGGCAGGCGTCGTTCATCATCCCGCCGAACACGCCCGGCCTCGTGATGGGGACGAAGGTCAGAAAGCACGGCCTGCGCGCCTCGCACACGGCCGACGTCTTCCTCGACGACTGCCGCATCCCGGGCTCCTGCCTCCTGGGCGGCAAGGAGAAGCTCGATGCCCGCCTCGCCCGCGTGCGCGAGGGCGTCAAGTCGCGCGGCCAGGCGGCGATGGCGACGTTCGAGGCGTCGCGTCCGACGGTCGGAGCGCAGGCGCTCGGGATCGCCCGCGCGGCGTACGAGTACGCGCTCGACTACGCGAAGGAGCGCAGACAGTTCGGCCGAGCGATCATCGAGAACCAAGCGATCGCGTTCACGCTCGCGGACATAAAGCTGGAGATCGACGCCGCGCGACTGCTCGTCTGGCGCGCGTCGTGGATGGGCCGCAACCAGGTCCCGTTCAGAAACGCCGAAGGCTCGATGTCGAAGCTGAAGGCCGGCGAGGTGGCGGTCTGGGCGACCGAGCGTGCGATCCAGATCCTCGGCGGCAACGGCTACACGCGCGAGTTCCCGGTCGAGCGGATGCACCGCGACGCGAAGATCTACACGATCTTCGAGGGCACCTCGGAGATCCAGCGGCTCGTGATCGCCCGCGCGATCTCGGGCGTGCAGATCAGATAGCGCCCGCGCCCGCTGTATACGCATCCGACACAGGTGCGTATACTGCCGGCATGGGACGAACGGTGACGATCCGCGCGCGCGCCGAGACGCGCGACGAGCTCAACAGACTCGCAGCGGCGGTCGGGCTGACCGTCCCCGAACTGCTCGACCAGCTCGCCGAGCGCGAGCGCGACCGGCGCCTCCTGCGCAGCGGTCTCGAGACGCTCGCGTCGATGGACGGCGTCACACGCGACGCCTACATGGCCGAGTTCGGCGAGTGGGACGACGCTCCGCTCGCCGAGTCGGCATGACCGGCCCGCGCCAGGGCGAGGTGTGGTGGACGCGCCTCGACCCGACGCGGGGCAGCGAGATCCGCAAGACACGCCCCGCGCTCGTGCTGAGCAACGACGCGCTCCACCGCCTCCCGCTCAGCCTCGCGATCGTCGTGCCGCTGACGACGACGCGCACCGGCAGCGCGCTGCACGTCGAGGTGTCCCTGCCGCACGGCACGACGCAGCGCGTCGCGTACGCGCTGCCGGAGCAGATGCGGTCGGTATCGCACACGCGACTCGTCAGACGGATCGCGCGCGTCTCCCCCGCGACGCTCGAGGCGACGCGGCACCGGCTCAGCCTGCTGCTGCGCGACGACCTCTGAGCGGCGCCGCTTCGGCCGCCGCCGCTCAGCCGCGGCGGGTGCGCAGCAGCTCGTCGAGCGTGCGGCCGGAGGCGGCGGCCTCGGTCGCCAGCGCGACACCGACGTAGCGCAGGTGCCACGGCTCGTACGCGTAGCCGGTGACATCCTCCTTGCCGCGCGGGTAGCGGACGACGAAGCCGTGCGCGGCGGCGTGGCGCTCGAGCCAGCGCGCGGCGCGGGTGCCGGCGAAGCAGCCGCTCGCGGCGCAGCGGCCGTCGGCGCCGGCTATGTCGATCGCGAGCCCGGTCTGGTGCTCGCTGTGGCCAGCGCGGGCGCTCACGTGCGCGGCGTTCTCGACGCCGCGCGCGTCGGCGTAGCCGGCGAACAGCGCCCGCTGGGAGGCGAACGAGCGGAACCCCGACACCCCGGCGAGCCGGACGCCGTCACGGCGGGCGGCGGCGAACATCCGCTCCAGCCCGCGCGCGGCGCCCCGCCGCAGCAGGCGCGCGTCGCCGTCCACCCCGGCGAGGAAGCGCACGCGCGGCGCGACGAGGTCGCGCGGGCGGTAGCGCGCCGGCAGGCCGCGGCGCTTGTCGACGAGCACGTCGGCGCGTTCGCGCGCGGCGGCGTCGAGCGCGGCACGCGTCGCCTGCCGATGCGACTCCTGCGCCGCCGGCAGCTCAGGCGCCAGCGGCACCGGGAGCAGCGGCGCGCGGGCTCTGGCGGCGGCGAGCAGCGCGAGGACGGACAGGAGCGTGACGACGGTGCGCATGACGGGCGGCCCCGCGGAGGCGACAGGTCCGCGCGGACCGTCGTCCAGCGTAGCTCAGCGTCCCCCGCAATCGGCGCCAGCCGATTGCGCAAGCTGATCGGCGCCAGCCGGTCAGCCGATCTCGGTGGAGGCGGCGCCCTCGACCTTGCCGAACGCGCAGCGGAACGCCTCCGGCTGGCTGACCGCCTTCGCGCCCGCGAAGCCGCCCTTGTCCCTGTTGTCGTAGACGGTCACGTACTGGAGCGTCTCCGGCAACGGGTTGGCGGGCAGCGGCACCGGATCGGGCTCGCCGGTCTTCGGATCGCCCTTGGCGCCGTCCGAGACGCCCATCGAGCCGGCCGCGGAGGAGCCGGCCGCGGTCGTGATCAGCGTCGAGGACATCTCGCGTCTGTCCTTCAGGCCGTCCGCCGGGTCGAGGTCGATCGACGCCGTCAGGCGGCTGTCGTCGATCGTCGAGGAGAGCTTCACGCGCTGCGCGGCGCCGATCAGCTGCCCCGCGGTCGGCAGCCAGCCGCCCAGCTCGACGCACTTCTGCGTCGCGAACAGGTAGTCGTTCTTGCCGACCTCGTCGTCGGCGAGCGGGTAGGTCGCCGCGGACAGGCACCAGCTGCCGAGGTCGACCGCCTCCGGCGCGCACGTGCCCTGCAGTCTCTCCGCGGTCACCCGCTCGGGACCGAGCGCGTCCGCGACCCGCGCGCGCGGGACCGTCGGCAGCAGTCTCGCGGCGATCTTGCCGTTCGGCGCGAGCCGAACGACCGGCGCCGGCTTCTTCGCCGTGCGCTTCTTCGCCTTGCCTCTCTGCGCGCCGGCCGGCACCGTCAGCGCGAGCACGAGCGCCAGCAGCGCGACGAACAGCGCCGCGATCCCGGCGCTGCGGTTGAGTCGTTCGATCATCGGGACCTCCTGATGGGGCGAGTTCGGTTCGCGGCGCGTGCGGCGGAGCGCGCGCTCGCGGTGGCAGGCGCCGCGCGGCGGGGGCCGTTGCGGTCGCGGCGGCGCACACCGAGCGTCAGCGCCGTGCCGGCGAACGCGGCCAGCAGCGCGACGCCGAGCAGCGCCGGCGCCAGCGGCGCGTGCTCGTCCGGGTCGTAGCGGGCGAACGCCGACTGCGACTCGGGCGAGACCTCCTCCTCGCGCTTCTGCTCGAAGACGCGCACGGTCGCGCCGCCGGGCGGCGTCGGGCCGGTGAAGCTGGTCGCGGGCGGCGGCGGCGAGACGCCGACGATCGGCCGCGCGTCCGGCGGACGCAACGGCACATCGCCGGGCACGAGCGCCGGCGGCACGTACGGCGGCGGCTTCGGCGCCGCTCTCGGCGGTCTCGGCGTGACTCTCGCGAGCACCGGCGGCGGCACGATCGCCGGCGCGGGCGGCGGCGGAGGCGGCGCCGGCGACGGGCTCGGCGCGGGCGCGGGCGACGGGGCGGGCGCGGGCGGCACCGCGGCAGGCGGCATCGGATCGGTCACCTCTCTGAAGCGGCTCGGGTCGAGCGGCCGCGTGCCGCACGGCTGCTGCACCGAGCCCGCCTGCACGGTCACGCGCTGCGAGTAGGAGATCCCGCCGGCCGCCACCGTCAACGTCGTCGTGCCCGGGTTGAACGCGCACAGCAGGCCCGACGTCGCCGACGTCACGACCTTGCCGTCGGACCCCTGCAGCGGCTTCCGCAGGTTCGTCGTGTTCGGGTCGACCGCGACGAAGTCCGCGATGTCCGGGTCCGAGCTGGTGAACGTGTACTCGGGCGCCAGCCGCGTTGCGCAGTTCGCCTGCTGGCAGAGGGCAGCCGGGAAGCTCGTGTACGGGTCCGCCCCGGTCGGGTTCGGGCTGCCGTCGCCGGCCGAGATCGGCCCCCAGCGGTCGCCGCCGAGCGGGCGGCGGCCGAGCCCCTGGAACAGCGCCGGGCGGCTGCGCCGCAGCAGCGTCCCGTCGATCGCGACGAGCGCCAGCTGCCGGATCAGCGGCACCAGCCGCGCACCGACCGGCGCGCGGTTGGTCGCCGGATCGCGTCTGGCGACGTCGAGACTCAGCAGCAGGTAGCCGCTGTCGCCGAAGATCGCGTCGGACTGCTCGGGCTGCTGCGCGTTGGCGATCGGCGAGCGGTAGCCGAGCGTGCCGGTGCCGTAGGCCGGGATCGTCTGGCTCCCGCCCGCCGGGATCTGCGTCGCGCGCTGCTCCTCGGGCCGCTCGTAGAGGTAGGCGCTCGCGCCCTCGGCGACGAGCAGCTGCGCGATCCGGTCGCCGTCGGCGGCGACGTTGCTGCGCGGCGTGAAGCGGACGTTGAGGTCGCGGCTGCCGACGACGATCGCCGGGACCCCGCGCGCTCTCGCGTCCTGCAGCACGCTCCGCAGCCACGGCTCCTGCGGCTCCAGCGGCACCTGGTAGGGGTCGGAGGCCGCGAGCGAGCCGCGCGAGTTGTCGATCACGACGACGCGCACGGTGCCGCCGGAGCCGGCCGAGTCGAACGCGTAGTGCGTGCGCGTCCCGACCGAGGAGCCGGTCACGCCCGTCGGCGAGATCCCGGCCGGGATCTGGCCGGTGCCGAACGGCGCCGGCAGGCCGGCGAAGGCGGAGCGGAAGACGTCGGCCGTGTTCCCGATCGAGTCGGCCGCCGAGACCGCCGCGTAGACCGGCAGGGGCGCCTGCGCGAGCAGGCCCGCGAGGCGGTTCGCGTCGGCCGCGGGCGTCGCGAGCGCCGACGTCGTCGGCAGGCGGCCGCCGGTGTAGAGCAGCGCGCGCGGGGCGCCCGGCTGGGCGGCGAGGGCGCCGAGCGTCTCGCCAAGCGCGCCGACGGCGCGGTCCGGTCCGAGCCCGCCGCCCGCCAGCAGCGAGCACGGACCGTCGCAGGCGGCGTGGCCGGCGACCGCGAACGTCGCGACGCCGGCGTTGAGCCCGACCGCGCCGCTGCTCGCCGCCGGCGGCCCCTCGGGCTCGCCGTCCGGCGCGTAGCGGGCGATCGCGGCCGTCTGGACGCGCTCGCGCACGATCGCGCCGACGCCGGTCGCGGCTGTGCCGCGGCCTGCGTTGTCGGGCTGGCCCGACCAGCCGCCGACCGCCCAGCCGCGCCCGCTCGCGGGATCGAGCGCGAACGCGGCGACCGGATCGGACTTCTGCGGCTTGTCGTTGCTGACGCCGGCGTAGGCGGCGCGCTGCTCGTCGCGCCAGCCGGCGTCGGTCTCGCGCAGCACGTAGCCGTCGCCGGGCGGCGCGATCGGCGGCAGCAGCAGGTCGGGGACGCTCGGATCGGTCGGCGGCAGGACCGTCGGCGCGGGCCAGCCGGCGTCGGGCGCGACCGCGACGATCGCGCGCACGCCCGCCGGCGTGCGCACGCCGGCGGCCGCGACGACGGTCACGTTCGGCAGCGGCGCGGCGGTCGGGCGCCAGGCGGCGCCGGGCGCGTCGCGCACGAACGCGACGCCGCGACCGGCGGCGACGGCGCCGCCGTCGGGCAGCCCCGCGACCGTCACGATGCTCGGGGGCGACGCGGCGCGTGCGAGCAGCTCGTGCAGCCCCGCGTCGACCTGCCACGCGCCGCCGTCGTTGACGAGCACGTCGCCGCCGGCGGCGACGAGCGCCTGACTGCCCGCGAACGCGATGCTGGTGAGGTCAGCTCTCTCGACGCCGGCCGGCAGCGGCTGCTGCTCCCACGACTTGCCGTAGCGCAGCAGCACTCCGCCGCGACCGACGGCGTAGCCGCGTTGGCTGTCGCCAGGATCGAACGCGACGCCCATCAGATTGCCGTCGAACGCGATCGGCGCGGCCGCGTCCTTCTCCCACAGCCCGGTCTCTCTGCGCCACAGCCACATCGCGCCGAGGTCGCCGACGGCGTAGGCGCGGCCCGCCTCGGGCCACGCGACGCCGCGCAGCGCCGGCGCGCTGACGGCGCCGGTCGACGTCAGCAGGAACTCGCGCTCCCACCCCTGGCCGGGGTGGTGGCGGACGACGGCGCCGCCGGCACCGACGGCGAGCGCGCCGTTGGCGAGCGATCCGGGTGCGGCGCCCGGCTCGGTCGCGACCGCGGTGAGCGGCGCGCGCAGCGACACCGGCCACGTCGCGAGCCGCTGCGGGCGCGGCTGGTCGGTCACCTGCACCGGGCCGTCGAGCCAGCCGCGATCCGGCGTCGAGAAGCCGCCGCCCGGGCGGTAGTTGCCGCCCGCGCCGGGCTCGCGCGTGAACGCCGTGCCGTCGAAGCGCGCCCATGTGCCGACGTTCGTCGTGTCGTCGCCACCGACCGCGAGCGGGTTGGTGACGACGCGCCGCCCGAACGGCGCGCCGTCGGCCGCGAAGCCGAACGAGCGATACCCGGCGCGACGCCCGAACCTGAAGCCGAGCGGGCGGTCGCAGAGCGCGCCGCCGTCGGTCCCGTTCGCGTCGCACCAGCTGCCGGTCACGCTGCCGGCGGTTCGCGACCAGAAGATCGTCAGGTCGCTCTCCCGCTCGCCGCCGAGTCTGATCGAGCCATCGATCCAGACGCCGTCGGGCGTCGCGGTCAGCGGCTGCTGGGCGTCGCCGTCGAGCGCGCCGAGCTGCTCGACCCCGCGCGCCGGGGTCGCCGCCGCGGCGAACAGCGGCGCGCCGAGGTCCCGCTGGACCCAGCTGACGTCGCCTCTGTCGTCGACCGTCCGCGCGAACAGGACGATCCCGTCGGCGCGATCGGGGTCGGTCGCGGCGAGCAGGTACGCCTGGTCCGGCGCGACCGCCGCGAGCGCGAGCACGCTGAAGCGGTCGGGCGAGTCGGCCGGCACGTCGATCGGCTCGCGTCTCCACGCAGCGCCGTCCCAGTGCGCGATCGCCGTCTCGACGTCGCGGCCGACGAGCGGCAGGAAGACGCCGGTTCTGGCGCCGTCGTCGTAGGCGGCGAGCGGGACGCGGCCGGCGCCCTCGTCGCGCGCGAGCTGCTCGGCGGGCAGTCTGGCGTCGTCGTCGGCCGGCTCGGCGAGCCCGTCCGGGAGCGGCGGCAGCGGTCTGAAGCGGCCGCCGGGGTCCCGCACGAGCACGACCGCGCGGCTGTCGGCGGGGCGCTCCCCGTCGCGGCCGACGAGCACGCCGCCGCCGTGCGCGGTGACGCGGCCCGTCGGCACGTTCGGCTGCGGACCGCGGTACGGGTTGCCCTGCTCGTCGACCGGCGTCTGCGCCGTCGACCAGACGCCGGTGTCGTCGGCGTAGCGCTCGAAGACGAGCTGCGGCGCCGGCGTGAGCGGGTTGGCGACCGGGCCGAACGCGAGCGTGCCGGCGGGGTCGGCGAGCAGCGGCACGTCGAGCGGCAGCCGGCGGAACGCCCACGTCTCGCCCGCCGCGCCCGCGGGCGCGGCACCCATGATCGTCGTCTCGCGGTCGGCGAGCCCGAGCACCGGTTGCGCCTCGCTGGCCGCGTGGGCGGTGGCGGGAGCGAGCACGGCGGCGGCGAGCGCGAGTAGCGCGGCGACGGCGATGCGCCGTCGCGGGGCCTGCGGTCGTGCGCGGCTCATCTCGCTCTCGTCTCGAACGTGCGGAATCTGAGCGCGTCGGGCCAGCGTCTGCGGTCGAGCTGGAGCGTCAGCGTGTGGCGGCCGGGCTTCAGTGCGCGCAACGGCGTGCGCGCGACGACCTTGCCCTTGCGCTTCGCCTGCAGCTGCACTCTGGCGGGCCTGCGCAGGGTGAAGGAGAGCCGCAGCCGCAGCCTTCTGTCGACCTTCGGCTTCGACAGCCTCGCCATCAGCGCCTTCACCCGTCTCGTTGTCGGGACGGGGTCCTCAGCCGTTCTCGGCGCCTCCACCGGCGGCGGCGCGAACAGCTGCGAGTCGTCGACCGGCGGCGTGTCCGGGATCGCCTGTGCGAGCGCCTCGTTCGGGCGGTAGGTGATCAGTCTCGCGAACGCGGGATCGGCGTCGCGGCCGCGCTGCGCGCCGTCGGTGAAGTGGAACAGCCAGCCGGCGTTCGTGACCATCCAGCCCTCGTCGGAACCGGTGAACTCGATTCTCGCCGCGGCGCCGCGGCCGGCGCCGGCGGCCGGCAGCCGCTGGACCGCGATGGTGCCGTCGGGTCCGATCCGCGCGACGCGTCCGCGCGCGGTCGCGGAGCCGCGCTCCTGGTAGGACTGCAGCGTCGCCCACGCGTCGGTGCCGCCGGGGACGGCCGCGACGTCGGTGAAGCGGTCGTGCTCGCCGAACGGCGTCTCGTCGAGCGGGACCTCGCGGTAGAAGCCGCCGGCGTCGCGCACCGCGATCGGCGGACGTGCGACGGACGCGTCCGCCGGTGCGTCCGGGCCGGAGGCGGCACCGCCGCCGACGAACCACGGCACCGTCCAGGCGGCGACGTCTGCGGCGAGCAGCTCCGTGCCCGCGGGCGGGACTCCGCGGCGCGGCAGCGCGAGGAACAGCGCGTTGGCAAAACTGCCGTTGACGATCGTGTGGATCGTCTCCGGCCCGCCGTCCTCGGACCGCGCGAGCGTCACAGGCGTCTCGCGGTCCTCGCGCTGGGCTCCGACGTACGTCGTCTCGTAGTAGCGGTCGCCGGCCGCGACGAGGTCGCTGACACCCCGGCCCTGCGGCGCGTAGCTCGAAGTCAGCGTCTGGCCGTCCCAGTGCAGGTGGTAGGCGCCGATGCGCTGGCCGGTCGGGTCCTGTGCGCCGACGCCACCGAACCAGCAGTCGGCGGGCCCGTTGCAGGCCGCCGCGGTCATCACGCGAAACGGCTCGGCGCTCTCCGGTGGGGTCGAGTAGGAGGCGACGACCTGCCCGTCACGGAAGCGGCAGAGTCCGAGGCCGCCGCCGATCCGCGGCGGGCTCGGCTCCGTGATCGTCCAGAACTCGGTCGGCCCGGCCCACGCGATCCGGGTCGTGTCGGCGACGCCGCCGCAGACGGTCGACAGCTGTCTCCACTCGACGCCGTCGTAGGCGTAGAGCCCGCGCGCGACGATCGCGTTGCCCTCGACCGCGAGCAGGCAGCGCGTCGCCGACCAGCAGGAGAGGTCGCCAGGCCGGCCGAGCGGGACCTTGTACGGCGATCCGGCCGGCGGCGCCGGCTGCTCCAGCCGCCATGTCGCGGCCGCCGCGGCGGCCGGTGCGAGCGGGCCGCCGGACGGCGCGACAGCAGCCGCGACGGCGGCAGCGGCGGTGCCCGCCGCGACTGCACCGGCGAGGACGAGCGGCAGCGGACGGCGGCGCATCAGGCGTCGCGGTCCCGTGCGCTCCCGCGCTCGCGCTCGCGCAGCTCCGGGAAGTGCTCCGGCTCGACCGTCGTGACCGTCGACAGGACCGCCTCGAGCGCGACGCCCGAGAGCGTCTCGTGCTCGAGCAGCGCGTGCGCGGTCTCGTGGACGGCGTCGATGTTGATGCGCAGGATCGCGCGGGCGACCAGCTCGGCGTCCTTGACGAGCCGCTCGACCGCGTCGTCGATCAGGTCGAGCGTCTTGGGGCCGACGGCGCCGAGGTCCTGCAGCGAGGCGCCGAGGAAGACCTCGCCGGACTTCTCGCCGATCGTCACGGGGCCCAGCTCGTCCGACATGCCGAAGCTCGTGACCATCGAGCGCGCGAGCGAGGTCGCCTCGTGGAGGTCGTCGTGGACGCCGGTGGAGAGGTGGCCGAACTCGATCCGCTCGCCGGCGGCGCCGGCCAGCATCGCGATCAGCTGCATGACGAGGTCCGGCTCCTCCATGATCGTCTGGTCGCGGTCGGTGAGCATGTGCGCGGCGGTGCCGAGCGAGCGGCCGCGCGCGACGATCGACACCTTCCGCGCCGTCGCGCCTGTGCCCATCGCCTCTGTCACGACCGCGTGCGAGGACTCGTGGATCGAGATGATCCAGCGCTCGCGCTCGGTCAGCAGGTGCTTCTTCGCCGGGCCGGCGACGACGCGGTCGATCGACTCCTCCAACAGCTTCTGCGAGATCTCGCGTCTGCCGCCGCGGACGGTCAGCAGCGCCGCCTCGTTGACGACGTTCGCCAGCTCGGCGCCGGAGAAGCCGGGCGTCAGGCGGGCGATCTCGTCGAGGTCGGCGTCGGGCGCCATCGGGCGCTTGGAGCCGTGCAGTCGCAGGATCTCGGAGCGGCCGTGGACATCGGGCGTGTCGACGGTGATCTGGCGGTCGAAGCGGCCGGGGCGCAGCAGCGCCGGGTCGAGGATGTCGGGACGGTTGGTCGCCCCCATCACGACGAGGCCGCCGTCGCCGGAGAAGCCGTCCATCTCGACGAGCAGCTGGTTGAGCGTCTGCTCGCGCTCGTCGTTGCCCTGGCCGATGCCGGCGCCGCGCTTGCGGCCGGCAGCGTCGAACTCGTCGATGAAGATGATCGCCGGCGACATTCTGCGCGCCTTCGCGAACAGGTCGCGCACGCGCGCCGCGCCGACGCCGACGAGCGATTCGACGAAGTCCGATCCGGAGAGGCTGAAGAAGGCCGCGTCGGCCTCGCCGGCGACCGCCTTCGCGAGCAGCGTCTTGCCGGTGCCGGGCGGGCCGACCAGCAGCACGCCCTTCGGGGCGGCCGCGCCGAGGTCGAGGTATCTGGAGGGGTCGTCGAGGTAGTCGCGGATCTCCGCCAGCTCGGCGACCGCCTCGGGCACGCCGGCGATGTCGGCGAACGTGACCCGGTGAGCGGTGCCCTTGCCCTTCTTGCGGCCTCTGCCGGTGAAGTTCGAGAACGACGCGATGCCGCCGGCGCCGCCGTCCTGGCCGATCCGCATGAACAGCGCGAAGAGGCAGACGAGCAGCAGGATCGGCAGCAGGAACTGGACGACGATCGTCACCTGCGCCTTGCCCGGCTGCTGCTTGACGGCGACGATCGCGCCGCCTCTCTCCAGCGCCGAGGAGAGCGTCGCGGTCTGTGCGCCGGAGCTGGGGTACGCGGCCCAGTACTCGGCGCCGTCGCGCGTGTGGACCTGGACGCGCGCGTCCTCGTCGAGCAGCGTCGCCTCGACGATCGCTCTGTCTCTGGCGAGCGTGAAGACCTGGCTGAGTGGGATGCCGGTGCCGCTGCTGGTCGGCTTCGTCGCCCCGAGCAGCGTGAAGAAGAGGATCACGATGACGAGCGCGGCGATCATCAGGCCGAGGGCGAAGACGTCTCTCAGCAGGAACCGCCGCACGGCCGCGGCGCCGTTGCGGACGCTGTCGGCCGCCGGGCTGCGGCGCTCGGCGAGGCCGGAGCGGACGCCGGGTCTGCGAAGGCCGTCGGCGCGGGTGGCGCGCTTGGTGCCGAGCGGGCGCTCCTGCTCGGTCGTCTGCTGCTCGTCTGACTGGGGCTCGTCGGTCACGAAAGGTCCTGTGCTGCTCGATTAAGTGGGGAATGTGGACGGCCGTCCCCACCGCGCTGCGGCGGCGGGGACGGGTCCGTCGATACCGCGGCGCCTCAGCGCTTGGCGGTCTTCTTCTTGTTGCTTCTTCTGCCGCCTCTGCCGCCTCTGCCGCCTCTTCTGGCGGGTCTTCTGGACGCGGCTCTGACGGTGACCGACTGCGTCACCGTTCTCGCGGCGCCGCCCGTCGGGGTGAAGGTGAACGTCACGTCCACCTTCAGCTTCTTGCCTCTCGCTCTCGCGAGCGCCTTCTTGGCGGCGGAGGAGAGCGCGAGTCTCACCGTCACGCGGCCGGAGCCTCTCGGGCTGACCGACGCCGAGGAGACCTTCAGCGTTCTTCTGCCGACCTTCGTCGTCGCGTCGACCTTCAGCGCACCCGCGCCGGGCAGCTCGACGGTGAACGTCAGCAGCGAGGCGGTCGCCTTGCGGCTCGGGATCGAGAACGCGTTGCTGGGCGGAGCCGGCACGGTTCTCGGCGGGTCGGTTCTCGGGGTCGTTCTGGGCTGCTCTCTCGGCTGCTCTCTCGGCGGGTCGACCTGGCCGCCCGATCTCTTGTTCCAGTCGATCGCGTTGACCGCGTTCTGCGCGTATGTGAGCAGCGCGGCGGGGACCGGCGAGTAGTCGGCTCTCAGCAGGCGGGTCTGACCGGTGCCGCTGACGATCAGCTCGAGGTAGTCCTTGACCGTGCGGGCCTTGCCCTCTTCCGCGGCCGACGCACCGTAGACCGGCGCGCTGTCGTCCCACGCCATCGCGTACGTCAGCACGCACGCCGGGTAGCCGTTGCCGCCGGCCGCGGCCGCGCCGCTCCAGTCGCCGAGCGTCGGGTCGCCGCCGGGCGAGTTCGCCGGGGTCGCCGGGTTGGTGATCGCGGCGGTGTCGCAGTTGGCGCCTCTGGCGCTCTCGACCGCCGCGCCGATGTGCGCGGTCGCGTGGTAGGTCGGCTCGGCGTAGAGGCCTCTGCCGGTCCCGGCGACGACCTGCAGCGGCGACCAGTACGTGCTGTCCTTGTCGGCGTCGCTCGTGCCGGTGTTGATGAAGAAGCCGTTGCTGCGCGCGGTCGCGAGGTCGACGTAGCCGATCGAGCCGTCGGTCGACGCGACCAGTCTCGCGAGGTTTCCGCCGCCTCTCTCGACCGGCGAGCAGAGCCGGTCGGCGCCGTCGCACGTCGCGCCGTTGGCGGCCGCGTCGACCGTGGCGACGCCGTCGCCCGTGCCGGCTCTCGGCCACACGCGGTTGTCGGCGCCGTAGGTCGTCGTCCATCTGCGGCTCGGTCTGATCAGGTCGAGATAGGCCTTCCAGCCGTACGACGTGCCCGAGCTGTCCTGACGGACGATGCGGCGGACCGGCAGCGTTCTGCAATCGTCGCCCGCGTTCGTCTGGTCGCCGCCGGCGATGCCGGTCGCCGTGCCGCTGATGCCCGGCGCGATGTCGTTCCAGGTCGCGGCCGTGCCGGCGAAGGCGGCCTCGACCTGGTCGCCGGTGAGGCGGATGCGCTGGGTGAAGTTGGAGGCTCTGTCGGTCGTGTCGACGTTGCCGAGTGCCCCGGTCGCGCCGTCGGTCTTGTTGGTTGCGCCGGCGATGCTGCAACCCTCCGGCGCGTGGACGATGAACGCGCTCGCCCCCGTCGCGATCGGGATGATGCGGATCTGCCCGTCGTCGCTCGCGGCGCCGGTCGGGCCGGAGTTCATCCGTCCCATCTCTTCTCTGGTGGGCGCCTCGTCGGCGCCACCGAACGCGTACGTGGGCAGGCGCACACCGTCTCTGCCTGATCCGAGCGCGGTCTTGCCCGCACCCGATCCGTCGCCTTGCCAGCTCGGCGCAGCCGGCGACGTGCCGATGCCCTCGCAGCCGACCGCACTCTGGAAGATCGTTCTGAACTGGCTGTGGAGCGTGTTCTGGAACGACGCGCCGATGCCCTTCGCGTCGCCGGCGCCGCCGCATCTGGCGAGCGTGAAGGCGGCGTCGGCGTCTGAAGCAGCAAGCGCGCCCGTTCCCAGGGCGGCGACGGCCGCGCCGGCGAGCAGAGCCCGCCGCAGCGGTGATGCCGCTACGGAGTGTGCCATGTGTCGGATGGTCCTTTCTCGTCGAGACGATGCAGGTGGAGGTGACGCTCACTCTCACCTGGAGACAAACCCGCCGGAAGGGCGGTTCACAGGATTCCTAACGTGCGTTCACAGGCTGGTGACGCCCCGTTCACCGCACGTTCACTGGATTCAGCGCTTGCCTCTTCTGGACGCCGCACGGCGTCTCGCCGGGACTCTGAACGTCGCGGTGACGGAGCTGCGGCGCGGCTTGGCGCCCCTGCGCGAAGGCGTCAGCGTCACGGTGACACGGACGGGCAGAGGCGTGCCCTTGCGCACGGCCGTCCGAGCCGCGCCGGTCAACCGCAGCACGAGCTGCACAGTCCCGCGTCTGCGCGCTCTGCCGCGCACCTGGGCGACTTGTCGGGCGCGCGTAGCTGCTGGGGCTCTGCCCTTCGACGGAGACCGTCTGGCTCTCGCTCTGCCCCGCTTCACCGGAACCGTTCTCGCGATCGCTCTCAGCGCACCGGGTTCCGGCGCGCGGACGCGCAGCAGCAACGTGCCGTCTCTGCGCGAAACCGCGCGCAGCCGCAGCTCGTCATCCTCGCTGCCGACGTCGACGTTCACCTGGTCCTGCCCCAGGCCGGTGGGCGGAGCGCCGCCGCGGCGCTCGTCGGTCTCGCTGACCGCGAACGCATCCGGCAGCTCGTTGGCGTCGCCGCGCACGAGGTTCGCCGCGCGTGTCGTGAAGACGATCGAGCGGCCGTCGGCGGAGACTGCGGGGTTGGGGTCGATCGCGCCGTCGACCTCGCCCCCCGGGGGATAGGTGAGCACGCGCCGGGTCGCCCCGCCCGGCCCCAGGTCGAGCGTGTACAGCTCGCCGGTCAGCGGCAGCGAGGCGCGCGTCTCTCCGGCCAACGGCGGAGCAGGCGGCA